>NZ_BPQT01000037.1 GCF_022179405.1 Methylobacterium marchantiae
AGAACCCTCGTGGCCGCGAAGAACGCCCGTCGAGAACGTCCAGGCAACCTGAAGCTGCTTCACGTTGCTGGCGTTGATCTGGTCGAGCTTCGAATAGCGCGTGTTGGCGTAGTCAACCGTCTGAAGCACCTGCTGGGCCGGATCGGCCGAGCGCTTCAGGACGTCGTCATTGGCGAAGGCGGGGGCCGAAGCCACCAGACCAGCGCCGAGTGCGAGAAGATGGACCGCTCTCATGCATTCCTCCGACAAGTCTTTAACACGCCTGGAGAGCAGTTCGACTGCACCCGTTTGTGCGACCTGTTGTTTGCGACAGGGATAGATCACTTCGATAGGGTCTCGTAAGCAGTCGTTCCTGCGAAGCCTTTCACGGAAACAACCACTTCCTCTCCCGGTCGCCGCTACCCCTTTGCGGCGCCCCTCGGAACCGAAGCTTGAATGAACTCTAAGAAAAATCGCGGCGGCGTCAACTCGATTGAGCAAGCTTGAGCTCAGGTCGCATCAAGTCCTGGTGAAGGAATGTCTTCACCTCCGCTGGCCTTTCGCGTATGCACATAGAAATGCTGCACCGCAAAATTCGATATCGACAAGACAAAAGCATTTAGAAGACGAAGACGTTTCTTATGCGATTCACGCATACGAACGCTCTGGCATGCCAGAAACCAGACATTGAGCGAGTTTTGTTCGGAAGAACGGTCGCGACGTCCGGCATGCAGGAAAATCGACGCCGAGCGAAACTGCAGAATAATGCATTTTCGTCTCAGGAGTGCAGGCCTTCATCGTCCGCGATGACGCATCGATTGGGCGCTATTGGATCAAGCGCTGCGTTGTCTCGCCGCATGACAGCGTAGTCGCTACGGACCGGCCGAGATCTGTGAGCCCATGTGCATAATGTCGCGCCGGCGATATCCTGCCCGTCTTCCGTCGCGGAGACGGGCCTTCAGGCGGCGATGACGCCCGGAAAACGATTCGCGAGGCTTCTTCGTGTCGCTTCCGCCCAAGCCCTGTCACGCCCGCTTCGGGGACGATCGAGGGTGATCGCGGCGAGCAGGCTCGCCGGTCGCGCGGAGACGAGAAGGAGCCGATCCGCGATCTCGATCGCCTCGGCGACGTTGTGCGTGACCATGAGGACGCCCATCCCCTCCCGGCCCACGGCCTCCACCACGATTTCCCGAAGGGACGCGGCGGCCGTGTCGTCGAGGGAGACGAAGGGCTCGTCGAGCACGAGGATGCGAGGGCGGAGGGCGAGAGCGCGGGCCAGGGCCACGCGCCGCGCCATGCCCAGGGAGAGCTTGCCCGGATAGCGCCCGCGCCAGGGCGTCAGGCCGAGGGACTCGAACAGGGCGTCGAGATCGCGACCGCGCTCGGGGCGCGGCAATCCGAGGCGGACGTTCTGCTCGACCGTGCGCCAGGGAAGAAGGCGGGGCTCCTGGAAGACCATGGCGATCCCGGCCTCGCGCGTGTCCGGGGTCACCGCTCCCTCATAGGCGGCATCGAGCCCCAGCAGGATGCGCAGGGTGGTGGTCTTGCCGGCGCCCGAAGGGCCGATGAGGCAGGCGATCTCCGAGCGGCGGACGGCGAAGGAGAGGTCGCGCACCGCCTCCACCGGCTCAGGCCCGCCGGCTCCGTAGACCTTGCTGCGGATGGAGACGGACAGGGCGTCGGTCATCTCAGCGCCAGCGTCGGACATGGGCTTCGAGGCGCTGGAGGATCAGGATGTCGATGGCGATCATCACGCTCATGAAGACGACGCTGTAGCCGATGATGGCCGCCACGTTCAGACTCTGGACGAAGTAGAAGTTGATGGCGAACCCGACCCCGTTCGGACGCCCGAGCAGCTCGATCACCAGCACGATCTTCCAGGCCAGCGAGAGACCGGACCGGGCCGCGGCCACCACGAAGGGCTGGAGTTGGGGCACCAGCACATGGGCGATCCAGGTGCGTCGATCGAAGCGATAGGTCCGGGCCATCTCCTCCAGACCCGGATCGAGGCCGCGCGCGCCCTCGCGCACGATCACCGCCACGTTGGGCAGCTTGTTGAGCACCACCGCCAGCACCGCGGCCCCTTCGTTGAGGCCGACCCAGATGTAGGCGAGGACGGTGATGACGAGGGCAGGCGTGTTGAGCAGGATGAGAAGCGGCGTGTCGAGGGCGAGGTTCAGGCCCTTCAGCCGCCCCAGCGCGATGCCGAGCAGGACGCCGAGCCCCATGGCGATGAGGAAGGACACGCCCACCCGCGTGAGGGTGATGCCGACATTGCGCCAGAGGTCGCCGCTGGCGGATTCGCTCACGATGAAGTCGAGGATCGCCAACGGCGCCGGCAGGAGCCGCGATCCCGCCAGGCTCGCCGACATCTGCCAGGCTGCCAGCAGCAGCAGGACGGAGACGAGCCGGGTCGCCAATCCCATGGCGTTGGAGCCGGGCCGGATCACCGGTCGCCGTATCGATCGGAGAAAACGGTGAGGCTCAACCGTTTCCGGCCCCGTCGAAATAGAGGCCGGCGGGCAGGGTCGCCCCGCCCCCCACCAGGCGCTCACCGCCGAGCCTGGCCAGGACGCTGAACAGGCGCTCGCCGTCGCTGCGCTCCGTGGCGATGGCCCGGCGTGGGATGCCGGCGAGGAAATCGCGCTTCAGGGCCTCGAAAGTGGGCTCGTCCTCGGCCGACATCAGCGGCCGCACCACCTCCCACGTGGACGGGTCGTTGGCGAGCATGTCCTTGGCGGTCCGCGAGGCGCGGACGAAGCCGGCGATCACCTCGGACTTGCCGGAGACCGTGGCGCCCTCGAACAGGTAACCGATGAGGGCGATGGAGCCGGTGGCACCGAACGCGCGCATGATGTCGTCCGATCCGATGAGGCGCGTGAAGCCCTTCGGCTCGAGGCGGGCGCAATAGGTCCAGTAGAGCAGGGCGGCGTCGAGTTCGCCCTGTTCCAGTTTCAGCGCCAGGAGCGGCGGCGCGCCGTAGGCGATCTGGGCCTGCGATTCGAGGTCGATCCCGGCGGCATCCTTGGCCTGGGCCTTGAGCAGGAGCCAGTTCTTGTCGAGGGGTCCGCCAGCGATGCCGAGGCGCTTGCCGGCCAGATCCTTGAGGCCGGCGATGGCGCTGCCGGGCCGCACCATCAACGAACCCTCGGTGGTGGAGTAGGGCACGAAGCGTATCGCCCTGCCCTCGTTGCTGAGCCGGCCGGCCCAGATCAGGTCGCCGACGATGGTGTCGACCTGGCCGCCGAGGAAGGCGATGCGGGCCGCGTCGTTGCCGGCGAGCTTGACCACGTCGAGGGTGAAGCCGTTGGCGGCGTCGAGACCGCGCGCCTTGATGACGGCCATCTCCCAGGACACGGTGCCGAAGGGCAGGCTGCCGACGCGCACGGTCGCCGGTGCGGCCGCGGCCGTGCCGGCCAGGGTGCCGGCCATGGGCCAGAACGCCGCCGTCGCGAGCAATCCGCGCCGTGACAGCATGAGCATCGTCTCCCTGGGGATCGAGTTCTGGCCGGTTCCGATCCCATGGAAGGGGCCGCTAGCCTGTTATTCTTATTTAATAGGGTCTCGCATCACCGCCGTCCACCGATGCGGCTCGCGGTCCCGCGGTCTAGATCCGGACTTTCGACGACGACGCGTCGGACCGGGCGCGGCGCCAACCTGCGAGATCACGTGATCTTGCTCGAAACCGGCGCACGAGGCAGGGTCCGGTGTCGCGGACACATTGTCCCTCGTCACGACGACGCTGACCATCGAACAGGAGTACAGGCCATGGCCGGATCGCGCGAAGACGTCATCGACGACGCCACCATCGCGGAGCGTCTGGCCGCCGAGCTGCCGGCCTGGACCTACGAGGACGGATGGATCCGGCGGACCTACAAGACGGCGAGCTGGAAGAGCACGCTCATGGTCATCAACACGGTGGGCCATCTCGCCGAGGCCGCCTGGCACCACCCGGACCTCACCGCCTCCTATGCCTGGGTCGAGGTGCGGCTGATGAACCACGCGGCCAAGGGCATCACCGACAAGGACTTTGCCCTGGCCAGGAAGATCGAGGAGGTCGTGGGCTGGCAGCCGGGCACGGAAGGGCAGGGCCTGGAGGGCACGCCCACCGACGCGCGCTTCGCCTATATCAAGTACGACAAGTAGGGCTCATTGCGGCTCCTTCACGCGGCGGCATTCCGTCTTCAGATAGGCGGTCTTGCCGATCTCCTCGCTGAGATCGGTACGGGAGATGATCTCTTGCCAGCCGTTGGTGCAGCCGAGCTCGTTCGAAACCCGCACCTTTCGCACCTCGCTCGCCTTGTCGTCCGAGCAGGATTCGACCGGGATCGCATTGGCACAGACGAGCACGACGGCGATGAAGGTGTTCATGATGGCTCCGATCCGGGTGGGGGCAGCGCCCCTCCCCGCCCCTACGTAGGGCGGAGGGAATCGGTTTCTCGGGACGTGCCGCATCGGTCCCGACCGGACCGATAGGCCCTTAGATGAACCTATGGAGCCCGCGCCGTGGCGAAGCGCGGGATCATGGTGCCTCGATCATCGATTGCCGACTCACCACGGCGGGGACCATGATCGCTTTCCCCTCGGAGGAGGCATCCCGTGGCGACCATCAGGCTTCCACTTTCCGGCAATGTGACCCAGGCGATCTGGTCGGCGTTTCTCAGTCCGTTCAACAACCAGGTCGGTCTGATCAACATCAGCGTCGGCCGCTCCAGCGCGCCGGAGGTGGAAGAGCAGGTGCTGACCGAGGTGGCGAGCTATGGAAGGCAACTCGGCCGCATCGGCGATGCGCTCACGGTGCTGGTGCGCCACTTTCATCCCACCGAGCCGCTGACCAAGGACGAGGAGAAGGCCCTGACCGCTCTGCGCGCGATGCTCGACGAGATCGCCGACGTGAAGGAGCAGCATCAGCGGAAGGGATTGCGGGCGTAGGGCATTCCCGCCTCACCGATGCCCACCACCTCGTCCCGCTGCTGCCGGAGGCTCGCCGCCAGAGATCCCCTACCCCACCTCCACGATCCGCTCGGCCGAATACGTCCCGCCTTCCACCGGATTGGCGATCCAGCGGGTGCGGCCGATGTGCAGATCGTGGCCGGCGTGGAAATGGCCGGAGACCCAGAGGTCGGGGCGATTCCCTTCGGGCAGATCGTCGAGGGCGGTGGTGGCGTAGAAGGCCGGCACCCACCAGGGCACGCCGGGCGTGGTCCGGAATGCGTCGGCCGCGAGCGGGCTCGCCGGATGGTGGGTGATCACCACCGTTGGGCCGGGATGCGGCACGGCGAGGGCGGCGGCGAGTTCGGCCTTCTGCGCCAGATGCGCCGCCATGGCATCGGCCGGCGACCAGACCGAGCCGTCGCCCTTGCGGATCGAGCCGCGGAACTCGCGCGAGCCCGTCACCGGATCGGTCATCCGCGCGGCGGCATAGGCGACGGGATCGGCCGGACGGTCGGGCACGGTTGCGTCGAGCCAGCGGCCGGCGAGTGACCAGTCGCTCCACAGGGTGGTGCCGACGAAGCGAACCCCACCCAGGACGATGCTGCTGCCGTGGTCGAGGAGGTGGACCGGACCGCCCTCCCCCGCGTCGTTGATCCGGGCCACCTCCGCTTCGAGGGCGGCGATCAGCTCGGGCGCGGTGCGCGAATCGCCGGTCGGCGCATAATGCTCGTGGTTGCCCGGCACGAGGACGATGGGCCGTCCCTGCGCGATCTCGCGGAGCGCCGCGAGGCCGGTTTCGGGCCGGCCCTCGTAGAGGTCGCCGGGGCAGACCAGCACGTCGAACGGCGCGTCCGGCCGCGCGATCGTTTCCGGACGCCGGCGCTCGAGATGCAGGTCGGAGATCGGGAACAGGCGCATGGGAGACCTCTTTGGGCTTGGACCCGGTCCGATCCGGTGCATGGGCGCTGGTGCGCGATTGCGCTGGCGCTCCGCGAAGCAGGACGAGGTCCGGGCGACGGCATCATGCCTCGGGATGGGCCGCGCGCCACTCGGCGCGGGCGGCCTTGAGGATGTCCACCGCCGAATCGGCGTTGAGCACGGCGATTCCGGCCGCGACCACGAGATCGGGCCAGGGCGAGAGCGTCAGCGCCGTGACGAGGCCGGCGCCGATGATCGCGAGGTTGGCGTAGGCGTCGTTACGGGCCGAGAGATAGGCCGCCCGCGTCAGGCTTCCCCCACCCTCGCGGTGGCGGGCCAGCATCACGGCGCAGGTGAGGTTCACGGCGAGCGCCCCGAGGCCGGCGAGCGTCAGCGGCAGGGGAGCCGGGGGCGCCATGTCCGACACCTTCTCCCAGGCGGCATAGGCGGTGGCGAAGGCCGGCAGGAGCAGGATGAACGCCAGCACCATGCCGAGTCGGGCGCGGTTGCGCAGGCTCCAGCCGATCCCTGCGAAGATCAGCAGGTTGAGGGCCGCGTCCTCCAGGAAATCGAGGCTGTCTGCGATGAGCGCGAGGGAGCCGATCGCGACGGCCACCGTGATCTCGACGGCGAAATAGGCGAGGTTCAGCCCCGCCACCCGGAGGACGACGGGACGCAGGGAGGTCGGAATTGTCGGGGCGGATGCGGCGGTCATCGGCTCTCAGGATCGGCTCGAGGACAGGTCTTCGCCTCTTGGACCGGGTGCGCCACGCCTGTCGAGCGCCGATTTTTCGATCTCCGTGCGCTGGATTTGCAGCACCGCTTGTGCGACGCGACACGTCGGATGCGGGACCATGCCGCGCGAGCACGACGTGAGACGGGGGAGACCGACCGATGATGCCAGAATTGCGCGTCCTGTATTTCGAGGATCTCGAGGTCGGGCTGTCCGAGACCTTGAACAAGGAAATTTCCTCCTCCGACGTGGTGGGCTTTGCCGAGATCACCGGTGACCGCAACCCGATCCACCTCTCCGAGCATTTCGCCGCACGCACGCCCTTCGGCACCCGTATCGCGCACGGCCTCTACACCGCCGGACTGATCTCGGCTGTGCTCGGCACCCGCCTGCCCGGCCCCGGCGCCATCTACATCAGCCAGACCCTGAACTTCCGCGCACCGGTGCGCATCGGCGATACCGTGCAGGTGACGGTGGAAGTGGCCGAACTCGTGCCCGAGCGTCGCCGCGCGCGCCTCAAATGCACCTGCTCGGTGGCCGGCGAAGTGGTGCTCGACGGCGAAGCCCTGGTGAAGGTGCCCACCAAGGAAGAGGCCGATCCCCTGGCCATCCGCATGGGCGGACGGCCGGCGGGGGCTTGAGCCGCACATCCTCGCCCCCCCCTTTCCCCATCTAGGGGAAAGGGGGGCCCTCGCGTGAGTGAGGGGAGCGAGTCATCGGGCGAGGTCTCTCCACCGGGCTCGGCTTGGCAGGCCCCTCTATCGTAGAGGGGGAGGATCGTTCGCTCACCGCACGAAGTCCATGTCCACGATCCCCATCGACGACCCCGCCGATCCACGCATCGCCGCCTATGCCGCCATGCGCGAGCGCGACATCGTCGGACGCGAGGGTCGGTTCATCGTCGAGGGGGAGGTGACACTGAGGGTTCTGCTCTCGGGTGCCGCCCGGTTCACGCCCGAATCGCTACTGCTGAGCCATGAGCGCGCGGCCCCGCTCTCCGATGTCCTTGCCGCCCTGCCGGGATCGGTGCCGGTCTACACCGCCTCGAAAGCGGTGATGAGCGCCATCGCAGGCTTCCCGATCCATCGCGGCGTCATGGCGGTGGGACTGCGCGGTGCGGAGATTCCCCTCGCCCTTCCCCCCGCACCGGCCCCCGTCCTGGTGGTCGGCCTCGTCGGGTTGACCAACCACGACAATGTCGGCGGCCTGTTCCGCAATGCCGCCGCGTTCGGGGCCGACGGCGTGATCCTCGACCGCGCCACCTGCGACCCGCTCTATCGCAAGGCGATCCGAGTCTCGGCCGGCGCGGCGCTGATCGTGCCCTTCGTGCGGCTGGAGGCAGAGGCCATGCTGCACTTCGCCGAGGCCAACGACCTCGTTCCTCTGGCCTTCAGCCCGCGTGGAGAGCACGTGCTCGCCGACTTGGAGGCTCCATCGCGCGCGATGCTGCTTCTCGGCTCCGAAGGCCCGGGTCTGTCACCGGACATGATGGCGCGCGCCCGCACCGTACGGATCCCGATGGCGTCCGGATTCGACTCGCTCAACGTGGCCACCGCCGGCGCATTGGCCCTCCATCATCTGGCGATGCGGGCACGCGACAATCCGCACCCATTGTCCCGTCCCTGAAGCCGGTCGAGATTAGACGGCAAGCTAGGCCGGTGCGAGCGAACTCCCGGGCGCGGGGCTTTGAGCTTGGAACGAATATCGATACGCCTTCGTGCGAGGGGATTCCCCTCGACGAGGGCCTGTCGCCGAAGGAGTTGAAGGCGTTGCTTCAGTCACGGGATGGCATGCGGACCCTGTCCGGACGCCGCGTCATCGTCGTCGGCGCCGGTCCTGGAGGATTGGCGACGGCGCTCCTGCTCGCGCGTGCCGGCGTCCACGTCACCCTGATCGAGAAGGACCCGGCCGTGGGAGGCCGGACCAAGACGGTGGAGGCGCCGGGCGGCTACCGGTTCGACATCGGCCCGACCTTCTTCCTCTATCCACAGATTCTCGCGGACATCTTCGAGACCTGCGGTGAGCGGCTCGAGGACCACGTCAAGCTGGAACGGCTCGATCCGCAATACCATCTCGTCTTCGAGGGAGGTGGTGAGATCCAGGCCACCAACGACATGGACAGGCTGGAGGCCGAGGTCGCCCGCATCGCACCGGACGACGCCAAGAACGTCCGAAAATTCTTCGCCGACAACCGGGTGAAGCTGAAGTTCTTCAAGCCGGTTCTGGAACAGGCCTTCCACACCCTGCGCGCCATGGCCTCGCCGGCCATGCTCACGGCCCTGCCCTATCTCCATCCCGGCCGCAGCGTCGACAAGGACCTGCAGCGCTACTTCAAGGACCCGCGGGTTCGCCTCGCCTTCGCGTTCCAGACCAAATATCTCGGCATGTCGCCGTTCCGGTGCCCGAGCCTGTTCACCATCCTGTCGTTTCTCGAATACGAGCACGGGGTCTACCACCCGGTCGGCGGCTGCGGCGCGGTATCGGAGGCGATGGCCGGCCTGGCCCGCCGCATGGGCGTGGACATCCGGCTCGACACGGCGGTCGACCGGGTGATCTTCGAGGGAAAGAAGGCGACGGGCGTGGTCTGCGGGGCCGAGACCCTGAAGGCCGACGCCGTGGTGATCAACGGCGATTTCGCCAAGGTCATCAAAGATCTGGTGCCGCAGACGCACCGTCCGCGCTGGCGCGACGCCAAGATCGACAAGGCGCGGCTCTCGTGCTCGACCTTCATGATGTATCTCGGAATCGAGGGGAAGGTGCCGGCGAGCCTCGGCCACCACACCATCTTCCTGTCGGAGGAATACGCCCGCAACATCCGCGAGATCACCGAGGGCACCCTGCCGATGCAGCCCTCGCTCTACGTCCAGCACGCGGGCTACACCGATGGCGGCATGGCGCCGGCCGGCCATACCAGCCTCTACGTCCTCGTTCCGGTGCCCAACCTGAAATCCGGGATCGACTGGCCCGCCACCCGCGAGAGCTACCGGCGCCTCGTCCTCGACCGGCTGAAGCTGCTGGGCCTCACCGACATCGAGGACCGCATCCGCTACGAACGTATCGTCGACCCGACGCAGTGGCGGGACGATTTCTTCGTGCACGAGGGTGCCACCTTCAACCTCGCCCATGACCTGATGCAGATGCTGTATTTCCGCCCGCACAACCGCTTCGGTCCGGGGCTCTACCTCGTCGGCGGCGGTACCCATCCGGGTTCCGGCCTTCCGGTGATCTACGAGGGGGCGCGCATCACCGCCCGCCTTCTCATCGAGGAACTCTCCGCCGGGCGCGTGGGCGCGGAGGCTGCCGGCATCCCCACCACCCAGCCGCTCGCCACCTCGGGCGAGACCTCGTGACTCACCCCATCGCGAAAGGCCTCGCGCTGATCCTCGGCATCGCCTGCAGCCCTGCCTGCGCCGCCACCGTCGAGGTCGTGGTGGAGGGGATCGAGCCGGGAGCCGGCACGGTCTACGTCGCCCTGTGCCAGGACGGCCTGTCGGAGGCCGAGTGCCGCAGCGGCCAGGATGTCGCGGCGGACGGCCGGAGCCAGCGGGTGGTCCTCACCGGGATCGCACCCGGCATCTACGCGGTCGCCGCCTACCAGGACCTCAACGGCAACCGCCGCCTCGACCGCACCGGTCTCGGCCTGCCCCTCGAACCCTATGGCTTCTCCGGCGAGACGACGCGCACCCGGCCGGATTTCGCGCGCGCGCGGTTCACCCTGCGCGAGCCCGGGATCGCCCTGCGGGTGCGCCTCGTCCGCGCCCTGCCGCCCCGCTGAACCGGCCAGTCATGAGTCCGGAACAGGAGCCCCTGGTCGCGATCCGGGGCGCCGTCCTCGCCTATCGCGGCCATTGCGTCCTGCGCGGCGTCGATTGCCGGATCGAGGCGGGCGAGACCCTGGCGCTGCTCGGGCCCAACGGCGCCGGCAAGAGCTCGCTGATGCGCCTCGTGGCCGGACGGCTGCCACCAGGGAGCGGCACCGTGCGGATCGCCGGTGCCGACCCGTTCCGCGAGCGGGAGGCCCGGCGCGCCATCGGCTGGGTGCCGCAGGAGATCGCCCTCTATCCGCGCCTCACCGTGGCCGAGAACCTGTCGGTCTTCGCCCAGCTGTCCGGGATCGGCCGCAGCGAACGCAAGGCGGCCGTCGCCACCGCCCTGGAACTCGCCGATCTCGGTGAGGTGGCGCGCCGCCCCGTGGGACATCTGTCGGGCGGCTACCAGCGCCGGGCCAACATCGCCGCGAGCCTGATGGCGCGGCCGCGCCTCGTCCTCCTCGACGAGCCGACCCAAGGCGTGGACCTGCACGCCCGCGCGGCGATCCATGCAGTGCTCGCGCGCCTTCGGGCGCAAGGCGCCGCCATTCTCATCGCCACCCACGATTTCGCCGAGGCCGAACGCCTCGCCGATCGGGTCGCCATCCTGGCGGACGGCCGGCTCGTCCACGAAGGCCGGCTCGCGATCCTGCTGGAACGCATCCGCGCGGAGGTTCCCGAACACGAGGTGGCACTCGCGAGCCCCGCCGATCCTGCCGCCGAGGCGGCCTTGCGCCGGGCGGGGTTCGTCCCCGTCGATACCGGGCTGACCTGGCGGGCCAGCCATCGGGCAGGTCTCGACGGGACCGCCCTCCTCGGCACCCTCCGGACGGAGGGCGTACCGGTGGCCGAGATCCGCATCCGCACGCCCGGTCTGGAGGCGATCTATCGCGAGGCCCTGGACCGCGCCGAGCCGGATCGGCCCGTCCAACTCCGTCGGACGGGGAACGAGACATGATCGCCGCCGCCTTCCGGGTGATGCTGATCAGCCTCCGGCGCGACCGCGCCGCCCTGGTCATGGCCTTCGTCCTGCCGACCGTGATCTTCATGATCTTCGCCGCGATCTTCTCGGGCGCCATCGGCGACCGCATCCGCATCCATCTCGGTCTCGTCGACCTCGCCCGTACCGAGACCACCGGGCGGCTGATGAATGCCCTGGAGGCCGACCCGTCCCTGCGCATCGAGCGCCTGAACGCGACCGATCTCGCCGAGGCGACGAGCGCAGTCCGGCGCGGTGAGGTCGACGCCGCCCTGGTCCTGCGCGGCGATCTCGACGCACCGGCGACGGGAGCTCCGCCGGAGGCCGCCCAGCCGGTGGTGCTGATCGAGAACCCGGCCCGCGCGCTCGCCACCCCGATCGCGCTCGGCCAGTTGCAGCGCGTCCTCAACGAGTCGCTGCCCGACGTGGTGCTCGCCCGGATCGTCGCCGACGTGGAGCGCTCGGGCAAGATCGGGCCGGACGAGCGCGCCTTCCTCAACCAGGCCTTCGCCGAGCAGCGCGCCCGCAAGGAGCCGTTCTCCTTCGCCTCGCTCGTGGAGCGCAGGAGCACGGCTTCGGGTCGCACCAACGAGCGGGTGAGCTACTATGCCGGCGCCATCACCGCCGTGTTCCTGCTGTTCGCCGCCATGCAGGGGGCGATGTCCCTGGTGGAGGAGCGGCAATCGGGCCTCGCCGACCGGCTCATGGCCGGGCCCGGGGGGCTGGCCGTCGTGGTGCTGGGCAAGTTCCTGTTCCTGGTGATCCAGGGGATGGTCCAGGCCGGATTGATCTTCGCTGCCGCCGCCCTGGTCTACGGGGTCGAGATCGGCCCGCACTGGCCGGCCTGGATCGTCACCTCGCTCCTCGTCTCGGCCATGGCGGCGGGGCTGGCGCTCGCCGCCTGTGCCGCGGCCAACACCCGCCAGCAGGCGCATCTCGCCTCCACTTTCGGCGTGCTCCTGCTCTCTGCGGTGGGCGGCAGCATGGTCCCGCGCTTCCTGATGCCGCCCTGGCTGCAGCAGGCCGGCTGGCTCACCCCCAACGCCTGGGCCATCGAGGCCTACCAGAATGCGCTCGGCGAAGGCTGGTCGGCGGCACTGCCGTCCTGGGGCGTGATGATCACCGTGGCGGCGCTGGGACTCGTCGCGGCGGTGGGGCTGGTGTCGCGGCGGGTGGTGTAATGCCGGCACCGCCCTGAGGAGGCGAAATCGGCATAAAAGTGGTGTATCTTACCCTTCAGCGGCCGGAATTTAGGCCTGAAGCAGGACTTTTGCGGATGCTCCACCGCCTGGAGATCGAGAACTTCTCCTCGATCCGCGATCCGCAGATCATCGATCTGAGGACGAGCGGCCATGCGTCGAACGACGGGAACCATCTCGCGCCGATCCACAGCAGCGCGAAGGAACTGGCTCCGAAGGTCGTGGCCATCTTCGGGGCCAATGCTTCGGGAAAATCCAATGTGCTGAAGGCGCTGTCCTTCGTGAGCTGGTTTGTCAGGGACAGCTTCTCGGCACCGCGTGGCACACGGATGCCCTTCGATCGGTTCAACGACTTAGCCATGCTGGAAGCACCATCTCGTTTGGCGATCCATCTGAGCGGCCTTGAGGATATATCACAGGCCGAAGACCCAAATGCACTTCAATGCACATATATCTATGAAGTGATTCTCGGCGGAAGTGGTTCTGCGTCAGTCCTGAAAGAGATTTTATCGTACAGTCCGTCTCATGCCAGCCGTAGACTCAAGCTGTTTGAGCGTGACTCCAAGGGGACCGTCACAGCCGCTCGGGCTTTCGGGCTCGCAGGATTTAGGCAAGCCCTTCACAAGGTGCTCCGTCCCGATGCAAGTGTGATCGCAACGCTAGCACAACTCGACCATCCCTATTCAAAATCGATCTGGGAATCTGCAAATAGGGTAACGAAGAATATTCTTTTTGAAAGAATAGATTCACCAGACGATCTTGTCACACGACATTACGCCGAGAGGCCGGAACTCATTGATGCCTTAAATGGAGAAATCGAAAGAATAGATCTCGGAATTGACTCGATGCACATCCAGTCAAACCAAAATGGACCGTTGGCTGCCATGTTTACTCATCAGGGTCTCGCCTACTCGATGCCAATGGTATACGAAAGTCACGGTACACGTCAGTTTATAAAACTCTACCCTTCTCTATTTAGTGCTCTTGAGGTGGGCGGGATCGCCATCATTGACGAGCTCGACTCAGCCATCCATCCCCTGATCCTTCCGGAAATCCTGAGGTGGTTCCGCGATCCGGTACGAAATCCACGAAATGCCCAGCTCTGGATGACCTGCCACAACGCCTCACTGCTCGAAGACCTCAGCAAGGAGGAGGTCCTATTTTGCGAGAAGGACGGACAGGGCCGCACCCAGGTCTACGGCCTCAGCGATATCCAGGCGCTCCGGCGCGGCGACAATTACTATCGGAAGTACCTCGGCGGGGCCTTCGGCGCGGTGCCGCAGATCGGATGAGGCAGCGCCGTCCCGCGATCCCGCAACGCCGCCGCATCTTCCTCGGATGCGAAGGAGAGAGCGAGCAGAGCTACGGCGTCCTGCTCGGACGGCTGATCGAGGCGCGGCATCGGCGCATCCACATCGACGCCGTGCTTCTGCAGCCCGGCGCAGGCGATCCCCTCGGCCTCGTCGAGCGGGCCATCCGCCAGATCCGTGATCGCACCATGCGGACGGGTGCCTATGCCGGAGGAGCCATCCTTCTCGACAGCGACAAGCGAGGGCTCGTGCCCGAACGTGATGCGAAGGCCGCAACTCTTTGCGCTCAGCACCGGCTTCACCTGATTTGGCAGGAGCCCTGCCACGAAGCCTTTCTGCTCCGTCATCTGGTACGATGCGAAACGCTGAGGCCGGCGGGGACTCATCAGTCCCTGGACGAACTCCGCCGCCGTTGGCCGGATTATCGAAAGGGCCTCGCGGCGACCCGGCTCGCCCTAACGCTAGACGAGGCCTGCGTCCTGCGCGCAGCCTCTGTCGAGGCGGCCCTCAACGCCTTCCTCGAAACCATCGAGTTTGGGCGTGATTGAAGAGGCATCATCGCTTCGGCGCGACCGGTTAGCGCGTTGACCATCGGCCGATCCGGTCTAGCTTAGTTCGAGAGGACGCGGCGTTATCCGCGTCCGGGGAGTGATGAGAACATGCGGGTCGGTTCGTCGGTCGCCGTCGTCGGCGCAGGGTTGGGCGGGCTGGCGGCCGCCTGCGTGAGCGCCGCGCGCGGCCACACGGTAACGCTCTACGACAAGAACGACTGGCTCGGCGGCAAGGCCGCGGTCCTGCACGAGGGCGGGTTCCGCTTCGACATGGGGCCGACCATCCTGACGGTTCCGAAGGTGCTGGAGCGGATCTTCCAAGAGGCCGGACGCGACATCCGTGACTACCTCGACCTGCGCCGCCTCGACCCGCAATGGCGCTGCTTCTTCGACGACGACACCCGGATCGACCTGATGGCCGACGTGCCTGCCATGGCCGCCGACATGGAGCGCTTCGCGCCCAATACCGGGGCCGGCGAAGGCTACAAGAAGTTCCTCGAAATCTCCGAGCACCTTCACGGCGTCTCCGACCGGTTCTTCTTCTGGAAGCCGGTGGAGGACCTGTTCGACACGATCAACATCCGCGCCAACATGAATCCCGGGACGCTGCGCGACGTGCTGTCGCTGCGCATGGGCTCCTCGGTGGCCGGCACCATCCGCTCGAAAGTGAAGGATGCGCGCCTCGCACAGATGCTCGACCATTTCGTGCAATATGTCGGCTCGTCCCCCTACGGCGCGCCGGCCGTGCTCTGCGCCATCGCCCACATGCAGACGGCCGAAGGCGTCTGGTATCCGATGGGCGGCACCCGCGCCGTGGCCGAGGCGCTGACGAAGCTCGCGGGCGAACTCGGCGCCACCCTGCGGCCGGGCAACGAGGTCACGGGGCTCGCCATCGAGAACGGCACGGTCAAGGGCGTGAAGACGGCCGCCGGCATCACTCCGTTCGATGCCGTCATCTCCAACATGGATTCGGTTCGGACCTACCGCGAGCTCGTCGGCGGCGAGGTCGGCAAGGCCTACGAGAAGAAGAGCTTCGAGCCGGCCTGTTCGGGCGTGGTGCTCTATCTCGGTCTTAACAAGCGCTACGACCACCTCAACCACCACGATTTCGTCTTCTCCCGCGATCCCGAGGAGGAGTTCGACTACATCTACCGCAAGGGTGAGCCGGCCCCCGATCCGACGGCCTACCTCGCCGCGCCCTCCTCCACCGATCCGTCGGTGGCGCCGGAGGGTGGCGAGGCGCTCTACGTCCTCGTCCACACGCCGTATCTGCGGCCGCACCACGACTGGTCGACGATGTTTCCGGCCTACCGTCAGGTCATCCTCGACAAGCTCAAGCGCACCGGCCACATGCCCGACCTGGAAGAGCGCATCGTCGTCGAACGCCACCTCACGCCGCAGGACATCCACGAGCGCTACAAGGTGCTCAACGGTGCGATCTACGGCCTCGCCTCGCACGGCAAGTTCATGGGTGCGTTCAAGCCCGGCAACCGCTCGCGGCAGGTGCGCGGCCTCTATCTCGCGGGCGGCGCGGCCCATCCCGGCCCCGGTATGCCGATGGTGATGATGTCGGGCTGGATCGCCGCCGACGCGCACGATTCCGACGCGCAGGGCGGGGACACCCGCGGCGAGGTGCGGCAGAGCGCGTGAGCCCGCCGGCTCGCCCCACGCCGCGCCATTCGCCCCCGATCTGGCGGTTCATGGTCTGGTATTTCGACCGGTTCCTGCGCCGCCACCTGAACGCACTCCGGCTCGCCCGCTGGGGCGTGCCGGAAATCGGCGACCATTCCGGTCCCATCGTCGTCGTGCTCAACCATCCGGCCTGGTGGGATGCGGCCGTAGTCATCCTGCTCGCCGGCCGCCTGTTCCCGGACAGGACCAGCCACGCCCCGTTCGACGCGAAGGCGCTCGAGAAATACGCGATCTTCGCGCGGATCGGCGCATTTCCGGTTGACCTCGACTCCGGTCGCGGCGCGGCGCAGTTCCTCAAACATTCACGTGCCGTCCTCGGCGCGCCCGGACAGGTGCTCTGGATCACGGCGCAGGGGCGTTTCGTCGACGTCCGCGCCCGGCCGCTGGGCCTGCGCGGCGGTGTCGCGAGACTGCCCGAGATCGCCCCCGATGCCCTGTTCGTGCCGCTGGCCCTGGACTACGCCTTCTGGGAGGAGCGCGGCGCGGAAGCCTTCGCCGCCTTCGGCACACCGGTGCGGGGAGGCGAGCTTCTCGCCCTGCCCCGGCCGGAGCGCCTCGCGCGGATGGAGGCCGACCTGACCGAGACCCTGGACCGGCTCTGTGCCGACGTCGTCGCCCGCGAGCCCGAGCGGTTCACGACGCTGACCTCCGGCGGAAAGGGCGTCGGCGGCATCTACGACGGCTGGCGCCGGATGCGGGCCGTACTGGCCGGGCGTCGTTTCGACCCCGCCCACCATTCCGAGGAAGACCGAGCCCCGTGACCCTCGCCCTGGCGCTCGTCGCCCTCGCCTTCGCCCTCCTGCCCGCCATCCTCGCCTGCGCGAACCTCATCGCCTTGCGGACTCCCGAGCCCAGGGACGCGCAGGAGGGACTGGTCTCGATCCTGATTCCCGCCCGTGACGAGGAGGCCACCATCGCCGCGACGATCCGAGCGGCGCTGGCGAGTACCGGCATCGCCGTGGAGGTGCTGGTGGGCGACGACCATTCCACCGATGCCACGGCAGGCATCGTCCGTGCTCTGGCGGAGGCCGATCCACGGGTCCGCCTCGTCTCCGTACCCGCTTTGGCCGAGGGCTGGACGGGGAAGAACCACGCCTGCGCCGCCCTCGCCGAACGGGCGAAGGGCGAGCACCTCCTCTTCATCGACGCCGACGTCACCCTCTCGCCCGGGGCGGCGGCCGGTCTCGTCGCCCATGCCCGCTCCTCGGGAGCAGCCCTGGTGAGCGCAGTGCCGCGCCAGATCATGCGCAGCCTCGGCGAGCGGCTCACGGTACCGATGATCAACTTCCTCCTCGTCGGCTACCTGCCGGTGCCGATGATGCGCGCCTCGCTCCGCCCGGCGCTCGGCGCGGCATGCGGGCAACTCGTCCTCGTCGATCGCTCCGTCTACGTCGGGACCGGCGGTCACGGTGCCATCCGCGGGCGTCTCCATGACGGCGTGTTCCTTCCCCGCATCCTCCGCCATGCCGGTCACCGCACCGACCTCGTCGCCGGACACGGGCTCGCCACCTGCCGGATGTACCGGAGCTTCGCCGAATCCTGGGCCGGATTCTCGAAGAACGCCCACGAGGGCATGGCGACGCCCCGCGCCCTCCCCGTCTGGACCTTGCTGCTCCTCGCAGGCCATGTCCTGCCGCTGCTCCTCGTGATCGCGGCCGCCCTCGGCCTCGCCACATCCACCGCGGGGCTGGTGGCGCTCGCCGCCCTCATCGTGTCGCTCGCCACGCGTGCGGCGATCACCCTCATCACCGACGAGCCGGCCATCACCATCCTTCTCCACCCCCTCGGCGTGGCGGTGGCGCTGGCGATCCAATGGAACGTTCTGCTTGGTCCCAGGCGCGCCGGCGCGGCGGTGTGGAAGGGGCGGAGCTATCCATTGAACGGGGCATAATCCCGGGATCGTCGGGTCCGGGCCACAGATCCGGGGCCACAAGTGCCGGACGCTTCGCATTTGCGACAACGGATCCGGCGCGATCCTGAGCCATCCCCGCCACGGCACCTGCCGCTCCGGCGCGAGCGGGAACGAAGCCGGCCGAGCGTTGGTTTTTTTGAAGCAACGCTCAAAAAATCTTCATTTAATAAATTATGCAGATCGAATACTCGGAGCTGGCGGCAGGATAGTGTCCTCTCCAATGGAGATCTGATCGTATCCTGCCCATGTATTTGGAATACCAGCTTGAAGTTTCGAGCCCTCGCCCTTCCACCGGCTCGCCGTAGATTCCGGCGATCAAGACAAAACGATTTTTCTCAAATGGTCGGATGAAAAATCGTTCTGGTTCGTGTGGCGGATTGCGATGGAGTTTCGCGATTTCCTGCAGGATTACCCCAATACATGCACTATGGTGCTTGCAAGCCCGTCTGATATGCCAAATACTACATACCAGAAGGCCGTTCGCAGATCCCGTCGATGATTCGCCGCGATCGAAGAGGGACGACGCGCCGGGATGCCTTCATCGCTGAGACCTCAAGTATCCACGCCCATGATCAGGGAGAAAGCTCATGGCCACGTCCGTAACCGCGCCCCCCGCGGTGCAACCTTCAGCCAATCGGTGGCTCCAACTCATTCTCGGCGTGGCCTGTATGGTCGCGGCGGCGAACATCCAATACGCGTGGACGCTGTTCGTCCCGGAGATCCAGAAGACCTTCGGCTGGGACCGGGCCGCGATCCAGGTCGCCTTCACGATCTTCGTGGTGGTGCAGACCTGGCTGACCCCGATTGAGGGCTATTTCATCGACAAGTACGGCCCGAGCCGCGTGGTGATGTTCGGCGGTCTGATGACCGGCCTCGCCTGGGTCATCAACTCCTACGCCACGTCGCTCACGGGCTTCTATCTCGGCTCCGTGGCCGGCGGCATCGGTGTCGGCTGTGTCTATGCCACCTGCATCAACAACGCCCTGAAATGGTTCCCGGACAAGCGCGGCCTCGCGGTCGGTCTCACGGCGGGCGGCTACGGCGCGGGCTCGGCACTGACCATCATCCCGATCGCCAACATGATCGCGCAGGGCAGCTACGCCCAGGCCTTCTTCTTCTTCGGCCTGATCCAGGGCGGCATCATCATGCTGGCGTCCATCGGCCTGCGCGGTCCGGCGAAGGGCGAGGTCACCTACTCGACCAAGGTGCTGCAATCACGGCGTGATTACACCTTGCGCGAGGCGCTGCGCACGCCGGTCTTCTGGGTGATGATGCTGATGTTCACCTGCACGGTGACCGGCGGTCTGATGGCGGTGGCGCAGCTCGGCGTGATCGCCCAGGATCTCGGGGTGAAGGAGTTCAGGGTCAACCTCTACTTCTTCGCCATGGCGGCCCTGCCCTTCGCGCTGATGCTCGACCGGATCATGAACGGCATCTCGCGGCCGCTCTTCGGCTACGTGTCGGACCGGATCGGGCGCGAGAAGACGATGTTCATCGCCTTCACGATGGAAGGTCTCGGCATCGTCGCCCTGGGTTACTTCGGCTCGAACCCCTGGGCCTTCGTGATCCTGTCGGGCGTGGTGTTCCTGGCCTGGGGCGAAGTCTACTCGCTGTTCAGCGCCACGGCCGCCGACACCTTCGGCTCCAAGCATATCGGCAAGATCTACGGCGTTCTCTACTGCGCCAAGGGTTTCGCCGCCCTGTTCGTCCCGGTGGGCAACCTGATCATGCAGGCCACCGGCACCTGGGCGACGGTGCTCTACACGGTGGCGATCATGGACCTCGTGGCCGCCTTCCTGGCCCTGGCCGTCCTCCGGCCGATGCTCAAGCGCCACCACCTCGCCAACGGCGCGGCAGTGCCCGCGGGCGCCCTCGCCCACGCCTGATCGACCGCTCGCCCCGCCCGATCGCGGGGCGAGTCGGTACAGGATTCGAGGGGATCGAATCACCGGATTGCGGGCTCCTTCGAGGTTCATTCCCGCTCGTCCGGCCCGATCCCCTCGCTTCCGGGACAATTTCTCGTCGATTCCTCGTCGACACGGCCACGACGCGCCATCCTGTCCGCCCGTCCCGTGTTGCCCCGTGCTCCGTCATGTCCAACTCTGCTCGGCGATCGCCGGAGTGTCCGAGATGAACATCGCAGCCATCCTCGCCCTGCAGAGCATTCCGTTCGCGGCCCTGGTCCTCGCCACGGCCGGCACCAACCGCGATCTCTTCGCGGTGCTCTACGTGGCGGCCCTGGGCCTGACCCTGTCGGTCATCATCTTCGGCGACGGCCATCATACGCTTCCGATGATGCCGGGCATGGCCGGCGCCCATCATCGGTGACCCGCTCTCCGAAGATCTGCACCGGCGGCATGGCCGCTCTTCGGAATGTGATATACCAAATATCATGGTGCAGTGCGATACAGGCCTCGTTGCAGTCGCACGAGAGGCTCCTTCCATGATCGCTTTGTTCGTTCTCGGCCTCGCGGCCGTCGCCATCGGCCCGGCTCTGGCCCTTCTGACGGATCGCGCCGAAGCGGCGCCGCCGGTCTCGGGCACGACCTCGGCCGGCATGTTCGTCGCCATCAACGACAACGCTCGGGCGACCTACCGCCGGGCGGCCTGAACCGGGGACGCCCGATCCGCGCCCCGCCAGTCAAGTCACACCTGCAAGGCACGGCCCCGGCGGCGTTTTTCATGCGCGGCGACGCCGAGGATCAGCCGCCGGTCTCGCCGAGGATCCACGCGGCCGTGTCCTCATCCGCCCCGCAGGTGGCCAGATGCAGGATGATCGGCGTCTCGTAGGGATGGCGCTCCTTCAGCGCGGCGGCGAGCGCCCCGGCGATCCCCTCCCGCGTCTTGAACAGGGCGACGACCTCCTCGCCCCGCTCCACCGCGCCCTTCCAGGCATAGACCGAGCGCATGCCGGGCAGCACGTTGACGCAGGCGGCGAGCCGCGCGCGCACCAGTTCCTCGCCGATGGCGAGCGCCGTCTCGGCATCGGCGAAGGTGGTGTAGACGAGGAGCGGACGCTCCATGCTATGGGTCTCCTGGTCTGCGGCGCGTTCCGACCGGAATGAGGCCTGCGGCGAGGCCCGGCGTCAACACGAGCGGACGATCATCCATGGCGCGGCGCTTCCACCGGATCGCCTTCATCGCGAGCCCCACGGCCGATGCGCGGGGTGCCGCGGACACGCTGATGCGGCGCTACGACAGCGTCGCCCCGGAGGATGCCGACGTGATCGTGGCGCTCGGCGGCGACGGGCTGATGCTGCAGGCGCTCCACCGCTTCATGCTGGCGGGCACGCCGATCTACGGCATGAATCGCGGCACCGTCGGCTTCCTGATGAACGAGTACCGCGAGGACAACCTCCTCGACCGGCTGGAGAGCACCAAGCGCAGCACCATCCATCCGCTCATGATGGAGGCGGTGGACGTGGAGGGGCGCCGGCACACGGCGCGGGCCATCAACGAAGTCTACATGCTGCGCCAGACCCACCAGACCGCCAAGCTGAAGATCTCGGTGGACGGGCACGTGCGCCTGCCCGAGCTCATCGCCGACGGCGTGCTCTGCGCGACGCCGGCCGGCTCCACCGCCTACAACCTCTCGGTGGGGGGGCCGATCCTGCCCCTGAACTCGCGGCTCCTGGCGCTGACCCCGATCTCGGCCTTCCGCCCCCGGCGCTGGCACGGCGCCCTGCTGCCGGACCATGCCCGCATCCATGTGGAGGTCCTCGACGCGGCGCACCGCCCGGTGGCGGCGGTGGCCGACCATACCGAGTTCCGCCGGGTCTGCACCGTGGAGACCTGGCTCGACCTCGAGACCGACCTCACCCTCCTCCACGATCCCGGCCACAGCCTCGACGAGCGGATTCTTCGCGAACAGTTCGGCTGAAGCGGCGGCGGCATGTCTGCGAGCGCCTGCAGGAATGCGGCGCTGCGCGACGTCCCGCGCTGGGCCCCGGATCGGGTTCCGCTTCGCTCCACCCGTCCGGGGAAGGGGCGCGGAGCGATCCCCGGCCTCGCTGAACCGGCCTGTCCCTGCCGGCACCTTTTCCGGGCGCCTGGAGCGCCAGCGGAAGGCGACCCGGAACCCAGCGTGAGATGTGCCGCGTCAGCGGTTCGCGAGATAAGAAACCGAATGAGCAAGCACGTGTAATGCTCTGAAAACAAAAGCCTTTCGCTATTTCACGCGGACCGGCTGCCGGTCCTCTCACCCCACCCGCCGCGCCCGGTACGCCCCGAACGTGCTGCCCACCGAGGCCGCCATGATGCAGGCGATGGCGGCGCCCTGCAGGGGCGTGAGGCGCTCTCCGAGGATCAAGAAGCCGGCGAGCGCGCCGCAGACCGGCTCCAGGCTCAGCAGGATGCCGAAGGTCTGGCGCGGCAGGCCCCGCAGGGCCACCATCTCCAGGGAATAGGGGATCGCGCTCGACAGGATCGCCACGGCGAGCCCCGCCACGATGATCGAGGGCGAGAGCAGCGCCATGCCGGCGCCCGCAATGCCGAAGGGAAGGATCACCAGGGCGGCGACGCTCATGCCGAGGGCCACCGCTTGGCCGCCGGGCAGGTGCCCCGCCCTCTGGCCGACGAGGATGTAGAGCGCCCAGCACAGGGCGGCGCCGAGCGCACAGGCGACGCCCACGGGATCGAGCCCGGCGCTCGCCTGCTGCAGCGGCAGCAGCAGGGCGAGGCCCAGGATGGCGAGGGCCACCCAGACGAGGTCGATGGGCCGCCGCGACGCGGCCACCGCCACGGTGAGCGGTCCGACGAACTCGATGGCGATGGCGAGGCCCAGCGGGACGGTCCGCAGGGAGAGGTAGAACAGCAGGTTCATGCAGCCGAGCACGAGCCCGTAGAGCACCACCACGCCGGCATCCCGCCGGCCGAGCGTCCGGCGCCAGGGGCGCCACACGGCGAGCAGCAGCAGCGCCGCCACGGTGACGCGGTAGGCCGAGGTGCCCTCCGCCCCGATCACCGGGAACAGTTGCTTGGCGAAGGAGGTGCCGATGACGAGGGAGACGATCGACCCCACCAGAGCGGCCACGGGAGCGAGGCTGGCGAGGCGTGTCCTGGTATCGGGTGCATGCATGGCGCCCTCATAGCCGCATGAGGGCGAGGGGGCGAACCGGCTCGGTCGGTCCCGGACGGTGTCTTCGGGACCGCCGCTCGCGCCGGCCTCCGAGGCGTCGGCCTGCCTTGTTTAGGCCGCCAGACGCATCCTCGCGCGGTCCGCGCGGTAGCTGGCGATGAGGGCATCGGGGATCGTGTCCAGCACCGCATCGGCCGCGTCTGCGGCAGGCTTCCCGACGGCGATGTCCGAGAAGTCCGGCACGCGGCCGACGGCGAATTCGGGCTGGGAGACGGCGATGGGCTGCACCTCGATCGTCACCAGATCGGCGGCGGTCAGATCCATCGGCGCTTCGGTGAGCGGACGGACCCCTGCCCTCGCCGCGCGGAAGCTCGCCATGAGCCCGTCGGAGAGGGAATCGAGCACGGCCTCCACCGCCTCGACCCGCTCGACGGCGAGCACAGGAATCTCGATCGCAGGAATCTCGACGGCGAGAAGCTCGACCGACTGGATCTCGAAGGCGGCGGGCCGGGCCGGCTGGTGGGAGACGAGCATCTGCGCCACGCGCCATTCGGCATCGAGGACCTGCATCCTGGTCCGGGTCTCCTGGCGGGCCTTCTCCTCCATCGCCTTGGCGGCGATCCGGGCCTCCTCGCGGGCGGCCTCCGCCTCGTAGCGGGAGAGGAGGGCCATGACGCTCTGCGCCTCGGCGAGCGGCATGCCCTCGCAGGCGGTGAGGGCGCGCTCGATCATCCGGCGCGACAGGGTCGCGTCGCCGGGCTCGGCGCCGCGTCCGGCCTCGCGCCAGGCCGAGAGGGCGGCGGTGAAGGCGGGCAGCAGCACGGGCGGCAGCCCGGCGCGGCGGTGGAGGGCAGCGAAACCGGAGGCGGAGGCATCGTGCATCAGCCCGGCGACGCGGTCGACCTTGAGCCCGGTGAGATCGGCCAGGGCCACTTCCGCGAAGGCCATGCGGCCCGACAGGATCGCCCGCAGGATCAGGCCGGCATTGAGCTGGCCCTGCACCCGGAGATGGGCGACGAGGCGGACGAGATCCGTCGCGTCGGCGCCGGCGCTCACCTCCAGGGTGCTGCGCTCCAGGGCCTCGCGGCTCGCCCGCTCGCCGCGGGCCGGGGTGAGCCAGCCCGACGCGATGGCGAAGGCCGAGAGCGATGCCGCCACGCGGGCGGTGATGACCTGGCGCACTTCGAGGGGAAGGTCGGCCCGTGCCAGCATGGCATCGCGCAGGCCGGTATCGTCGCCGTGGCGCTCCACCATGCGCATCAGGCTGCCGGTGGTGATGCCGGCGCCGCGGTTGCGCACCAGGGCGGTCAGCGAGGCGGCGCCGCCGATCTCGGCCATGGCGCCGGCCACCGCGTGCGAGAGGCCGAGCCGGCCGGCAATGGCGGTGCGGGTGATCTCGCAGCCGATGGCGATGCCGTCGACGAGGTCGGCATCGGTGAGGACGGACGAGCGCCGCAGCACCAGGGCGGCGATGTCGGGCTGGTCGCCGGCCAGGGCCACGACCAGGGGCCTCGGCGCCGTGGCGCAGCCGGCACAGGCCTCTGCGAGGGCCCGGCGCACGGAGGGAGCCGGGTCGTCGAGGAGCGCCAGGATCGCCGAGCGGGCGTCGCGCGCGGCCTCGGCGTCGAGCCCGTCATAGAGATAGGCCCGCGTCAGCGCCCCGGCGGCCTCCGCACGGCGGTCGATGGAGGCGTCGCGGGTCCAGGACAGGAATTGGCGGATGATCATTGACCGCTCCGGGTCGTGAAGAGTGAGAGATCGAGGGGTTTGGACTCGAGAAGCTTGGCGCCGAGGATGTGGGCCGGCCGCACGGCGGCGGCGGCGAGCTCCACGGGCCGGCGCGGAGGCAGCGGCGCGTTGACGAGGGCGGCGCTCGCCGGGATCGAGACGGACTGGGCCGAGACCGACGAGACCCGGGCCGGCTCCGCCGGGGAGGCGGTGGCCGCCACCGACTCTCCCGTCCCGTCCGAGCGCGGGAAATAGGTCGGCGCGCTCCGCACGGGCTCGTGCGGGAGCGAGGACGCGGCCGGGGTGGATGGGGTGCCCCTGCCTTGCCACAGGCGGGCGACCCCCTCCGACATCGCACCCTGGCGCTTGTCGGTCTGGAACAGGGCCCGCAGGCCGCCGCCGTCGATGGCGGCATAGGCGGAGACGGTGTCGGGCGAGGAAGCCGGATCGATGGCGGCTCCCGCCAGGGCGGTGGGGGCGGGCCGGGAGGCGGATTGGCTGGTGGCGAGCAGCGCGTAGAGCTCGGCCGCGCCACGGGGCCGGCCGGTCCTGTCGTAGAACAGGCCGCGGTTGGCGGCGGCCGCCTCCGGCATGTCGAGGGCGGCGGCGCGGGCCGGGCTCGCCTGGGCGGTGTTGATCAGCGTCGCCGCCCCGCGCGCGCCGAGCACATGGGCGGCGTAGAGGTCGCCGCCGGTGGGCTCGCGCCCGAGGGCGGCGGTGAGGGACTCGCCGTTGCGCTGGGTCAGGGCGCCGGCCATGGTCGCGGCCACCGCCGGGTCCCGGCGCAGGTCGAGGATCGTCTGGCGCGCGGAGGCGTCCTCCACCGTGTAGGTGCCGTCGGGCCTGGCGGTGATGGCGTCGGCATAGGCGGAAAGGCCGAGCTTGGGCCCCGCATTCTTCATGGTCCCGAGCCAGGTCTGCTCGATGAACTGGAACAGGCCGGTGGCCGAGGAGGTGGCGGCCTTGGCCGACGGATCGAGGGAGGATTCGCGCTTGGCCGTGGCGAGGAGATAGTCGAACTGGGTGCCGGTGTTGCGGGCGCCGCTGCGGATCGCATCGACCACGCCGGCGGAGGCCGATCCCGTGGAGGCGCCCGTCGACGTCCCCGTGGCCGCTCCGCCGCGCGTGCCCGCGTCCCGGCCGAGGCCGGTGTCGCGCGTGCTGGCGGGGGGTGTGGTGAACAGGAACATGGCCGTCCGGCTGCAGGCGGACGCGATCGTCGGCCTGAGCCTCAAAGTGTTCCGATCATGGTAAACAAAGACTGAAGGACGGAGCGTGAACATGGCCCCGAAGCTGCAGAAACTTCAGCAGGATACGGGCGCGGCGATCCTGGCCTGACGGCCCCGGCGCAGGACCGCCAGCATGACGAGCCCGGCGCCGGCCATGGCCGCCCCGGCGAGGGGGACCGCCGGGTAGCCGAGGCCCGCATCGATCACGCCCCCGCCGACGGCGGCACCGATGGCGTTGCCGAGGTTGAACGCGCCGATATTCATGGCCGAGGCGAGGTTGGGCGCGCCCTCAGCCTTCTCCATCACCCGCATCTGGAGCGGCGGTACCAGGGCGAAACTCGCGATGCCCCAGAGGAAGATCAGGATCGCGGCCGGCACTTCCCAGCGCACGCCCCAGGCGAAGAGGGCCAGCACCACGACGAGCCCGCCGAGGGAGGCGAACAGGGTCCCGTCCACCGAGCGGTCGGCGAAGCGCCCGCCCGCCCAATTGCCGACCGTCAGGCCGATTCCGTAGAGCACCAGCATCGCCGTCACGAACGGCGTCGCGGCACCCGTCTCGACCCGCAGGATCGGCACGATGTAGGTGAACACCGTGAACATGGCGCTCGCCCCGAGCACCGTGAGCGCGAGGGCGGCGAGCACCGGCCCGCGCATGAGGACCCGGAGTTCGGCCCGCATGTCGCCGCCGGCCTCGACCTCCAGCTTCGGAAGGGCGAGGCGCAGCGCCAGCATGGCCACGGCCCCGACCCCGGCGATGCCCCAGAAGGCCGCGCGCCAGCCGAGCATCTCGCCGATCCAGGCCGCCAGCGGCACGCCGCCGATCGTCGCGATGGTGAGCCCGGAGAACATCGCCGCCACGGCGGCCGCGCGGCGCTCGGGCGGCACGATGCCGGCGGCCACCACAGCGCCCACCCCGAAGAAGGCGCCGTGGTTCAGCGAGGTGACGAGGCGGGCGACCACCAGCATCGCGTAGCTGTCGGCCAGGGCCGAGAGGAGGTTGCCGAGGGTGAAGATGCCCATCAGGCCCACCAGCAGCCGCCGGCGCGGCATCCGGGCGAAGGCCAGCGTCATCAGCGGCGCGCCGAGAAGCACCCCCATCGCGTAGGCGCTGACGATGAGGCCAGCCGCCGGGATCGAGACGTGGAGGTCGCCGGCGATGAGGGGCAGCATGCCCATCGGCGTGAATTCGGTGACGCCGATGCCGAAGGCACCGGCCGCCAGCGCCAGCAGGGGAAGGTTGATCGTCATGGCTCGTGCTTTCCGTTCGTTCCGCACAAGCACATGGCGAAAACCGCGAGACCGCAGTAGTCCCGTGGCGGGACCAACATCCGTGCCCCGGGAGCATCAATGCTGCGAGACAGGGTCGACCGGGCCGGCGATATGGCGATCTTCCTCGCGGTGGCGCAGGAGGGGAGCCTGTCGGCGGCCGCGCGCCGGTTCGGCCTGACGCCCTCGGCGGTGAGCCGGGTGGTGGCGCGGATCGAGGCCCGGCTCGGCGTCCGGCTCCTGGTGCGCACCACGCGCTCCCTGCGCCTGACCGCCGAGGGCGAGACCTATGGGAGGGCGGCGCGGCGCATCCTGGCCGATCTCGACGAGACCGAAGCGCAGATCGCCGATCAGGGCCGTCCGCGCGGCCGGGTGCGGGTCAGCGCGTCCATGGCCCATGGACGGCGGGTGGTGGTGCCCCTCATCGGCGACTTCGTCGCGCGCCATCCGGGGATCGTGGTGGAGATCGACCTCAGCGACGAGGTCGCCGACGTGCTCGGCGGGCGGGCCGACGTGGCGATCAGATTCGGGCCCCTCGCCGACAGCCCCCTCACCGCCCGGCGCCTGGGCGAGACCGGGCGGATGGTCGTGGCCTCGCCCGCCTATCTCGCCCGCTCCGGTACGCCGCGCGTCCCGGCCGATCTTACCGGACACAACTGCCTCGATTTCAATTTCCGACGGATCGAGCCGGGCTGGCCGTTCCGCGAGGAGGGCCGCGAGTCTCTCCTCGCGGTGCGGGGCAACGTCGCCGCCAACAATGGCGAGACCCTGGTCCAGCTCGCCCTGCAGGGGGTCGGCATCACCCGCGTGGGCACCTTCCACATCGCCGAGGATCTCGCCGCCGGCCGGCTCGTGCCGCTCCTGGAGGCGTACAATCCTCAGGACCGCGAGGCGATCCATGCGGTGTTCGTCGGCGGACCGGCCATGCCCGCCCGCATCCGCGTGCTGGTGGATTTCCTCGCCGAGAGAATGGGCCGAGACCAGGCTATGGCCCGAGACCGGGCAGTTGCCGGAGACCGCGGACCGACGACATGACAGGATGCATCGATCCGGCCGCATGCAGCGAGAGACAAGGGAGGCCGGCATGCACGCGATCCTGATCGTCCCCGGAGAGGCGCAGGCCGTCGCGGCGGCCATGGAGAGCGGCGCGCACGCGCTCATCGTGGACGTGACGGAGGGTGCGCCGCCGATCCTCCCCACCGCCCGGAAGGCGGGCGCCCCCCTTCTCTACCTGCGCTCGCGAACCCTCGAGCGCGACCTCCCGGCGATGATGGCGGCGGCACCGCACGGAATCGTCCTGACCGATTGCGAAAGCGCACGGGACGTCATGCGGCTCGGTGCGCGGCTCGCCGTCGAGGAGGCGATGCAGGGGCTGCCCGACGGCGCGACACGCATCCTCGCCCTGGTCGGGACGGCGAAGGGCGCGTTCGCCTTGCAGCATCTCGCGGGATCGAGCGACCGCCTCGCCGGCATCGCCTGGGACGCCGAGGCCGTGAGGATCGAGATCGGAGCACGGACCCTCCGCAGTGGCGACGGTGGATGGATCCCGCCGCTCGCCCAGATCCGCTCGCTGGTCCGCCTCGCCGCGGCGGCGGCGAAGGTGGCCGCGATCGATGCGGCATGTCCGGCGGGGGGCGATGTCCTGCGTGAAGTCGAGGAGGCCCGCCGCGACGGGCTTCAGGCGAAGCTCGCTCTCGATCCGGATCAGGCGCGGATCGTCATGGCCTTCGACCCGGATTCCCCGGACGCCTGACGCGTCCGAGGGACGATGCGGGAGAGCGTGAATCCTCGCGACAGAAGGCCGGTCCCGAGCCTACTCGGCGTCGTCGCCATCCTCGTCCGTCGACAGGGCCGGCGTCTCCGCCGGGGCGGGCGACCAGCGTTGCGTCTCGGGCGGGACGACATCGTGGCTGACGGGGGTCGCCGTCGGGGCGGGAGCCGCATGCGCGCCCGTATCCGCCATCATCATCGAGGCGCCCACCGAGATCAGGCCGGCGAGCGACCGGAGATCGCCCGACTGGCGCGGATCGCGCGCGATTAAAGCGGCCTCGCGCTGGAGGCGCAGGTTGCAGGCCTTGGTGGGGAGGCCGCCATCCGGCGTGCAGGCATCGTGACGGGCGCAGGCCGCATCGAGGGCGTCGATGGGCGGGAGTGGAGCGTTGTTGCCGGGTCCGCAGTAATTGCCATGGATCAGCACGGTCGGCGGACGGGTCGTCGTCTGGGCCAGGGCCGGGGTCGCGAGACCGGCGACGAGGAGGAGCGGGGCGGTGAGCTTGACGATCATGGTGTGTAGACCTGTGCGAGCGCCCCCTCAGGCGGTTCGCAGAAAGGAGCCGCCAAACGGCGCCTCGGGCCAATAAGGTTTCGGCCGTCCGCTTGGTTCCCTTTTTGGCACAGGCCGGGCCTTCACAACCTTCGACCGGGGCCGAGCTTGCCCCGCTCGCCGGACGACCGGCAGACGAGGCTACTGTCCCGCGCCGGCCGGGCGCTTCAACTCGAAACGAGCCTCGTCCGTGACGCTGAAATAGTCGAAATAGCCTCCGCGCAGGAGCGGATGCATGGCGCCGGTATCGACGCGACCCTCCTTGATGAAGGCGTCGTCGATATAGATCGACACGACCTGGCCGATCACCAGGAAGTGACTGGCCTCGCTTCCGTCCAGCGGCGTCAGCGGCACGGTCTGCAGCCACCGGCATTCGAGGGCGGCCGGCGCCTCGGCCACGCGCGGCGGGCGCACCTTGCGCGACGGGACGGGGGTCAGTCCGGCCGCGACGAACTCGCTGTCGCCGCGGGCCAGGGGCGCCGAGGTGGCGTTCATCGCGTCCCGCAGGTCGTAGGTGGCGAAGTTGCAGACGAACTCGCCGCCCTCCTCCGCGAAGGTCATCGCATCCTTGCGGCCGGAGGAGGAGAACATCACCATGTCGGGGTCGCTGGCGACGGCGTTGAAGTAGGAATAGGGGGCCAGGTTGACCTGGCCCTGCTTGTTCATCGCGCTGATCCAGCCGATCGGCCGGGGTGCTACCAGGGCCTTCAGCGGGTTGTGCGGCAGGGTGCGGTTCTCGGAATCGTAATGCATGGCGCCGCTCAGATCCGTGTGACGATGTCGGAGAGGATCGGCCGCGGGCGGTCGCTCGGGATCTCGCGGGCACGGCCGAGATGGATGAAGCCGGCGAGTTTCTCGCGCGGGTCGAGGCCGAGCGCGTCGAGGACGCGGCGGTCATAGGCGAACCACTCGGTCAGCCAGGCGGTAGCGAAGCCGGCGGCATTGGCCGCGACGACGAGGTTCATGCACACGGCGCCGGCCGAGAGGACCTGCTCCCATTCCGGTATCTTCACGTGCGGGGCGGCGCTGGAGACCACGGCCACCACGAGCGGCGCATGGGCGAGGCGGTTCCGCTCCAGGTCGAGACGCTTGGCATCCGCCCCCGGATTGTCGGCGGCATAGGCCTCGGCGATGAGCTCGCCGACACGCAGGCGGCCGTCCCCCTCGATCACCAGGAAGCGCCAGGGGCTGAGCTTGCCGTGGTCGGGCACCCGCGAGGCGATGGTGAGGATCGCGTCGAGTTCCTCCGCGCCCGGCCCCGGACCGTCGAGGTTGATCGGCGGCACGGAGCGGCGCAGGCGCAGGAGATCGAGGGTGTCGCTGCGGGCGAGATCGGGTTTGCTGTCCATGGAACCTGTTCGGCGCGAAGAGTGGACGCGAAGGGCGGAAGCGAAGGATTGGCCGCCGGGGCGGCGAGCGGCTATGTCCGAGGGAAAGGCGTGCCGATCCGGGACGTGGGGGGAAGAGCCTCGTCCCCGCAACCGTTTCGGCCTTGGAGCCGCCACGGTCCGGTTTCAAAGCGGGAGATGGCTTTCGGCAGGAACCCGTCGATCGCCAGGATATCTTGACGAGCAAGACATCTTGCTGAGCAAGACGTCTTTACCAGCAAGACATGGCGCGCGGTCCGCACCTTGGCAATCGCCGGGATGCAGGACGGACCCGCGCGGGATGGGCCCTCTCAGGACGGGTCCGCGGAGGAGACGGCGGATGGGACCGGTGATGCGCGGGCTCGCGGTGACGGGAGCCGTCCTGATGGCGGCGTTGCCGGCGCGGGCGCAGGAGCGCGACCCGTTCGGCGGTCGCAACGGGCAGGGCCTGCCTTCCCCCTCGATCGTCGGGCCGCAATTGCCGAGCCCGCCCGTCGAGGGCGAGGCGCCGCTCGCCCTCTCCGCCCTGTTCGCGGGCAGCGACCAGCCGGTGCGGTCCGGCCTCGCCTGGCGCATCTACGAGGACCGGTCCGACGGGGTGCGGCCGAACATCGTCGCCCGGTCCGAGGCGGCGGATCCGCGCTTCACCCTGGCACCGGGCAGCTACGTCGCCACTGTCACCTACGGGTTCGCCAGCGCCTCGAAGCGCATCACCATGGCGGGTACGGCGCTGAGCGACCGCCTCACCATCACCGCCGGGGCGCTCAAGCTCTCGGGCGCCATCGGCGACATGAAGATCGCCCCGGCCGACCTCGCCTTCTCGGTCTTCGTGCCCATCGGCACCAATTCGGAGGGGCGCCTCGTGCGCAGCGGCGTGAAGGCGGGCGAGATCATCCGCCTGCCGGAGGGGACCTACCACGTGGTCTCGAATTACGGGGAGTCGAACGCGATCCAGCGCGCCGACCTCAAGGTGGAGAACGGCAAGGTCACCGACGCGACCCTCAACCACCGGGCCGCCACCGTGACCCTCAAGCTCGTGGCCGCGCCCGGCGCCGAGGCCTTCGCCGGCACCGCCTTCAGCGTGCTGACGCCGGGCGGCGACACGATCCGCGAGGCCATCGGCGCCTTCCCGCAGGTGACCCTGGCGGAGGGCGACTACGTCCTCATCGCCCGCCATGACGGGCAGGTCTATACCCGCGAGTTCAAGGTGGAGAGCGGCATGGACCGCGACATCGAAGTGGTGGCCAAGGCCTCGTGATGCGCGCGGGCCGCCTCGTCGTCTCCCTCACCCTGGCCCTTCTCGCCGCCGGGCCCGCCACGGCGCAGACCGTCACCGACGGGTCCGACGCCGCGATCGGGGCGGAGATGTCGGCTTCCGTGATGGCGCTGGTCGGCAAGGGGCTCAAGAGCCCGGCCGAGGCACGCTACGGCCGGCTGCGCCGGGGCAAGGCCGACGCCATCTGCGGCGAGGTCGACGTCACCAACCGGATGGGCGCCCATGTCGGTCCGCGCCCCTTCGTCGCCGATCCGGGAGCGGGCTTCGCCGGCATCCTGCCCGATGCCGCCGAGATCCGGCACCCGTCGAGCATGGCGCAATACCAAAGCTTCCAGCGCATTCTGGCGCTGCTTTCGGCGAATTGCGACGGCTGAGGTTCTCGTCTCTCCCGCTCTCGACTTCATCCCGAGAGGGTTGGATGGGGCGTCAGCCCCCGGCCACCGCCAGGCCCGCCCCCGCGACGGCCGTGAGCGCGACCACGATCCAGGGCGGGGCCGCCCCGATCGTCAGGAGCAGGAACGCGCCGGCCGCCACGGCGAAATCGCGCGGGCCGAGGACGGCGCCGGTCCAGAGCGGATCGTAGAGCGCGGCCGCGAGGATCCCCACCACCGCCGCATTGGCGCCGCGCATGGCCGCCTGCGCCAGGGGTCTTTCGCGGAAGGCATCCCAGAACGGCAGCGCCCCGTAGACCAGGAGCAGGCCCGGCAGGAACACCGCCACCAGGGCGATGGCGGCCCCGGCGAGGCCGTTCGGTTCGGGCCCGAGCGCCGCGCCGAGATAGGCTGCGAAGGTGAAGAGCGGCCCCGGCACCGCCTGCGCCGCGCCGTAGCCGGCGAGGAACGCGTCCGGACCGATCCAGCCGGTCTCCACCAGGGCCGTGCGCAGGAGCGGCAGCATCACGTGGCCGCCGCCGAAGACGAGGGCGCCGGAGCGGTAGAACGCGTCGAACATCGCGAGCCCGTGCGAGGACAGGGCTTTCGCCAGGAACGGCGGGACGGCCAGGAACAGGCCGAACAGGAGGAGGGCCACCGCGCCGGCCCGGCGCGAGACCGCGATGCCGAGATGCCCGCCCATCGCCCCGGAGGCCTCACGGCAGAAGACGAGGCCGGCCGCGGCTCCGAGCAGGATGCCGGCGACCTGGCCGGCCGAGCCCGCCAGCGCCGTGGTCAGGGCCAGGGCGGCGAAGGCGATGGTCGCGCGGGTGGCGTCGGGGGCGAGGCTGCGGCCCATGCCCCAGACCGCCTGGGCCACCACCGCCACCGCGACGAGCTTGAGGCCGTGGACGATGCCCGATCCGATCGGGCCGCCGAGGGCGTCCGCGCCGTAGGCGAAGGCCACGAGGAGGAGCGCCGAGGGCAGGGTGAAGGCGGTCCAGGCGGCGAGCCCGCCGGCCAATCCCCCTCCCCGCATCACCCCGAGGGAGAAGCCGACCTGGCTGGAGGCCGGCCCCGGCAGGAACTGGCACAGGGCCACGAGATCGGCATAGGCCGCCTCGTCGAGCCAGCGCCGGCGATGCACGAACTCCTCGCGGAAATAGCCGAGATGGGCGATCGGACCGCCGAACGCGGTGAGCCCGAGCCTGAGAAAGGCGAGGAAGACTTCCCTGACGGAAGCCGCGCGGGCGAAACGGGGTGTCGTCACGTGGCAGGACCTCGAGGGGACGGGGGCGGGGCTCGCTCCCGCGACGTCTTCCTACCCGAATTCCTCATCCTGAGGTGCCGCGAAGCGGCCTCGAAGGAGGGCTCCAGCCTGACCGGCGATCCCCGGAGGCCTCCTTCGAGGGCTCCGCTGCGCTGCGCCGCCTCAGGATGAGGGGGATGGGTGGGATGGCTCCCGGACCCTATCCCAACCCCCCGGCCTCGACGATGAAGCGGGCGACCGTGTCGGCGCCGTGGCCCTCGCGCAGGGACGAGAACACGTAGGGCCGGGTGCCGCGCATGCGCCTGGTATCGGTCTCCATCACCCCGAGATCGGCGCCGACCATCGGGGCGAGGTCGGTCTTGTTGACGATGAGGAGATCGGACCGGGTGATGCCCGGGCCGCCCTTGCGCGGGATCTTCTCGCCGCCGGCGACATCGATCACGTAGAGGGTGAGGTCGGCGAGTTCCGGCGAGAAGGTCGCCGCGAGGTTGTCGCCGCCGGATTCGATCAGGATCAGGTCGAGCTTCGGGAAGCGGCGGCGCATCTCGGCCACCGCCGCGAGGTTGATCGAGGCGTCCTCGCGGATCGCCGTATGCGGGCAGCCCCCGGTCTCGACGCCCATGATCCGCTCCTCGGGCAAGGCCCCGGCCACGGTGAGGATGCGGGCATCCTCCTTGGTGTAGATGTCGTTGGTGATGGCGCAGATCTCGAAGCGATCGCGGAAGCGCTTGCAGAGCTGCTCCATCAGCGCGGTCTTGCCGGAGCCGACGGGGCCGCCGATGCCGACGCGCAGGGGGCCGTTCGGTGAGGGGCCGTTCGGTGAGGTCATGACGGGGTCTTTCACGAGCGGAAAATCCGGGAATACTGGGTCTCGTGCCGGGCCGAGCCGAGATCGAGGCGCAGGGTCGCGGTGCCGATCTCGTCGAGGGTGAGGGCCGGGATGGCGGCGGCGAGCGTCGTCACCCGCGGGGTCAGCGCCGCGATCACCCGCGTGCCGGCGCTCTGGCCGATCGGCGCGCAGCGGAGCGCCGCCGAGACGAGGTTCTGCAGGAAGGCGAGGCCGAATCCGGCGAGAACCGGGGGGAGCGCCATGCGGTGGGCGCCGGCTGAGAGCCCGACCGCCACCGGATAGGCCACCGCGCCGGGGAGCGCCGCGCTCAACCGGTCGAGTTCCGGGGTGTTCCAGGCGGCGCGGGTGGCCTCGAGGAAGCTGCGGCCCTGCTGGGTCGTCTCGAGATGGAGTTCACGCGTCGGCGCGAGGGCGACGGCGAGGTCGTTGACCTCGCTCAAGGCCGGGAGGTCCCCCGCCGCTGCGGCGGCATGGGTATGGGCCAGGAGAATCAGGTCGGTGCGCACCGCGCCGCGTTCGAGCACGTCGCCGAGCCAGGCCAGCAGCGAGGCCTCGCCGCCGACATCGCCGCATTCCACTGCCCATTCGAGCCCGTGCGAATAGGCATAGGCCCCGACGGGATAGCCCGGCGAGAGCCAGGCCATGAGCCGGACGGTGTCGATCATCGAGGGCTCGCCCCTCATCGCCCCAAGCCACCTTCCCCGGACGCCTGCAGCGTCAGCGGAAGGCGATCCGGGGCCCAGCCCGAACCGGGCCGCGCCAGCGGCTCATGATCGGCGGCGCGGAATGGTCGGGCGCTTCGCGGCTTCTCGTGCCGGACCCCGGATCGGGCTCCGCTGCGCTCCGCCCGTCCGGGGAAGGTGGCGGTGGGGGAGAGGACGAGGCTCAACCGGGCACCGCGTCGTGGCTGTGCGGATGATGATGATCATGCCCGTGATGGTGGTGCCCGGCGGCCTCGCCGGCATAGGCGCCGCCCTCGGGCCGGAACGGACGCTCCACCGGCTCGGCCGAACCGCCGAGGCCGCGCACCATCTCGGCGAGGACATGGTCATAGGCGATGTAGACCGCGTCCGCCCCGATCTCGGCCGGGATGTGCCGGTTGCCGATGTGCCAGATCAGCCGTTTCAGGGCGTGGTCGTCGGCGGCCCGGATCTCCAGCAGGCGCTCGGGCGCGGCCTCGACCCAGACGAGGCGGCCGTCCTGCAGCACCAGGGCGTCGCCGTCGTCGAGAACCGTCGGCTCGGGCAGGTCGAGCAGGAAGGACAGGCCGCCGACCCCGCGCATGGCCATGCGCCGGCGGTGGCGGTCGCCATGGTCGAGGACGATGCGGTCGACGATCTCGCCAGCGAGGACATCGCGGCGCAGGACGCTTGTGGCTCGGATCATGGTGCAGCGATCGCTTCCTCAAGCAGCTCGGTCATACCGATCCTCGGCATCAGAGAACGTCCGGTTCTACCGGACCCGGATAGAAGCCATCGTCCATGATCTGCTGGAGCGAGTAGGGACAGGTTTCAGGAAGGCCGCGCTCGCTCAAGCCCGTCTCCTCTGCCGCACGGACGCGTGCCAGGCGATAGGCCTTGGCGAGCACCGCCTCGGGCCATGGCTTGAGGCTGGGACTGACATCGAGAAGACCGTCGATCTGGAGCCGTTGCTCGACGATGGAGGCCCGCCAGCCGTATTTGCGCTTCTGAGGCTGAAACTCCCATTTCAGCAGATGCTGGATCAGGATGGCGAGCCGGTTGCGGATCTCGGATTTCTGTGACCCGCCCAAGCTCTCGATCTCCTCGGCGAGATGATTCAGGTCGGCATCCTGCCAGCGACCCGCGCGCAGGAGCGCCGCCTGCGCCTGTGTCCAGAGATACAGATCGGTCTCGTGGAGATCCTGCCCCGGGGGCGGCCTCACAGCAGCCTTTGCCATGGCATGTCTCCTGTCAGCGCCGCCACCCTACCTCAAAACAGGAAATACCGCTGCGCCATCGGCAGCACCTCGGCCGGCTCGCAGACCAGCAGCTCGCCGTCGGCGCGGACGTCGTAGGTCTCCGCGTCGATCTCGATGTGGGGCGTGGCGTCGTTGAGGATCATGCTCTTCTTCGAGATGCCGCCGCGCACGTTCTCCACGGCGACGAGCCGCTTCTGCACCCCGAGCCGCTCGCCCAGCCCGTCCTCGATGGCGGCCTTCGAGACGAAGGTGAGCGCGGTGGCGAAGGGCGAGCGGCCGATCGCCCCGAACATCGGGCGGTAATGCACCGGCTGGGGGGTCGGGATCGAGGCGTTGGGGTCGCCCATCGGCGCGGTGGCGATCATGCCGCCCTTGACGACGAGATCGGGCTTCACCCCGAAGAAGGCCGGCGTCCATAGCACCAGGTCGGCGAGCTTGCCTGCCTCCACCGAGCCGACATGGGCCGAGACGCCATGGGCGATGGCCGGGTTGATCGTGTATTTCGCGATGTAGCGGCGGGCGCGCAGGTTGTCGTTGCCGCTAGCGTCGCCCGGCAGGCTGCCGCGCTGGCGCTTCATCTTGTCGGCCGTCTGCCAGGTGCGGATGACGACCTCGCCGACCCGGCCCATGGCCTGGCTGTCCGACGACATCATCGAGAGCGCACCGATATCGTGCAGGATGTCCTCGGCCGCGATGGTCTCCCGGCGGATGCGGCTCTCGGCGAAGGCCAGATCCTCGGGGATCGCCGGGTCGAGGTGGTGGCAGACCATGAGCATGTCGAGATGCTCGTCGATGGTGTTCTTCGTATACGGGCGCGTCGGGTTGGTGGACGAGGGCAACACGTTCATCAGCCCCGCCACCTTCATGATGTCCGGCGCGTGGCCGCCCCCCGCCCCTTCGGTGTGGAAGGCGTGGATGGTCCGGCCGGCAAACGCCTTGATCGTGTCCTCGACGAAGCCGGATTCGTTGAGCGTGTCGGAATGGATCATCACCTGCACGTCGTGGAGGTCGGCCACCGTGAGGCAGGTGTCGATGGCCTGGGGCGTGGTGCCCCAATCCTCGTGGAGCTTGAGCGCGCAGGCGCCGGCGCGGACCATCTCGACCAAGCTCTCGGGCCGCGAGGCGTTGCCCTTGCCGGCGAAGGCGAGGTTCATCGGAAAGGAATCCGCCGCCTCGATCATCCGGGCGAGATGCCACGGACCGGGGGTGCAGGTGGTGGCGAAGGTGCCGTGCGCCGGGCCGGTGCCGCCGCCGAGCATCGTGGTGACGCCCGAGCACAGGGCCTCCTCGATCTGCTGCGGGCAGATATAGTGGATGTGGCTGTCGAACCCGCCGGCCGTGAGGATCTTGCCTTCGCCGGCGATGACCTCCGTGCCGGGCCCGACGATGATGTCGACGCCGGGCTGGATGTCCGGGTTGCCGGCCTTGCCGAGCCGGAAGATGCGGCCCTTCACGATGCCGACGTCGCATTTCACCACGCCCCAATGGTCGAGGACCACGGCGTTGGTGATGACGGTGTCCACCGCCCCGTCCGCGTTCGTCACCTGGGACTGCCCCATCCCGTCGCGGATCACCTTGCCGCCGCCGAACTTCACCTCCTCGCCATAGGTGGTGTGGTCGCGCTCCACCTCGATGACCAGGGAGGTGTCGGCCAGCCGGATGCGGTCGCCGGTGGTGGGGCCGAACATGTCGGCATAGGCCGAGCGGGGAAGGCTCGCGGGGCGTGGGGTGTTGGACATGGACGTCGGTCGCCTCCGCTCAGGCAGTCAGTCGCGAGAAACCCGGCTCCATCGCCGCGTCTCCGTCGAAGGTCATCGTCCGAGTCGCGCCGGCCTGCCGGTTGAGGTGGCGGATCAGATAGTCGGGAAAGTCGGCCTTGCCGCGCCGCCACCCCTCGATGGCGGCGATGACGGCCCGCTCGTCGGTGAAGGCGATCCGCCGCGATCGCACCAAGACATCGAGCAGATCCAAGATGACGGGTTTTCCGAAACTCTCGCGCCGCATCAGCGTCCAGACGAGTTCGACGAGCAACACCGGGTTGACCAGGGCGGGCTCGGTCACCCGGCTGTCGTCCATCAGGAACGCCGTCGCGATCGGCGATTGCGTAACATCGTCATCGAGGATGTGGCGGAGCAGAACGTTGGTGTCGATGCCGATCATCGCGGCGATTTCGTCCGCTCGTCTTCGGCGACGAGGTAATCCCCGATCGGATCGCCATCCGCTTCTCGCGTGGCGCCGGCCGCGCGCGCCCGCCGGGCGATGACCTGTAGAGACGACAGGTCGTCGATGTCCTTCGCCAGGGTCGCGCGTCCATCCTCTCCGACGAGAAGAGACAGGCGATCGCCGGGGACCGCACCGATCGCCCGTCGGAACTCCGCCGGCAGGGTCACTTGTCCCTTCGATGTCATGGTCATCGCGAACCGCTGCATCCCGACCTCCTTACAATCCTCGAAACGCCTTTCCTGCATATCATAAGTAAGGAGCTACAGCGTCCCCATCACGTCACCCCGGAACCCGTAGACCGTCCGCGCGCCGAGCAGCGGCACCAGGGAGACCTCGCGCGTGGCGCCGGGCTCGAACCGCACCGCCGTGCCCGGCGCGATGTCGAGGCGCTGGCCCCTCGCCTTCTCGCGCTCGAAGGTCAGGCCCGGATTCACCTCGTAGAAATGGTAGTGCGACCCGACCTGGATCGGCCGGTCGCCGACATTGGACACGGTGAGCAGGGTGCGTGGGGCGCCGTCGTTGAAGACGATCTCGCCCGGCAGGGTCGTGACCGTGCCCGGCACGTCCGACGAGGGCGCGCCGCGGATCGGGTGGTGGACGGTGACGAGCTTGGTCCCGTCCGGGAAGGTCGCCTCCACCTGGATGTCGTGGATCATCTCGGCGATGCCCTCCATCACCTGATCGGTGGTGAGGACATGGGCGCCCGCCTGCATCAGTTCGGAGACCGAGCGGCCGTCCCGCGCGCCCTCCACCACGGCGTCGGTGATGAGCGCGATCGCCTCCGGGTAGTTCAGCTTGACGCCGCGGGCGAGCCGGTTGCGGGCGACCTGGGCGGCCATGGCGACGAGGAGCTTGTCCTTTTCGCGCGGGGTCAGGAGCACGGGAAACCTCGGGGGTTGGTCGCGGGGTGCGGTGACGCGCAGGCAAGGACCATGCGCGGGCCGGAGCGTATCGATACATCGGGACCGTGGGGGCGCAAGCGCGGCGCCTTCGGCTGTTGAAGGACGCGTCCGGCGAAGCGCAACACCACCCGCCCCTGGTCTTGGCGCGGCAGCGCCGCGAGATCTTGCCGTCGATGACGATTAGATCTGGTTCGGTCTTGCGCACGAGCCCGATCCAGCAGGAAAGACACATACGGTGGAAGAGAGTGGCGTCGAGTGCATCCTGCGCGGGCAGGTCCCGTTTGAAGGGGAGACAACGTCGCAACCCCAAGACGCCGTTCACTTCGCAGCGTAATGCATAGAACCAGCAGTAAGTTTTTGGCACCAAATAGATCACTCGCGATTGCTCGCTTAAATCGTCCAGAGAAATAATTAATCGGAAACCGATAGTAAAAACGATCCACAAAGGATAAAACTCGCGAATTGCAAATGTATTTTTCCAGGGCGCTCAATGCGCGCATCACCATGAAAAAAATTATCCTACGAATGTTTATCCCGATGCTTATTAAGGACACCCGCATAGCTCATCATCGGATGGCGCAAATAAACCGCTAGGTGATGGGTATAAATCCGCACTGATCTGGCTTTTCTTTCCAGGACGACCGGAGGGAAACGAAATGGCCCAAGCTCAAGGCTTTTGTGTATTCTGTGGACGACCAGGATTAACGAAACAACACATCGTACCCGATCGTTTATCGGCAATTTTAGGCAGGCCAGATGTTGTCTCTCCTCAACTTAAGCTACGATCCGAATCGCAGCCCGAACGTTTTGATGTTGTTGACGACGATCTAATCATCAAGCAAGGGGCATTTCATATTAAAAAACTCCGCATAGTCTGCGGAGAGCATTGCAATTCGGGATGGATGCGAGCACTGGAAGAAAGGGCCTCTAGCGTTTTTGAGCCGTTAGTCCGCGGCCAAAGTCTTTATCTCAGCGCAGATCAACAGCATTTACTTGCTGCATGGGCAAGTCAAATTGCCATGGTTGCTGAGTACACAGATCCTGAATATGCAGCCATCTCCCAAGCGGACCGAACTCATTTGATGATAAATGGGGAACCTCCGCCCAATTGGCGCATATGGTTGGGGCACTTCCTTGGCAAAGATAAAAATGATTCCTCTTACAATCACCATGGCTTAATCCAGCCATACCTAGACTGGACAATAAAAAACGACAAAAATCTGGCCACCGTGCAGACCAGTACGATTACGCTTAGTCGATTAGTTTTTCACTGTTTCAGCGAAAGGAGACGTGGATCTTTTCGATACAACGTAGAAGAAAAATGTCGTGGCATCATTCCTATCTGGCCGATCAAAACAGAGAATTTAAACTGGAAAAAAGCGGGTAGCATGAACGAAGCGGATAGAAATTGGCTATCAATGAGCTTACCCGGTCTAGCTCACGCGCAGAACAAGGAGAGCAGACGCTGATCGCAGGGAGACCTCGATAAGACCCGTGGGCTCGCTTCCCCGCCGCTGCACATAGAGATCTCTGGTTGGAACGGATCTATGACCCAAGCTGCACCAACCTTCGTTTCAGCACCACGGCTCCCCTATGCTTCCCGGATGGATTGTCCAGGGCTTGCGCGAGGGCTCGGCTCCGGGTTCGAATGCGGCGGACGGCGCTTCGCGCACTCAGACCATTATCGAACCTTATTGGCAGGCCCCGTGACCTATCCCCGCGACCTCGTCGGCTATGGCCGCAACCCGCCGCATCCGCACTGGCCGAACGGGGCGCGGATCGCGGTGCAGATCGTGCTCAACTACGAGGAGGGCGGCGAGAACTGCATCCTGCACGGGGACGCGGCCTCGGAGGCGTTCCTGTCGGAGATCGTCGGCGCCCAGGCGTGGCCGGGCCAGCGGCACATGAACATGGAATCGATGTTCGAATACGGCTCGCGCGCCGGGTTCTGGCGGATCTGGCGGCTGCTCCAGGCGCGCAAAGTTCCCGTCACCGTGTTCAGCGTCGCCACGGCGCTCGCCCGCCATCCCGACATCGCCGCCGCCATGAAGGAGGCCGATTGGGAGATCGCCTGCCACGGCTTGAAATGGATCGACTACCGCGACTTCACCCGCGAGGAGGAGAAGGCGCATATGGAGGAGGCGATCCGCATCCATACCGAGATCACCGGCGAGCGGCCGCTCGGCTGGTACACCGGCCGCTCCTCGGTCCACACCCTCGATCTCGGGGTCGAGGCCGGCTTCACCTGGCTCGCCGATTCCTACGCCGACGACCTGCCCTACTGGATCGAGGCGCCGGGCGGGCGCGGCCTCGTGGTGCCCTACACGCTGGACGCCAACGACATGCGCTGCGTCGCCCTCCAGGGCTTCAACACCGGCGACCACTTCTTCACCTACCTGCGCGACACGTTCGATGCCCTCTACGCGGAGGGCGGGACGGCGCCGAAGATGATGTCGGTGGGGCTGCATTGCCGCCTCGTCGGACGGCCGGGCCGGATCGGGGCGCTGGCCCGCTTCCTCGACCATATCGCCGCCCATGAGGACGTCTGGGTGGCGCGGCGGATCGACATCGCCCGGCACTGGATCGACCATCACCCGCCGGGGGCATAGAACCCGACATCGACGAGGCGGGCTCTTGTGAGTTCTCGTCGTCGTCGTCCGGTATCGGGCAGCGGGAGGGAAAGGCCGACGTGACAACGAGCCCCGCAGACAAGCCCCCCGCCCGCCGCCGCCGCAAGGACGGCGAGGCGAGGCGCGAGGCGATCCTCGATGCGGGGCTGGAGGTGTTCTCGGGGCTCGGCCTGCACGGGGCGAGCGTGGACAGGCTCGCCGAGCGGGCCGGGCTGTCGAAGGCCAACCTGCTCTACTACTTCCCCTCGAAGGAGGAACTCTACGTCGCGGTGCTCCGCCGCGTCCTCGACGTCTGGCTCGACCCGCTGCAGGATCTCGACGCCGACAGCGAGCCGGGGCACGCGATCCGGGCCTATATCCGCACCAAACTCGCCCTCTCCCGCGACGCGCCGCAGGCCTCGCGGCTGTTCTGCCTGGAGATCGTCCAGGGGGCGCCCCTCCTCCGGGCCGAGCTCGAAGGTCCGCTGCGCAATCTCGTGGAGAGCAAGGCCGCGATCCTGCGTGGCTGGATCGCGGAGGGCCGCATCGGCCCCCACGACCCGCACCACCTGATCTTCTCGATGTGGGCGATCACCCAGCATTATGCCGATTTCGCCGTGCAGGTGGATGCCATCACCGGCCGCGGCCTCGACGATCCGGACTTCTTCGAGCGGATTGTGGCGAGCACGCAGGCACTGATCCTGGCCGGGCTCGGCCTGCGGTGACGGGATATCCCGTCCTTGGGGGAGAGACATGGGTGCGGATCGGCGCCGATTCCCGCTCGCGCTTTCGGCAGAATCCGCCTCTCCCGCAGGCAGAACGAAGAGAGTTTGCGCAAACGGTCAAAATCTTCGATTCCGAGTTTGACCATTCGGTCTAACCGGCTACCGTTCACCACAGGGCGGATCGGCGAATACAATCTTCGGCCGCATTCTTGACCGGACCTCGATCCGCCCATCCAATCTTCGCCAGCATAGCGAGGTTGCCATGAACGTCGGCGTCTTCATTCCCATCGGAAACAACGGCTGGCTCCTGTCGGAGAACGCGCCGCAATACAAGCCGAGCTTCGAGCTGAACAAGCAGGTGGTGCTGAAGGCCGAGGGCTACGGGCTCGATTTCGCCCTGTCGATGATCAAGCTGCGGGGCTTCGGCGGCAAGACCGAATTCTGGGACCACAACCTCGAATCCTTCACGCTGATGGCCGGCCTCGCCGCGGTGACAAGCCGGATCAAGCTGTTCGCCACTGCCGCCACCCTGTGCATGCCCCCCGCCATCACCGCGCGGATGGCCTCCACCATCGATTCCATCTCCGGCGGCCGCTTCGGCCTCAACCTCGTCACCGGATGGCAGCGGCCGGAATATTCGCAGATGGGCCTGTGGCCCGGCGACGAGTATTTCTCGCGCCGCTACGAGTATCTCTCCGAATACGCCCAGGTGCTGCGCGACCTGTGGGAGACGGGGTCCTGCGACCTCAAGGGCGAGTTCTTCCAGATGGACGATTGCCGGCTCTCGCCACGGCCGCAGGCGGAGATGAAGATCATCTGTGCCGGCCAGTCCGCCGCCGGCATGGCATTCACCGCCCGATACGCCGATTACAATTTCTGCTTCGGCAAGGGCGTGAACACGCCGAAAGCCTTCGCCCCCACGGTGGAGCGGCTGGAACTCGCCAAGGCCGAGACCGGCCGGGACGTGTCGTCCTACGTGCTGTTCATGATCATCGCCGCCGAGACCGACGAGGAGGCCCGCGCCACCTGGGAACATTACAAGGCGGGGGCCGATGAAGAGGCCATCGCCTGGCTCGGCGTCCAGGGGGCGGCCGACACCAAGTCCGGCTCCGACACCAACGTGCGCCAGATGGCCGACCCGACCTCGGCGGTGAACATCAACATGGGCACCCTGGTCGGCTCCTACGCGGAGGTGGCGCGGATGCTCGACGAGGTCGCAACCGTTCCCGGCACCGAAGGCGTATTGCTGGTGTTCGACGATTTCCTGAAGGGGCTCGACGCCTACGGCACCCGCATCCAGCCGCTGATGGCCTCGCGGGCGCATCTCGCCGCCGATGCCGCACCGATGGCGCAGATCATGTCCAAGGTAGCGTGATGGTCGCCGGATACCACGACGCGAGGGGGCGCCATGGCGGCATCACCCTCCCCGCCCGGCCCGAGCCCATCGCCTTCGACCCCGAGGCGACGGCCCTCATCGTCGTCGACATGCAGAACGCCTATGCCAGCAAGGGCGGCTATCTCGATCTCGCCGGGTTCGACGTCTCGGCGACCGGGCCGGTGATCGACCGGATCGCGCAGGCGGTGGCCGCCGCGCGAGGGGCCGGGATCAGGATCGTCTGGTTCCAGAACGGCTGGGACCCCGATTACGTCGAGGCCGGAGGGCCGGGCTCACCGAACTGGCACAAGTCGAACGCCCTCAAGACCATGCGCGCCAGGCCCGGCATGAACGAGCGGCTCCTCGCGAAGGGCACCTGGGACTACGCCCTGGTGGATGCGCTGAGCCCCGAGCCCGGCGACATCGTGCTCCCGAAGCCGCGCTACAGCGGCTTCTACAACACCCAGCTCGACAGCCTGCTGCGCTCGGCCGGCATCCGCACCCTGGTCTTCACCGGCATCGCCACCAATGTCTGCGTGGAATCGACCCTGCGCGACGGGTTCTTCCTCGAATATTTCGGCATCGTCCTCGCCGACGCGACGCATCAGGCGGGGCCGGACAGTCTTCAGGCGGGGGCGCTCGCCAACATCGCGACCTTCTTCGGCTGGGTCTCCGACGTGGCGAGCTTCGAGGCGGCTCTGGCCGAGGGGGCCGCCGCGGCGGCGGAGTGACATCCTTGCCTCCCAGACTTGCCTTCGACCCTGGCCTCTCATCCTCTCACCTCATCCTGAGGTGCCGCAGCGTAGCGAAGGCCTCGAAGGAGGCCTCCAGTTCACTCCCCGGGTCCTGGAGGCCTCCTTCGAGGCCCGCTGACGCGGGCACCTCAGGATGAGGTCGGGAGCAGGGACGAAGGACAAGGGCGGGTAAGACGACAACGACGACAAGGGACCAGATCGACCATCGAACGAACGGGAGCACCTCGAAACATGCCCAAGACCGTGATCATTCCGCCCGGCACCGGCAAGCCGCTGGCGCCCTACGTTCCCGGCACGCTCGCCGACGGCGTGCTCTACGTGTCCGGCACGCTCCCGCTCGATGCCGACGCCAACGTCGTCCATGTGGGCGATGCCGGCGCCCAGACGAAGCACGTGCTGGAGACGATCAAGGGTGTGGTGACGGCGGCCGGCGGCACCATGGACGACGTCACCTTCAACCACATCTTCCTGAAGGACTGGGCGGATTACGCCGCGATCAACGCGGTCTACGCCACGTATTTCCCCGGCGAGAAACCGGCGCGCTACTGCATCCAGTGCGGCCTGGTGAAGCCCGACGCCCTGGTGGAGATCGCGTCCGTCGCGCATGTGGGCAGGCCGTGAGTGCCGCCATCCACCATGAGATCCACGGCTCCGGCGCGCGGACGATCCTGCTCTCGCCGGGGCTCGGCGGGTCGTGCGGCTATTTCGCGCCGCAGATCCCGGCCCTGGCCGAGCGGTTCCGGGTGGTCGGCTACGACCATCGCGGCACCGGGCGCTCGCCCGATACGCTGGAGGAGGGCCACGACATCGCCGCCATGGCGGCCGACGCGCTGGCCGTCATGGACGAACTCGGCATCGCCGCCTGCGACATCGTCGGGCATGCGCTCGGCGGGCTGATCGGCCTCGAGATCGCCCGCACCCGTCCCGAAAGGGTCGGGCGCCTCGTCGTCGTCAACGGCTGGGCCAAGGCCGATCCCGCGACGAAGCGCTGCTTTGCCGCCCGCAAGGCGCTCCTCGCCCATGCCGGAGCCGAGGCCTACGTGGCGGCGCAGGCGATCTTCCTCTATCCGGCGCCCTGGCTGTCGCTCCATGCCGCGCGGGTGGCGGCGGACGAGGCCCATGCCCTGGCGCATTTCCCCGGAGCGCCGAACACGTTCCGGCGGATCGCGGCGCTCGAGGCCTTCGACCTGAGCGATGATCTCGCCGGTATTCCGCACGAGACCCTGGTGATGGCGGCGGAAGACGACGTGCTGGTGCCCTATCTGTGCTCGGAACGGCTCGCGGCGGGCCTGCCCGCCGCCACGCTGGATCTGGCCAAGAGCGGCGGCCATGCCCATAGCGTGACGCGGGCGGAGGCGTTCAACCGCGCCCTCCTCGCCTTCCTCGACCGACCCTGACGCTTCTTCGACCACCTCTGACGCTTCCTGGACCGATCATGACCGAGACGACGACGCCCCCGGTCGAGCCCGGCGCCTTTCGCGAGGCGATGGCGCATCTCGCCAGCTCCGTCCACCTCGTCACCACGGACGGGCCGGGCGGGCGGGCGGGATTCACCGCCTCCTCCGTCTGCAGCGTCAGCGACGCACCGCCGACGCTCCTCGTCTGCATCAACCGCGGTTCCTCGGCCTATGCGGCGATGAGCGCCAACACGGTCCTGTGCGTGAACACGCTGTCGGGCGAGCAGGCCGGCATCGCCGGCGCCTTCGGCGGCCGCACCCCCATGGACGAGCGCTTCGCCGCGGCGGCCTGGGGCCGCCTCGCCACCGGGGCGCCGGTGCTGGAAGGCGCGCTCACCGCCTTCGATTGCCGCATCGTCGGGCGCCATGCGGTCGGCAGCCACGACGTGCTGTTCTGTGAGGTGGTGGATCTCGCCGAGCCCGGTGGCGGCCAGGGTCTCGTCTATGCCGGCCGGCGCTACCACACCCTGCCCGTGACGGTCGTACCGCCGCACGACGCGGCCGCCTGAAGGTCCGGTCCCGAGCGGAGCGTCCTGCCACGCTCCTTGCATCACCCGATCCCACCGTCCGGAGACGACGCGACCATGGCAGCCGATTCCTTCTTCCCGACCTGGCGCGCCAGGGACGCGACGGCCGAGACCACGGACGTGATGCCCGACGAGCGGCTGCCCGCGGGCCAGACCATTCTGCTCGGCTTCCAGCACGTGGTGGCGATGTTCGGCGCCACCGCCCTGATGCCGATCCTGATGGGGTTCGACCCCAACCTGGCGATCTTCTTCTCCGGCATCGGCACGCTGCTCTTCTTCGTCGCCACCGGGGGAAGGGTGCCGAGCTATCTCGGCTCGTCGGCGGCCTTCGTCGGGGTGGTGATCGCGGCCACCGGCTATGCCGGGTCGGGGCCGAACCCCAACATCGCCATCGCGCTCGGCGGCATCGTCGCAGCGGGGCTGCTCTACAGCATCGTCGGCGCCGTCATCGGCCTCGTCGGCTATGCCTGGGTCGAGCGGGTGATGCCGCCGGTGGTGACCGGTGCGGTGGTGGCCGCCATCGGCCTCAACCTCGCGCCGATCGCCACGCGGATCCTCTCGGGCAGCGCCTTCGACACCTGGTTCGGCCTCCTGACCGTGGTGATCGTCAGCGTCATCACCATCTACGCGCCCGGCCTCGCCCGGCGCCTGCCGATCCTGATCGGGGCGGCGCTCGCCTATGGTCTCTATCTCCTCCTCGCCAACGGGCTCGGGCTGGCCAAGCCCATCGACTTCTCCGCCGTCATGGCCGCCCCCTGGATCGGCACGCCGCATTTCGTCACGCCGGTCTTCGACGGCACGGCGATCGCCCTCATCGCCCCGGTCTTCGTGGTGCTGATCGCGGAGAATCTCGGCCATATCAAAGCCATCGGCGCGATGACGAGCCGCAACCTCGACCCCTATATCTCCCGCGCCTTCCTCGGCGACGGCATCGCCACCATGCTGTCGGGCTCGCTCGGCGGCACCGGCGTGACGACCTATGCGGAGAATATGGGCGTGATGGCCATGACCCGGATCTACTCGACCCTGGTCTTCGTGGTGGCCGGGCTCACCGCAATCCTGTTCGGCCTGTGCCCGAAATTCGGGGCGCTGATCCTGACCCTGCCGGTGCCGGTGATCGGCGGTCTCTCGGTGGTGGTGTTCGGCTTGATCGCCGCCACCGCCGGGCGGATCTGGGTGGAGAACCGGGTCGATTTCGCCAGCGCCCGCAACCTGCTCACCGTCGGAATCGCCGTGGTGCTGGGGGCCGGCGACCTGACCCTGAAATTCGGCTCCTTCGCCTTCGGCGGCATCGGCACCGCCACGTTCGGGGCGATCCTGATCTATCATCTGCTCGGCTTGACGAAGCTCGGGACCGTGCCGGGCAAGATCGGCGACGCGCGGGCCTGACCGCGCATCGTCTCCTCGATCCCTTCACATCTCGAACGTCGGGGGCTCAGCGGGCGCCGCGCTCGCCGCGACGGGTCGAGCCCGTGGTGATCTCTCCCTCGTGTCCGCGGCGCGGTGCGTGAGCGGAGCGGCCGTCGCGGAATTCCATGAGGTTCGACGGAGCGGCGCGGCCTGCGAGGCCGCCCGGTGCGACCGCCGCGGGGATGCCGGCCGGCGCATTGTAGCTCTGGGCCGAAGCGGCCGAGGCCGCCACGCTGAGGCCGAGCGCAAGAACAGTGGTGGCGAGACGTGCGGTCATGGATGTCGTCCTGATCGTCGATTCCGTGCCGATCAATCGGCATCGTCGATTCGAGTTCCCAAGATTTGAGCAGGACTGCCCTCTCAAGCAACAGCAATTGCCGTCTTGCTGTGCAGCGTGACGATCACGGCAGGATGAGAAGTGGCACCTTTCCGAATGGTCTTCATCCGGAAACCAGGGGATTCCGGTGCGCTTTTAAAGACTTGAGCGCCGCCGGACACGAATCCGCAGCGCGGCGCCGCGTCTGGCACGACTATTTCGCCGCGGGTGCAATTCAGCACCGGCTCATCGGTCTATTCGGCGGCGAACAGTCCCGGCATCTCGGGCTCGGCGCTTCCCGGCAGGACGGCCTTGGGGTCGCCCGGTCCGGTCTCGCAGCCAAGCGACGGCAGGGCGATGACCCGGTTTCCGCGAAAATCCATGCGGCAGACGATGGTGCCGCGGGTCTCCACATAGGCGAGCAGGCGCCGTGCCCGGCCGGGCGAGCGGCTGCCGATGGCGCGCGCCAGGGCCTCGTCCCCGGGGCAGGGCTCCCCGGCGAGAGCCGCGCGGGCGAGGAGCAGGAACAGGCCCTGGACCTCGTCGGGCAAGGAGGCGGCAGCTTTCTGCGCCTCCTGCCAGCGCCCGTCGCTGTCGGCGGGAGCACCCTGCCCGTCGATTCCCGCGCGGGCGACGCCGAGGCGGCGGCGGAAGGCGGCGAGGGGTAGGGATTCGCCGTCGAGCCCGCGCATGCGGCAGCGGACGAGGAAATCCTGGTAGATCACCGCCACGGGCTGGCGCCCGGCATCGGGATCGGCGGCGATGCCGCGCAGGACCTCGTCGAGGCCGGCACGCAGATCCTCCGCGCTCAGCGGCACGGGCGCCTCGGCGGGTTCGGGCCGGTAGGCGCTGAGTTCGCGCAGGAGATCGGCCGGGCTGGCGCGCGGCGTTGGCGGGGTACGCGGCGCCGGCACCCAGGAGGCCGTGCCGTCCTCGGCCGAGCGGGTGAGGATGAGCGCGCGCAGGTCCGCATCGGCGGGGGCGGGGAGCGGCACCAGCTTCGGGGAGCCGGAGCGCGCCGAGGTCGAGACCGGGCCGATGCGCAGGGCCAGCGGCCGGCGGCTCAATGCGGGCCCCAGCGCCACGAATTCGCCGCGCGAGAGATCGCGGAACCGCTCGGCGCCCCGGCGGTCGAGGCCGAGGAGGTCGGCGGCCCGCGCCATGTCGATGTCGAGGAAGGTGCGCCCCATCAGGAAGTTGGTGGCCTCCGCCGCCACGTTCTTGGCGAGCTTGGCGAGGCGCTGGGTGGCGATGATACCGGCGAGCCCACGCTTGCGGCCGCGGCACATCAGGTTGGTCATGGCCCCGAGGGAGGCCTTGCGCGCCTCGTCGGACACATCGCCGGCCGCGGCCGGCGCGAAGATCTGCGCCTCGTCCACCACCACCAGGACGGGATGCCAATGGCTGCGCTCGGCTTCGAACAGCCCGCCGAGGAAGGCGGCGGCGGCGCGCATCTGCGCCTCCATGTCGAGGCTCTCCAGGGTGAGCACCACCGAGACCCGGTGGGCGCGCACCCGCGCCGCGATGGCCTGGAGGTCGCCCTCCCCGTGGGCGCCGTCCACGACCACATGGCCGTAGGCCTCGGCCAGGGTGACGAAATCGCCTTCGGGATCGATGATCACCTGCTGGACCGCACCGGCGCTCTGTTCGAGCAGGCGGCGCAGGAGATGCGACTTGCCCGAGCCGGAATTGCCCTGGACGAGAAGTCGGGTGGCCAGCAGCTCCTCGAGATCGAGCCGAGCGGGCTCTTCGCCGGGACCCATGCTCAGACCCATCTCGATCCCGACCGTCATTCCCGCTCCGCTATCCTCGACCGGACCGACCCTAGCATGAAGGGGCTGACCGCGCGTCGGGGTGGGACGATGCGTCCACAGGCAGGGGCGCAGGAGCATAGGCCAGGAGACCTAGGCTTTAGATCTTATGTTTTTATACCTAGGACTAAGTGCTTTAACCGTGTCACTTGAAGTGACTACGCAACTTGCGTATGGTTTTGTCACGGAAGAGGATATCCGAGGGTGCCGATCAGGCTGGAGATCGTTTCCGACGAGAGCGATGAGCCGGTCGTCGTCGCCCTCATCCACCTGCCGGTGGGCATTCTCGAAGTGATGGCCGAAGTGATCTGGGAAGAGGAACGGCTGCGTCTGGACGGTCTTCATTGCCACGGCGTTGGGTAAGGCCGAACGACGTCGGGCTTCCCGCCCTGCGAAGGATTCTGCGGGAGGTACTGGATGAACTCGGACTCGATGAAGCCATCGTCAGCGGCGCGATCCGGACGACCGGTGCCGCACCGGGACGTCTGCCGCGTCCTCTCAGGATCACCCGCCACACTTGCCCTTCGCGCGGACGCTCATAGGGCTGACGCCCCCGGCGTCAGCCTGGTCCTCGCGAAGCGACATCTGAGTCTCAGAAGCGCGCGGGTGGCCGCCACGAAGCTGTTCGACACGGGCTTCGTCGTCGTCATACTTCCCGCCCTGGAGAATCTCGAAATCCTGCGAAGCGAATTCGCGGATCTGCAGGTGGATGCCGTCCTCCATGGTCCACCCGACCGCGTCGACGTGAAGCGCCTGCGCGAGCGGCAGGGCCTGACGCAGGAAGAGTTCGCGACCGAATTCGGCCTCGATCTGTCGACGCTCCGCAACTGGGAGCAGGGACGCTCGGAGCCCGACACGGCAACGCGAACGCTCCTGCGCACGATCGCCGCTCACCCGGCGGCCGTCCACGCGGCGCTGAAGCGGCAGGACTAAATTCCAAAGCGAGGCCTGAACGGGGGGATCAAGGCTGCATTTTCTTGCAGCCTTCCCTTGCCGCCCTGCTCCGCGCGTCTAGGTTCTGTGCGCATGAACTCAGTCCTCATCGTCGCCCTCGTCTGCGCCTCCACGGTCCAGGCCCCCGACTGCTCCCGCGAGACGGCCCTCGACGTGATCACGGGGCCGGCCCATACGCTCCAGGAATGCATGATGCAGGGGCCCGTCCTGGCGGCCAATGCCGGCCACGGCAACGACACGGACACCTACGTGAAGACCCGCTGCGAACCGCGGCGCTGACCGGCGGGAGCGACCATTCCATGAGCGACGACAGCGTCAGCCCCGACCGGGCGGTGATGATCCGCCTGCGCGCCCGCCTCGCGGTGGTGGAGCGGGCGGCCTGGTTCGGCTTCGCCGAGGCGATGCGGCGCCAGCCCGAGGAGACCGAGGCCTATATCGCGGCCGAGCGGGCCAAATGCGCCGAGGGCTTCGCCGGCCCGAAATGGGCGCGCGACCTCACCGATGCGGAGCGGGCGATGCTCGGCGCCGAGGTCGATGCGGGGCTGGCGCAGCTGGTGGAGGATGCCAAGGCCGGGTGAGTCTCCCGGCTCCCTCCCCTTCCCCGGACGGGTGGAGCGAGAGCGGAACCCGATCCGGAGCCCATCCTGGGACGTCGCAAAGCGTCCGAAGCCTTATGCCGTCCGTATCGAGCCGCTGACGCGGCCCTTCTTTCCCTGGGTCCCGGCTCACCTTCCGCTCCGCTCCAGGCGGCCGGGAAAGGGGAGCGTCAAGGGATAGGAGAATGCGGTCTCTCCCGGATCGAGAGATGGACCACAAGGACCGCGCCCCCTTCCCCGGACGGGTGGAGCGAAGCGGAGCCCGATCCGGGGGCCAGACTACGATGCCGCGAAGCGTCCGAAGCCTCGTGCCGTTCGTATCGAGCCGCTGACGCGGCCCTTTTTCCCTGGGTCCCGGCTCACCTTCCGCTCCGCTCCAGGCGGCCGGGAAAGGAGAGCGTCAAGGGATAGAGCGCGCCCCCTACCCGCCCCACAGATCCCGCCAGGCCGGCGGCATCGACGATCCGGGCGGGCTCGTCGCCGCGTGGGTGCCGATGGCGACCGCGCGGGCGAGGGTGTCGGCCGCCGCCGCGCCGATCCGGGCGAGGTCCGTCACCGGGTCGGCCAGGGGAACCCGCCCGGTGGAGACCGCGAAGACCACGTCGCCGTCGAGCGGGGTATGGACCGGATGGATCGCCCGCGACAGCCCGTCCTGCGCCATCACCGCGAGGCGGCGGGCCTGGGCCTTGGTGAGGGCCGCGTCGGTGGCGACGACCGCGAGCGTAGTATTGGCCCCGGGCAGGGCCACGCGCGGCCAGGTGAAGGCATCCTCCGGCATCGCCGCCGGAAAGCCGAGGCCGCCGAACTCCCCGTCCCGCTCGAAGGGGGCGGCCCAGAACTGCCGCCCCTCCCCCACCGTGACCCGGCCGAAGGCGTTGACGGCCACCAGCGCGCCGACCCTCGCCCGCGTGCCGTCGACGAGGGACGAGGCCGAGCCGAGGCCGCCCTTGAGGTTGGCCGTGCGCGCGCCGTAGCCCGCCCCCACGGTGCCGAGGGCGAAGTCTTCGTCCGCGGCGGCGGCGGCCGCGTAGCCGAGGTCGCGATAGGGCGAAAAGCGCCCCCAGTTCTTGTCGCCGCCGTTGAGGAGGTCGAACAGGATCGCGCCGGGCACGATGGGCACCCGGACGTCGCCGATGGGAAACCCCCTCCCCGCCCCGGCGAGCCAGGCGACGACGCCCGCGCCCGCATCGAGGCCGAAGGTAGAGCCGCCGGAGAGGACCAGGGCGTCGATGCGCTCCACCGTGCGCTCGGGGTCTAGGAGGTCGGTCTCGCGGGTCCCCGGCCCGCCGCCGCGCACGTCGATACCGGCCACCACGGCTGCGTCGAACAGGATCGCGGTGGTGCCGCTGACGACCCGCGCGTCGTGGGCGTGGCCGACCCTGATGCCGGCGATGTCGGTGATGCGGTTGCGCATCCTGGCTGACCTCCGATGTCTCTCAGAACGATCGCATGCCGGGGCGACCCGGACCAGCGGCGACGGGTTCTGACAGAGCCTTGGCCCGCCGCGCGGCGCGGACGGAATCGGCGGCGTAGAGGGCGAGCGCCAGCCAGATCAGGACGAAGAGCAAGGCCCGGTGCGTCTCCAGCCGCTCGCCGTAGACGAGGACGCTGAGGCCCAGCAGGCACGAGGGGGCGAGGTACTGCATCAGCCCGAGGGTGGAGAGGGTGAGGCGCTGGGCGGCGGCGGCGAACCAGATCAGCGGCAGGGCGGTGGTGGCGCCGGTGAGGAGCAGGAGCGCGAGCCGGACGGGATCGCCGTTCACCACCGGCCCGGCGAGGAAGGCGAGGTAGAAGCCGGCGACGGGCAGGAGCAGGAAGGTCTCGGCGGCAAAGCCCACCATGGCGTCGACGCCGACGACCTTGCGCACCAGGCCGTAGAGCGAGAAGCTCGCGGCCAGGCTCAGGGAGACCCAGGGCAGCTGCCCGGCCAGGATCACCGCCAGCACCACGGCGGCGGCGGCCAATCCCACCGCCACGGCCTGGACCGGCCGCAGCCGCTCGCCGAGGACGAGCGCGCCGAGCGCGACGCTCATCAGCGGGTTGATGAAATAGCCCAGACTCGCATCCAGCATGTGCCCGGACTGGACCGCCACGAGGTAGAGCAGCCAGTTGAAGGCGATGAGCCCGGCCGAGACCACGAGAAGCGCGTGGCGCCGCCTGAGGGGAAACGGGTTGCGCACCCGCCGGCGCAGGATCGCCAGCAGGCCGACCACGAGCACGCTCGACCAGACGATGCGGTGGGCGAGGATGCTGCCGGCCGGCACGGCATCGAGCAGCCGGAAATGCACCGGGACGACGAGGCCCCAGCTCAGATAGGCCCCGAGCGCGTAGATCAGACCCACGACGTTCCTCCCGTCCCATTCCGAGGTTTGGGACGGGGTCTACACCAAGATCCGGCGGGCCGCGCCGCGTCTCGAACCACCTGTCCCGGACACCCGCAGCGTCAGCGGACGGCGACCCGGGAACCAGCGCAGGACGGGCCGCGCCAGCGGCGCGCTATGGACGGCACCGAAGGTCGGACGCTACGCGGCTTCTCGGGCTGGACCCCGAATCGGGTTCCGCTCCGCTCCACCCGTCCGGGGAAGGGGTAGTGGGTGAAGCGAGCCGCCATCCTCGCGCCGCGGCCTGGGCCACCTGTCCCGGGCGCCTGCAGCGTCAGCGGAAGGCGACCCGGGAACCAGCGCAGGACGAGCCGCGCCAGCGGCGCACTATGGACAGCGCCGAGAGTCGGACGCTGCGCGGCTTCTCTGGCTGGCCCCCGGATCGGGTTCCGCTTCGCTCCACCCGTCCGGGGAAGGGGTGGTGGGTGAAGCGAGCCATCCTCGCGGTCTGGGTCAGACATCATTCTCTCCTCGCGAGATGCGGCGACAGGAAGGGTATGATCGGAACGACGGCGAAGGCTGTGGCCGCGGCGGCGAAGGCCGCCCATTTCGGTCCCACCGCGTCGCCGAGGGGGCCGTAGAGCAGGGGTGCGGCGAGCGCGCTGCCTCCGAGCGTCCAGGTGTAGAAGACCGCGAAGGCTCGCTCGACCCGGCCGTGCGGAGCGAGTTCCGGCACGGTGCCGTAGAGCACCGAGGACGTCCCGTTCAGCATCAGGCCGAGGAGCGGCAGCAGGACAAGCGCGGGGGCGAGCGGAAGGACGACGACCAGCAGGATCGCCGCCGCCGTCCCCGTCTCGGTGAGGACCACGCTGCGCGTCACCCCGAAGCGTTCGCCGATCCGGCCGAAGACGGCCTTGCCGAGCGCACCGCCGACGGCGACGAGGGCGAACGCGACGCCCACCGTGACGAAGGCGGCTCCCTTCTCCTGCAGCAGGAACGGCAGGTAGACGAGAAAGGCCGGACGTGCGGCGTTGTCGAGCACGCCGATGGCGACGAGCAGCCCGAAGCCGGCCCGGCCCGTCGACGGGTCGCCGCCGGGCGGAACCGCCCGCGTCGTCTCCCGCACCGCGTGGCGCGAGACGGGCTCGCGCGGCAACAGGCCGGCGACGCCGAGCGCGACGACGGCGCCGAGACCGGCGGCGAGCCAGAGCACGGAACGCCAGTCGGAAGAGGTGAGGAGGAAGCCGGCGAGCGGCGGCAGCGCGGCCTTTCCGAGATCGCCGGCGAAGTTGTAGGTGCCGAGGGGGCCACGGGCGGTGCTCCCGTAGGCTCGGGTGATCACCGCCGAGGCAAGCGGGTGCTGAGTGCTGCTGCCCGCGCCGGAGAGGGCGAGGGCGGCGCAGAGGCCGATGAGCCCGCCCGATGCGCCGGCCAACGCGTAGCCGCCCGCACTGAGCAACGTACCCAGGACGAGGACGGTGCGCGCGCCGAGCACGCGGGCGAGGGCCGTGGCGGGCATCTGCAGGCCGGCCAGCGCGCCGACATAGAGCGAGCGCAACAGCGCGAGGGCGACGTAGCCGAGGCCGAACTCCGCCTGCCAGACCGGCAGCAGCACGTAGATCAGGTCGGTATAGCCATCGTGCAGGGCGTGATTGACGCCGGCCGCCGCGAGCGTGCGGGCCGGCTGCGGGCCGGGGCTGTCGCGCTCACGGTCCGTCGGGCTCCCCGCCCGCTCGTCGAGGGTCGTCGTCGGCATCGCTCACCGTCCCGTTGTCGCAGGCGACGCTACATCCGTGAGCATTCGGCGATGAGAGACGTTCGCCTCACGTTATCCGTGCGCTAGACTCACGGGTCACGCGTCCCTTTGGGGAGGAGGTACAGGTCCGATGCGTCGTCTTCCGCCCCTTCACGCCTTGCGCGTCTTCGAGGTCGCCGCCCGCGCCGGCAGTCACGCCGCCGCCGCGGCCGAACTTGGGCTGACGCACGGGGCGGTGAGCCGCCAGGTCGCGGCGCTGGAAGCGTGGTTCGGGCAGCGCCTGTTCGTGCGGGTGGGGCGGAACGTGGTCCCGACGCCGGCGGCCCGGGCCTTCGCGGAAGCCGTCAGCCTCACCTTCGACCGGCTCGATGCGGCGGCCGAGATCTGCGGCAGGCCCCTCGCGCCGCGGATCCTGCGGGTGAGCACGCCGACGACCTTCGCCATGCGCTGGCTGATCCCGCGTCTCGACGGCTTCCACGCAGCGCGGCCGGAGGCGGAGGTCGTCGTCACCACGACCACGTCCCTGCACAACGCCCTGCGCGGCGGCTTCGACCTCGCGGTCCGGCGCGAACCGCGGATCGGGACGGGGGCCCGCCATCCCTGGGGCGCCTACCGCGCGGTCCCCTTCCTGGCCGAGGCCAACACGCTGGTGGTGAGCCCGTCCCTGCTCGCGGCCCACCCCCTGCGCGCGCCGGCCGACCTCGAAGGCGGCACGCTGCTGACGAGCGAGACGCGTCCCGGCGATTGGAGCGACTGGCTCGCCGCCGCCGGCCTCCCGGCGGATCTCGGCAGCCGCCGAACGTTCGACCATTATTTCGTCGCGCTGCAGGCGACGGCCGACGGGCTCGGCTACGGCGTCGGGCCGATGCCGGTACTGTCCCTCGATCTGGCGGCGGGCCGCCTCGCCGCGCCCTTCCCGGAGATCGTCGTTCCGCGCCCCGGCTACGTCGCCCTCGTGCCGAACGACGCGGACAAGACGTCGACCCTCACGGCCTTCGTGGAGTGGCTCGTCGCCACGGGCGCGCCATGACCTCCCCCCTTAAGGGATGGCAGCGCTCCATCGGGACGCGCGTCTGGAACGCGTCCCGACGGCAGTGTCACCTTTCCCGGGCGCCTGCAGCGTCAGCGGAAGGCGACCCGGGAACCAGCGCAGGACGAGCCGCGCCAGCGGCGCGATACGACCAGCGCCGGGGTTCGGACGCTTCGCGGGTTTCGATGCTGGGCCCCGGCTCATCTTCTGCTTCGCTGCAGGCGGCCGGGGAAGGGGTCATGGCGAGCGATCAGCGGCGCGGCGGGGTGATCGGGTCGCCACGCAGGAGGGCGTTCAGGCGCTCGGTGTCGAATCCGTCCATGCCCTTCGGCTTGGCGGGCTTCAGCGCGGCGGTCTTCGTCGCCGACGGCTTGGCGGTGGACGCGGCGGGTTTCGATCCGGTGGGCCTGGCACCGGTCGGGCGGGGCGCCACCGGGCCGGTGGTCGAGAGCTCGGCCGGCAGGTCCGACAGGGCCGCGATCGAGCCGGTATCCTGCGGTTCGCTGGGGAGGGGCGCGCGCACCATCTGGGGCACGGGCGCCGTCGGGAGATGGGCCAGCCGGTCGGCGCTGACGAAGCCGATCGCCAGGACGCTCAGGCCGAACACGCTGCCGACGACGAGGAAGCGCAAGATACGCACGCGACACGCTTTCTGAAGAGACTCAACACCTTGAACACCGGTTTTAAACCAAGGCCGTTAACGAACCCGAGCATCGCCCGCCGGCCGGACCGTGCCATTTTCTGACCCTTCGCCCGTCCCTTCGCCCCGTCGCGGGGAGCGGATCTCACAGGATCTGGCTGAGGAAGGCCTGGGTGCGGGGGTGCCGGGGGCTGTCGAAGAACGCGGCCGGCGGGGCCGTCTCGATGATCTGGCCCTCGTCCATGAAGACCACGCGGTCGGCGACCTCGCGGGCAAAGCCCATCTCGTGGGTGACGCAGAGCATGGTCATGCCGCCGCGTGCGAGCTCCGCCATGGTGTCGAGCACCTCCTTGACCATTTCCGGATCGAGGGCCGAGGTCGGCTCGTCGAACAGCATCACCTTCGGGCTCATGCAGAGGGCACGCGCGATCGCCACCCGCTGCTGCTGCCCGCCCGAGAGCTGGCCGGGAAACTTGCCCGCCAGTTGCGGAATGCGGACGCGGTCGAGATAGCCCATCGCCAGCTCCTCGGCCGCCGCCCGTCCCATGCGCTTCACGTGGATCGGGGCCAGCGTGCAATTCTCCAGCACGGTGAGATGGGCGAACAGGTTGAAGTGCTGGAACACCATGCCGACCTCGCGGCGCACGGCGTCCACGCTGGCCGGCACCCCGGTGAGCGCGATCCCGTCGACCTGGATCGTGCCGGCCTGATGCGCCTCAAGGCCGTTGACGCAGCGGATCAGGGTCGACTTGCCCGAGCCCGAGGGGCCGCAGATCACGATCTTCTCCGCCTTCGCCACCGTAAGGTCGACGTCGCGCAGGACGTGGTGGGCGCCGAACCACTTGTTGACCCCGGAAAGGGCGACGGCGGGACCTGTCTGCGGTGTGTCCAAGGCTTCCCCTCTCATCGCCTGTCCCCCGCCGCGAGGCGGCGTTCGATGAACCCGGCATAGCGGGCCATGCCGAAGCACACGCTGAAATAGACCAGGGCCGCGAAGGCGTAGGCGGTGGCCGGGATGGTGGGGGCCGACCAGCGCGGATCGGCGCGGGAGGCTTCCAGCACGCGGATGAAATCGCTGATGCCGACGATGGAGACCAGGGTCGTGTCCTTGAACAGGCCGATGATGGTGTTGACGATGCCGGGGAGCGCCACCTTGAGCGCCTGGGGCAGCACGACGAGGCGCAGGCTCTGGGCGTGGCCGAGGCCGAGCGCCGCCGCCGCCTCGGCTTGGCCCTTCGGCACGGTCTGCAGCCCGCCGCGCACCACCTCCGCCATGTAGGCGGAGGCGAAGAGGGCGATGCCGACCAGCGGCCGCAGCAGCCGGTCCACGGTGATGTCGCCGGGCAGGAACAGCGGCAGCATCACGTTGGCCATGAACAGCACCGTGATCAGCGGCACCCCGCGCCAGAACTCGATGAAGGCGGTGGACAGCACCCGCACCACCGGCATGGTCGAGCGGCGCCCCAGCGCCAGCAGGATGCCGAGCGGCAGGGAGACGACGATTCCCACGACCGCCACCACGATGGTGACGAGGAAGCCGCCCCACAGACCCGTCGCCACCGGAGCCAGCCCCAGCGACGGCGCGCCTGAGAGCAGCAGATAGGCCGAGACCGGGAAGGCCAGGAAGGCGAAGATCGCGCCGAGATCGCGCCGGGGCGCCTCGAGCCACAGCATCCAGCCGGCGGCGAGGGCCAGCAGGGCGAAGGCGAGGTTCGGGCGCCAGCGCTCGGGCGCGGGGTAGGAGCCGTAGGCGAGGTAGTTGATCTTGTCGGCGATGAAGGCCCAGCAGGCCCCCACCGGCCGCCCCGCCACGTCCGGCCGGCATGCGTCGCCCGACGCGCCGGTCCAGACCGCGTCGATGACGAGGAAGCGGATCGCGGCGGGGAGCGCCCAGGCGAGGAAGCCGAGGATCAGGAGCGTGGTGACGGTGTTGCCGAGGCTCGAGAATAGGTTGCGGCGCAGCCAGCCGAGGGGGCCGCCCACGGCGGCGGGCGGCGCGCGCGGTGCGACAAGATCGGAACGCAGATAGTCCGCCATCGTCAGCGCTCCACCATGGTCACGCGGCGATTGTAGAGATTCATCAGGAAGGCCGTGGCGAGGCTCAGCGCGAGGTAGACCGCCATGGTGATCGCCACCACCTCCACCGCCTGGTTGGTCTGGTTGAGCACGGTGCCCATGAAGACGTGGACGAGGTCGGGATAGCCGATCAGCACGGCGAGCGACGAGTTCTTGGTGACGTTGAGATACTGGCTGGTGAGCGGCGGCACGATCGCCCGCAGGGCCTGGGGGATCACCACGAGGCGCAGGGCCTGGCCCCGGCTCAGGCCCAGGGCGGAGGCCGCCTCCCCCTGCCCGCGCGCGACGCTCGACAGGCCGGCCCGGACGATCTCGGCGATGAAGGCGGCGGTGTAGGTGGAGAGCCCCATCACCAGGGCGGCGAATTCCGGTAGGATCGGCAGGCCGCCCTCGACGTCGTAGGGGCCGCGCGCCGGCCAGTGGAGCGCGACCGGATGGCCGGCAAGCCCCAGCCCGATCCAGGCGAGGCCCGGCAGCAGCAGGACGAGGACGAGCCCCGGCAGCCAGACCCGGACCGGGGGCCGCCCGGTCTCCGCGGCGATGCGCGCCCGCCGTCTCACCATCCCGACGGCGACGATGCCGGCGAGGAAGGCGAGCGGCACCAGCCAGGCGGCGCCCGAAAAATCCGGCCGCGGCAGGACGAGGCCGCGCTGCGAGACGAAGGCCGCGCCGCCGAGGCTCGCCGGCGCCTCGGCCGGGGGCAGCGCCACCCGCACGGCCACGTACCAGACGAGGAGCTGCAGCAGCAGCGGCACGTTGCGGATCGCCTCGACATAGGCGGAGGCCAGCCCCCGCGCGAGGAGGTTCGGCGACAGCCGGGCGATGCCGACGGCAAAGCCGATCAGCGTGGCGAGGACGATGCCGAGCGCGGCGGCGAGCAGCGTGTTGAAGAGGCCGACGAGAAACGCGTCGAGATAGGTCGAGGTCGCCGCCGCGTAGGGGATCAGCCGCTGGCTGATGTCGAACCCGGCATTGCGCGACAGGAAGCCGAACCCGGCGACGATGCCCTGTTTCGCGAGCTTCTGCGCGGCGTTGGTGGCGGCGCCGTAGACGAGAACGGCGACGGCGAGGACGAGAAGGGTTTGAAGCGCGACGGCGCGAAGACCGATGGCACGGCGCGGTTCAGTCATGACGGAATCCTCCGCGCGCGACCCCTCTCCCCTATGCGGACCTGCCGGATTCCGGCCTCGGATCGAAAGCGGCTCTCTCGACACACGAGACGTCGAGCCGGGGCGCGGCAAGCTCCCTCTCCTGGAGGGAGAGGAGACCCGCGCCTCCTGCGGGATGCGGAAATCCGGTTGCCGCAGGGTGAGGTGGGGACAGACCTGCGGAGATGGTCCGTCCGTCGCGCAAGCCCCCTCACCGGATCGGTGGCCCGTATTGCAGGCCGCCCTGGTTCCAGAGGGCGTTGAGGCCGCGCGGGATCTTCAGGGGCGTCCCCGCCCCCACGTTGCGCTCGAAGGAATCGCCGTAATTGCCCACATGGCGGACGATCCGGTAGGCCCAGTCGGTGGTGAGGCCGAGACCCTCGCCGTACTTGCCCTCCAGCCCGAGGATGCGCTTCACGTCGGGGCTGAGCGCCGATCTGCGCATCTCCTCGACATTGGCCTGGGAGATTCCCGCCTCCTCGGCATCGATCATGGCGTAATGGGTCCAGGCGACGAGGTCGCGCCAGGGGTCGTCGCCCTGGCGCACGCCCGGCGCGAAGGGCTCCTTCGAGATCGCCTCGTCGAGGATGACGTGCTCGTCGGGATGCGCCGTCTTCAGGCGCTCGCCGTAGAGGGAGGACTTGTCGGTGGAATAGGCATCGCAGCGGCCGGATTCGTAGGCGCCCAGCGTCTGCTCGCTATTGGCGAAGGTGACCACCTGGTAGGTCAGCCCCCGCGTGCGGAACCAGTCGGCGAGGTTGAGCTCCGTTGTCGTGCCCTGCTGCAGGCAGATCGTCGCCCGGTCGAGCTGCTTCACCGACGCGACGTTCAGCGCCTTGCGCACCAGGAACCCCTGCCCGTCATAGAAGGTGATGACGGGAAAGTTCATGGCCGCCGTGTCGCGCGACAGGGTCCAGGTGGTGTTGCGCGACAGGACATCGATCTCGCCCGATTGCAGGGCGGTGAAGCGCGCGGCCGAGGATTGCGGGATGAACCGCACCTTGGCGGGATCGTCGAAGATCGCCGCGGCCAGCGCCCGGCAGAAATCCACGTCGAGCCCGCGCCACTGGCCCTGGCTGTCGGGAATGCTGAACCCGGCGACGCCGCCGCTGACGCCGCAGACGAGATGCCCGCGGGCCTTCACCTGGGCGAGGGTGGCCTGGGCGAAGGCGGGGGTGGCGAACAGAAGCACCACGCATCCCATCCAAACCCTCATCCTGAGGTGCTGCGAAGCAGCCTCGAAGGAGCCCTCCAGCCAGCATCGAGCGATCTGGAAGGCTCCTTCGAGGCCGCCGCTACGCGGCGTCACCTCAGGACGAGGTGAGCGGGTCGGATTTGGCGTCGAGGATGCCGGAAGTCCTTTGGTCATGCCTGCGCATTGCAGAGGATCGGCGGGCTCGGTCAAGGGCCCTCCGGCTTGACGCCACCGCACCCACCGGGCTGAGGTTGCGGTGCAAACGCCCTCTCCCCATACCGGTTTCCATGTCGAACACCCCTCCCCGCGATCCCGCCCGCTTCGGTCCGGCCACCCGCCTCGTCCATGCCGGGCGCGATCCCTCCGCCCAGCATGGATTCGTCAACACGCCGATCTATCGCGGCTCGACGGTGCTGTTCCCGACCTATGACGACCTGCAGCACCGGCGCGGGCGCTACGATTACGGCACCAGCGGCTCGCCGACGATGGATTCGCTGACCCAGGCCTGGAGCGAGCTCGCGGGCGCCAGGGGCACCGTGCTCACCCCCTCGGGCCTCGCCGCCCTCACCGTCGCCCTGATGAGCGTGGTGAGCGCCGGCGACCATCTCCTCGTCACCGACAGCGCCTACCGCCCCACCCGCATCTTCTGCGACGGGGTGCTCAAGCGCTTCGGGGTGGAGGTGACCTATTACGATCCCCTCGTCGGCGCCGGCATCGGCGAGCTGATGCGCGAGAACACCAAGGCCGTTCTGGTGGAGGCGCCGGGCTCGCAGAGCTTCGAGATGCAGGACGTGCCGGCGATCGCGGAGGTCGCCCATGCGCGCGGCGCCGCGGTGATCATGGACAATACCTGGGCGACGCCGCTGTTCTTCCCACCGCACGAACGGGGCGTCGACATCGCCGTGGAGGCGGGCACCAAGTATCTCAGCGGCGGCTCGGACCTGCTGCTCGGCCTCACCTCGGCCAACGAACGATACTGGCCGGCGCTCCACCGCACCTTCGAGCATTTCGCCATGTGCGCCGGGCCGGAGGACGCGTTCCTGGCACTGCGCGGCCTGCGCACCATGAATCTGCGCCTGCGCGAGCACGAGCGCCAGGGCCTCGCCATGGCGCGCTGGCTCCAGAACCGGCCGGAGGTGCTGCGGGTGCTCCACCCGGCCCTGCCGGAGGATCCCGGCCACGCCATCTGGAAGCGCGACTTTTCGGGGTCGTCCGGCCTGTTCGGCGTGGTGCTGAAGCCGGCGCCGGCCAAAGCCGTGGCGGCGATGCTCGACGGGCTCGAACTGTTCGGGATGGGCTTTTCCTGGGGCGGCTTCGAGAGCCTCGTCATCCCGTTCGACTGCCGGACCTACCGCACCGCCACCCGCTGGGAGCCGGGCGGACCGGGCCTTCGCTTCCATATCGGGCTCGAGGAGGTCTCGGACCTGCAGGCCGATCTCGATGCGGGGTTCGCACGGTTGCGCGCGGCGCTGTAGTCGAAACACATTTCGATTGCCATAGGAAGGCAACCTGTGCGTGTCTATTGGTATGAGCAATTTGGACCAACAGGCCTATGACAGTCGAGCATCGATTTGGCGGACGGTGGACAGATCGGAAGCTCGATATCTTAAGCCAGTATCTCACTTTCTTCACGACAGCCCTACGAGCGCAGAACTTTCAACTGCTATACATTGACGGTTTTGCTGGTAGCGGAAACCGACTGATAGAAAGAATTATTGCACAAGAAGAGCCGCTTTTTGGAATCGAGAACCGTTCCGAACGGGTTCATGCACCAGGATCGGCACGTATTGCACTCGAAACCAATCCACCGTTCAACCGAATTGCTTTGATTGAACGTCATGCAAAACGCTTTGAGGAGTTAAAGAAGCTTTGCTCTCACTATCCTACAGTCCAAGTGGATCTATTACAAGGCGATGCAAATGAGGCAATTGTCGAGTTATGCCGGACGATTCCGTGGCGCGGGCCAAATGCTCCGGGTCGGGGCATAAGAGCTGTTCTATTCCTCGATCCTTACGGGATGAACTTGGCATTTTCGACTCTTGAAGCCATAGCAGCAACAAAGGCAATTGACGTTTGGTACCTATTCCCCATTAGCGGTGTCTGCCGGCAAGCCTCACGTGACGGCGGCAAATTAGCTCCTTACAAACGCGCAGCCATAACTCGTATATTGGGCACAGATGAATGGGAAAACGAGTTTTATAATTATCCAGTCACAGATGATCTCTTTGGACATCTAACAGCAAAGCACCGATCGGCAGACATAAAGACTATCGAAGGATATATTAAAAAAAGACTATCTCTTGTCTTTCCTATAGTTAGAGACCCACTCACGCTAAAGACTGATAATGGATCCCCACTATATTCTCTGTTTTTTGCTCTATCGAACTCAGATCCAAAAGCAATCGGTTTGGCCCTCAAAGGCGCTGATCACATTCTAAGAACAGGCATTTCATCCCAAGTTCGTCCGCGGAAATAACGACCGCTTTTGCGTTTGTTTGGTCCACCCCATTGCTTGAAGAAAAACGCGGCGTCGCTAACCCGACACAGCACCTCAATCTCCTCGACCCATGTTTCTTCGATAGCTCGCGACTTTGGGCCACTTTCTCCACCAACGATGGCCCAATCAATCTTTGTTAGATCAGCATCGCGGACTGACGTCAGAAGTGGCTCAAAGGAAACGAAGCGAATTGCAGCGGGGGCTCTTCTCAAATCATCGAGACGGCTCAGAACATCTATAGATTCGACACTTGTTCCAAGCCAAACATTTGGAAGAACAGGTATTTCATTTATACTAACGACCTCTGCCATACGCTTTGGTCTTTTCGTAAGGATTTGAAACGTATGCTGTGGCGTCTGAGCCATCACGGACCATACACGCTTAATAAAAGCGATTGGGACATCTTCGTGAAAAAGATCGCTCATTGAATTTACGAATACGAGACGCTTGCCCCGCCAATGCAGTGGGGCATCAAGCGCCTTCTCGTCACATCGAATCTGGCCAGTCCAGACCGCACGACCGCCACTCTTACGTGTCAGCCCATCATATTTCTCGATACCCATGGCTTCAAGGCGAGATGCCATTCGCATTGCATAGCAATTTGTGCAGCCTGAGCTGACGATGGTGCACCCCACCACTGGGTTCCAAGTCGCGTCGGTCCACTCGATTTTTGTTTCAGCCATGGCTCCGTTCTCCACGGTAAGGCTGCTTTAGAGCGTGAACGAATCGACAACACAAGTGGGACTCCTCTTCAGGTTGCGCTGATTACTAATGCATGCATTCACGGCGCCAGCCACGTCCCCGTCCACCCTGCCCCTTCGCGAGTCCACGCGGCGCGGCGATGCCCGCGCCGGTCGAGGAACAGGAATTCGAGCCGGGTCGCCGTCACCACCACGGCGCAGAAATTCGGCCGGCCCAGGGCGATGGCCGCGTCGGTCTCAGGCAGGGAATAGGCGTCGCCCGAGGCGAGCTCGACCCCCGGCCCAGGGGCCACGCCGTAGCAGACCCGGCTCATGACCAGCGATCCGGCCCAGGCCTCGTCCGCCAGGGCGTCGTCGGTATGCAGCATCGCCGTGCCGGAGATCCGGATCTGGACCTTGCTCGCCGAATCGTAGCCGTGCAGGGCCGCCCGGCCGGTGGCGGCGATCTCGGCGGCCTTGCGCGAGCGTCGGTCGCAATGAAAGCGCAGGGTTCCCGCCACGGCCTCCGCCTCGCGCAGGACGATGGTGCGCAGCTGCGGCGCGCCCGTCTCGTCCACGGTCGCGAGGGCCGGCATGTGGAAGGCGTTGCGGCGGAGGCGCGGCCCTTCCTCGAGGAGCCGCCAGAGATGGGCGAGGCTGGCCTCGATGTCGTCGTAGAAATCCGGCAGCGGGGTCACGGACACGGGATCACGACGCCGCGTCCGCTCCGGGCTTGCGGCGCCTCTCCTTGAGGATCAGCGCGACGTTGCGGAGATAGATGCCGGTAGAGAGGAGCTGGCCGAAGATGATGACCGGCTCGCGCCGCACCAGCCCGTAGACCAGGGTCATCAGCCCTCCGGCGATGGAGAGGAACCAGAACGACAGCGGCATGACGCTGCGGCCGGCTTTCTCGCTGGCGAGCCATTGGAAGACGAAGCGGGCGCCGAACACCACCTGCGCCAGGATGCCGAAGACGAGCCAGGCATCGAACTTGGTGACGAAGATGTCGTAGGCGTAGCCGCGGAGATCCTCCGAGAGATGCATCAGCATGGGTCAGGCCTCCCCGCCCGTGGTGACCGGCGCGATCTCCACCGCCTCGGGCGAAGGCCGCTTGCGGCGGATCAGCCACCACACGCCGGCGAGGTCGAGGAGACCGACCCAGAGCCGGTCGAACAGGCCGTAATTGGAGCGCCCGGTGAAGCGCGGCCGGTCGACCACGTCGGCATGGACCACGCGGTAGCCCTCGCGGGCGACGAGCGCCGGCATGAAGCGGTGGAGCGCATCGAAATAGGGCAGCGCCCGGTAGACCTCGCGGCGGAACACCTTCATGCCGCAGCCGGTATCGCGGGTGGAATCCTTGAGGATGCGACCGCGCACGCCGTTGGCGATGCGCGACTGCATCGTCTTCAGGCGCCCGTCCTTGCGGCCGACGCGCTGGCCCTGGGCGAGGCCGGTGCCCCGGCCGCCCTCCTCCAGGGCCGCCACCAGAGCGGGGATGAAGGCGGGATCGTTCTGGCCGTCGCCGTCGAGGGTGGCGACGATGGCGCCCCGCGCCACGGCGACGCCCGAGCGGATCGCGGCCGACTGACCGCCGCTGCGGGCATGGCGGACCACCCGCAGCCAGGGGCGCGTGCGGCGCAGATCGGCGAGGACCGCGCCGGTGGCATCGGTGGAACCGTCATCCACGTAGATCACCTCGAACGGGCTCAGGCCCGAACAGGCGCGCTCGATCTCGGTGACGAGGCTCTCGACATTGCCGGCCTCGTTCTTCACCGGGACGACGATGGACAGGCGCGGGGACAGGGCTGGATCGGTCTGGGTCACGGGGTCACCGCATAGGCCGAGAGGTCGATCCGCCGGCCGCTGTTGATGTTGAAGCCGGAGACCCGGCCGACCGGAGCGGCACGATCGCCACCGGCCGACGGGACCTCGGCCAGGAACCCGGCGAGGAACGGATCGGTGACGAAGACGAGGCGGCAGCCACCCCGGGCCAGGAACTCCTTCGCCTCGGCGCCGGTGTTCAGCATGGCGAGATCGGTCCCGATGAGGAAGACGAGGCTCGGCTCCCGGTAGCCGAGGCTCGCCACCTTCGGATCGGTACAGGGCAGTCCGTCACGGATGGCGGCGAGGCGCGGCGAGACCTTCAGGGCCGCCAGGACCGGCTGGGTCAGGCCGAACACCGCTGGCGAGAGCAGGGCGGAGGCGAGGATGGCGCAGGCGAGAGCCCGCTCGGGCAGGCGCCGCGCGAACAGGATCCAGGCGAGGATCGCGGCGGCGCACGAGGCCAGCAACAGCGGCAATCCGGCCAGGGGAACCACGTGGTCGAAGGTCCAGGCGATGGTGACGAGGCCGATGGTGAGCCCGACCGGGATCACCACCATCAGGGCCGCCATGGCCTTCGCGCCCCACCTGTCGGGATCGAGGGCGCCGCGCGCCAGGGCGAGGAGGGTGAGGATCGCCACCGCCGGCATCAGCGGCAGGACGTAATGCGGCAGCTTCGTCGGCACTGCCTCGAGCAGCAGCCAGGCGGGCACGATCCAGGCGATGAGGAAGGCGGTGGCGTCGTCGCGCCGATTGGCGAAGGCGAAGGGGGCAGCGAGTGCCGCGAAGGCAGCGCCGGGCCAGAAGGTAGCGAAGAACACCACCAGATAGGTGCCGGGCGGCGCGCCGTGCTTCTCGGCCGCTCCCCCCACCTTGCCCAGCATGTCGTGGCCCACCGCCTCGCCGAAGAAGGCGCCGCCGCTCTTCCAGGCGATGGCGACGAACCAGGGGGCGACGATGACCAAGGTCAGGACGAGGCCAAAGCCGGGACGCAGGTCCATGAGCCAGAGGCCGGACCGCTGCTTGACCGACAGGGCGACGGCGGCGAGGCCCACGAAGAGCGGCACCATCGGACCCTTCACCAGGATGCCGATCGCCATGGCCAGCCAGAACACCAAAAGAGTCGTGAGATCGGGCCGGCCCCGCGCCCTGCCGGGCGATATCCGTCCGAGCCAGACCCGCGCCAGCGCCCCCATCGCGGCGACGGAGCAGGCGGTGAGGAGAGCGTCGGTCTTGGCGAGGCGCGCTTCCGCCGAGATCATGATGCAGGCGGAGAACAGGGCGGCGGCAAGGAGCGCGCCCCGGCGCGGGAGGAAGGCGAGAGCCGCCCAATAGGTGAACAGGCTGGCGAGCACCGCACCGACGAGCGAGGGCACCCGGTAGACGGCGATCGTGCTGCGGGCTTGGTCGAATCCGAGGGCCTCGGCCCCCTTCACCACCGCGCTCTGCGCCCAGTATATCCCCACGGGCTTCTTGTGCCGGGCCTCGCCCTGGAAGCGGATGTCGACCAGGTCGCCGGTCTCGATCATCTGTTTCGAGGCCTGGGCGAAGCGCGGCTCGTCGCGGTCCATCGGCTGGAGCGAGACGAAGCCCGGCAGGAAGCAGACGAGGCAGAGGGCGAGGAGCAGGGCGCAGGCGCGGGCATGGCTCGCGCCTGCCGCCGCGATCAGCCCGTCGAGGAGGCTCGCGGGATCGCCCCGCGGCACGGCATGTCCGGCATCGGCGGTTCTCATGGCACGGGCCGAGTTGGGACAGGACGCGTTGGGGCGGACATGAGGCGGCTCCGGGCCGGCATGCAGCCCCTGACGATCGGTCGATGCCGCGACCGGCGGCGGTGTCGATGATGCGGGCGGGAAAGTCAAATTCGCCCGTACCGGAAGGCGCTGCCAGGATCACGCAAAAGCAGCGAAACGACGGCGATACTCGCCGGGCGTCGTCGCGATCCGGCGCAGGAAGACCCGGCGCAGGGTCTCCTCCGCGCCGAAGCCGCAGCGCTCGGCGATGCGCTTGCCCGGCAGGTCGGTCTCTTCGAGGAGCCGGCGGGCGGCCTCGAAACGGATCGTCTCGATCGCCGCGGCCGGCCCGCGGCCCGTCTCGGCGCGGTAATGCCGGGCGAAGCTGCGGGGACTCATGCCGGTCCGTTCCGCGAGGGCGGGCACGGTGAGATCGGCGCGGAGGTTCTCGGCCACCCAGGCATGGAGGCGGCCGAAGCGGTCGTCGCCGCCCTGCAGCGCCAGGGCGGCGCTGAACTGGGCCTGACCGCCGGGGCGCTTCAGGAACACGACGAGGTGGCGGGCCACCGCCAGGGACAGCGCCCGGCCGAGGTCGGCCTCCACCAGGGCGAGGGCGAGATCGATGCCGGCGGTGACCCCGGCCGATGTCCAGAGCGGGCCGTCGTTGATGAAGATCGGGTCGGCCTCGACCAGGGCCTTCGGGTAGCGCGCACGCAGCTCGTCGCAGCGGGTCCAGTGGGTGGCGACGCGGCGCCCGTCGAGGAGCCCCGCGGCTCCGAGGAGGAAGGCCCCGGTGCAGACCGAGGCGGTGCGGCGGCAACGGGCGGCCCGGCCTTCGAGCCAGGACAGAAGAGCCGGATCGTCGAGCTGGGCATGGACCCCGCGCCCGCCGGCGACGATCAGCGTGTCGATGGGCGCGGGGTCCGCGATCGCAGCCTCGGCCGCCAGGACCAGGCCCGAGGAGGTGGCGACGGGACCAGCCCGCTCGGCGACCACCCGCACGCGATAGGGAGGCGGCAGGTCGGCATCGGTGGAGAGATCGTTGGCAGTGGCGAAGACCTGGAGCGGACCGGCGACATCGAGGAGCTGGACGCCCGGATAGGCCAGGATCGCCACGTCGAGGGGCGATTCCGGAAGCGTCGAATCCGGCAGCCGGGATTTTGGCAGGATGCGAGGGTTTTGCGGCATGTCGGCCGCGAGCCTGTGCCCTTATCCTCGGCGCTGTCCAGTCGCGACCCGAACCCCGATCCAAAATCCCGATCGATGTCGCACCTCTCGTGGAGACGAATGCCATGCCGCAGACCGAGACCCGCTTCGAGATCGGCCTCCTCGTCTTCGAGGGGGTGCAGCAGCTCGACCTCACCGCGCCCTACGAGGTCTTCGCCTCGCTGCCGGGCGCCCGCGTCCACCTCGTCGGGCTCGACCGCGCGACCGTCACCAGCTCCACCGGGTTGCCGCTGACGCCGACGACGGATCTGGCGAGCTGCCCCGGCCTCGACCTCCTCTGCGTTCCGGGCGGGATCGGCGTGAACGCCTTGATGACGAACGCGGTCGTGCTCGATTTCATCCGGGCACAGGCGGAGCGGCCGATCCTCGTCACCTCGGTCTGTACCGGCGCGCTGGTCCTCGGCGCGGCCGGCCTGCTGAAGGCCAAGCGAGCGACGACCCATTGGGGCGCCCTCGACCTGCTCTCGGCCTTCGGGGCGATTCCCGTCGATGCCCGCATCGTGCGCGACGGCCGGATCATCACCGGCGGAGGCGTCACGGCGGGGCTTGATTTCGCCCTCGCGGCGGTGGCGGAACTGGCGGGCCGGATGGAGGCGGAGACGATCCAGCTCGCCCTCGAATACGCGCCGGCGCCGCCCTTCTCGGCGGGACATCCGGACACCGCCCCGCCGGAGGTGGTGGCGGCCGCCCGCCTGAGACTGGCCGCCTCCCGCGCGGAGCGCGAGACGATCATCGCCGCGATCACCGGGCGAGGCTGACGCTCTCACCCCTCTTCGGGCACTACTCGTCGGAATCGTGCCCGGACGACAGGGCGTAGACGGCGTCGCCGAGGCGCTGGAACGGGCCATCGGGTCCCGACCGCTTCCACAGCCGGGTGTTGAGGGCGGCCACCGGATCGATGCCCGGGACGGAAAGACCGCGCCGCGCCAGACCGTCCAGGATCTCGGCGGCGTGGAGGGGGCGGTCGGCCTCGCCGAGGATATCGGCCGCCGCTTCCATGAGGAGACGGCCCTCGCGCCGCGCCAGCGATCGGTCGGTGCCGGATTCCTCCAGCGGCATTGTCGATCCAGGATCGCCGTACCGAGCCTCGATCGTCGATCCGCGCGGCTCGGGCAAAGGATCGCGCAAGGGGTCACGCCTCTCGGACGATCCGCCGCCGACATGCCGGCGACCGATATCGAGGAAGAGCGCCAGATCCGCGATGGCCCGTTCGAGCCGGGCCCGTTCGCGATGGAGATCGGCGAGACGCCGCTCGGCTTCGGCTTCCGTCAGGAACATGAGACGATCCCTAGAATATTCCACATTCCGGAATATCTAGCCGATCGACCCAAAGAATGGAATATTCCATTCGACCGATAGGAACAGAAGTCAGCTCGCCAGCGCCCGCTTCGCTGCGCCGGGCTTGGATCCGCCGAGTCTGGGTGGGACCAGCAGGGCGCTCGGATGGGCGGGCTGCAACGTCATCCCGGCCTCGTCGAGGGAGACGGGCAGTTTCGGGAAGACCTCCTGCATATGGGCGAGATCGGCCTTGAAGGCCTGCCGGAAGCTGCGGATGCTGGCATTGTCGGCGCCGAACTGGCTGTGCAGGTTGGCCCAGGTGAGGCGCAACGGCCGTTGCAGAACGCGCAGGCGGTAACCGAGCCAGAACAGGAGATCGAGCTTGCGGGCCGAGCCGGCGAAGGCGCGGGCGGCCCGGATGTCCACCGGCAGGGCGTGCTGGATCAGATTGTCGTAGAAATCCTGGTGGAACTGGACGGTCTTCGACCAGACCTGGCCCTCGCCGGCCCCGTGCGCGAGCCAGAGGTCGAGCTGGCGGAACGGCGGCACATTGAGGGTGCTGGCCTTGTCGCTGCCGTCCCAGAGGCCGATCTGCAGGGTACAGGCGGCGAGCCGGTTGAGCTGTTCCTTGAACTGCCGGATCGTACCGCGCTCGCCGCCGGTGACGGCGAATCCCATCTCCTTCATGAAACCGGACAGGCTGTCGGCCACCGTGATGGTGGGGCTGCGCTGGCGCACCGCCTCGGTGCAGAGATGCAGCAGGACGAGGCGGGCCTTGGGCCCGTAGGGCAGGCCCTGGAATTCCATCTCGCCATTGACCGGGTTCTTCAGGCGGCCGGCGAGCAGGCTGAGAGAATTGCGGCCGTATTCCCGGAAGAACTCGCGGGCATCGCCGGGATCGCGATAGGGTAGGCCGCAAAGGGCCAGGACGCTGTGGATGTGCTGAAGGTTCTCCGGCAGGGTCGGTTCGTTCTCGATGACCTCACGGACCATGTCGCGCCGGCGCCGATCGCGGGGCATGGCGCCGCGTTTGTCGGCGGCCTGGCGCAGGTCAGCGATCTCGGCATCGCGGGCGCGCTGTCGATGAAGAATGTGCTCGACGATGCTTGCGAACAGGAAGCTGCCGCGGCCGGCCTCGACCTCCTCGAGGAGGTCCGGGTCACGGATCTGGGCGAGCTTCTCCTCGATCCCCATGGACGTCATCGATACCGGCAATCTTCACAGTCCGATCTCCGCCATCGCATGATTCGAGCGCCAGGAGTCGTCCGGCCCGGAGCTTATCCCGAGAATCCACGCAAAGCCGTGCCCCTCGATCGACGGGTGCCGCAATGGCTCGTCCGGGCATGGCCACCGGGCTCGCGCAGAGTTCGATACGGGGCCTCGTTCCGACCTGTCCCCATACTTCACCGGCATGCAGCGTTCTCCCGCAGAATTCCATACGGATCGACGCAGAATTCCATACGGTCGGGACGGGATCCTGCGCAGAATCGGCTACGGACTCACGCAGAGTTTCATACGCCGGCACGCAGAGTTCGATGCGCGAACACAGCCTAAACCCCGATCATGAAAAGGGAATTCGCCCTCCCATATAACTTGCTGAACTGACTCTCTAAAAAGACGTTACTGATATCTTTCCTACTGGGTTCCGGCACGTTCGCTTTAGCGGACGACACGGGATTTCGATCGATTTTTGGGAATTAATAGAATTTCTCCTCAGCTCCTCAACAGGTTCGGCACAGGCCATGCTCGTTCACCGGGACCTTGAGGTCGGAGGACGGCTTGCCCTACCCCTTCGTATCGAGGCCCTCCGTATCGAATCCCTGCGCCCGAGACTGGTGCGCCCGAGACTGGTGAACACGTGACATCCGAACCGCCCATCGACACCCTCCTCCGCCTGATGGCGGCCCTGCGCGACCCCGAGCGAGGCTGCGCCTGGGACCAGGCCCAGACCCTGGAAAGCCTCGCGCCCTACACGCTGGAGGAAGCCTACGAGGTGGTCGACGCCATCGAGCGCGGCGACCTCGCCGAGCTCAAGGGAGAGCTCGGCGATCTCCTGCTCCAGGTGGTGTTCCAGGCACAGGTCGCCCGGGAAGCCGGCAGCTTCGCCTTCGACGACGTGGTCCGGGCGATCTGCGCGAAGCTGATCCGCCGGCATCCGCATGTCTTCACGGCGGATGGGTCACTGCTTCCCGACGGGCCCGACCGCCTGAGCCTCGCGGAGCTCGATGCCAGCTGGACCGCGTCGAAAGCCGCCGAGCGATCCGATGGGGGAGGGACCGACCTGTTGGGCTCCGTCGCCAAGACCCTGCCCGCCCTCACCCGGGCCGAGAAGATCAGCCGCAACGCGGCGCGGCACGGCTTCGACTGGCCGGATGCGGAATCGGTGATCGCCAAGATACGCGAAGAGGTCGACGAAGTGGCCGACGCGCTCCGGCACGACGACAACGACCACCTCGCCGAGGAGATCGGAGACCTGCTCTTCGCCGTGGTCAATCTCGCCCGCCATGCCGGAATAGATCCGGAATATTCTTTGAAAAAAGGGAATATCAAGTTCGAAAGCCGCTTCCACGCCATGGCGGCCTTGATCGGGGAGGATGGAGGAAGCCTCGCCGAGGCCGACCTCCCCGCGATGGAGGCGGCCTGGCAGCGGGTGAAGCGCTCTGAGGGCTGATCTCGCTCACCCACCCGACGCCCCGACTGTCAGATGCCGCCGCGCCCTCCCCTTCGCGTCTTCCGAAACGGCCAATCGACGACATGCGTCGCATGGAGCGCCCACCAGACGAGGACCGGCTGCAATGCGAGACGAGGCCCGTGATACCACCAGCTCTCGGGCAGGCCGGGTACGGAGATGCCCTCGACTGCGTGCTTGATGTTGGCCGGAAACACGCAGATCGCGTAGGCCGCCAGCGCGTAGCCTGCTGCTCTGCGGCTACGCGCGAACAGCAATCCCGCCACGCAGGCGAGTTCGTAGAACCCCGTCAGGATGACGACCTGACGCGGCCACGGCACCCAATCCGGCATGATCGGCAGGAATTGGTCGGTGGCGACGAGATGGACGATCCCGACGACGCCGTAGAGGGCGACGAGGCCGAGCCGCGAGAGCAGGCGGCTTTGCGCAGGCGGCTCCGGCGTGATGATGTCCGGCCTCACGGCAGGTCCGGCGGGACGCCGCATTCCGCGGCGATGAGCGCGCGCAGCGCTCGGCTCAACGCGGCGACGATCGCGTGCGGGCCGGCGAACGTCGTGGTGCCGATGGCGGTCACCGGCGAGAGGCCGCGCAGGGAATTGGTCATGAAGACCGCCTCGGCGCCCAGAACTTCGTCGAGATCGAGGGAGCGTTCCTCGGCCCCGATGCCGAGGGCGTCCGCCAGGCCGAGGATGCGCGCCCGGACGATGCCGGACAGCACGCCGTCCGAGAGGGGCGGGGTCACGAGGCGGCCCTCGATGATCGCGAAGAGGTTGCCGGTCCCGGCGCAGGCGATGCGCCCTCGCATGTTCAGGAACAGGGCCTCGTCGAAGCCCTGCGCCCTCGCCTCACGCGCGGCGAGCACCGCGTCGAGATAGCCGAGCGTCTTGATCCTCGCACCAGGCGAGGTCTCGTTGCGGCGGATCGCCGTCGGATGGAGCGAGACCGGCGCGAATCCCGATCCCGCCCGGCGTGGCGTGGCATTGATCCACCAGACCGGGCTCGCCGGTTCCGGCGGCGCGAGGCCGCGCGGACCGGAGCCGCGGGTGACCGTGGTGCGGATCACGCCGTCACCGATGGCGGTGGCGATTTTTTCCAGCCCGGCCTCCATGGTCTGCCGGTCGATGGCAAAGCCCAGAGCTTCGGCCGAGGCGACGAGCCGGGCGAGATGGTCCTCGCTGAAGGCGATGCGACCGCCGAGGCAGAGAGCCGTGTCGAAGATGCCGTCACCGAGGGTGAGGCCGCGATCGGCGAGGTCGAAACCGTGCCGCGTGCCCTCGTGCAGGGCGCCGTCAAACCACAGCATCGCGCCTCTCCCGCCACCGGCGTGCCAGGTCGAGGAAATTGCCGAACACCGCGTGGCCGTTCTCGGTGAGCACCGATTCCGGGTGGAACTGCACGCCCATGGTCGGATGGTGCCGGTGCGACAGGGCCATCACCTCGCCCTCCCCCGAGAGCGCGTCGATGGCGAGATGCTCCTCCATGCCGGGACGCGGCGTGACGATGAGGGAATGGTAGCGCCCCACCTGCATCGGGTCGGGCAGGCCCTCGAACAGGCCCGTACCGTCGTGGCGGATCGCGGTGGCCTGGCCGTGGAGCGGGCGCGCCGCCCGTTCGACCCTGCCGCCGAAGGCCGCGCCGATGGCCTGGTGGCCGAGGCAGACGCCGAGGATCGGGATCTCGCCCGACAGGGCCTCGATCGCCGGCAGGGTCACGCCCGCCTCGTTGGGGGTGCAGGGGCCGGGCGAGAGGATCAGCGCATCGGGCGCCAGCGCACGGATGCCGGCGACGTCGACGGCGTCGTTGCGCAGGATTCTGACCTCCTGGCCGAGTTCTTCCACGTAGCGCACCACGTTGAAGACGAAGGAATCGTAATTGTCGACGACGAGGATCATGGCGCCTCGCTCGTCGCCGCGTCCCGGTCCGGCTCGAAGGCGGCGAAGACCCGCGCCGCCTTGGTCAGGGTCTCCTCGTATTCGGCGGCCGGATCGGAGAGGAGCGTCACCCCTCCCCCGGCCTGGAGCACGGCGCGGGTCCCGTCCATGAACACGGTGCGGATGGCGATGGAGGTGTCCAGCGACCCGTCGAAGCCGATGGCGCCGATGGCGCCGCAATAGAGCTCGCGCGCGTCGCCCTCGATCTCGGTGATGATGTCCATGGCGCGCAGCTTGGGCGCGCCGGTGATCGAACCGCCCGGGAAGGTGGCGGCGATCAGGTCGATGGCGTCATGGCCCTGGCGCAGAGTTCCGGTCACCACGGAGACGAGGTGGTGGACCGAGGCGTAGGATTCGAGCCCGCACAGGACCGGCACCTTGACGCTGTGCGGCTCGCAGATGCGCGAGAGGTCGTTGCGCAGGAGGTCGACGATCATGATGTTCTCGGCCCGCTCCTTGACGTTGGCCTGGAGCGCTTCGCCGAGCGCCCGGTCCTCGTCGGGATCCTCGACCCGGCGCACGGTGCCCTTGATCGGCCGCGTCTCCACCGCCCTGCCCTGCAGCTTCATGAAGCGCTCCGGGCTGCTCGACGCGATGGTGAGACCGTCGAAGGCGAGATAGGCGCCGAAGGTGGCGGGATTGGTCTCGCGCAGGTGGTGGTAGAGCGAGAAGGCGTCGAAATCCGGCGGCAAAGCCGCCTCGAAGCGCTGGGCGATATTGGCCTGGTAGATGTCTCCGGCCCGGATGTAGTCGCGGACCGTCTCCACCGCCGCCTCGTAGGAGGCCCTGGTGAAGTTGGAGCGCCAGGACAACGCGGCATTGCCCTTGCGCTGCGGGGATCGTTCCCCGGACTCGAAGAGGTCCGCGAACTGGGCGAGCCGCGTCCGCGCCCTCTCCGCCCGGGCGGATTTGTCCGTCTCCGGAAAGCCTGTGGCGATCAGGCGGCAGGTCCGGCTGTCATGGTCGATCCTCAGGACCGTGTCGTAGAGGTTGAAGGCGATGTCGTCGGTGAGGCCCGCCCGGCGGGACGGCGGCGTCACCCGCTCCAGACGGGCGCCGAGATCGTAGGCGAAGTAGCCGATGGCCCCGCCGGGAAAGCCGATCCCGTCCTCCTCCGTCACCCTGTAGGGCGCGAGGCAGGCCCGCAGGGCCTCCAGCCCGGACCCTTCGAGGGGGCGTCCGTCGAGCGTCGCGCGGCCTTGCATGTACCGGAACCGCCCGAACGGATCGGCGGCTACGATCGAGACGCGCCCCAGGGTCTCGTGGCGCATGGCGCTGTCGAGGAAGGCCAGCCCCGGCAGGGACGAGAGCGCCTCGGCCGCCGCGACCGGATCGATGAAGGGGATCTCGCGGGTCCACATGATGCGGTCGGACTTAAGGGCTTCGCGCCGGCGGGGACACGGGCCCCTCCTGCGGCATGGTTTCCTGACGACGACGCCACAGGTGGCACGGGGCGCGGCCCGACGGAAGCCATGTGCCGCGCATGGGCCGGGACGGCTGCCGGAATGGGCCGTCGAACCCCTGCCCTCGCAACCGCAGGCGGATCGGCGTATAGGGACACCGCAACCCGGCACCCTCGCCCAGCGATTCACGGCCGGTCGAGCCTGTCCTCGACCGCGACCGACGAGCGACCATGACCTTACCCGTCTCCGTACTGCCCCCGGCGAAAGCCGCGCCCAAGATCGCGCCCAAGATCTCGTTCGTCTCGCTGGGCTGCCCCAAGGCGCTGGTGGATTCCGAGCGCATCCTCACGCATCTGCGCGCGGAGGGCTACGAGCTCGCCCGCCGGCACGACGGGGCGGATGTGGTCATCGTCAACACCTGCGGCTTCCTCGATTCGGCCAAGGCCGAGTCGCTCTCCGCCATCGGCGAGGCCATGGCCGAGAACGGCCGGGTCATCGTCACCGGCTGCATGGGCGCCCAGCCCGACGAGATCCGCGAGAAATACCCGAACCTCCTCGCCGTCACCGGACCGCAGGCCTACGAATCGGTGGTGGCGGCGGTCCACGAGGCGGTGCCGCCGGCCCACGACCCGTTCCTCGATCTGGTGCCGCCGCAGGGGGTGAAGCTCACCCCGCGCCACTACGCCTATCTGAAGATTTCCGAGGGCTGCAACAACCGCTGCACCTTCTGCATCATCCCGTCGTTGCGCGGCGACCTCGTCAGCCGGCCGGCCGGCGACGTGTTGCGCGAGGCCGAGAAGCTGGTCAAGGCAGGCGTCAAGGAACTGCTCGTCGTCTCGCAGGATACCAGCGCCTACGGCGTCGACATCCGCTACGCCACGAGCCCCTGGCGCGATCGCGAGGTGCGGGCGAAGTTCTACGACCTCTCCGCCGAACTCGGCGAGCTCGGCGCCTGGGTGCGGATGCACTACGTCTACCCCTACCCGCACGTGGACGAGGTCATCCCGCTGATGGCCGAGGGCAAGATCCTGCCCTATCTCGACATGCCGCTGCAGCACGCCAGCCCGTCCGTGCTCAAGCGCATGCGCCGGCCGGGCAATCAGGAGAAGCAGCTGGAGCGCATCCGGCGCTGGCGCGAGATCTGCCCGGATCTCGCCATCCGCTCGACCTTCATCGTCGGCTTCCCCGGCGAGACCGAGGCTGAGTTCGAAGAGCTGCTGACCTGGATCGGGCAAGCCAAGCTCGAGCGCGTCGGCTGTTTCGAATACGAGCCCGTGGGCGGTGCGGTGGCCAACGGCCTCGGCGACCTCGTCCCGCCGGAGGTCAAGGCCGAGCGCAAGCGCCGCTTCATGGAGGCGCAGCAGGGCGTCTCGATCCGCCTGCAGAAGGCGCGCGTGGGCAAGCGACTGCCCGTCATCATCGACGAGGCCAACGGCACCGTCGCCAAGGGCCGCTCGAAATACGACGCGCCCGAGATCGACGGCAACGTCCACGTCACCTCGCGCCGGCCGCTCCGGGTCGGCGACATCGTCACCGTGAAGATCGAGCGCGCCGATGCGTACGATCTCTACGGCAGTGCGGTGTGAGATGCGGGCTGGTTCCCGTTAGCCGGGCCTGAGCGGGTCAGCCGATCTCGCCGCTGACCGTCCGCCCGATCCCGTTCTCCCGCATGGTCGCCCAGGCCCGCTCCACCGACCCGTCGAGATCGATGCCCCGCACGGCATCCTCGATGACGGTCACGGCGAAGCCCGCCTCGCGAGCGTCGAGGGCCGTCCACAGCACGCAGTAATCGGTGGCGAGGCCCACGAGATGGAGATGCGCGAAGCCGCGCTCGCGCAGGTAGCCGTCGAGCCCCGTTCGCGTATTCCGGTCGGCTTCCAGGAAGGCCGAATAGCTGTCGGTATGGGCATGATAGCCCTTGCGCATCACCAACTCGGCCCAGTCGGCGTGAAGCCCGGCCGAGAGCCGCGCACCGTGCGAGCCCTGGACGCAATGGTCCGGCCAGAGGACCTGGCGGCCGTAATCGAGCTCCACGCTCTCGAAGGGCGCCTTTCCCTCATGGCTGGAGGCGAAGGAGATGTGGCCGGCCGGATGCCAGTCCTGGGTCAGGACCACGTGCGGGAACCGGGCGGCGAGGCGGTTGATCGGGTCGATCACCGCATGGCCGTCCGGCACCGCGAGCGCACCGCCGGGCAGGAAGTCGTTCTGGACGTCGACCACGAGGAGAAGGTCGCGCTCACCTGGGATCATCGTCCTCGTCTTCCTGTCGTCATGTGATCCAAGGATCACCGTAGCCTGGGATCACCGTATCCCGGGATCACGGGATCATGACGGTGGCACCGGTGGTCTGGCGTCCGGCGAGGTCCTTATGCACCTGTACCGCATCGGCGAGCCTGGCCTTGGCATGGACGGGGATCTTCACCGCGCCGCTCGCCACCACCCCGAACAGGTTCTCGGCCATGGAATCGAGGGTCGACCGCGTCCCGGCATGGGCGAAGAGCGAGGGCCTCGTGGCGAAGAGCGAGCCTTTCTGGCCGAGCAGCGCGATGTTGAAGTTCTCCACGGGGCCGGAGGCGGAGCCGAAGCTCACGAACATGCCGAGGGGGCTGATGCAGTCGAGGGAGGCGGGGAAGGTGTCCTTTCCGACGCCGTCATAGACGACGCGCACGCCCCGGCCGCCGGTGATCTCCTTCACCCGCGCGGCGAAATCCTCGTCGCGGTAGAGGATGACGTGGTCGCAGCCATTGGCCTTGGCGAGCTCGGCCTTCTCGGCCGATCCCACCGTGCCGATGACGGTGGCGCCGATCTGCTTGGCCCATTGGCAGGCGATGAGACCGACGCCGCCGGCGGCGGCATGGAACAGGATCGTGTCGCCCGGCTTCACCGCACAGGTCCGGTGCAGCAGGTACTCGGCGGTGAGGCCCTTCAGCATCATGGCCGCCGCGGTGGCATCCTCCACCCCGTCGGCGAGATGCACGGCGGCGCTCGCGTTGATGACCACCTCCTCGGCATAGGTGCCGGCGGCCGAGCCGTAGGCCACGCGCTCGCCGACCCGGAAGCCGGTGACGCCCTCGCCGATGGCGGTGACTTCCCCGGCGCCCTCGTTACCGGGGGTGAAGGGCAGCTGCGGCGCCTTGTAGGCGCCCGAGCGGAAGTAGATGTCGATGAAGTTGACGCCGATCGCCGTCTGGCGGACGCGGATCTGGTCGGGCCCGGGCTCGCCGAGCGCCACCTCCTCGTAGCGCATCACCTCGGGCTCGCCGTATTCGTAGACCCGGATCGCCTTGGGCATCGTCGTCACTCCTCGCCTGTTCGATGGACGCGACATAAGCCGCCTCCGGCGAGGAGCAAGCCCGGCTCCGGCGATCCTGTACATGGGATGCCGGCATGTCTCTCGTGCACGCCACTCTCATGCACGCCCGCAGGCGATCACGGGCGGCCGGGTACACTTTGTCCCGATCAGACCGCCTCGTCGGGTTACAATCGAAGACGTGATTCGTCCTCGGAATGAATCGTGCGCACGGGCTGTCGCACATCCGCGCCCGATTTGTGCTTAGGAAGCGTGGCAGTGCCGTCCTTCGGGCATTCGCCTGGAGAATGACGAAAAGCGGCTCATGGAAGAGATCGTCTGGATCAGGCCCGCCGATTACGACCCGTCCGTCACGGCGGGGCTCGTGTTCCAGCCGGAACCCCACCTCCCCGCCTTCCAGGTGCTGGCCCGCCGCCGTGTGGTGATGATGTTCAATGCCGGCCCGACCTGGGAGATCAGGCCGTTCACGCAGCTCACCCTGCGGATCGTCGAGGATGAGGACGACACCTGGGGGTAATGTCTCACGGGATGCGGGACAGGTCCCGATCGCGCCGGATCGCCAGAAGATCGAGGATCGCGAGAACGAGCCAGGGTCCTGCGATCCCGATGAAGAATGCCATGGCGACCTCTCCTGTCCCGGCGATCATTCCGCGTCGCCGGGTGGAACGATAGGGCAGGTCTCGGCGTCCGGCAAACGGCGCGTGCGAGCCCGCCCCTGTCCTGCCCTCAACCGCCGCTCAGGGCCGTCCGGCGGCGTCCAGGATGAGTCGCGCGATGATGTCGGGCTGGGAGATCAGCGACAGGTGGCTCGCCTTCACCTCGATCGTCGTAGCGCCCATTCGCTTCGCCATGAAGCGTTCGAGATCGGGATCGATCGTCCGGTCTTCGGTGGAGACGGCGTAGAAGCTCGGCTTCGACCCCCAGGCCGCCTGGGTTGTCCTGCCGGCGAGCAGTGCTTTCGCGAAGGGCTGCTGCACGGCGTAGAGCACCTTCGCCTTCGCCTCGGGGAGGTCGCCGGCGAAGTCGCGCAGGAAGGCCGCCTCGCCGAGGCGCCCGTACTCGCCGTCGAAGACGATGCCGGCGCCCGTGCCGCCACGTAGACGAGGGCGGTCACTCTCGGGTCGATGCCGGCTTCGCTGACGATCATGCCGGCGAAGGAATGGCCGACGAGCACCGTCGGGCCGTCCTGCTGCGCCAGCACCCGCCGCACCGAGGCCACCGCCTCGTCGAGACTGGTCAGCGGGTTCTGCACGGAGGTGACCGTGAGACCTGCCGCCTGCAGCCGCGCGATGACCTCGGACCAGCACAACCCGTCGGCGAACAGCCCGTGCACGAGGACCACGTTGCGCGCCACCGGAGGGGATGGTGAAGGGGCTGCCGGAGCAGCCGCCATGGCCGCGTCCCGCACGAGGGGGATCGCGGCACCGGCGGCGATGAGCGTCAGGAAGGTTCGACGATCCATCGGAGGGCTCCTATTATGTCTGATGTCCCGGCATTGATCGCCTCCCAGAGGGGAAAATCCAGCATTCCTGAGACCAGGACGCCGCTGGCCGCGCCTCACACAAGCCCGGTCAGGTAGTAGACCCCGATCACGAGAAACACCGCGCTCGTCTTGAGCACGGTGATCGCGAAGATGTCGGCATAGGCCTGGCGGTGGGTGAGGCCGGTCACCGAGAGCAGGGTGATGACGGCGCCGTTATGGGGCAGCGTATCCATGCCGCCGCTCGCCATGGCGGCCACCCGGTGCAGCACCTCCATGGGGATATCGGCCGCCTGCGCCGCCGCGATGAAGGTGGAGGACATGGCGGCGAGCGCGATGCTGAGCCCCCCGGAGGCTGAGCCGGTGATGCCCGCCAGAGCCGTCACGGTCACCGCCTCGTTCACCAGCGGGTCGGGGATGGCGGAGAGCGCCTCGCGGATGACGATGAATCCCGGCAGGGCCGCGATGACGGCGCCGAACCCGTACTCGGAGGCCGTGTTCATGGCCGCCAGCAGCGAGCCCGCCACCGCCGCGCGGCTGCCCTCGGCGAAGCTCTTCGAGACCGGCCTCCAGGCGAAGACGAAGACCATGAGGATGCCGGCGAGCAGAGCCAGCTCCACCGCCCAGATCGCGGTGACGGAGGAGAGGGTGGTGACGATCGGCTTGTCGAGGCCCGCCAGCATGGTCTCGGTCTTCGCCCCGTAGAGGTGCGGGATGAGCGCGGTGAAGGCGAGGTTCGCGATCCCGACCACGAGGAGCGGCAGCAGCGCCACCAGGGGATGGGCCAGGGACTCCTCGGCGACGGGGGCCGGCTCGTTGCTGTGGCCGCTGCCGTAGCCTTCGCCCCTGGCCTTGGCCGCGGCGATGCGGCGGTCGAGATAGGTCACGCCGACGACGAGGATGAAGGCGGCGCCGATCAGCCCGAGCCAGGGGGCGGCCCAGGTATTGGTGCCGAAGAAGGTGGTGGGGATGATGTTCTGGATCTGCGGCGTGCCGGGCAACGCGTCCATCGTGTAGGAGAAGGCGCCGAGCGCGATGGTGCCGGGGATGAGGCGCTTGGGGATGTCGCTCAGCCGGAAGGCTTCCGCCGCGAAGGGATAGACCGCGAACACCACGACGAAAAGCGAGACGCCGCCATAGGTGAGCAGGTTGCACACCAGCACGATGGAGAGCACGGCCCGGCGCGCGCCCACGAGATCGATGACCGCCGTGACGATCGACCGCGAAAAACCTGACAGTTCGATGACCTTGCCGAAAACCGCGCCGAGCAGGAAGACCGGCAGGTACAGCTTCACGAAGCCGACCATCTTCTCCATGAACAGGCCGGAAAAGACCGGCAGCACGGCGGAGGGATCGGTGAGCAGAACGGCGAGGAGCGCCGCCACCGGGGCGAACAGGATGACGCTGAAGCCGCGATAGGCGACGAGCATCAGGAATCCGAGCGCCAGCAGCGCGATGGCGAGGCTCATGACGACGCTCTCATGATGGGCAACTTCCGGGCACTCGGCCCCTGTCGGGGCGCGCAGCCGATGCTAAGCGGGTTCGCATTGGCAAGCCAACGCTTCACCTCGCTCAGGCCTTTGGAGTGTCGCAGGTTTCGCAAAACCGGTGACCACTTTTGCGAAACCTGCTTAGAAGCCGCAGCGTGGCAATGCCACAGCGAGGTGACCCGGGACGGACGGCACCTATCTGAAACGTCAGCGGTCCGGTCGGCGCCGCTTTGACTGGTATGGCGAGGCGGACCTTGCCGAGGAGCGAAGCATGGATTCGGCCTCTCCCCGTTTCGACGTGGCCGTCGTCGGCGCAGGCGCCGCCGGGCTCGGTCTCGCCCTGGCCCTCGCCCGCGAAGGTATCGCCACCGCCCTGGTGGGCCGCCACGCTCCCGTCGCCGATGGGCGCACGGTCGCCCTCCTCGACGGATCGGTGCGCTTCCTCGGCGCGCTCGGGGCCTGGGCGGATGTGGCGCCGCATGCCGCGCCCCTGGCCGAACTCCATATCGTCGACGACACCGGCAGCCTGTTCCGGCCGCCGCCGGCGCGGTTCGTCGCCACCGAGATCGGCCTTGATGCCTTCGGCTGGAACGTGGAGAGCGCCCGCCTGGTGGAATCTCTGCGCGCGCAGGCACGGTCGGTCCCCGGCCTGACCCTGTTCGAGAGCGATGCGGTGGGGCTCGAGCGGGATGCCGACGAAGCCAGGATCGGCCTGGAGGAGGGCACCGTCTCCGCCCGCCTCGTCGTCGGCGCGGATGGCGCGCGCTCGCGCATGCGCGATCAGGCCGGCATCGCCACGAAGGACTGGTCCTACCCGCAGGCCGCCATCACCACGCTCTTGGCCCACGAGCGTCCGCACCGGGACGTCTCCACCGAGTTCCATACCCGACAGGGGCCGTTCACCCTGGTCCCGCTCCCCGGCGGGCACCGTTCGAGTCTCGTCTGGGTCACCGGCGCGGGAGCGGCACGGCGCCTCGCCGACCTCCCCGATGCCGATCTCGCTTGCGCCATCGAGGGCCAGGCCCAGTCCATGCTCGGCGCCATCCGCATCGACGGGCCGCGCGGGCTCGTGCCCATGCGCGGCCTCTCCGTCGCCTCTCCCGTGGGGGCCCGGGTGGCGCTCATCGGCGAGGCGGCGCACGCCTTCCCGCCCATCGGCGCGCAGGGGCTCAATCTCGGCCTCCGCGATGCGGCGGCTTTGCGCGACAGCGTGCTGGCCGCAATCTCGGACGGTCGCGATCCGGGCTCGCGCCATGCGCTGTCGGGTTTCGCCCGGTCTCGCTCACTGGATGCCCGCCTGCGCACGGTCGCCGTGGACACGCTCAACCGCAGCCTGCTCACCTCACTCCTGCCCGTGGACGCCCTGCGCGGCCTCGGCCTGCTGGCCATGACCACGATCGGGCCGCTGCGCCGGATCGTCATGCGCGAGGGTGTGCTGCCGCGTCTCGGCGCACCGTCCCTGATGCGGTAGGAGCTTGCCCTGATGCGGTGAGGATCAGCGCCGGGCGAGGCTCCTGGGCGCCTCCGCCGATCCGAAGCGGTCACCCGCCGAGCCGGTGGGGATCGAGGCGGCGGGCGTCCCCCGGACGAAGGCGGTGCCGTCGCGCCCGAGGCGCTCGCCATGGGCGAACAGGGCCTTCATGTAGTCCTGGTCGAAGGGCGCCGAGGTGGTGCGGGTGAAACGGTCGTCGATCTGCGCCACGTCGAGGTCGAGGCCGTTGCGCTCGGCGAAGCTCTTCGTCAGGGCGAGCGCCGCGCGGGTCTGGGCCTTGATCGCGGCGGACATCGAGCGGCCGAGCACGCTCAGGGTCGTGCGGCTGGCCATCTGGAAGTCGGGCGTCACCGTGTTGTTGACGACGAGATAGATCGTGCTCGCCGGCAGCCTCACATCGGCCTTGCCGAGGATCGCCGCTTCCGGCGCCAGGTAGAACGGCGCCGTGGTGCCGCCATCAGCATGCATCTCCTGGAAATGCTTTCCGTCCGGGCCGACCGCGTCGATCATGACGGGAGGGAACACGCCCGGCACCGCCGAGGAGGCGAGGATGATCGAGCGGAACAGGTCTAGCGCTTTGGGGCCGCCCTGCGAGGCGATGGCGCCCATGTCCCACAGGACCGGGCGCTCGCTGTCCACCGCATTGGTCGCCACCAGCAGGCGCCGTCCCCTGGCATGCTCGGCGGCGATGTCGGCGAGGAGCTGTCCCGTCACCATCCGATCGATCCGGCGCTTGAGCGGCCAGGTATCGGTGAGGGCCTCGTTGGTGCCGCCGAACTCGAACACGTCGGCGGCGGAGATCTCGGTATAGGCCCGCGCCAGCGTCGCATCCGCGCCGGAGCCGAGGAAAGCGAAGGGCGCGATCATCGCCCCCGTGCTGACGCCGGTGATGATTCCGAAATCGGGCCGGTTGCCGGCCTTCGACCAGCCGTTCAGGAGGCCGGCGGCGAAGGCGCCGTTCTCGCCGCCGCCGGACAGGACCAGCCATGGGCCGGACGCGGCGCTCGCATCGTCGATGAGGGCCTGGAACGCCTTGGTGTCGTCCGCCGCGATCCGGAGATGGCCCTTGAGCCCGTCGGGGCGGGCCTCGGCCGCATCGCCGGCCGTGAAGGGCGTGCGCTCGGAGGGTTTTCCCGCGGGTGCCTTGACCGGGCTGGATTTCGGGGGGGCGCTCGCATGAGCTGCCGAGGAGGGAGCGGCCTCGCCCGGCACGGTGATTCCGAGCATGGCGATCATGCCGGCGGCGTACAGGAGCCCGTGTCGGGTGGATGATCCGGACATGGCACGTGTCCTTGGTAGTTCTCGAAACGCCCGCCTCTACTGCGAGAACCCGACGGCTTTTGCCGGGTTCCTCCCTGCATTCCCCATGAGGTCCACCAACATGCGCCAGCGCACGCGGTTGGGGAAGTGGTCTTCTGCGAAACCGCGCTTTACGCGACCGGTAACCTTGACTACCCGCTTCAGCGGATAATCCCGCACGCCACGAGAGCCGGAGCCCGAGACCCGATGAAATTACCGCGTCGCTTCTTCCAACCCCTCGCCACCGGCGCGCCGGCCCCGTTCCGCGAGCTTCCGGTGAAGCTCGAGCGGATGATCCACTTCGTGCCGCCGCACAACGACAAGGTCCGCGCCCGCGTGCCGGAACTCGCCGCCACCGTGGACGTGGTGCTCGGCAACCTCGAGGACGCCGTGCCCGTCGACCAGAAGGAGGCCGCCCGCAAGGGCTTCGTCGCCATGGCGCAGGCCACCGATTTTGCCGCGTCCGGCACCGGCCTGTGGACCCGCATCAACGCGCTCAACTCGCCCTGGATTCTCGACGACCTGTTCGAGATCGTGTCCCAGGTCGGCGACAAGCTCGACGTGGTGATGGTGCCCAAGGTCGAGGGTCCGTGGGACATCCACTACATCGATCAGCTGCTGGCGCAGCTCGAGGCGAAGCACGGCGTCTCCAAGCCGATCCTCGTCCACGCGATCCTCGAGACCGCCGAGGGCGTCGCCAATGTCGATGCCATCGCCTCCGCCTCGCCCCGCATGCACGGCATGAGCCTCGGCCCGGCCGATCTCGCGGCCTCGCGCGGCATGAAGACCACCCGCGTCGGCGGCGGCCACCCGGATTACCGCGTCATCGCCGACCCGACGAGCGACGGCGCCGCCCGCGCCTCCGCCCAGCAGGACCTCTGGCACTACACCATCGCGAAGATGGTCGATGCCTGCATGGCCAACGGCCTCAAGGCCTTCTATGGCCCGTTCGGCGATTTCTCGGACGGAGAGGCCTGCGAGGCCCAATTCCGCAACGCCTTCCTGATGGGCTGCGCCGGCGCCTGGACCCTGCACCCGAATCAGGTCGCCATCGCCAAGCGCGTCTTCGCCCCCGATCCGGCGGAAGTCGCCTTCGCGGTGCGGATCGTCGAGGCGATGCCCGACGGGACCGGCGCGGTGATGCTCGACGGCAAGATGCAGGACGACGCCACCTGGAAGCAGGCCAAGGTCATCGTCGACCTCGCCAGGCTGGTGGCCGAGAAAGACCCTGAACTCGCCAAGACCTACGGCCTGAAATGAGGCGCGGCCCGCGATCGGAGACCGTCGCTCCGATCGCGTGGCATCGATCCGTCGTCATCGGCGTCGCAACGCCGCCGATGACAACCTGCTCGATGCATCTTATTTTGATGCCATGACCGATCTGTTTGCGACCGAATCCAAATTGCAGCCCGCAGAGATGCGGATCGCCAAGTTCGGCCTGGGCGCCGTGGTGCGCCACCGGGTCTATCCGTTCCGCGGCGTCGTTTTCGATGTCGACCCGGTCTTCGACAATACGGAGGAATGGTGGCTGGCGATCCCCGAGGAGGTCCGCCCGCGCAAGGACCAGCCGTTCTACCACCTTCTCGCCGAGAACGCGGAGAGCGAGTACGTGGCCTACGTCTCCGAGCAGAACCTCGTTCCCGACACGTCCGGCGAGGCCCTGCGCCATGCCGGGATTCCCGACGTCTTCGACCTGGACGAGGACGGCGCCTATCGTCTCCGGAGCGCGCACGCGAACTGATCCGGGCGCGGATCGGGTGATGCGAAAGTCTCGTCCTCGGACGCGGTCATGAAAAAGGCCGGGCATCATGCCCGGCCTTTTCCTTGCCCTCGATCGTGTCAGAAGCCCGGTATCAGGGCTTCGGAGCGGCTCCGGCGGCCGGAGCTGCTGCGCCGCCGGCGGCGTTCTGCTTCTCGAGGTTCTTGCGCATGTCCTCGCTGCGCTTCTCGAGCTCGGCCTGGAGCTTCTTCTGCTGCTCTTCCAGCACCTTCGGATCCACGGCCGGGCCGTCGAAGGCCTTGCCGAAGCCGGCCAGCGGCACGGCGAAGGTCACCTCGCGCTGGGCCTGGTTCTGGACGCTGATGTTGAGGGTGGTGCCCTTCTTGAGCGCGTTGACGAGATCGGCACCGACATTGCCGGCCTCGGCGAAGCAGCCGTTGGGGAAGCAGACGGCGAACTTGCCCGGCGTCGCCTGCTGTCCGTCGACGGTGAAGCGGATGCCCGGGCCGAGGAGCAGGCCCAGCGGCAGCAGGTAGCGCACCACGCGCACGCTCTGCTGGGCGTTCTTCATGTCGTAGACCGCCACGGCGAGGACCGGCTGGCCCTGGTCGGAGACGAAGTCGCGGGTGGTGTAGCAGACGTCGGTGGCGCTGTTCTGGTCCTTGCCGCAGACCTTGGTCCAGTCGGCCTGCGACGGCTCGGACTTCACGTTGACGATCTGAGGACCGGCCGGCTGCTGGGCGGCCGGAGTCGGGCTCGCCGGTGCGGCCGGGGCAGGAGCCGCCGGAGCGGGGGCCTTGCCCTTCGGAGCCTGGGCGAGGGCCGGTGCCGCCAAGCCCGCATTGCCCATCATGCCGGCCAGGGCGAGGATCGCGGCGGCGCGCATCGGGCGCGCAGGACGGTTGGCAAAGAACATCAGCTCTGACCCCTTGGATATCGCAATGACGAATGGGTGCTGCGGCTCTCAAGCTCCGCAGGACGTTTCCTGAACTCGATTGTGCGGATCGAAACCCGCGGACGGCGTTCGGCCGAGCCCTCGCCGCCCTGGTCCGTCCGGTCAAGCCCTCGGCGCGCGCAAATCACCCGCTCCTGAACCTTCGACGGCCGATCTGGGCTGGCGAACGCATCGGACGGGGCGTTCAGCGCCTCGAACCCGCTCGAACGACCGGGCGGCCTGATTCCGTGCGGAATGCGGCGAAGACATGACACCTCTCCCGTCCACGAGGCCGCGGCGCCTCCGTGAATCCTCTCCGCGGGACGCGGCCGCTTAAGCAAGGCTTAACCCTGATTGTTCATGACCGGAGGTGCCGATGCGCGCGAGCGGTCGATGCGCGCGGGGAGTTGAGGCGGACGTGTCGGCGCAGCCAGCGACCATATCCTTTCGCGACGCCGTGCCCGTCGCCATTGTGGCTCCCGCGCCCGCCGCCGTGCCCGAGGCCGTCCTGCCCGGCCTCTGCACCCTGCTCGCCGCGACCGCCCATGCCGATCCCGGCCGTATCGCCTTCGTCGATCCGAGCGACAAGGCCGACTGGTCCGGGCGCAGGCCCATCACCTGGACCTACGCGGCTGCGGCCGAGATCGTGGCGCGCCTCGCCAACGGCCTGAGGCAATGGCGTCTCGCTCCGGCGAGCCGGGTCGGCCTCATCGCCGCCGCCGGGTCGGAGACCCTGCTTTCCTACCTCGCCATCGAGGCCGCGGGCCACATTCCCTGCCTTCTCCCCCTGGCCTGGGACGAGGACACCCTCGTCGCGGGCATCCAGGCCGCCGGCATCCAGGCCGTCCTCACCCAATCCCGCGTCGCGGGCGTGCTGCCGGCCGAGCGTCTGTGCCGGGCGGCATTCCGCTATTTCGGCCTGCGCTACCTCGCGGCCTTCGGACCGGACGTGCCCGACGGCGTCATCAGCCTCGACGGGATGGTCCTCGACGGGCGCGGCGGTCCTTTCGCGCCGGGGAGTGCCGGACTGGTCACCTTCGCCGCCGGCGATCCCGCCTGCCCGGTCTATCGCCCCGCGGACGCCCTGATCGCCGCCATCGCCGTCCACCTCGCCACCGCCCGGATCGCGCCGGGCGAGCGTATCCTGAGCCTCCTCGCCCCGGCCGACCTGCGGGGCCTCGTCACCGGCCTCGGTGCCGCCCTGGTGGCGGGGGCCGGGCTGGAGACGCTCGGACCGTTCGATGCCGTTCGCCTCGCCGAGGCGCTGGCCCGGCCGGTGCCGACCCATCTCGTCGTGCCGGCCGCCCTGGAGCGGAATCTCGCCGCGAGCCGCTGCCCCGACGGCCTCCACTCGATCACCCTCGCGCATCGGCTGCCGAGCCGCTTGCCCGCGCGACTGCTCGCACCGGATGCCGGCCGCGGCCCGAGACGGGTGGTCGATGTGCTGGCCTTCGACGAGACCGCGCTTCTCGCCGCCTCGCGGGCGGACGGGGATCTCACCCGCCTCCTCGCGGACCCTCATCCGTCGAGCCCGTTTCCCACCCTCATGGACATCGTCCGGGATGAGGACGGGCGATTCGCCTTCCGCGGCCATGCCTGCAAGGCGAGCCCGTTGCGACGCGGCAATCCGCCGGAAACAGCCGCGGATCGATGGAACGTCTCGCCCTTTGCGGTGAAAATATTTGCCGGCCGAGCAACCGAGATCACGCGCCGCTGATCGCCCCACGGCCAAATTTCGTCCGAAATCCGCCTCTTTCGAAGCTCGGCGGAAATGCCGTGCCGACGCGTCCTCACCTGCATCGATCAACGGCCAATCAAAGAGAAATTATTTCATAAATCCAAATGCTTGGCGAAGTTTTCTTGTGTCTCGCACGAAGAATGACGATCGCCTGACACCGATATTCACCTCCGGCTCATCCGCTCGGCGTCAAGGTCGCTTTCATCATATCGCCGGCGAACCAACCGCGTTCGCGTGTGTTATCGCACGGGTCCCTTCCCAAGGGACGATCGATGGGCTAACCCTGACAGTCATGAGTGCGCTGCAACAAGTGCTGGTCGTCGATGATGGTCACCGCGCCATCGATCACTCCCTCGCCGCCGAGCTCGCCGAGCTGGGTTATGCGAGCGTTACCGCATCCCTCGAGGCCGCCGACGACGTTCTTGCCGTCATCGCCCGCCCCGCGGCCATCCTTCTTCAGACCTCGTCCCGGCTCGACCCGGCCTATGCCATGCTCTCGGAGCGCCTGCGCGAGCAGATGCAGCATGCAGGCATCCCCGTGATCGTCGTCGATGGCATGACGGGGCGTGGCAGCGGATCCGCGATCGACCTGCAGAGCCGCATCGGACCCTATGTCCTGAACGAGCCGGATCTCTGATCCCGGATGTGAGCGTGCTTGCGTAAGCAGCTGATCGAGAGCAAGAATTCGTTTCAACGGCGGGCCATCGTGCCCGCCTTTTCTTTGGTCTGGATCGATCGTCCCGGTTGCCGCAGCTCCTTCCCCCACCGCCCGGAGCGAAGCGGAGGCTTCCAGGGAAGGAGCGCGATGCCGTTCAGGCCGCCTTCTTCTTGGCGCGGGCGATCTTGGACAATTCGCGCAGGATCGAGGTCGTGATCTTCAGGCGCTCGGGGATGGAATCGAGCTCGCGGATGAAGACGATGCTCATGTCCGGGCGCACCTTGGCGAAGGAGGCCTGACCGCCGACGAAGGCGACGAGCCCCTGCGGATTGGCGAACGACTTGTCGCGGAAATGGACGACGACCCCCTTCGGTCCGGCCTCGACCTTCTCCACGTTGGTGTCGCGGCACAGGATCTTGATCGTGACGATCTTGAGGAGCTGCTCCACCTCCGGCGGCAGCGGGCCGAACCGGTCGATGAGCTCGGCGCCGAAGCTCTCCATCTCGGCATCGTTCTCCAGGGTCGAGAGCCGGCGATACAGGCCGAGGCGAACGGTGAGGTCCTCGACGTAATCCTCCGGGATCGTGACCGGGGCACCGAGCGCGATGGTGGGCGACCACGCTTCCTCCACCGGCTCGTCGATGCCGGCCTTCAGGGCCGTGACGGCGTCCTCCAGCATCTGCTGGTAGAGCTCGTAGCCGACCTCCTTGATATGGCCGGACTGGGCGTCGCCGAGCAGGTTGCCGGCGCCGCGGATGTCGAGATCGTGGGAGGCGAGCTGGAAGCCGGCCCCCAGCGTGTCGAGGGTCTGGAGCACCTGGAGGCGCTTCTCCGCCTGCACCGTGAGCTGCTTGTTGGCCGGCGTCGTGAACAGGGCGTAGGCGCGGGCCTTGGCGCGCCCGACGCGGCCGCGCAGCTGGTAGAGCTGGGCGAGGCCGAACATGTCGGCCCGGTGCACGATGAGGGTGTTGGCGGTGGGGATGTCGAGGCCAGATTCGACGATGGTGGTGGAGAGCAGCACGTCGAACTTGCCCTCGTAGAAGGCGGTCATGACGTCCTCGAGCTGGCCCGCCGCCATCTGGCCATGGGCCACCGCCACTTTGGTCTCCGGCATCTCGGTATCGAGGAAGCGCTTCACCTCCGCCAGATCCTCGATCCGCGGCACCACGTAGAAGGACTGGCCGCCGCGATAGCGCTCGCGCAGCAGGGCCTCGCGGATCATCAGCGCGTCGAACGGGATCACGAAGGTGCGCACCGCGAGGCGGTCCACCGGCGGTGTCGCGATGATCGAGAGTTCGCGCACTCCGGTCATGGCGAGCTGGAGCGTGCGCGGGATCGGCGTCGCCGACAGGGTCAGCACGTGCACATCGGCCTGGAGCGCCTTGAGGCGCTCCTTGTGGACCACGCCGAAATGCTGCTCCTCGTCGACGATGATGAGGCCGAGATCCTTGAACGCCACATTCTTGGCGAGCAGCGCATGGGTGCCGACGACGATGTCGACGGTGCCGGCGGCGAGGCCGGCACGGTTCTGCTTCATGTCGGCCGCGGAAACGAAGCGCGACAGCTGAGCCACCTGCACCGGCAGCCCCTTGAATCGCTCCGCGAACGTACGAAAATGCTGGCGCGCGAGCAGGGTGGTGGGGACCACCACCGCCACCTGCTTGCCGCCCATGGCGCCGGCGAAGGCGGCCCGCAGCGCCACCTCGGTCTTGCCGAAACCGACATCGCCGCAGACGAGACGGTCCATGGGACGGCCTGCATTGAGGTCGGTGAGCACCGCGTCGATGGCGGTGGCCTGGTCCTCGGTCTCCTCGAAGGCGAAGCGGGCGGCGAACTCGCCGTAGAGCCCGTCCGGCGCCTGGAGGCGGGGGGCCTGGCGCACGAAACGCTCGGCGGCGATCTTAATGAGCTGGCCGGCCATCTCGAGGATGCGCTTCTTCATCTTGGCCTTGCGGGCCTGCCAGGCACCGCCGCCGAGACGATCGAGGGCGACCTCGGCATCCTCCGAGCCGTAGCGCGTCAGCAGCTCGATGTTCTCCACCGGCAGCAGCAGCAGGCCGCCGGCATACTGGATCTCCAGGCAATCGTGCGGTGCGCCCGCGGCCGTCACCGTCTTCAGGCCGACGAAGCGCCCGATGCCGTGATCGGCATGGACGACGAGATCGCCGGGCTGGAGCGCCTGGACCTCCAGGATGATGTCCTGTGGCCGCTTCGACTTGCGCTTCTGGCGCACCAGCCGGTCGCCGAGGATGTCGCCTTCCGAGATCACCGCGAGCTTGTCGACGACGAATCCGGAATCGAGGCCCCAGACCGCCACGGCGACGTCGGTGCCGCGCTTCAGGGCGTTCACCGCCGAGAGCGTGTTGATGGAGACCGGCTTCTTGAGGCCGTGATCGGCCAGCACCCCGCACAGGCGGTCGCGCGACCCGTCGGACCAGGATGCGAGGATCACATGATGACCCGATCCCTGGAGCTCCTTCACATGCGCTACGGCGGCGTCGAACACGCTGGCCGTCTCGTCCGCCCTCTCGGCGGCGAAACTGCGGCCTGCCTTGCCCTCGCAATCGATGGTGAGGCGGTCCGGGCTTTCGGGCATTGCGAAGGGCGAGAGCCGGGCGACGGAGGCGGCGGCGACCCGCTCCTTCCAGTCGTTCTGCGTCAGATAGAGGGAGGACGGCCTGAGTGGCTTGTAGGGCGCGACGCCGGTGGACGGCGTCTTCATCGCCTCGGCGCGGGCGTCGTAATAATCGCGGATCAGGGTGAGGCGCTCGGCGACTGCCTCCTCCGCCTGCGCGTCGAAGACCAGCGGCACGCCCGGCACGTAGTCGAACAGGGTGTCGAGATGGTCGTAGAACAGCGGCATCCAGTGCTCGAGGCCGGCATAGCGCCGCCCCTCGCTGATGGTCTCGTAGAGCCGATCGTCGCGGGTCGCCGCGCCGAAGGTGGAGATGTAGCCCTGGCGGAAGCGCCGGATCGTCTCCGTGGTCAATTGCACTTCGCTCATCGGAACGAGGTCGAGGGAGCGGAGCGAGCCCACCGTGCGCTGGGTCTCCGGGTCGAAGGCGCGGATCGATTCCAGGGTGTCGCCGAAGAAGTCGAGGCGGATCGGGTTCGGCAGGCCGGGCGGCGACAGGTCGAGGATGCCGCCGCGCACGGCGTATTCACCCGTCTCTCGCACCGTCCCCGTGCGTAGGAAGCCGTTGGCCTCGACCCAGGCGGTGACGGTATCCATCGGCACCACGTTGCCGATCGCCGCCGAGAAGGTCTCCACCGCGATCTTCTCTCTGGGAGGCACCCTCTGGATCAAGGCGTTGACGGTGGTGCAGAGGATGCGCGGCTGTTCCTCGGAGGAACGCGAGCGCGAGAGCCGCGACAGGGCGGTCATCCGCTGGGCGGCGATGGCGGCATTCGGCGAGACCCGGTCGTAGGGCTGGCAATCCCAGGCCGGAACGCTCATCACCTCGATCTCGGGGGCGACGAATTTCAGCCCGGTCTGGAACGCGTTCGAGCGCCCGGAATCGCGGGCTACATGCACCAGAACCGCCGGCCCCTCGAAGCTCCGGGACAGCGCGCGGGCGAGATCCGCCACCACGACGGCATCGAACCCTTCGGGCACGTTGGCGAGCGTCGGGCTGTCGCCGCGCTTCAGCGCCTCCAGCGCACGGGCGAGTGCGCCGGATTTCGGCAGGGCGAACCGCGCCGTCTGCGGCTTCGGGGCGGGCACGGGAGCTTTGGGCTGGGGTTTGGCCATCGGGTCGGGGTTTCGAACTCATGGGAATGCGTCGATCGGACCATCTCATCCCAACCATTCACCTCATCCTGAGGTGCCGCGAAGCGGCCTCGAAGGAGGCCTCCAGCAGGCGCGGCGAACACTGGAGGGCTCCTTTGAGGCCTCCGCTGCGCTTCGGCACCTCAGGATGAGGTGAATGGGTTGGACAAGACGATGACCGGATGTCACGCCCGCAGGCGGCGCCGGAATCTAATGAATCGGTGCGTCGTGCTTATGGAACGCCTGGAGGCGGCGGTATACCGGTGTGTCGTAGTTCTGCGGCGTCTCGTCCTCGCCGGTGAGCCAGCGGAACAGGTCGCGGTCGGGCACCTCGATCAGAGCCTCGAAAGTGGTCAGCTCCTCCTCGCTCAGGGTGCCGATCTCGGCATCGGCGAAGCGGCCCATGATCAGGTCCATCTCGCGCATGCCGCGATGCCAGGCGCGGAAGAGGGTGCGGCGGCGGCGCGGATCGAGATCCGCGCTGGTGCGGGTGGTACCGGACATCGGGTCGGCCTGTGATGCTGCGATCCCGGGATCCTATGATCTCGGCAATCTGGAATCCTGTTGTCGGCCTCGCACCCCTATGGCGGCAAAGGCCTGTGCTGTCGTCTATATAGACCCGCGCGATGGCATCACCATGCCCGTTCGCGCGGCTCAACCGGCTTTGCATGACAGACGAACCCCGCCCGACGAACCTGCGCCCCAGCATCCTCGATCCGCTCTTCGCAGAGGCCCGGACCCTGCCCGGTGTCGGGCCGAAGATGGCGCCGCTGATCGAACGGCTGCTCGGCACGCCTGAACAGCCCGCGCGGATCGTCGACCTCCTGTTCCACCTGCCCCAGGGCGGGGTGGCGCGCACGATGATGGGGTCCATCGCCGAAGCGCCGCCGGGCGAGCCGGTGACGCTCGGCGTCACCGTGACCGGTTATCGCCCGCCGCAGGCCGGGGCGGGGCGGCGCCCGTTCCGGGTCCTGGTGGAGGACGGCACCGGCGACATCACCCTCGTCTTCTTCGGCATGCCCCAGGCCCGCGTGGAGAAGATGCTGCCGCTCGGCGCCCACCGCTACATCTCGGGCCGAATCGACCTGTGGGACGGGCACCGCCAGATGGTGCACCCGTCGCGAATCGTCGACGAGGCCGGGCTCGCCGCCCTCCCCGCGGTGGAACTCGTCTACGGTGCCACCGAGGGACTGACTTCGCGGGCAATCTCGAAACTGGCGCATTCCGCCCTGGACCGTCTTCCGACCCTGCCGGAATGGCAGGACCCTGCCTGGCTCGCACGGGAAGGGCTGCCGGGCTTCGCCGACGCGCTCAGGGCCGAGCACCGGCCCGAGAGCGCGCCGCCCGCACCCGCGAGTGACGGCACCGTGTCCCGCACCCCCGCCGCGCGACGGCGGCTCGCCTATGACGAACTCCTCGCCTCGCAGCTGGCGCTGGCCCTGATGCGGGCCCGCAACCGGAGGGCGCCCGGCCGGGCCAATGCCGGCGACGGCCACCTCAAGGACCGGATCGAGGCCGCCCTGCCCTTCGCGCTGACCGGGGCCCAGGCCCGGGCCGTGGCCGAGATCCGCGCCGACCTCGCCTCCGATCGGCGCATGCTGCGCCTGCTCCAGGGGGATGTCGGCTCGGGCAAGACGGCGGTGGCGCTGCTGGCCATGGCCTCGGCGGTGGAGGTCGGCCGTCAGGCGGCGCTGATGGCACCCACCGAAATCCTGGCGCGCCAGCATTTCGAGCGCCTGACGGGGCTCGTCGGACCCTTGCGCCTGCGCCTCCTCACCGGTCGCGACAAGGTCTCCGAGCGCCGCGCGACTCTCGCCGACCTCGCCGACGGCCATATCGACATCGTGGTCGGCACCCACGCCCTGTTCCAGGACAGCGTGATCTTCAAGGATCTCGGCGTCGCCGTGGTGGACGAGCAGCACCGGTTCGGCGTCCACCAGCGCCTCGCGCTCGGAGCCAAGGGGGTGGCGGTGGACATCCTGGTGATGACCGCGACCCCGATTCCCCGCACCCTGGCGCTCACCTGCTTCGGCGACATGGACGTCTCGATCCTCGACGAGAAGCCGGCCGGGCGACAGGCCATCGCCACCCGCCTCGTCTCCACCGATCGCCTCGACGAGGTGGTGGCGGGATTGGGCCGGGCGCTTGCCGCCGAGGACAGGGTCTACTGGATCTGCCCGCTCGTGGCGGAATCGGAATATGTCGATCTGGCCGCCGCCGAGGACCGCTTCGCCGACCTGCGGCAGGAATTCGGCGACGCCGTCGGCCTGATCCACGGCAAGATGCCGGGGCCGGACAAGGATGCCGCCATGGAGCGGTTCGCCGCCGGCGAGACGAAGATCCTCGTCTCCACCACGGTGGTGGAGGTGGGCGTCGACGTGCCCGAGGCAACGATCATGGTGATCGAGCATGCCGAGCGCTTCGGCCTCGCCCAGTTGCACCAGCTGCGCGGAAGGGTGGGGCGCGGGGCCAAGGCCTCCACCTGCCTGCTGCTCTATCGCGGGCCGCTGGGACAGGTCTCGCGGGCCCGACTCGAGATGATGCGCGAGACCGAGGACGGATTCCGCATCGCCGAAGAGGATCTGCGCCTGCGCGGCGAGGGCGAGGTGCTGGGCACCCGGCAATCGGGAGCGGCCGCCTTCCGGCTCGCGAGCCTCGAGAGCGATGCCGCCCTGCTGGAGGTCGTCCGCGACGATGCCCGGCTCATCGTCGAGCGCGATCCCGGCCTCAAATCCGAGCGCGGCAAGGCCCTTCGCGTGCTCCTCTACCTGTTCGAGCGCGATGCGGCGATCCGGCTGCTCGGGGCGGGTTGAGTCGATTCGTGACCTGAACGAATCCGACGCCGGACATGATCACACCGCCGCGCGAGAGGCGATCCGGTGCGGCTGAGCGCCTGCGCACTCTACCTCCGGGGGGCATGGCGCCGCAGCCGAGATGTCAGGAAAAACGTTTCTTCTTCAGCGGCTTGAAGAGACGCAGGCCCCTGCCCGGCAAGGCAATTGTGCGATGCGGCACGGACTTCCTGAACTTGAAATGAACGTATTCTCCCCTTAACTGAACATGAACGAACGGCCCGCCAGACTGGGCTGCCACACAGTTTTCAGGAGGATGGATATGTCTGCCGGACTGTTCCAAAACCTGCCGGGTGCCCACGAAATGGGAAGTGCCTATGCGCTTCCGAGCGAGCCCTGGCTGCTTCCGATCTCGGATGGCAAGGAGCCTGCGCCCAAGACGACCGACGATGTCCTCCTCGCGGTCCGTCGATCCGCTCGCCCCTTCCGGATCGCCGCGAATGCGCTGATGGCCCTGCTCTTCGTGGCCGTGACCGCCCAGATCGCCATGGGCTGGGGCGGTTCTGCCGTCGCTCCTCCCTCGGCGACCAGCCACGTCGCCGATGCCTCGCCTCCGACGCTTCCCGTCGAGAAGGCATCGATGACGGTCCACAACTAGACCTCACTCATCGGCCCGGGACGCGGAGTTCGCCTCCCGGGCCGATGGATCAGAGCGACTTCTCGACGATCTTCTCTGTCCCGGCGCCTGATTCCCGACGGCGGGACGAGGCCTCCAGCATCGCTTCGGCCTCCGTAGAATGGATGGCCCCGCCTTGCGCCGCCCGGATCGACGCCGCCATGGCCTGAAGCTTGGCCTGCGGGTCCTCCGGTTGAATCACCCCCGCCGACATGACGAGCTTGGCCGCGTCGTCGATGCTCATGGCGACTTCGATGATGTCCGCCCGCTTCAGGTAGAAGAAGAACCCCGTCGTGGGGTTCGGTGCACAGGGCAGGAACACGCCCACATGGTCGCTCTCCTCGCCGAGCGCGTTTTGGACGTCGGGACCGGCAGGGGCCGACACGAACACCACCGACCACGTTCCCTTCACCGGGAATTCCACCAGACCGACGGTGCGGAACGACGTGCCGTTGGCCGAGAACAGCGTCTCGAAGATCTGCCGCAGGCCCTTGTAGAGGCCCGAGATCACCGGTGTGCGCGCCAGCAGCACCTCGCCGAACTCCACCACGCTGCGGCCGACCAAGTTGGCGGTGAGGAAGCCGAGCAACGTCACCGCGACGAAGGCGATGACGAGGCCGATGCCCGGGATCGAGAAGGGTAGGTAATGGTCCGGCAGGTAGCTCGCCGGCACCAGCGGCTTCACCCAGCCGTCGATCAGGCTGATGAACCACCAGGTGATGTAGATCGTGATCGCCAGGGGCCCGGCGACGATGATGCCGGTGAGGAAGTAGGTCCTCAGGCGGCTCTTCTTGCTCACGCGGGGCGGTGGTCGTGCTCCGGCGGAGTCTGGTTCCGGCAACGGGGTGAGCGTTTCGCGCACGGGCGGCCTGTCTCGTAGGAGGCCGATCCTCGGCCTGCAGGTGTTCGGCCCGCAGCTTTTCGGCCCGCACGACAAGGGTTAGCGGGTCGGGCGTGTCACCTCAAGCGCGAGGAGATAGCACGTCGTTCAGGATCGTCTGTCGGCCAATGCCGCCTCCGCCGCGAGCGCCCTCTCCTTCCAGACATCCCGTTCCGCCTGGGCCTCCTTGAGGGCGAGTTCGGCTTGCCGCGCCTTGACGGCGCTGGCCGAAGCCAGGGCCTGCGCCCGTTCGCGGGCGCGGGTCTCGCCGGCCATCTGGACCTTCAGGTCGCGCGGCGTTGCCATGGTCGTCTCCGTTCTCGGCGGGGGAGGGTCACAGGATGTCCCGCCGGCGCCCGATCCGCCAGAGCCGGGACGCTGCTGCACCGTGATCTCACGGTGAAGAATGCGGATCGTTCGCCAGCAGGATCGGCTCGCCATGCGGGGTCGCCGCGGCGGCCCGCAGGAAGGCGTCGCTGCGGGCCTCCACCATCTCGGGATCGGCGATGCCGCGCTCGGCGAGCAGGGTTTCGAGCGCTGCGAGCCAGCGTCCGTAATCGGCGGCGGCTTCCGCCTCGCCCTCCGGGCGGATGCTCCGCCCGAGGGCGTGAGCCCATTCGCCCGCCGTAAACAGCCCCCTTTCCTGCAGGGTGACCACCAGGGCGAAGACCTGCGCCTCCCACGGCTCCGCGAACGGACCCGGATCGTCCTTCCGGCAGCCGGCGTTCATCGCGCGGCTCCCGGCAGCAGGTAGCCCTCGAAGGCGGCCACGGTGACGCGCCCGCCGGGATCGGCGCTCGCGCCCCACAGGTCGGCGGCCGCGAAGCCCACCGTGTAGAGCCATTGCGGCGGGACATCCCGGCCGACCGCACTGGCATCGGGCAGGACGAAGGCGCCGTGGACCCGCTCCACCACGCCGCGCCGTCCGCGGGCGTAGCGCGGCAGGCGGGTATGGCCGGTGGGATGGTCGTTGCGGGTCAGGACGGCATCGCCCACCGAGAAGAGCGCCGGTCCCTCCGCTGGCCGGTCGCTCGGGAAGCCCGCCGAGAAGCGGGGCGGGGTTTCCTCCGCTCGAAGCACCCGCGCCACGGGCTTTGCCGACGCTTCGCTCACGCCGCCGGCGATCTCTTCCCGCGTGGCGAGACCGGTGGCGACGATCTGGGATTCGAGGGCCGCGAGCCAGATCTCGTAATAGCTCGACGAGAGATATTCGGCCGGCGGCAGCGATTCCCGCGCGGCGCGGCTGCCATCCAGGGTCCAGGCGCCGGTATAGCCCATCGCCAGAGCGAGGGCGAAGACGCGCCGTTCCCAGGGCGCGTGGAAGATCGGCTCGTCCGCCTCCGCCACCACGGGACCGAAGCCGTGGGCTCCGCCGAGATCCTGAGCGCCGTTCACCGGCCTGCCTCCGGGGCGAGCGGCAGCCCGGTGCCGATCATCGAGTCGCGCGTCACCAGGGCGGCGAGTCCGGCCTCGCTCAGGGATTCCGTGCCGTCGGGCCGCCGGGGCAGGACCATGAAGCGGGTCTCGGCGGTGGAATCCCACACGGTGATGCGGGTCGTGTCGGGGAGGGTCAGGCCGAATTCGGCGAGGACGCCGCGCGGGTCGATGACCGCGCGGGCGCGATAGGGCGGCGCCTTGTACCAGACCGGCGGCAGGCCGAGCACCGGCCAGGGATAGCAGGAGCACAGGGTGCAGACGACGAGGTTGTGGGTGTCGGGCGTGTTCTCGACCACCACCATGTGCTCGCCGCCGCGTCCGCCGATGCCGAGTTCGGCGATGGCCGGCGTCGCATCGGCGAGGAGCCGCTCGCGATAGGCCGGGTCGGTCCAGGCGCGGGCGACGACGCGGGCGCCGTCATGGGGGCCGACCCGGGTCTCGTAATGCTCGACCAGCGCGTCGAGGGCGTCCGCCTGGACGTAGCCCTTCTCCAGCAGCAGCGATTCGAGCGCCCTCACCCGCGCCTCGACGGGCGTGAGGGTGCTGCCATGGGCGTGGTCCGGATGGTCGTGCAGGTGTTCGTGACCGTGCAGGTGTTCGTGACCGTGCTGGGGATCGTGGTCGTGGTCTTGCGCCATGGCGTCTCGTCCTGAATCCGGGGCGGTCCCGCGTCTTCGCATCGTGGTTCGGCTCAGGGATATCGATCCGGCGGCGCCCGAACCGCACCGCCTTCCATGACGAATCTGGAGCCGGAGAACGGCCGTGTCGACGCCGTTCCCGGTTCCGAGCTCGGAAGAGTCGTCAGCGCGCGGCCTCGATGGCTTCCTGGGCGTCGCGATGGTCCTCCGCATCGGCCTCGGGCTTGTCCTGGCGGGCAGGGGCGCTCGGCGCGGCGCAGAGGCTGACGGAGATCGGGAAATGGTCGGAGCCGATGTCGGGCAGCCGCTCCATCCCACCGAGGAGGAAGTGCTCGCTGAAGAAGACGTGGTCGAGGGGCCAGCGCATCATCGGCCATTGCGCGTGGAAGGTCGCGAACAGGCCGCGGCCCTGGCGCGGGTCGAGCAGGCCGCTGATGCTCTGGAACAGCTGGGTGGTGCGGGACCACGCCACGTCGTTGAGGTCGCCGGCGACGATGGTCGGCCCTTTGGCCTTCGCGACCTCGCGGGCGACGATCACGAGCTCGGCATCGCGCGGCGCGCTGCTTTGGCCGGGATGCGGCGGCCGGGGGTGCAGGCCGTAGAGCGTCGCCGTCCCGCCGTCCGGCAGCATCACCTGCGTGCGCAGCGACGGCACGTCGTCCTGCAACAGGAAGCGGATCTCGGGGCCGCGCAGGGGCAGTCGCGAATAGAACAGCAGGCCGTAGGTGTTGTCCTGCGGCTGCTCGACCCGGTGCGGGTAGAGTGCGCGCAGCGGAGCCATGGCGTCCCGCCAGCCGGTATCGGTCTCGAGCAGGAGGACGATGTCGGGGGACCGGCGCGTGACGAGATCGAGGGCCGCACCGAAATCCCGGTTCGACTGAAGCACGTTGAGCACGAGGAGATTGAGCCGCGCTCCCGGTTCGCAGGCTTGCGCCGATTTCGCCTGGGTGGCGGCAAGCGGCGTGAAGGGCAGGATATAGCGGACCTGCATGACCAGGGCGGCCGCCATGACGATGGCGAGGATCACCGCCGTTGCATCCCTGGAAACCCACAGGAGGGCAAGGATGCAGGCCGCGAGCGCCACCGCGATCTGGAGCCTGGGAAAGTCCAGGCTCCGGACGAATCCGAGATTGGTCTCGATCAGCGGCAGCGCCGTCCCCGCCACGAGGAGGGCCGCCACGGCCTTCAGGGCGATCGAAAGATACGTCAAGCCCGTCTCCCGCCGCGCCGTTCATCGGGCGCCGGGCGTCCTATCACTCCGGCGAGGCTTTGGCATCCGGCGTCTGCTCCCGGCTCTTTCGGCGGCGCGGCTTCAGGGGCGTGCCCGGAGATGGGCGAGGGCCTCGGCATGGAGGCCGGCATTGGCCGCGGCCACGACCCTGCCGTCGAAGTCGGGCGTGAGCGGGCATCCCTCCCAATCGGTCAGCACGCCCCCCGCTCCCTGCACCACCGGAACCAGCGCCATCACGTCGTAGACCTGGAGCCCCGCTTCCACCACGAGGTCGCAATGGCCGGAGGCGAGTAGGCCGTAGGAATAGCAATCGCCACCGAAGCGGCGCAGGCCGACGGCCCGGCTGAGCGAGGCGAAGGCCTCGGCGTCCGGACCCTCGAAGATGTCCGGCGAGGTCGCGAACAGGCGGGCATCCGCCAGGGCACGGTCGCTCGTCCGCGCAGGCGTGTCGCCGAACCAGGCGGCATCGCCGGTGCCGCTCCAGCGCTCGCCCAGAGCAGGTATGTCGATGACGCTCAGGATCGGCCGCCCGCCCGAGACGAGGGCGATGAGCGTGCCGAACAGCGGCATGCCGGTGATGAAGCTCTTGGTGCCGTCGATCGGGTCGATCACCCAGGTGAGGGGCCGCTCGAAATCGCCGCCCTCCTCCTCGCCGAGGATGCCGTGCTCGGGATAGCGCGCGCGGATCTCGGCGCGCAGCAGGGCTTCGATGGCACGGTCGGCGACGGTGACGGGGCTCGCATCGGCCTTGGCTTCCACCGGCAGTTCGGTGCGGAAATAATGCCGGGCGAGAGGGCGGGCGAAATCGGCGAGGCGATGGGCGAAGGCGATGAGATCGGCCGGAGCCGTCCCCTCCCCGGCCTGGACGGATCCCGCTCGCACGGATGCGTCTTCCACGGCGATCACAGGCGCCTCAGCCAGAGCGGCCAGTCGGGGTGGTGGAACAGGGTGCGGGCGCGCATGTGCTTCCAGGTTCCGTACTTGTAATAGTCGAAATCGAGGGTCGAGACGGCTTCCTGAATCATGGCCCAGGTGGCCCATTTGAGGTCGCCGAGTGCCTTCAGCACGGCGATCCGTGCCTCGATCTCCGACGACCAGCGGCCGAAATAGGCCTCGATCATCTCGCGCTCGATCGCCTCGGGGAACGCCATCTCGTCGAACCAGAGGGCGAGTTCGTAGGCCCGCTCGTTGTTGGAGGCGTATTCGAAATCGACGAGCAGCACCCGGGCGGCCTCATCGATCATGAAATTGCCGGCCAGCGTGTCGTTCATGCAGGGAACGAGGTCGAGACCGGAGGCGGTGATCGCCTGCTCGGCCTCCGCCATGCGCCGCATCAGGAAGGCCTGGTCGGCGGGAAGCCGGCCGCCCACCTCCGCCACCTGGTCCACATGCTCGGCGATCATCGCGAAGATCGTCTTCGTCAGGCCCAGCGGCGCGGAATCGTTGAAGGCCTTGAGGGCGCGCACGGCGTTGTGGCGCACGGCCGGGCGCAGGAAATCGAGATTCGAGGAGGCGCGGTAGCCCTCGACGAAGGCGAAGATCTCCACGCCGGCATCGGGCAGGTAGTCGATCACCTCGACGCCGTAGCCGCAGGCATGGGCGCGCCGGCTGGCGTCGTTGGCGCAATCGCGGGTGATGAACATCTCGGTGCCGCGACCGGGCATCTTCACGAAATAATCCTGCTCGCCGCCCGCGCCGACGCGCCAGTTGGTGTTGCTGATCCCGCCCGCCACGGGCCGGTAGCGCAGGGGCCGGCCCTTCCATCGGGCGACGCGCGCGAGAATGCCCTCGAGGGCCCGTTCGCTCTCGCTGATGCCTTCGCCGAAGCCTTTCCACGTCATCGCCGCCCCGCGCCCCTCGCTTCGGATGCCTGCGTCACAGCCGGCGCAGCCAGCTCTCGAACTCCCTCGCGCCGATCGTCGTGCGCGCGTGCAGGAGCCGCCAGGTCCCGTATTTGTAGAACTCGATCCCGCCCCGCGCCGAGGTGATCGCGCGGGTGACGCCCCAGAGCCCGTTCATCACGTCGTCGACGGCGCCGTAGAGGCGGCAGCGGTTGTAGAGGCGTTCGTCGAACGTGCCCGCATAATGCTCGATCGCCTCGCGCCGCTCGGGTTCGAAGGCGCAGACCTCGTTGACGAGGGCGCCGACGTCGAACCAGGGGTCGTTGTCGCCGGCGAGGTCGAAATCGACGAGGCGGACCGCGTCGTGTTCGGTGCCCTCCCCGATCATGATGTTCGAGGCGATGCCGTCATTGTGGCAGAAGCGCAGGTCGATGCCCGAGGCGTGGATGGCCTCGCGGATCAGGGCGGCCGTCGCCACGAGACCGTCCGTTCCGTCGGGCAGTGGCGCGGCGGCGGCGCGGGCCTCTTCGGCGAGCCGCGCGATCCGCTCGAACGGGCAGAGGCGATGACCGAGGAGGCCATCGCCGTGGAGACGCTTCTTGGCGTCGAGGGCGCGGGCCAGCAGGGTGCCGTCCTGGAGGTCGCCGACGCGGGCATAGCGCCAGGGTTCGGGCAGGTAGGCGAGGCCGAGCACCCCGTCCGACTCTTGCAAAACCTCCGGTCCGACGCCGAGGGCGGCGGCCTTCCGCGCTGCCTGCACCGCCGAGGGCGTGACGTCGCCCGCCATGTCGGCATGGCGGATCTTGAGGAAGACCGGTGCGCCCTCGGCGAAGACGATCCCGACGCAGTCCGATGCCACGGCCCGGTGGGTCGGGGACGCCACCGGCGCCGCGGCGAGCGCATAGCGCGGATGTCGTGCGATCCAGTCGGGCCGCGTGGCGATGACGGATTCGACGCGGTGATCGAAAGGGGTGGTGGCCTCGCCGTAGGCGATCATCTCCGCCCTCCGCGCGTCTCGGTCGGCGACCTGAAGAGCAAGGCGCGTTCCGGGGAGCCGTCTGCGCGGCACAGGCGCCATGCGGCGCGCAAAGCCACCGCGAGCCCGGCTTCGAGATCGGCCGGCCTCGTCAGTTCGGCCTCGTTATGCGCCACGCCGTCGACGCTGGGCACGAAGACGATGCCGGTCGGGCACAGGCCGAGCAGGCTGATCGCGTCGTGGCCGGCCACCGTATCCATGCGCAGCGAGCGCAGGGAGGCCTCCTCGGCACAGGTCGAGACGAGGTCGCAGACCGCTTCCGGCAGGGCGCGGATCGGGCGCAGCGTCCGGCTCGGGATCGACGCCGAGACGCCGGCACGGCGGGCCGCCTCCGCGATGGCCGCCTCCGCCCTCAGGCTCGCCTCGGTGAGCAGGCGGTCGTCGGCCGAACGCAGTTCGACGCTGAGCTCGACCCGGGCCGGGACGACGTTGGGGGAATTGGGCTCCACCACGATGCGTCCGACCGAGGAATGGACCCGCCCCGGCCAGCGGTCGGCGATCTCCCTGACCTCGGCGATGAGATGGGCGGCGGCCAGAAGCGCGTCGCGGCGGCGCGGCATCGGCGTCGGGCCGGTATGGGCCTGCTCCCCGGTGAAGACCACCTCGACCTTCGCCGCGCCCCAGTTGCGGGTGACGATGCCGATGGTCGCCTGCGCCTTTTCCAGGACGAGACCCTGCTCCACGTGGAGTTCGAGGTAGCAGGCCGGAAGCGGCGGTGCCCGGTCGGAGCCGAGGAACCCGATCCCGCCCAATGCCTCGCGCAGGGTGATCCCGACATCGTCGCGGCCCGAGAGCGCGTCCTCTGCGCGGAGCAGGCCCGCATAGGTGGCGCTGCCGAGGATGCTCGGGCGGAAGCGTGCGCCCTCCTCGCCGGTCCAGTTCACCGCGCAGAAATCCGCGCCGAAGGTCTCGCCGTTGCGCCTCGCCCGCATCAGGGCCGCGCCGATGCTCGCTGCCGCGACGACCCCGTAGGTCCCGTCGAACCGGCCCGCCCTCGTCTGGCTGTCGAGATGCGAGCCCATCATCGTCAGCGGGGCGCCGGGGGACCCGGCGAGGCGGAACAGGGCGAACTGGTTGCCGATCTCGTCGGTCAGGACCTCCGCGCCGGCTTCGCGGGCGGCATCCGCGAAGAGGTGACGGGCCTCGCCGTCAGCGGGGGAGGCACAGAGGCGGGTGATGCCGCCGCCGGCGGTCGCCCCGCATGCGGAGATGGCGTCGAAGAGGGCGTGGAACGCGCGTGCCGTCTCGCCCGCCTCAGGAACTGATGAGCTCGATGTCATGCTGGGTGAAATAGTCCAGGAAAGGGTCGGGCGGCGGGCGATCGGTCACGAGGGTGAGTCGCTCGGAGAGCCCGAAGGTGCAGAGATTCGCCTGCCGCCCGAACTTGCGGGAATCGGCGAGCAGCACGCTCTGCCGCGCCTGGCCGCGCAGGACCTTCCGCAAGGCGGATTCGTGCTCCTCGTAATCCATCCAGCCATGGGCGATGTCGCAGGCCGCGATGCCCATGAAGGCGAGATCGAAGAAGAAGCGCTGCGCGTAGGCCACCGTCTCGTAGCCAACCAGGGCGTTGTCCCGGGCGCGCAGCATCCCCGGCGTCAGGTTGACCCGGGCGGGGCCGCTGCCGAGATGGAGCGCCACGTCGATGGAATTCGTGGTGACCGTCAGGTTGCGGCCGCTCAGCCGCCGCGCGAAGGCGAGCGTCGTGGTGCCGGTATCGATAAAGACCGACATTCCGTCGCGGATCAGCCCCTCCGCATTCGCCGCCACCTTCGCCTTCTCGCGGGCATTGGTCTTGCCACGCTCGTGGAGCGGCCGGTCCTGGTCCAGGCGAGGCGGCACCGCGCCTCCGTGGATGCGCCTGAGGACGCCGCGCTCCTCCAGCACCTTGAGGTCGCGCCTGATCGTTTCTTCGGAGACCCTGAGATAGGCGGCGACGTCCGAGACCCCGACCCGTCCCGTCCCGTTCAGACGGGACAGGATCTCCTGATAGCGATGGTCGGTCAGCATCGGCGTGGTCGTCTCCCCAATTTGCCGAAGCGTAGCGATTTTGGAGAGAGGAGGCCCCAGGAAAACACGTGTCCCGAGCTGAATGTCCCATGGAGATTGCAGCCCGCGCCGTCGCGACGGATGGCGATGCCGCAGTGCCGGGGGACGTTTCGTGATCGGCCCTGCGGGGCAGGCGGCGGGGCCGCATACCGGCGAGGGAGGAACGAGACCGCGGGGCGCGCGTCAGACTCTCGCGACGAGACGGGATGCCGGAAGGACCGGTATCGGGCATATCCAATAGGCCGGCATGGTCCATCCGCTTCGTCATGCCCGCTTCCGGAATCCGCTCCGCCCTGCCCCGTCATGCGACCTCGGCCGAGGCGCCGCTCTTGCCGGCCGAGACATCCGCATGAGGCCTCGGCGGCAGAGTGCCTGTCAATCCGATTATGCCCGATTTGTGGGTTTGTTGGATTTTTGCCTGAAATTTCTGCCTTATGCTCTCTGTGGGATCAGGCCTGCCCGATTCTATGACCCGATCGGATCTGATCGGGCGTCGGCCAGCGGCTCGCACCCCGCGAGGGACTCTATCCTTGTGGTTGAAAACAAGGAGAAAAATCTGGATGCCGCAATCTTTCGGTGTGTTTCGAGATATTTTCGCAAGCAAAGGAACCTTTTTCATTCGGCTTCCGAGCTGTGGCATTGGCTTTGCTGAACCAGCCTGATCTCACAATTCCATGCGCCAGCGCTCCTCCTGCGAGCATACGGCCGAGAGGCGCATGGAACATCAGCATGGGGACGTCCGACAATGCCGACAGACGCGACAGAGAAACCCGGCCCCGCCGCGCTTGGGCATCCGCTCGGCCGCACCGGGCTCTCGGTTCTGCTGGGAGGCGCAATCCTCGCCGCAGGCCTGCTCTCCGCCGAGGCCCAGACCGCCTCCCCCGTCGGCGAACTCAACGATCAGACGCAGCCGCGCACCACCCGCGAGGTCGCCTCGAAACCCACCGATCCCGTCCGCACCGGGCCGCTCGCCCTCTGGGCCACCGAGATGGCGGCGCGCGGACTGACCTTCGACGTCAACATCTACGATTTCTACCAGGCCAATCCGAGTGCCGGCCTGCGCACCGGCGAGCAATCGAACTCCGCCTATTTCGTGCTGAGCATGACCGCCGACATGCAGAAGCTCGCCGGCATCACCGGCGGCTCGATCAACTTCACGCAGACCTTCTTCGGCCTCGTGCGCAACCTCAACATGGCCGGTGACATCGGCGACACCACGGTGGGCTACCAGCCGCCCTACAATCCCAACAGCACCCGCCTCTCGCTGCTCACCTACCAGCAGAAGCTCCTCGACGACCGGCTCGTGGTCGAGATCGGCCGCACCCATCCCGACCGCTATTACGGTCTGCCGCCCTGCAACTCGATCAATTCCTGCTTCCAGGACATGTTCTACTTCAATGCCGGCTTCACCTCGCCGCTCTACGGCGTCTGGGGCGCCAACCTCGCCTACAAGCTCTCGCCGACCACCTACATCCAGGCCGGCGCCTTCAGCGTGAACCCGAACACCAACGTCCTGTCGGGCTACGATTTCGGCTACGAGCGCCTGTCGGGCGCGGTGGTCATGACCGAGATCGGCCGCAAGACCGACTATACGATGGAAGCCTATCCGGGCCGCGTCTCGCTCACCGGCTTCTACAACACCGCCGACCACGACGATAACTTCAAGACCATCGCCGGCACCTCGAAGGGGCTCAACCCCGGCACCCCGTCGCTGCAGAAATCCGGCACGTCGGGCGTGGTCCTCACCGGCACCCAGACCCTGTGGCGGGCCGATGGCGGACGCGATGCGGGCAACCCGCACCCCACCGCGATCTCGGCCTATACCGGCACCGGCTACGCCTTCGATCCGACGATCCCGATCCGGTTCAACTCCTTCGCCGGTCTTCTCCTGCAGGCGCCCGACCAGAGCCGGCCCAACGACACCTACGGCATCAAGGCCAACTGGCAGCGGCTGAACGAGAACTACGCCGCCTTCCTGTCCGATGCGAACTTCATCTCGGGCGGCACCGGCGAGCCCTATTCGCGCGACAAGTTCGTGTTCGAGGTCAACGCCCACTTCGATCTCGGCAAGGGCATCGTGCTCGAGCCGGTGGTCCAGTACGTCGTCAACCCGAACTCGTTCTGGAACCCCTACACCGCGCGCCGCGCCAAGGACGGGTTCTACGGCGGCTTCACCCTCGTCGTGCCGCTGGGCACGCTGCTCGGTCTCGCGCCGGGCTAAGCAGGTTTCGCAAAAGTGGTCACCGGTTTGCGTCCTGAAACCTGCGACACGTCAAAGGCCCGAGCGAGGTGAAGCGTTGGCTTGCCAATGCGAACCCGCTCAGGCATCGGGCCGGAAGATGTAGAGCCGGTTCCGCACGGGCGGGACCGGCTCTTTTCGTTGGCGAGAGAAACTTCGTTGGTGCGAGAGACCTGCGCAAAACAGCGTATGGCGCATGCCCGGCGCTCCCGGCATCGCAGGTCGAACAACCATCAGGGACCCGCATGATCGCCGCCGTCGATGCCCTCCACCGCTACCCGATCAAGGGTCTCTCGGCCGAACCCCTGGCCACGATGGCGCTCAGTCGCGACGCCGGGCTGGCCCATGACCGGGAATATGCCCTGGCGCTCGGGACCACGGAATTCGATCCCGGACAGCCGGAACCCCTCGACAAGGGGTTCTTCCTGATGCTGCGCAAGAACACGGCGCTCGCCGCCCTGTCCACGCGGTTCGTCCCCGAGACCGCGCATCTCACGATCCGGCGCGGCGGGGAGGACGTCTTCGCGGCCGATCTCTCCACCGGGACGGGGCGGGCGGCGACGGAGGATTTCTTCGCCGATTACCTTGGCGAGGAGACCTGCGGGCGGCCTCGCCTCGTCCGCGCGGAGAACCACAAGTTCACCGATGCCAGCGTGCTCTCACCGGTGATGATGCGGGCGGTCTCGGTGGTGAACCTCGCCTCGGTGCGCGCTCTCTCGGAGGCGACGGGGCGCGATCTCGACCCCCTGCGCTTTCGCGCCAACATCCATCTCGACGGGCTGGCGCCGTGGCAGGAGCTGGACTGGGTTGGGCGCGAACTGAGCATCGGCCCGGTGCGCTTTCGCGGTCTCGCCCGGACGCCGCGCTGCGGCGCCGTCAATGTCAATCCGGTCACGGCCGAGCGCGACGCCAACCTGCCCAAGGCGATCATGCAGCATGTCGGCCATGTCGACCTCGGTATCTATCTCGAAGTCGTCGAGGGCGGGACGATCGCGACGGCGGATCGCCTCACCCTCGATTGAGGCGGGCGATCACCCCTGCCTGACGAGGCTCGGCGCCTTGCGGTAGCCGGTGGCGGCCTCGTAGGCATAGGCGAAGCCGAGGAGGTCGGCCTCGCTCCACATCCGGCCCACGAAGATCAGGTTGAACGGCGAGCCGCTGGCATAGGCCCCGGCCGGCAGCGTCACGCCCGGCAGGCCGGCGATGTTGATCTCGCAGACCGTGGTCTCGTCGATGGCGAGGCCGCCATGCAGGGGTGGCAATTCGTTGCGCATCTGCGGGAAGACCAGGCCGTCGAGCCCATGCTCGTTCATGACCCTGTCGAAGATGTCGAGATAAGCCTCTCTGAGGGCAAGGAATTCCGACAGATCGGGCGGGCGCGTCGGATCGGCGAGGATCGCCTCGAAGACCGGGTACTGGTGGAGGTAGCGCAGCACGCCCTTGGGGCCGAACGCATCCTCCTCCGCCGTCGCCTCGGCGAAGGCCGCGACGCTCCGCAATGCCGCGCTCGACCCGAGGCGCTGCAGGTAGAGATGCAAGTCGTAGGGCACGGATTCCATGCCGCGGGCGTCGAAATAATTAAGACCCTCGGTGGGTTCGGCGAGTGCTGCGAAGCCCGTATCGGCGAAGGGGTCGGCGATCAGGGTGGCGCCGCAGGCGGCGATCTCGTCTTGTGCCCGCTCGTAGAGGGTCGCGGCTTCCGCCGAGAGCGGCAGGTCGCGCCAGCCAGGTCCGAACAGGCCGAGGCGTTTGCCCCGGAGCCCGTCCTTGTCGAGCTTAGAGGTGTAACCGCCCTTGGGACGGCGGCCGATGCCCGCCACGGTCTTCGGATCGGCGGCGGTGTAGCCGGCGAGCACGTCGAGGGTGAGCGCCGCGTCGCGGACGCAGCGGGCGATGGGCCCGACGACGTCGCGGGTGCTGCCGGCCAGCGGCACCACGCCGGCATTGGGGACGAGGGCGAAGGTCGGCTTGATGCCGACCAGCCCCTGCGCCGAGGCCGGGTTCTGGATCGAGCCGCCGGTCTCCTCGGCGAGGCCGAGCACCGCGAGGCTGGCACCCACCGCCGTGGCGGTGCCAGCGCTGCTGCCGCCGGGCAGGCAATCGGGCGCCGCCGAATTCAGGGTCGGCCCGGCCCAGCTGTCGTTGGCGTGGCTGCCGGTGGCGCTCAAGACCGGCACGTTGGTCTTGCCGAGCATGACGCAGCCGGCCGCCCTCATCCGCGCCACGACGGGCGAGTCTGTCTCGGGGATCAGATCGACGCCGCCGGCCTCGGCGCTGAGGAAGCGCCAGCCCGCCGTGGTCGGCAGTCCGGCCATGTCCATCGGGTCCTTGATCACCACGGGGACGCCCGCCAGCGGTCCGAGCGTCTCGCCGGCGGCGCGGCGCGCGTCGATGGCGCGGGCATCGTCGAGGGCCTGCGGGTTCATGACGATGAGGGCGTTGTAATGCGGGTTGTAGGCGGCGATCCGGTCGAGGAAGGCCAGGGTCAGCGCTTCCGAGGTGACGCCGCTGGCGAAGGCGTCGGCGGCGTCGGCCAGGGTCATCTCGACGAGATCGAGGGCGGGGATTGCGGTCGGGGCAGCATCCATGGCGGGATGTCTCCTTGGCGTTGGGGAAGAGGGGCGACAGGACGATCGGGACGGCGTCAGGCCATGCCGACGAACTCCTCGATCATCGTCCGGTCGCGGGCGATTTCGGGCGGGATCTCGCGGGTGATGACGCCCTTCTGCAGGATCAGCACCCGCTCGGAGAGGCCGGCGATGAAGGTGAGGTTCTGCTCCACGAGCAGGATCGTCAGGTTGCGGGCCCGCCCGATCGCCTGCAGGGTCTCGATGATCTCCTCGATGATCGAGGGCTGGATCCCCTCGGTCGGCTCGTCGAGGAGGAGGATGCGGGGATTGCCGCAGAGGCAGCGGGCCAGCGCCAGCAATTGCTGCTCGCCCCCGGAGAGCGCCCCGCCCGGCCGGTCGAGATAGGCCTTCAGCCGGGGAAAGACGGCGAGGATGTCCGCGATGGTCTCGTCCTCGTTTCGGTCGGAGAGGAGGCAGCCCATGCGCAGGTTCTCACGCACGCTCAGGGTCGCGAAGATTTCCCGTCCCTGGGGCACGAACCCCATGCCGAGCCGCGCCCGCGACGTCGGCGAGCGTCTGGCGATGTCCTCGTCCCCGAGCCGGATGCGGCCGGCGGTGACGGGAAGGTAGCCCATCAGCGTGCGCAGCAGGGTCGTCTTGCCCATGCCGTTATGGCCGAGGATGCCCACGAACTCGCCCTCTCCCACGGCGAGCGATACGCCGCCGAGGATCGGGATGCGGCCGTAGCCGGAATGGAGGCCGTCGACGGCGAGGAGCGCGGGCTTCACCGCCGCGGCGGCGACGTTCGGGCAGGTCGAGAGCGGGATGGGCTCGATCGCGTTCATCGGGTGGCTCACGCGGCCTGCTTGCCGAGATAGACGTCGCGCACGCGCTGGTCGGCGAGCACGCGCTCGACGCTGTCCTCCATCAGGATGCGGCCCTGGTTGAACACGGTGACTGTCCTGGCGATCATTCGGATGAAGGGCATGTCGTGCTCCACCACGATGAGGGCGTGGGTACGGTTGATCTCGCGGATCAGCTCGGCGGTGCGGTGGACCTCGTCATGGGTCATGCCGGCGGCCGGCTCGTCGAGGAGGATCAGCTCCGGCTCCTGGGCGAGCACGGTGGCGATCTCGACCCATTGGCGCTGACCATGGGCGAGCTGGCCGACATTGCGCTCGGCGATGGCGGTGAGCTGGAGTCGCGTCAGCGTCTCGTCGACGATGGCCCGCGTCCGGGCGATGGACTTGCGCCGTCCCGCCGCCACGAACACGTTCTCGCGCACCGACAGGCCGTTGAAGACGTTCGGGACCTGGGTCTTGATGCCGACGCCGAGCCGGGCGATCCGGTGCGGCTCGGCCCCGGTGATGTCGATGTCGCGGAAGCGGATGCTGCCCTCGGTCGGCGTCAATTGCCCGGTGAGCATCTTGAAGAAGGTGCTCTTGCCGGCGCCGTTCGGCCCGATGAGGCAGCGCAGCTCGACCTCGCCGAGGGTGAAATCGACATTGCCCACCGCCGTCACCCCGCCGAAGCGCATGGTGACGCCCTTGGCCTCGACGAGAGGGCGAAGCGGGGCCTTCTTGGAGGGGGCGGGATGCGTCGCGCTCATGGTCGCGTTCATGGGCGGACCTCCGCAGCCCGTGCGTCGCGGACGGGCTCGGACGCGCTTCCCTTGGCCGGGCGAGCTTTCGCGACGAGGTCGGGAATCCGCATCAGGAGGTTCCTCACCACCGGCAGGAGCCCCTGCGGGATCAGGAGCACGAAGGCGACCAGCACGATGCCGAGACCGAGATTGGAATCGACGACGTTCTGCGAGCCAGCCTCGATGATGAGCCACTGGATCAGCACCGCGCCGAGCATCGGGCCGACGAGGGTGCCGAGCCCGCCCACCAGCACGAAGATGATCACCTGCGCCGACATCGACAGGCCGAACACGGTGGGGCTGATGAAGCCGCCCCAATTGGCGTAGAGGCAGCCGGCGAGCCCGGCCACGGCGGCCGAGATCATGAAGGCGAGGAGCTTGTAGAGGCGCGGGTCGTAGCCGATGAGCTGCGCCCTGGTCTCGTTCTCGCGGATCGCCACCACGACGCGCCCGAAGCGGCTGGCGAGAACCCAGCGCAGCAGCGCGTAGACCAGGATCAGCGCGCCCATGGCGGCGTACCAGATGCCGTCGTTGTCGAGGGGATTGCCCGCGTCCCCGAGCTTGTTCAGCGCCGGGATGGCCGGGATGCCGTTGAACCCGCCGAGTTCCGCCTCGCCGATCCGGTACTGGCTGCCGGAGGTGGTGTTCACGAGCTGGAACAGGATCACCGAGACGGTGAGGGTGATGACGCCGATATAGGCGTCCGAGATCCGGCCGTAGAACATGAAGTAGCCGAGCAGCCCCGCGAACAGCGTCGGCACCAGGATCGCGATGAGGATCGGCAGCGTGCTGTCGCCCATGTTGATGACGGACACCGCGTAGGCATAGCCGCCGAGCCCGAGGAAGGCGGCCTGCCCGAAGGACATCACCCCGCCATAGCCCCAGATGAAGCCCTGGCTGAGGGCGAACATCGCGAGCGCGGCAAAGCCCGTGGCCTGGACGAGGCCGAACGTGTCGAGGGCGTGCGGCGCCCCGAACAGGATGACGAGCATGGTGCCGAGGGTGACGAGGAACCCCGCGGCGGAGCGACGGTCGACGGGGGTCATAGGCTGCGCCTCAGGTAGCGGCCGGTGATGCCCTGCGGCAGCACGCGGATCAGGAGGATCGCGGCGACGAGGAGGGCGACGTCGCCGATGACGGGCGTGGTCCTGAACGAGACCAGTTCGTTGATGACGCCGAAGACCGACGAGGCGAGCCCGGTCCCGGTGACGATGGCCGGCCCGCCGCCGAGCACGGTGATGAAGGCGCGCGAGATGTAGGCCGCGCCCATGGCCGGGGAGACGCCGGAGATCGGCGCGAGCACCCCGCCGGCGAGGCCGGCCAAAGCCGCGCCGAGACCGAAGGTCGCCATGTAGATGCGGTCGGGAGAGACGCCCATGGCGGCGGCCATGCGCGGGTTCTGCATGGTGGCGCGCAGGATCAGGCCGAACTTCGTCATGCGCAGCAGCAGGAACATGCCGGCGAGCGCGGCCACGGCGGCGGCGATGATGACGAGGCTGTAGAGGCTGGCGCCGTAGCGGCCGATCTCGAAACTGCCCACGGGGGTCGAGACCCCGCGCACGACGTTGCCGTAGAGGGTGGTGATCAGGCCGATCAGCCCGAGGCTGATGCCCCAGGTCGCCAGCATCGTGTCCATCATCCGCCCGTAGAGGAAGCGGATGACGGTGCGCTCCAGGACCAGCCCCACCGCCCCCACCACGAGGGGCGGCAGGACCAGCATGGCGATCCAGATGTTCACGCCCGCCCCGTTCGCCATCACGGCGGTGTAGGCGCCGAGCATCATGAACTCGCCATGCGCCAGGTTGATGATGCGCATCATGCCGTAGATCACCCCGAGACCGAGGGTGATGAGCACCAGCGTGGCGATGCCGGTGAGGACGTTGAAGGTCAGGAGCCCCGCGAGATCCATGAAGAGACGCCCTCAGCCCTTCAGGTCGGGCGTGAACTGCTTGTTCATGCGCGGGTTCTTGACGAGGTCGCAGGCGCCGCCGGTATCGGCGGGAAACGAATCCGGGAAAGTCGCCAGCTGCTCCCATTTCCGGTCCTTGGGCCGGGCGAGGTAGGTGTTGCGGATGGTGTGGTGGGTGCCCGGATCCATCGTCACCTTTCCGGTGGGGGACTCGATGGTGATGCCGCTCTCGAGCGCCGCGATGACGGCGTCGCGCTCGATCGAGCCGGCCTTCTTCACCGCTTCCGCCCAGAACATGATGCCCTCGTAGGTGGCGGTGTCGAGCTCGCTGAGATCGGTGACGTCGGCGCCGAACTTGGCCTGCATGCCGGAGACGAAGGCCTTGCTCGCGGGGGTGTCGAGGTCGTTGTACCAGCCGTAGCAGGTGAGGATGCCGTTGGTGGTGGAGGTGTCCATGGTGGTCAGCTCGTCGCCGAGGCCGAACACGGTGGCACCCATCGGGATCTTGCCCTTCATGCCGGCGGCGTCCCACTGGCGGTAGAAGCCCGAATGGTTGGCGCCGACCAGCGCGGAGAGGACGATCTCCGGCTGCGCCTGCTGGATGCGGCTGATGGCGGAGGAGAAGTTCGTCACGTCGAGGGGGAAGAAGTCGGTGCCGGCCACCGAGCCGCCGCCGTCCTTCATGAACTTCGTCATCCAGCTCGCGGTGATGTGGCCGTAATTGTAGTCGGCCGCGACGATGTAGGCCTTTTTGCCCCAGTTCTTGAGGGCATAGTCGACGATGTGGTTGACGGTCTGGGCCGGGGTCGAGCCGGTGCAGAAGACGTTGCGGTCGCAGACGCCGCCCTCGTACTGGGTGTTGTAGAAATAGAGCGTCTTCGAGCGGCCGAAGATCGGCCGGATCGCCTCGCGCGAGGCGGAAGTGATGCCGCCCTGGATGACATCGACCTTGTCCTTGAGGGCCAGGGTCTGAGCATACTGGGTGTAGAGCTGCATGTTCGACTGGGTGTCGTAGGCGATCAGCTTGATCGGCCGCCCCAGCAGGCCGCCGGCCTTGTTGAGAAGCTCCACCGCGTATTCGGTGGTCTCGATCATGCGCTTGCCCTCGAGCCCGAGCGCTCCGGTCCCGTCGAGCAGGCTGCCGAGCTTGATCGGCTCCGCCGCGAGGCCGTTCCGCGCGAAGAACGGCATCGCCACCGCGCTGCCGGCCCCCGCCAGCCCCAGCTTGAGCGCATGGCGACGGTTCATCGTGCCCTTGATCATTCCCATCTCTCCGCCTCGTGCCGATGGCGCGGCCGCATTCCGCCGGCGCTCCCGCAAGTGGCAAACAAGATCGATGCCAACAAATCTCACATTACGGGCACGACCCGATGCGGCTTCGTACTGGCGTCTCGTTGAGCAGACTGCCGATCTCGACGCCCGCCTAGCGGGCATGAAAGCCACAAATCACGCAGCTTCAACATCGAGGGCTTCCCCCGATGGCATGCTTTCCCCCGATGCCAGATCTTCCGACGCCGCGTCGGCGGCGCCGGAAGGGATCCGCCGCTACTGGTAGCCCTTGGGGAAGGGGTCAGGCTTGATCAGGTCAGGGCTGGTATAGACGATCTCGAACTGGCCATCGAGCTTGGCCTTGCCGACGCGGGTCTTCGACCAGAGGTGGTGGTTCGGGTCGATCCGGACATAGCCTTCCGGTGCGCCCTTGAACTCCACGTCGGACGAGGCGGCCGCGATCTTGTCGATGTCGAACGAGCCCGCTTTCTCCACCGTCGCCTTCCACAGGAACGGCCCGAGATAGGCCGCCTGGGTCACATCGCCGATGACGGTCTTCTCGCCCCACATCTTCTTGAAGGCGGCGACGAAGGCCTTGTTGGCGTCGGTGTCGATGGACTGGAAGTATTTCATGCAGGAATAGGCGCCGACGATGTTGTCGCCGCCGATGCCGTCGATCTCGTCCTCGGTGACCGAGAGGGTGAGCAGGGTCTGTTTCGACAGGTCGATGCCGGCCGCCTTGAGCTGCTTGTAGAACGCCACGTTCGAGCCGCCGACTACGGTGACGAAGATCACCTTCGGCTTGGTGAGCTTGATCTTGTTGATCACCGAGTTGAACTGGGTATGCCCGAAGGGGAAGTATTCCTCGCCGACGACACGTCCCTTGAGGACGTTCTCGATGTGCTTGCGGGCGATCTTGTTCGAGGTGCGCGGCCAGATGTAGTCCGAGCCCAGGAAGAAGAACGTGTCGCCGCCCTTCTCCTTGTGGACCCAGTCGAGGCCGGCGAGGATCTGCTGCGTCGCTTCCTGGCCTGTATAGATCACGTTCTTCGACTGCTCGAGGCCCTCGTAGAAGGTCGGGTAGTACAGCATGCTGTTGTACTGCTCGAAGACCGGCAGCACCGCCTTGCGCGACGCGGACGTGTAGCAGCCGAACACGGCGGCGCAGTGATCGTTGACGACGAGCTTCTTGGCCTTCTCGGCGAAGTTCGGCCAGTCGGAGGCGCCGTCCTCCTGAATCACCTTGATCTTGCGGCCGAGGACGCCGCCGCCCGCGTTGATCTGCTCGATGGCGAGCTTTTCGGCCTGAGTGGCGCCGGTCTCGGAGATCGCCATGGTGCCGGTGACGGAGTGGAGGATGCCGACGGTCACCTCCGTGTCGGTCACCGCAAGCCCGGTCGTGTTCACCGCCGAGGTGGCCGGTGGGGCGGCCCGGGCCCCCGAGAAGGCGAAGCTCGCGGCGAGCGGCGAGGCGGCGAGGCCGAGGAGCAGGCGCCGACGGAGTTCGAAACGCTGACGATCCGGGTCGAATGGTGGCATCGGGCCTATCTCCGCTCAGGTGGGTCTCGTGCGGGCGGCTGTCGCGGACGGGTCGTTTCCGCGGACGCGCCACGGCCCGTCCAGGCCCTGCGGCGTTGGAGCAGGCATTTCCCACAAACCAAAAATATTCTTTTCGATAATATTATTTTCTTCAAGATCAAATAACTTGCAGGTTTGCGTGATCGTTGGGCAGCCTCCGCCGTCTCTCCTTTTCCGGGAGCCCGCCCAGCCGCCTCACTTGCGGCGGCGCGCCAGCGGAGTCCCGCTCAAGGCGGCGAAGGCACCGCCGAACACCGCCTCCATTCCGGCGGCCAGTGCGCCGCCTCCCCCCGCCAGAAACCGGGCGCCGAGGCCCGCCCCATTGGGAAGCGGGCTGATCCCGCAGAGGCAATCCCGGTCATCCGCCAGGGCCTGCAGATCGCCGAGATCTGGCAGGATTTCGGGCGCTGCGAGGATGGCCATCGCGCCGTAGGCGGCATGATGCCCGAGGGGAGAGGCGCTGCCGGCGAAGCCCTCCCCGTCGAGGCGCGAGCGCTCCGTCACCAGTCGCCGCCCGTCAGCGGTCTCGATCCGCATCGTCAGCTCCACGCCGGAGAAGGGGCGGCCCTGCCCGAGCGGGTCGTGATGGGCGAAGCCCTCGCTGACGATGGCCCGGGCGCCCTCTTCGAGGACGATCCTCGTGTCGAGGGCGAGGGCGGCACCCGGGAACAGGATCATCGGGTCGGGATGGAGCGTGAGGAACGCGTCCGACGCGACGGCGAGGCGCGTCGACTGCCGCGCCGGAAACGCTCCGGTGTGATGCACGACGGTGGCCGATTGCGTGGTGACATGGGCGTTGGCGCCGCGGCCGGCGCGCACGTCGAGGACGAGGCGGTCGTCGCGGTAGAGGCCGCCCGAGGCCGATTGCAGATAAAGCGTCGCGATGTCGGGACGATGCGGATAGAGGCGGAACGGCCGCGTGATGTGGAACGGATACGGCACCACCTGCCGGGACAGCACCGTGGTGCCGCCGCCCCGCACGAAGGAGAGGCGCGCCTCGGATCGGCGCGCCGTTCCCGCACCCGGTTCGTCGGGAAGGGGCTTGGCGTCGATCGGGAGGCCGGAATGCGTCGTCGCGGCGTCCATGCGTCAGGGCGCGAACAGGACGGCACGGCAGATCGCGTCCGCCACCGCCGCGATGCCGTCGCCGGAGCGAGCGTTGGTGGCGATCATCGCCTTGCCGCCGCGCACGGCGCTCGCCTCGGCGAGCATGGCGGGCAGGTCGATGCCGACATGGGGGGCGAGATCGGTCTTGTTGACGACGAGGAGGTCGCAGCGGAGCACGCCCGGCCCGCGCTTGCGCGGGATGTCGTCGCCGCCGGCGACGTCGATCACGAAGATCCACCAATCGACGAGATCGAGGGAGAAGGTGGAGGCGAGGTTGTCGCCGCCCGATTCGAAGATCAGCAGCTCCAGTCCGGGGAAGGCCGCCTCCAGCTCGTCGCCGGCGGCGATGTTGAGCGTCGGGTCCTCCCGGATCACGGTGTGAGGGCAGGCGCCCGCCTCGACCGCCGAGACCCGCGCCGGGTCGATCAGGCCCGACCGGCGCAGGCGCTCGGCATCTTCCTTGGTGACGAGGTCGTTGGTGACGACCGCGAGGTCGATTCCGCGCTCTGTGAGGACCGGGATCAGCCGTTCGATCAGGGCGGTCTTGCCGGACCCGACGGGACCGCCGATGCCGATGCGGGCGGCGCTGGCACGGGCGGGCGACCGGGCGGGAGGCATCGCGGGAGAGGTCGTCGTGACGGAGGTCATCAGCGCAGCATGTAGCGTTGGGCCAGGGGAAGGACCTGCGCCGGTTCGCAGGTGGCGATGCGACCGTCCACGAACACGTCGAAGGTCTGGGGATCGACCCTGATCTCGGGGCAGGCGTCGTTCCACAGCATGTCGGCCTTGCTGAGCGTGCGGGTTCCGCGGGCCGGCAGGAGGGATTTGCGCAGGCCGAGCTCGTCGCGCAGGCCGCGCTCGATGGCGAGCGGGTGGACGAAACAGGCGGAGAGTCCCTGTTTCGCCAGGCCGAACGCCCCCCATTGCGGACGCAGCATCATCGGTTCGCAGGTCATCAGCGAAGCGGCGGAATCACCCATCGCCCCCCAGGCGATGAAGCCGCCCTTGATCACCAGCTCGGGCTTGATGCCGAAGAAGGCCGGCCGCCAGAGCACGATGTCGGCCATCTTGCCCGTCTCCAGCGAGCCGATATGGTCCGCGATACCGAAGGTCCGTGCCGCGTTGATCGTGTATTTGGCGATGTAGCGCTTGATGCGGGCATTGTCGCCCAAGCCCGGCCTGTCCTCCGGCAGGCTCCCGCGCTGGTCCTTCATCTTGGAAGCGAGCTGCCAGGTCCGGCAGATGACCTCGTGGATGCGGCCCATGCCCTGGCTGTCGGAGCCGAGCATCGAGATCGCCCCGATATCGTGCAGCACGTCCTCGGCCGCGATGGTCTGGGCGCGGATGCGGCTCTCGGCGAAGGCCACGTCCTCCGGCAGAGCCGGGTTGAGGTGGTGGCACACCATCGTCATGTCGAGATGCTCGTCGAAGGTGTTGACCGTGTAGGGATTGGTCGGGTTCGTCGACGAGGGCAGGCAATGGGGCAGGCCGGCGACCCGGATGATGTCCGGTGCGTGTCCGCCCCCCGCCCCTTCCGTATGGTACATGTGGATCACGCGGCCGCCGATCGCCGCCAGCGTGTCCTCCACGAAGCCGGATTCGTTCAGGGTGTCGGTGTGGAGCTGGACCTGGAAGTCGTGCTCGTCGGCAAAGCCCAGGCAGGCATCGATGGCCGAGGGCATCGCGCCCCAATCCTCGTGGATCTTCAGGCCGAGCACCCCGGTCTCGAGCTGCTCCTTGAGGGCGGCGGGCTTGTGGGTGTTGCCGCGCCCGAGGAAGCCGAAATTCACCGGCCAGTGCTCGGCCGCCTGGAGCATCTTGCCCGTGTTGAACGGGCCGCCGGAATCGATGCCAACGGTGATCGGCCCGAGGGAGCCGCCGAGCAGCGTGGTGATGCCCGAGGCGATGGCGTGGTCGGGCAGGCCCGCGGAATCGAAATGGACGTGGACGTCGATGGCGCCCGGCGTGGCGATGAGGCCTTCGCAATCGCGCACGGTGGTGCCGGCCGACACGATCAGGCGCGGGTCGACGCCGTCCATGATGGCCGGGTTGCCGGCCTTGCCGATCCCCACGATCTTGCCGTGGCGGATGCCGAGATCGCCCTTCACGATGCCCAGCACCGGGTCGATGACGAGGACGTTGCAGAGCAGGAAGTCGAGGGCGCCCTCCGCCGAGGTGATGCCGGGCGCCATGCCGATGCCGTCGCGCAGGGTCTTGCCGCCGCCATGCAGGCATTCGTCGCCATAGACGGCGTGGTCCTTCTCGACGACGGCGACGAGGGAGGTGTCGGCGAGGCGCACCCCGTCCCCGGTGGTGGGGCCGTAGAGGGCGGCATAGTCGCGACGGGGGATGGTCACCATGGTCGTCTCCTCACACGCCTAGCCTCACGCGCCCTTGAATCCGCCGGCCCTGGCCCGCGCCAGGGCGGCCTTCCGGTCGGCATCGGTGTCGAGCGTTCCCTGGGTCAGGTCGTTGAGGCCGGTGAGCCGGCGGTCGCCGCCGAAGCCCACCAGGGTCACGGTCTTGCGCTGTCCCGGTTCGAACCGGATCGCGGTGCCGGCCGGGATGTCGAGGCGCAGGCCCAGGGCCGTCTCACGGTCGAAGTCGAGGGCTCGGTTGACCTCGAAGAAATGGTAATGAGACCCGATCTGGACGGGACGGTCGCCGGTATTGACCACCTCGATCGTGGCGCGCGGGCGCCCTGCCGACAGCTCGATCTCGCCTTCGGCCGGCAGGATCGCGCCCGGCTCCAGCGTGTCGGCCGGCGCCCCTTCCGCCGGACGGATCGGTTCGTGCACGGTGACGAGCTTGGTTCCGTCGGGGAACACGCCCTCCACCTGCAGGATCGGCAGCATGGTGGCGATGCCGGGCATCACGTCGGCGGTGGTGAGGATCGTCGAGCCCCAGCCGATGAGATCGGCGACGCTACGCCCGTCGCGCGCACCCTCCAGGATCTCGTCGGTGATGATGGCCACCGCCTCCGGGTAGTTCAGCCTGAGGCCGCGGGTCCGGCGCTTGCGGGCGAGTTCGGCCGCCGTGAAGATCGTCAGCCTTTCGAGCTCGGTCGGGGTCAGCAGCATCGGGCGGTCCCTGGAAGCGGTGCGCGGTCGATCGTTCGGATGGGAAGGGCGGAGGGCCTGTCCCGAAGCCGGGAAGCTGGCATCGTGCCAACGCGGTTCGGCATGGCATCGTGACGGTTCGTCGCGAGAGAGCAAGGCGGGAGACGACCCAGTGTCTTGTCCGACCCGACCCGGTCAGGGTGGCACGGTCTCAATTGGCGAACAGGCGTAGGTCCGCCCGGGCATGGCGGGCGGCGGCGATCTCGATCAACGGCGTGAAGGCCGTTAGGACGATCTCGTCCTCCTCGCCGGGATCGGATTCGGGCAGGGGCCGGCCGGCGACCTCCGCCAGAATCGGCAGCAGGGCCGTGAGGATGCGCTGGGCCTCGATGGCGCCGACGATTCCGAGACGGATCGCGGCCGTGACGCAGCCTGCCGCCGCCTGATATCCGGCGATCTGCGCCACCGCGCCCTCGCCGAGGCCGAGGGCGCGCCAGAGCGTGCCCTGGACGATCGGGAGGTGTCCGAGGAGCCGCCGGTCGCGGACCGCCTGCCGCAGATCCTCCGCGCCGGGCGTACCGAGACGGGAATGGGTGGCAAGCAGCGCGGCGCCGTTGCGCCGGCTTCCCGTCCGCATGGGCTCGGCGATGGTGGCGGCCTCGATCGCCGCGTCGATGGCGGCGAGCCGGTCGATGTCGTTCCCGGCGCGATGCGACAGGATCAGGGCGACACGGTCGCTCCCCGCCCAGCGGTGGCGCAGCACCACCTCGATCGCGCGCGACAGCCCTTCTCCTCCAAAACCCTCGCCTCCGATCCGTTCCCCCAGGGCCGCGAGCCCCTCGATGCCGTTGGAGAAGGCGAAGCTGCCGCTCGGGAAGGTGGAATCCGCCTGCTGCAGCGCGACGAGATTTTCCAGCATCAGATCGTCTCGGGCGGCGCATCGACGGAAGGGGCGACACGCCCGTCGGTGGCGAGTGCGCCCAGGCGGGCGAGGTAGGCATCGGGTTCGCCATCGAGGGCGACCAAGAGGGCATCCCCGTCGAACCTGACGCGCCAATGCAGGTTGCCGGCATGATAGCCGAGCTCCACCGCCGCTGCCCTGTCCGCCGGCACCAGGCGCAGCCAGCGTTCCGCCCCGACCCGCAGGACGATGGCACGATCCGGATCGAGGACGAGGACGGCTCCGTCGAACAGGGTCTCGTCGCGTGGCAGGGCGATGGCGATCTCCTCGCCCCCTCGGGTCGTCGCCCGCAGGCGCCGGCGCGCCGTGTCCGCGGTCTCTATGGTTAGGATGTCGACCGCATGGCGATGATCGAGGTGGTGCAGGCGCCGGGCGATCTCGGGCTCGCTCCGGTTTCCGATGATTCGATCGATGACCCGCATGCTGTCCCCGGTCTCCCTCATGCGCCCGAACCCGTAGCATCGGCCTTTTCCGGGACGGACGCATCCCCGATCCCGGAACAGGCCGCCCTATTCCACCGTCACGGATTTCGCGAGGTTGCGCGGCTGGTCCACGTCTTTCCCCATGAACACGGCGGTGTGGTAGGCGATGAGCTGGATCGGCACCGCGTAGACGATGGGCGCCACGACCGGGTCGAGGTCGGGCATCGTCACCGTCGCCATGGTGTCGAGGCCGGCGGCCGCGGCGCCCTTGGCATCGCCGATGAGGATGATGCGTCCTCCGCGTGCGGCCACCTCCTGCATGTTCGACACCGTCTTCTCGAAGATCGCGTCGTGGGGCGCGATCACGATCACCGGCACGCTCTCGTCGATGAGGGCGATGGGACCGTGCTTGAGCTCGCCCGCGGCGTAGCCCTCGGCATGGATGTAGCTGATTTCCTTGAGCTTCAGGGCGCCTTCCAGGGCCATCGGGTAGCTCGTGCCGCGGCCGAGATAGAGCACGTCGCGGGCCTTCGAGACCTCGCGGGCCAGAAGCTCGATCTCGCCTTCCAGCTTGGTCGCATCCGCCATCAGGCCCGGGACGGTGATGAGCGCGTCGACGAGTTCGCGCTCGCGCTCGGCGCTGAGGGTCCCCCGTGCCCGTCCGGCCGCGATGGCGAGGCACAGCAGCACCGTGAGCTGGCAGGAGAAGGCCTTGGTGGAGGCCACCCCGATCTCGGGGCCGGCCAGCGTCGGCACCACGGCCGAGGCCTCGCGGGCGATGGTGGAGGTCGGCACGTTGACCACCGCCAGCGTGTGCTGGCCTTGGCTCTTGGCGTAGCGCAGGGAGGCCAGGGTGTCGGCGGTCTCGCCCGATTGCGAGATGACGAGGGTGAGGCCGGCCTTGTCGAGGGGCGGCTCGCGGTAGCGCGCCTCGGAGGCGACGTCGATCTCCACGGGCAGCCGCGCCAGGGATTCGAACCAGTATTTCGCCACCAGCCCGGCATAATAGGCGGTGCCGCAGGCGGTGATCGAGAGCCGCGAGAGGTCCTTGAAATCGAACGGCAGCGCCTCGGGCAGGGCGACCCGGCCATTGGCGAGATCGACGTAATGGGCCAGCGTGCGGCCCACCACCTCGGGCTGCTCGTGGATTTCCTTGGCCATGAAGTGGCGGTGGTTGCCCTTCTCGACCCGGTAGGCCTGGGCGACGATGCGCTGGCGCTGGCGCGAGACCGGGTTGCCGTCGATGTCGCGGATCGCGGCGCCCTCGCGGGTCAGCACCGCCCAGTCGCCCTCCTCCAGATAGGTGATCTCCTCGGTGAAGGGGGCGAGGGCGAGGGCGTCCGAGCCCAGATAGGTCTCGCCCTCGCCGAAGCCGATGGCCAGGGGCGCACCGTGGCGGGCGCCGATGAGGAGATCGTCGTGGCCGGCGAAGATGAAGGCCAGGGCGAAGGCACCGCGCAGGCGCGGCAGGGCGGCGGCTACGGCCTCCACCGGGCCCAGGCCCTTGTCCATCTCGGCGCTGACGAGCTGGGCCACGACCTCGGTGTCGGTCTCGCTCTCGAAGCGCACGCCGCTGGCCTGCAACTCGGCCTTCAGCTCGCGGAAATTCTCGATGATGCCGTTATGGACGACGGCCAGCCGCGCCGTGGCATGGGGGTGGGCATTGGTCTCGTTGGGGCGGCCATGGGTGGCCCAGCGGGTATGGCCGATGCCGATGGCGCCGGGCAGCGGCTCGTCGCGCAGCCTGAGTTCGAGGTTGGAGAGCTTGCCCTCGGCGCGGCGGCGATCCAGCCGGCCATTGGCCAGCGTGGCGACCCCAGCCGAATCGTAGCCGCGATATTCGAGGCGGCGCAGGGCTTCGACCACCTGTCCCGCCACCGCCTCATGCCCGACGATGCCAACGATTCCGCACATGGTCGCTTCTCTCACACGATGGGGCCGGGTCGAGGGGCGGAAGCGATACGGGCCTCCGGCCATCCCGAACCGGGATGATGGCGGTGACCACGCAAAGACTGGCCCAAACTCTCTCGACCGGCCTTGTATCGGATCGGGACGGGGTTCGGCCACCTATCCGTCATCGTGGCGGATGAGAGGTGGAGAAACGTCTCATTACATGCATCGTAAAACGATAATAGGTATCTGAAATCAGTCGTCTTTCTTTGATCTGGACGCCTTGATCGCCTGCAGGGCCGCCCGCATCCCGCCGGCCACGCCCTCGATGATGCGCTGGCGGCTGCGGGCGATGGCGAGGGCGTCGTCCGGGATCGAGGCGGTGATGACCGAGCCCGCGCCGACGATGGCGCCGGCCCCGACGCTCACCGGTGCCACCAGGGCGGTGTTCGAACCGATGAACGCGCCGGCCCCGATCGTGGTGCGGTGCTTGTTCACCCCGTCATAATTGCAGGTGATGGTGCCGGCCCCGACATTGGCGCCCGGCCCGATCTCGGCATCGCCGAGATAGGTGAGGTGGTTGGCCTTGGCGCCCTCGCCGAGGCGCGCGTTCTTCATCTCGACGAAATTACCGATGCGCGAGCCCGCCTCCAGGACGGCACCCGGCCGGAGCCTCGCATAGGGGCCGATGCTGACGCCCTGCGCCAGGGTCGCCCCTTCGAGATGCGAGAAGGCATGGATCACGCAATGGTCGCCCACGGTCACTCCGGGCCCGAACACCACATGAGGTTCCACCAGAACATCCCGGCCCAATACCGTGTCGAAACTCAAGAAAACCGTTTCCGGCGCCACCAGCGTGGCGCCTCCGATCTGGGCCGCGCGGCGCAGGCGGGCCTGGATCGTCGCCTCGGCGACACTGAGCTGGACCCGGTCGTTGACGCCCTGCGCCTCGGCCTCGTCCACGGGCACCACCGCCACGTCGAGCCCGTCCGCCACGGCGAGAGCGACCGCATCCGGCAGATAGTATTCGCCTGCCGCATTGTCGTTGCCGATCCGCGTCAGCAGAGCCAGCGCATGGGTTCCTGAGAGCGCCATCAGGCCGGCATTGCACAGGGTGACGGCGCGCTCGCTCTCGCTCGCATCTTTCTCCTCGCGGATGGCGAGGACCCGCCCGCTTTGCGTCAGCACCCGCCCGTAGCCGGTAGGGTTCTCCGCCGTGAAGGCGAGGACGGCCACCGCCGCCCCATCGGCCAGGGGAGCGCGCAGGCGGGTGAGGGTGGCGCCGGTGATGAGGGGGGTATCGCCGAAGGCGATGACCACGTCGTCGGAGCCCGCCTCCAGGGCTGCGCGGGCGGCGAGCACCGCATGCGCCGTGCCGAGGCGCTCCACCTGCGGATGGACCGAAGCTCCGGGCGCCGCGCGCGCGATCTCGGAGGCGACCGTCCCCTGCCCCAGTTCGACCACCACGGCGATGCGGTTCGCCCCCGCCTCGCCTGCGGCGGCGAGCACGTGGCCGAGCATGGTCCGCCCGGCCACGGCGTGGAGCACCTTGGGCAGGTCGGAGCGCATCCGCGTGCCCTTGCCGGCGGCCAGCACGATGGCGGTGAGGCTGCGTCCGCCCGCTTTCGCGGATTCGATCGAGGTGCTGGTCTCCGCCGTCATCGTCGCTCCGCCGTTCTCGGGCCCAGGGCCGGTTCACGCCATACTGCGTTCACGGCATGCCCGGCTGCGCTAATGCGCGGCTTCCCGGGTGGCAAGCCCGCACCCGTCCAGTGCGCCGCCGCTCAGTGGCTCTTCAGGATCAGGGTGATCAGCACGGCGGCCACGCACACGAACATCACGACCCCGAGGACCAGGCTCGCCAGCGTGGTTGTGGAGATATAGGTGCCCGCGACGCTTCCCAGCATGCGCGCGACACCCCCGCCGGCGGGGGGCGTCGCCTGTCCCGGATGGCCGCAGCCCGGGCAGGCGAAGGCCTGGACCGAGACCTGTCGTGTGCAGGCAGGGCATGGAATCAGTGCCATGAGACGCCTCCTTCTGGCAGGAACGATGTCTCATTCTCTGGCATAGGCGCCGCCGTTCGGCCAGGGCGGCCCGCTCGTGAGGTTCCTTGCCCGTCATCGGCCCGTCATCGGCCCTTCGTTGGGCAGCTCAAAGAATCCGCGCTGTTTTGAACGGTTTCGGCCCTTCTCGGCTTAAGGTTGGGTTCAGGCCTCATCGTGGTAAAGCCGGGATACGCTGCATCGCACACCCACGCCCTCGCGCACCGACATCACAGGTCCAATGACGCCGCCGATTCCGGGACTTCGCCGCGCCGCTATGGAGCCCGCCTCCCCCCCCGATCCGCTGATGAAGGGATCACAGGATCACAGCCGTCGCGACCTGTTGCGACAGGCGAGCGCGGTCGCGCTGATGGGCGCCCTGCCCGGTCTGGCCGCCGGCACGGCCCTGGCCGAGGACGCGGCCCCTGCCCTTCCCGCCGCCGGCGCGCCGTTCCAGGCCGGCACCGTCGCCGACCTCGCCCGCGCTCTCGCCAGACGGCCTTACGCCGCCCCGCGCACCGACGATCTGCCCGGCGCCCTGACGGGCCTCAACCGCGAGCAGTACAACGCCATCCGCACGGTGCCGGGCAGCGCGATCTGGTCGAACGACGCCCTCGGCTTCACCGTCGAGCCGCTGCATCGCGGCTCCGTCTTCACCGGACGTGTGGCCCTGGCCCTGGTGGAGGAAGGCACCGTACGCCCTCTCGCCTACGACCGCTCCCGCTTCGAGGCCGAAGGGTTCGCCCTGCCGGAATTCAAGGACGATCCGGGCTATTCGGGCCTGCGCATCCGCGCCCGGTTCGATGGCGGCGAACTCACCGATTTCGCCACCTTTCAGGGCGCCTCGTTCTTCCGCCTCGTCGCCACCGGTCAGGGCTTCGGCGTCACCGCCCGCGCCCTCACCCTGCGCCCGGCCGATGCCCGCGGCGAGGAATTCCCCGAGTTCCGCGCCATCTGGATCGAGCGTCCCGGTCCGGGCGGACCGCTGGTGCTCCACTGCCTCGTGGATTCTCCGTCCGCCACCGCCGCCCTGAGGATGAGCCTGAGGCCCGGTGGCGCCTCCCTGTGCGATGTCGAGGGCACGGTCTTCGCCCGCGCCGCCATCGATCATCTCGGCCTCGGCGGCATGACCACGAGCTACTTCTTCGGTCCCTATGACCGGCGCGGTGCCGACGATGCGCGCGCCGGCGCCTACGCCTCCACCGGCCTGCAGATCCGCACCGGCACCGGCGAGGCGATCTGGCGCCCGGCCCGCAACCCGGAGACGCTACAGGTCTCGTCCTTCCTCGACGACAACCCGAAAGGGTTCGGCCTGATGCAGCGGGCGCGCAGCTACGGTGATTTCGAGGACGACGTGCAGCATTGGGAGTGGCGCCCCTCGCTCTGGCTCGAGCCGTTCGGCGCCTGGGGGCCGGGGGCGGTGACGCTTCTGGAGATCCCGAGCGATTCCGAGTTCAACGAGAACGTGCTCGCTTACTGGCGGCCGAAGGCCAAGCTGGAGGCGGGCGCCGAGTTTCCCTTCGGCTACCGTCAGCACTGGTGCTGGCAGCCCCCCGAGGCGTCCGCCGTGGCCGTCGTCTCCGGGACGCGCAGCGGCAAGGCGAAAGGTGAGGGCAACCGTCGCCTGTTCCTCGTCGACTTCACCGGCGAAGGCCTGTTCACGGATGCCGACCTGCAGCCGACCCTGCTGAGCTCTCCCGGAACGGTGGCGCCGCCGATCCTCTATCGCTATCCCGACGCTAAGACGGTGCGCGTCTCCTTCGAGCTCGATCCGGGCGGCGAGAAGACCTGCGAACTGCGCCTCGTGCTCAAGCGCGGCGACGCTGCCGTCACCGAAACCTGGCTCTACCGGTGGACACCCTGAACACGCTCGCGCCCCTCCCCGTCTCCGAGACCCCGTCGCCCGCAGCCTCCGCGGCCCCGTTCCGGCCGGCCATGCCGCCGGAAGCTCCGCTGCCCATGCCGGTGCAGGATCTGGAGCGCTGGGACCCGGCCGGCGGCCACAGGCCGGCCGAACCCGCCCCCCGGCCATGGCTCGCCCGCGCCCTCGTCTTCGGCGGGGCGGCCCTGCTCACCGCCTATGGCGCCCTGGAAATGTACGAGGTCGTGGCCGTCTCGGGCGGGACGACGGCCCTGCAATACGTGCTGCTCGTGCTCTTCACCCTCAACTTTTCCTGGATCGCGCTCTCGTTCATGAGCGCGATCCTCGGATTCCTCACGCTCCTGCGCCGTCCGAAGTCGTCTCTCCCGCCCGAGCGGCTCTCCACCCGCACCGCGATCGTGATGCCGGTCTACAACGAGGCCACAGCCCGCACCTTCGCCGCCGTCGAGGCGATGCGGGCGGAGATCGATGCCACCGGCCTCGGCGAGGCCTTCGACTACTTCGTCCTGTCGGACTCGACGCAAGGCGACGCCTGGATCGCCGAGGAACGCGCGTTCCTCGCCTTGCGCGCGCGCTGGGGCGAGGATGCGCGGCTCTATTACCGGCACCGGGCGAAGAACCATCACCGCAAGGCCGGCAATATCGGCGATTTCGTCTCGCGCTGGGGCGGCGCCTACGACCACATGCTGGTCCTCGACGCCGACAGCCTGATGACGGGCGCTTGCGTGGTGCATCTCGCCGCCGCCATGGAGGCGGACCCGGATTCCGGCATCATCCAGTCGCTGCCGCTCATCATCAACCGCAACACCCTGTTCGCCCGCGTCCAGCAATTCGCGGCGCGGATCTACGGCCCCGTCATCGCCACCGGCCTCTCGGTCTGGTCGGGCCGCGACGGCAATTACTGGGGCCACAACGCCATCATCCGCACGAGGGCCTTCGCTGAAGCCTGCGGCCTGCCCGACCTGAAGGGCAAGCCGCCCTTCGGCGGCCACGTCCTCAGCCACGATTTCGTCGAGGCGGCGCTGATCCGGCGGGCCGGATGGAGCGTGACGATGCTGCCGGCCCTGCCCGGTTCCTACGAGGAGAGCCCGCCCTCGCTCATCGATGTGGCCGTTCGCGACCGGCGCTGGGCGCAGGGCAACCTCCAGCACAGCCGCATCATCGGGGCGGCGGGCCTCGCGCTCGCCTCGCGCCAGCATTTCGCCACCGGGATCGCCGGCTACGTCGCCTCCCCGCTCTGGCTCGGCCAGCTCGTGGTCGGTATCGCCCTGGTGCTCCAGACCGCCTACGTCCGGCCGGAATACTTCACCTCGGAATTCGGCCTCTACCCCGTCTGGCCGCGCTTCGACCCGGTGCGCGCCCTCCAGCTGTTCGGACTTACCATGGGCATCCTGCTGGCGCCCAAGCTGCTGGGGCTGATCCTCGCCCTCATCGACGGGCCGGTGCGCCGGGCCTCGGGCGGCGCCATCCGCCTCGTCCTGTCGAGCCTGATCGAGACGGTCCTCTCGGCGCTCATTGCCCCCATCGCCATGCTGATCCAGTCCGGCTCGGTGTTCGAGATCCTGGTCGGGCGCGATACCGGCTGGAACCCGCAGCGCCGCGACGACGGCTCGATCCCGTTCCGCGACATCGTCCGCCGTCACCGCTGGCACATGGTGCTGGGCTTGGTGACCGGCATCGCCGCCTTCGCCATCGCCACCTCGCTGTTCCTCTGGATGTCGCCCACCATCCTCGGCCTCGTCCTCGCGATCCCGATCTCCTGGGCGAGCGGGCAGCTCGGCTTCGGCCTCGCCCTGAAGCGCCTCGGCCTGCTGATGACGCCGGAGGAGCGCGACCCGCCTTCCATCGCGGTGAGCGCCGGTGCGCTGGCCTCCCGCAACGCCGAGGGCGGCCTCGACGAGGCCGATGCGATCCGCTCCCTCCACGCCGATGCGGGTTTCGCCGAGGCCCATGCGCTGATGCTGCCCGAGATGCCGCCGCGCCCTCGCGGCACCATCGATACCGACCGTGCGCTGGCCCAGGCCAAGGTGGTGGAAGCCGAGACGATCGAGGAGGCCGCCGCCTGGCTCAGCCCGAAGGAGCGCATGGCCCTCCTCCACGACCGCGCCCTTCTCGACCGGCTCTCCCGCCTGGAACCGGCGTGACCCAATCGATCAATCCGTCGCCTTCTGCTCCGTGCACACGACGGGATGCTTCGATTCATCGGTCCACGTCACCTCCTGGCCCTTGCCGCGCAGTTCGTGCGTCTCGTCGCCGGTAGCGTAAACCGGAGCCGCTCGGCTGCGCCGGAAGGCTGCGTGCCGGGCCCGAGACGGTCTGACGATCGCCGACTGCCCCGAATCCGAGGTCACGAACCCGACCGTGAGCAGAGTGTTTCTGGGACACGAGAAGACCACCCGCGTCTCCGAGGCCGCAGCACTCCTGTCCCGATCCTGTGCGGAGATGGAGAGGGTCGAACACCCCACAGGGTGCCGATGAACACCGGCGAGATCCGGATGCTGCGGGAGCAGCCAAGTGGCTGAAGACGCACGCGAACGCTCCGCGTGTCAAAAAGCTCAAGGATGGGCCGATGACAGGAGTTCAGCCCGATCCGAGCCGAAGGACCGAACGGCTCAGGTTGACGCTGCCATAGGCGCAGCCATAGACAGGTCAGCCGGACGATCAGGCCAAGGGCGACGCGCGAAAGCCCGGGCAAGAGAGCCGTCGAACGATCCGGAAGGGTGGCCGAGTGGTTTAAGGCAGCGGTCTTGAAAACCGCCGTGGGAGCAATTCCACCGTGGGTTCGAATCCCACCCCTTCCGCCATATTCCTTCCATGTGCCTTTGTTTGCAGGACTTGAAGGCTGCCATTGGCGAAACGCTCACGCGGATCTGCTAGTTTCTGTTCGGGTTTTGCTGTGGCGGATCGGGCCGGAGCAGCATCCGCGAGTGAGGGTTGCGCGGCAGCTCGCGTTATCGGCCCCGCGGAACCCGCGAGTCCACATCCTCATGCGAGATGAGGAATAATTACAGCGCAAAGATCGATCGACATATGAAGTATAGGTGGCAATATTTCATCGTGACTGAATGAAAATCAAATTAAATATTGCTGTAGATTTGATATTTAAGGCTTCTCTTATCAAAGAGATCAGCGTCAGATCAACGTGTCGGCATAGCGGAGGAACGAGATTTCGGTATTGCCGGGGCGCCCTCCCGTGAATTTGGCATGGGTATTTCACCAAGCCTGGAGTGCAGCGCCGCCAAGGTTTCGGTCAACAGATCATCGATCACATCGATCTCGGATCGTGTCGGCATAGCCTTGTCCGTGCGGGCTGCGGCTTCGATCGCCGATAGACGTTGAGCGAGAGCGCGGCTTCCGATGTTGAGGCTCATGGACTTGAGGCCGTGCGCGGTCCGCGCCACATCGGTTCTCGAGCCCGCTTCGATGGCACGGCGTAGTTCCAAGAGCGCGGCAGGAGCATGTTCGGCATAGATCTGCAGGATGCGTTGGGCGAATCCACCACCCGCGCTCATCGACATTTCCTCGAGACCCGTCAGCACCGCCTCGTCCATCAGGTCTTCCGATGCCTGAATGGGCGCAGCCATGGCGCCGACATGGAGCTCCGCAACCACCGTCCGCGTGTCGTCCGCCAATGTCTTCGACAGGACCTCGCCGAGTGCCGAGAGCGTGAAGGGCTTGGTCAAAGTGCCGTCCATGCCCGCTTCCTTCCAGGCCGTGGCGGAGGTTCCGATCACGTGGGCCGTGGCGGCGATGATCGGTACGCGTTTGAGCGGGCCGTCCTGCTCATGAGCCCGGATCCGGGCCGCTGCGGCGTAACCATCGAGGACGGGCATGCTGCCGTCCATCAGGACGAGATCGAACGCCTTGGCCGCGCAGGCCTCGACGGCCGCAAGCCCATCCTCCACCGTGTCGATGAACGTGATGCCGAAGCGGGAAAGCGCCTCGATGGCGACCTCCCGGTTCACGGCGCTGTCGTCTGCCACGAGCACGCGTGCGGAAGGGAATTGCGACAAGCTGCTCGGCGCCGCGGCTCTGCGGCGATTCTCGCCCGCTCCCGCTACGCCGAGGGAAAGGGCGGCAAGGGCCGCGTTCAACTCCTCCTGCACCACGGGCCAGCGCAGCACGTCGTCCGCGAGGCCGGCTTCGATGATCCCCGCCGCAGCCGGGTCGCCCATGCGAGCGATGGCGATGACATGCAGGGATGGATTGGCACGGGGCCCGCGAGCGGCGATGAGCGCGGCATCGGCGATCCAATGCGCCGTGGCGGCGTCCTCGGGCGCAGCGACCAGGAAGCCGGCCTCCGCGAGCCTTTCCCGCAGGCTGGCGGATGTGGCGGCCCCATGGGTCGACACGAGGATGGCGGGCGGCACGTGGCCGAGACGGACGATCCGCGGCGCGGCTTCGATATCCGCGGGGTCGAGCGGGATCTCGGCCCAGAACGTCGAGCCGATGCCCGCCTCGCTCTCGACGCCGATGGTGCCGCCCATGGCCTCGACCAGGCGCTGCGCGATCGAGAGGCCGAGCCCCGTGCCGCCGAAGCGGCGCGTGGTGGATGCATCGGCCTGCGAGAAGGCGGAAAAGATCGTCGGCAGCTTGTCGGCCGGGATGCCGATGCCCGTATCGCGCACCATCAGGCGCAGAGCCCCATCCCTCGCCTCGATCCGGACCAGGACCGAGCCGGTTTCCGTGAACTTGAGGGCGTTGTTGACGAAGTTGCTGAGGATCTGGCCGAGACGCACCTGATCGCCGGTGATGCGCCCTGGCACGTCGGGCGCGACGTAGGCCGCCAGATCGAGGTTCTTCTCGCGGGCCTTCTCGGCGAACAGCGAGACGACGGTATCCACCACCTCGCCCGGCTCGAGGGCGATCCGTTCGAGTTCGATCTTGCCCGCCTCCACCTTCGCGAAGTCGAGGATGTCGTTGATGATCGCGAGCAGGCTCTGGCCCGAGCGGGCGATCACTTCGGCATAGCGTTTCTGGCGCTGGGGCAGGTCTGCGCCGGCAAGGAGTTCGGCCATGACCAGCATGCCGTTGAGCGGCGTCCGAATCTCGTGGCTCATGGTGGCGAGGAACGAGGATTTCGCGGTGTTCGCGGCCTCGGCGGCATCCTTGGCGTCGAGCAGGTCGGCCGTGCGATCAGCGACATCCCTTTCCAGGCTGTCGCGATGCTTGGCGAGCCGCTCGTCGCGCTCGCGCACGGTGGCGAGCAGGCTGTTGAATGTCCCGGCGAGGAGGCCGACCTCGTCGTCGCGCACGATGACGGCGGAATGCCCGTAATCGCCGTTTCGGCGGACCAGATCCATGGTCGCGGCGAGTGCGGCGATGGGGCGGGTGATCGAGCGCTGCAGCCCGTAGGAGACGAGCAGGCCCAAGGCGAGGGCGAGGGCGGAGCCGAGGGCCGATGTCTCGACGATCGCCATCAGGCGCGGGGCGAGATCGGTCGTGTCGGCGACGAGGACCACCGTGCCGATGTCGGTTCCATGATGGAGGACCGGAACACGCACCTGCACGGTACGGCTCGTCAGCAGGTCTACGATCGAGAAGCCGCGGTCGAGATCGAGATCGCTTGCGAGGCGGATCGCGAGACCCTGGTCGGCGAGGGTCGAACCATCGGGCCGCTCGATGCCGGCATAGATGAATTCGGGCCGCTTCGCGATGGCGCGCAGCGTTTGGGTGGCGGCCGCCGAATCGTTCGCATGAGTGGCGCTCGCGCCGGCCGAGGCGAAGACGTCGGCAGCGGAGGTCAGCGCTTCGTGCTTGGCGAGGCCGTAGCGGTCGACTTCGTGCCAGAGGCCGACCAGCGTTCCGACGATCAGCGCGAGGGCGACCGACCCGGCCACGGCGAGCGCCATGCGCCCGGCCAGGGACTGCGCGAGACGGTATCGGCGGGTCGTCACGCTGGAATCCTGTGCTTGCATCGCGGGTCGGAGACGAGCCTAGCAGCCTTTCGTGAGTGCCCGCTTAACCATCCCGGCCTCGAAGGCCGCGCGCGGTGCCGATCCCTGCGGCGCCGGTCTCCCTGGCTCCGCATGCCGCTTTCATGCAGTCAATGCGAAAGCACCGTGTCGGCGGAACTCGGGCCGACACCTTTGGGGACGGGAATGTCGGTCGACCCGTAGCGCGCGTTGAGGATGAGATTGGGACCGTCATAGAGGGTAATGAAACGGGCGATGATGACGGTGTAGGCGGACTGGTCCGCGATCGGCTTCTTGGAATCGATGATGAGCCGGCCGCGCGGCAGGTAGATCGTGCCGAGCAACGTGCGAGCTTCGTCGCTGATGATCCGATACTCGCGCAATCCGATGGCACCAGCCAGGAACGGAGCGCGGCCCTTCAGACTGAGCGGCGGCGGCAGGGGAAGCACCGACAGCAGGCTGCGGTCCTCGAAGAAGAGCAGTCCGGCCAGCAGCCCGTCCTTCGGCGCGGTCAGAGAGATGACGCTGCCCTGGTCGAACAGCAGGCCACCCCGGATTCCCGTGAAGAAGAACCCGGTATTGGCTCCGGTCAGGGACGCGTTCTTGTCGACGACGAGCGGGCCGTCCTTGATGATGTAGATGCCCGGGCGGAGTTTTACCTGGGCTCCCTTCGTGATGTGCAGGCCGCCGCAATACGTTCCGGGATCGAGGGTGACCGACGGCGCGCTCACGACGTTCGAGCCGTAGAGGGGGCTGTCGATGCCATCGACGAGCAGCTTGGGATTCATGTAGAGCGGGACGCTGACGCAAGGGCCGGGGCTCGGGACGGCACGGTCGGCCAGGGGATCGATCAGGGCCGGGCAGTCCGTGGCGGGCGGCGGCGTGAAGTTCGCCTTGCTCCCCGAGAAACCGCCGGCCGAACAGATGGACAGGGCGCTGGCCATGGAGGCGTTCCCCCCCTGGATGCCGGACGCACTCTTCGAATTCGAGTAGAGCGAGCAGTCGGTGGCGGTGATGCGGGCCGACGCTTCGAGGTGGAACGCGCCGACATTCGTCGGATCGAGGGCGAGGAGGCAGAGCCGTGTCGTGCCGGAGAGCTTGGCGGTGGACGTCACGGACACGGTGACTTCCGAGATCTGCAGCAGCTTGCCGAGGCTGAGCGGCACCGTCTCGGTCAGTGTCACCTGGACCGCGGAGTGATTGTTCAGCACCGTGGCCGCCGCCTCCGTCGCCCGGCCTGCAGGTGCCTCGGCCTGAGCCTGGGCGCGCGCCATGGAAACGGCCGCCAGGATCGCGGCGGCGTCATCGGCATTGGCGAGCTTGAACTGATTGACGCCGGCGATGCTGCCGCTGTCGGCGGCGCGTTGCAATTCCCCACGCCGCTTGACCAGCGAACCATATTCGAGGGCTGCGGCGCTCAGGCCGAGGAGAATCGGCAGCATCAGTCCGAACACGATCAGGACGCCGCCTTCGGACCGGCTCCCAAACGCACGCAACGGACGGATCATTTCCAGGCCTCCATGCGGAAAACGATGGCCCGGGGACCTTCTCAATTCGTTAGAGCAATTCTAGAATCCCGGAGCTTTGCCGTCGCGTCGGCTGCGACAGGCCGCTTTTGATGCTGCAGGGTTTGCGAACCCTGAATCCGAAGCGCGGTTCAGATAGGCTCCCGTCGTCGGCCGGTACGAAAGAGGTCTCAGGCAGCGCTTCGTGCGGCCGGATCTCCATCCGCTTTCGTTTTGTTCATCGCCCGGCAGAATACCGTGACGCAGCGCGGGTCGAAATGATGCCCGGCCTGAGCCTGGAGGTGGCTCAGGGCCTCGGCCTGCGTCCAGGCCTTCTTGTATGGCCGCTCGGAGATGAGGGCATCGAAGACATCCGCCACGGCGACGATCCGGCCGCAAAGCGGGATGTCCTCCCCGCTCAGGCCGAGCGGATATCCCTTCCCGTCCCAGCGCTCGTGATGCGTCGCCGCGATCTCTGCCGCCAACTGGACCATGAGGGACGAGCTTCCCTCGAGGATGCGCCGGCCGCGCTCCGCATGCAGTTCCATCTCGGCGCGCTCGTCGAACGTCAATGGACCGGGCTTCAGGAGGATCGCGTCGGGAACGCTGATCTTGCCGACATCGTGCATGGTCGAGGCGAGGCTCAACTGGCTCACGTCGGCGCTGGAGAGGCCGAGGCCCTCGGCGATCAGGGCGACGTACCCGGCGACCCGGGCCACGTGATTGCCGGTCTCCGTATCGCGGTGCTCGGCGGCCTTCATCAGCAGCGTGACGATCTCGCGCTCGCGGGCCTGGATCGTCGCCGTCGCCGCGCTGACCTCGCGGGCGAGCCAGGCGGCACGATCGCTCTGCTCGAGCCGCGCCCGATTCAGGGCCACGAGATTCGAGACCCGTGCGCGGACCTCGAATGCCTCGAAGGGCTTTGCCAGGAAGTCGGTCGCACCCGATTCCAGTGCCTCGCGCCGAAGAGGTCGCTGGTCCATGCTCGTGACCATGACGATGGGCACGTGCTCGAACCCCGGGACACACCGGGCCGCGCGGATGAATGCGATGCCGTTCATGCCCGGCATGTCGTAATCGGAGATCGCGATGGAGATGTCGGCCGCATGATCCTGGACGAAGGCCAGAGCGTCCCGAGGCTCGACGAAGGCCCGCGGCTCGCAATCGGGCAAGCCACGGATCGCCTCGGCCATCAGCATGTTGTTCAGGACGGCATCATCGAGGATCAGTGCGAACATGGCTTGTGGCAATCCTGGCGGGTTCCCGGCCCTGGTGTTCCACCCTTCGTCCAAAGCGTTGACGACGCGTTTATACTGACAGGAGGATGCCGAGTGTATGCGCCTATTGCACAGGGCACGGCATGCCGTTCGGCAGAATGATCTCGGGATACTGACTGGCGAAGCGACGCCCGGCTCGAACCGGCCAGAGCATCTGACGGGACAATACGATTCCATCCATGCGTTGGCCGAAGACTGAGGCGAGGGTCTCGCCGAACAGCGGCTTGTACTTCATCTTGATCTCGACGAGGAGCATCCGCAGTCCAGTCGCCACCAGTCCGGAAGGAACAGGCAGGGGAGAGCCTTCGCCGACTCCCCTCGGAATCGATCCGGCCGCCGCAGCGCTGGAACAGACCTTCAACGCCCCGTCTGCCGTGTCGCCAAGGACGCCGACGGCGCTGACGATCATTTCCGCGGCCGTACCGTCATAGGGCAGCAGCACGATTCTCGAGGCGGCGAACACTTCATCCACTTGCGTCCGCGTCGGCGCCGAGACCGAGGCGATCAACTCTCCGACCGTGCTCGACAGGAGATCGACCTTACGCAGGGCGGCCGTGACATTGGCGATCTCGAGCGTGCCCACATAGATGGCCAGAAGGAACGGAAGGATCAGGGCAAACTCGACGAGGGCGACTCCCCCCTCTGCCCGGCGGAACCGAGCCCGGCGCAGACTGCCACGACACCGGGTCACCAGGCCGGCAAAGCTATGGCGGGTCCGCCTCAGCATCCTTGAAGGCCTGCCGATTTCGGCTCGATCCGCAAGACCTTCGCCGCCTGTATCAATCGACTGCCGTCCTTGAACTCCGTGGAGCCGCTGGTGAAGGAGTGGAAGTTGCGTTGGGCGACCGCCGCCTGGATGACGACGAACTGACTGGTCGAGGTGCATCCATGCGAATCACCGAAACCGGACCGCCAATCCTGCTGAGAAGGGTCGACCGGACTACGGATCACGACGTCGCTCAGGCCGGCATAGTAGACGAGGTCGATCTTCAACTTGTCGCAATTGATGAGCCCCGCCGATCCGTCGCAGATGATCTTGCGAACGGCATCCGAGATCGAACCGGATTGGCTCGGGTCGCCTTCGGCATAGAAGACTCGCGTCGCTCCCTGCACGCCCCGGTCGAGCGTGGCACCGATCCAGTAAGTCAATCCGACTTCGAGCACGAGCATGAGAAGAGTGAAGAGCGGGAATGCCACGAAGGCGAACTCGACCGCTGTGGCCCCATGCGTATCCCGGCAGAAGCGAGGGCCGACAGGCCGCATTTTTACCCGGGCCGATACACACCGCCAACAGCGTCCCATGCACCACACGCTTGAAGACTTCTTAAAGAGATTTGCTCTCCTATCGGGCTAGTGCATCCGATGGTGAACAAACGATTATTATCGAAAGCATTCTATCAAGACCGGGTTAATGAGGCTTCCTATAAGAACTGTGCAACCTAAGGGTGTTGGGTCGATGTCTGCTACATCCTCGATCCGCTATCGGGATTATCCATTGAAAAACTATGGAAGTATGTCTTTGCGAGCCTATGATTGATCCTCAGACTCTCTTGTTGCATCGATGGACTGAATTCGAGAAAACCGCTTCTGGGCGGTGGCCGGACAAGTGCACGGCTTATCAGCGAATGATCCACGAGCCTTCCAAGCCCGCATGAGTGTCTCGACCGCTCCCGCGGGCTGCCCCATCTTCGATCCCGCCATCGTTCATTCGCTCCGGCGCTTGTCGCCGGTGATGGCCCCGACCCGACCCGACTCGTCGCGGAGCGTCCAGGCTGGGCGGTGCGGTTCGTCGACAAGATCTGAGCGTGCCTGACGGAACCGTCCGCTCACGGACAGGCGGTCAATGTCCGCTTGTGGCGCGACCCGGAAGCATCGCGATGGAGTGCGATCTCGTCCGGGCCGGGCGGTACTTGTAACAAATCTGCGACTTTTACTTACGCTGGAAGGACGACCACCTTCGTATTGACCGGCGTCTGTGAATAGAGGTGGATCATGTCCTGGGTGAGCAGGCCGACACAGCCGCTCGTGATGCCCGAGCCGATCGATTCGGGCTCGCTGCTGGCATAGATCGTGTAGAGCGTGTAGGCGCCGTTCTGGTACAGATGCAGGGTGCGGGCGCCGAGCGGATTGTCGAGGCCGCCCGGCATGCCGCGGGCGTATTTGGCGGCCTCGGGCTGACGCCGGATCATTTCCTTGGGGGGTGTCCAGGTCGCCCATTCGGACTTGCGACCGACATAGGCGTCTCCGCTCCACAAGAACCCATCGCGGCCGACATTGGCACCGTAACGGGTGGCGGAACCATCGCCCTCGACGCGGTAGACATAAAAGTTGCCGGGATCGACGATGATCGTACCGGCCGCTTCCTTGGTCTCGTAACGGACCGTCCGACGATGATATTTCGGGTCGACCTTCCTGATATCGGTAGCCGGGATCGGGAATTTCTCGTCCGGCATCGGCCCGTAATTCTTGGCCGCCTCGGCGAGGAGGATGCCGTCGGTCGTCGCGCAGCCGGCCAGTCCCAGTGCGCCGAAACCTGCGGCCGAGCCGACCAGAAGCGACCGCCGGCTGAAAAGCCCCGCCCGATGTCCGACCCGAGCGATCTCGTCCCGCACGCCGGTCTCCGCGCTCTCACCGTCCATGATCATGATTCCGGACTTCCCATGTCCCGCGACCCGATGAGAGAACGCTCCAGCCCATGCCCGTCGAGCGTATCGCTAAGCTGAGCTCGCCGGTGCCGTCCCACGTGATCTCGCAATCCTTTCGCGCTGGCTTCGACCGGAACATGCACGTCGCGAGGCCAGCGGCGCCTTGGTAAAGTCCTCGGCATTCTGTGATCGAGAGCAGGCGGAATGCGTCGAGACTATGACCGGCGCCTCCTGGCGTCGGAAGTCCGGCCGGCCTTTCCTCCGTGAAAGGCGGGTTCATGCCGATAACCGGGGAACGAGCGAAGTCGACCCGTCGCGACACGCAGCCGTTCTCAGACGCCTGCTACGCTGCCGGCACCTGTGCGATGCGGATGTTGTTGGTCGTACCGGTCACCGCGAAGGGGATGCCGGCTGCGATCACCACGAGGTCGTTCGGCTCAGCGAACCCCTCCGCCACCGCGTGCGTGACGGCGCCCGCCACCATCTCCTCGTAGGTCGCGACCTCGCCGGCCTGGACGCTGTGCGCGCCCCAGAGCAGGCAGAGCCGCCGCGACGTGGCGAGATCCGGCGTCAGGGCGAGGATGGGCACTTCCGGCCTGCGCCGGGCGACGCGGGCGGCGGTGGTGCCGCTCAGGGTATAGGCCACGATGACCGAGGCGTTCACGGCATCCGCCAGGGTGGCGCTCGCCGTCGCGATGGCGTGGGGCGGGGTCTCCTCCTCGCCGGGGTCCGAGGCGGTGATCAGCGAGCGATAGAGCTTGTGCGTCTCGGTGCGGTGGATGATCCGGGCCATCATCGCCACGGTCTCCACGGGGAAACGGCCCGTGGCCGATTCCGCCGAGAGCATCACCGCGTCGGCCCCGTCATAGATCGCGGTGGCGACGTCGGACGCTTCGGCGCGGGTCGGCGTCGGGGCCGAGACCATCGAATCGAGCATCTGGGTCGCCACCACCACGGGCTTCACCGCAAGCCGGCAGGCACGGATGAGTTCCTTCTGCCGCCCCGGCACGTCCTCGTGCGGGATCTCGACGCCGAGGTCGCCGCGCGCCACCATGATGGCATCCGAGAGCCGGATGATGTCGTCGATGCGCTCGAGGGCCTGGGGCTTCTCGACCTTGGTCATGATGCCGGCCCGGTCGCCGATCAGACCGCGCGCCTCGATCACGTCGGAGGGCTTCTGCACGAAGGAGAGCGCCACCCAGTCGACGCCGAGTTCCAGTCCGAAGGCGAGGTCGGCGCGGTCCTTGGGGGTCAGCGGCGAGACGTCGAGGAGGGTGCCCGGCAGGTTCACGCCCTTGCGGTTCGAGAGTGCGCCGCCGATCACCACCTCCGCCTCGATGCTGTCCTGGGTGAGGCCGGTGACGCGCACCCTCACGCGACCGTCGTCGATGAGGAGGTCCTGGCCGGGTGCGATGGCGGCGAAGATCTCCGGATGAGGCAGCGGGATCGCGTCGCGGCCTCCCTCGGTGCCGTCGAGGACGAAGCGCAGCGTCTCGCCCGGCGCCACGTCGAGGCGCCCGCCCGCAAGGGTGCCGAGGCGGATCTTCGGCCCCTGCAGATCCTGCAGGATGCCGATGGGCCGGCCCACTTCGCGCTCCAGGCTGCGGATCGCCGCATGGACCTTCGCGTGATCGTCCTGCGAGCCGTGGCTGAAGTTCAGCCGAAAGGTATCGACGCCCGCCAGGAACAGGGCATGCAGCATCTCGGGCGAGGCCGAGGCCGGCCCGACGGTGGCGACGATCTTGGCGTGGCGGTTGCGGCGCATGGCTGATCCGGCCGCGAGCGGCCGCCTCTGAGGAATGGCTCACATGGTCGGGAGGTCGCGGACGTCAGTGCCGCTGACCAGGATCGAGCCGGGAGACAGCATCCCCATGGGCCATGGGGATGCAAGCTCCTCGCCTCGATCCGGCTCTCGGTCGCATCAGGGATCACCCGGACTGGCGCGCACCTGCGGGCGAACGCTACCCCTGGGACTGGTAGAGGAGATGCCGAGCCGGGCCGCCGAAGAAAGGGGCCCGGCTCGGGTAGAGCTCGATCCTACTCGTTGTCGCCCTTGACGGCCGCGATGACCGCATCCGTCACCATCCGGGTCGTCGCCTGGCCGCCGAGATCCGGCGTGTGCAGGCTCGGATCGGCGGTGACGCGCTCGACGGCGCGCATGAGCCGGTCCGCCGCTGGCTTCTCGCCGAGGTGTTCCAGCATCTGGCAGGCGGTCCAGAACGTGGCGATCGGGTTGGCGATCCCCTTGCCGGTGATGTCGAAGGCCGAACCGTGGATCGGCTCGAACATCGACGGGTAGGTGCGCTCCGGGTTGAGGTTGGCGGTGGGCGCGATGCCGAGCGAACCGGCGAGCGCGGCGGCCAGATCCGAGAGGATGTCGGCGTGCAGGTTAGTGGCGACGATGGTGTCGAGGGTCTGGGGCTTCATGGTCATGCGCATGGTCATCGCGTCGACCAGCATCTTGTCCCAGGTCACGTCGGGAAAGTCCTTCGCGACTTCGGCCGCGATCTCGTCCCACATCACCATGGCGTGGCGCTGAGCGTTCGACTTCGTCACCACGGTAAGCAGCTTGCGCGGGCGGCCCTGCGCGAGCTTGAAGGCGAAGCGGATGATCCGGTCGACGCCGGAGCGGGTCATCATCGAGACGTCGGTGGCGACCTCGTTCGGATGGCCCTGGTGCACGCGCCCGCCGACGCCGGCATATTCGCCCTCCGAGTTCTCGCGCACGATGACCCAGTCGAGTTCGGGGCCGGTGACGTGACGCAGGGGGCTGGTGATGCCCGGCAGGATGCGGGTCGGGCGCACGTTGGCGTACTGGTCGAAGGGTTGGCAGATGGCGAGCCGCAGGCCCCACAGGGTGATGTGGTCCGGCACGTCGGGCGCACCCACTGCGCCAAAGAAGATCGCGTCGTGGTGGCGGATCTGGTCGCGCCCGTCGGCGGGCATCATCACGCCGTGCTTCTTGTAATAGTCCGAACCCCAGTCGAAGTGGTCGAACTTGAAGGTGAAGCTGCCGGTCTTCTCGGCGAGGACATCGAGCACCTCGATACCGGCGGCGATGACTTCGACGCCGATGCCGTCGGCGGGGATGGCGGCGATGGTGTAGGTCTTCATGATGGGTCTCCTTGAGAACGGGGGGTAGAGTCAGCGCACGACGGCGCGGGCGGGCTCGGCGCGCCGCCCTGAGCGGGCGACGACGAGGGTGACGATCGCGGAGAGGACGAGCAGCACGGCCACGAAGATCAGGCCGCCGGTGAAGCTTCCCGTCCGGTCCTTGATCCAGCCGATCACCCAGGGACCGACGAAGCCGCCGAGATTGCCGATCGAGTTGATGGTGGCGATGCCCACCGCCGCCGCCGACCCCGACAGGAACATCGTCGGCATCGCCCAGAGCGGTGGCTTGGCCGCGCTGATTCCCATGTTGACGAGGCTGAGCGCAGCGATGACCGCGAGTGCCGACGATGCGCCGCCGGCCAGCATCAGGCCCGCGGCCGCCACGAGGCAGGCGATGACCACGTGCCAGGTGCGCTCGCTGGTCCTGTCGGAGTGGCGCGCCCACAGGATCATGGCGACGACCGCGACGGTCGGCGGCACGGCGTTGAGCAGGCCGACCTCCATCGTGGAAAGGCCGAACCCCTTGATGATCTGCGGCGCCCAGATGCCGAGGGTGTAGAGGCCGGCCGACGTGCCGAAATAGACGAGGGCCAGGGCGAGCACGCGGGGATCGGCGAGCCCGCTCATCAGGCTGTGCTTGGCGGCGGTCTGCTTGGTCGCGCGCTCCTGGTTCATCTCCGCGACGAGCCAGTTCCGCTGTTCGTCGGTCAGCCACTTCGCCTTTTCGGGCCGGTCCGTCATGTAGAACAGCACCACGACGCCGAGGATCACCGCAGGGATGGCTTCGATGATGAACATCCACTGCCAGCCATGGAGGCCCATGATGCCCTCCATCGCCAGCAGCGCGCTGGAGAGCGGCGAACCGAGCATCACCGAGACGGGGGCCGCCGCCATGAACAGCGACACGACGCCCGCCCGGTAGCGGGCCGGGAACCAGTAGCTCAGGTACAGGATGATGCCGGGAAAGAAGCCCGCTTCCGCCGCACCCAGCAGGAAGCGCATCACGTAGAAGCTCGTCTCGCCCGAGATGAAGGCGAAGCCTCCCGAGATGAGGCCCCAGGTGATCATCACGCGGGCGATCCAGATCCGCGCGCCGACCTTGTCGAGGATGATGTTCGAGGGCACCTCGAACAGGAAGTATCCGAAGAAGAAAACTCCGGCCCCGAAGCCGAATACGGATGAGGAGAAACCGAGGTCCTTGTTCATCGTCAGCGCGGCGAAGCCGATGTTCACGCGGTCGATGAAGGCGATGAAGTAGAGTAGGCAGATAAAAGGTACCAGGCGCCATGCGACCTTGCGCATGGTGATTTGCTCGAGCGACCGATCCATCGTTTCCTCCTAAGGATGCGCCTGCAATCGAATCGGTCTTGAGCGCCAACTTCCATGCAAGATGATATTGGGTAAGATATTTCCAAAACGCTTGTCAATCCTCCATTGCAGCTTCCATGGAAGTTGGTAGACATGAAGTATAAGGGGAGCAGGTGATGGTCCGGGTGCGTGCTGAGCAGCAGGAAGAGGCGGATCGGCGCCCATCCCTCGTCGATGACGCCTATGCGGCGATGAAGGAGGAAATCCGGGAATCTCGCTTTCCCCCCGGGTATCAGGCGTCGGAGCAGGAGATCGCATTGCGGCTCGGGATGAGCCGGACCCCCGTTCATGAGGCCGCTATCCGCCTGCAGGAAGATGGACTGGTTCGGATCCTGCCGCGAAAGGGGATCGTCATCTGCGCATTGGCGCCTGCGGACATGCGCGAGATCTACGACGTCGTCATCGCTATCGAGGGACGTGCGGCCGCGTTGCTCGCGGAGACGGCAAAGACCGAACGCGAAGCCGTCGTGTCGGAACTCGCCGCCTTAACCGCCGCCATGGCCAAGGCCCGGGATGCGGAGGATCTCGCGGCCTGGGGCCATGCGGACGAGTGTTTCCATCGCACGCTCGTCGAGCGCGCCGGCAACGGCCGCATGATCCGGATCAACCAGACGATCACCGACCAGGCGCATCGCGCCCGCATGCTGACCCTCAAGCTCCGACGTGAGCTCGGGGCCTCAGTGGCTGAGCATCAGCAGATCATCGAAGCAATTCGCATCGGCAATGCCGCTGCAGCGCAGGAACAGGCCTATCGCCATCGCTCGCGTGCCCGCGATGAACTTCTTCCGTTGCTGGAGAGCTTCGGATTGAGACACCTGTAGAACTGTCGCGCAGAGTCCATCGATGATCTGCAGGGCAAACTCTTCCCCACCGATCCGGCAGACAAGATCGTTCGGACGATGGACGCTTGCTGCAAGATTTCGGGCCAAGCGGGCAGGGATGGCAACCGGGTTCCCGGGAGCGTATCGGATAGGCTGGAGATGAACCTCGCATGCCCCGTCGCATCCTGATCACCGGCGCCAGCATCGCCGGTAATACCGCGGCCTGGTGGCTGGGCCGCCAGGGTTTCGATGTCACGGTCGTGGAGCGTGCGCCCCGATTCCGTGACGGCGGACAGAACATCGATGTCCGCGGCATCGGCCGCGAGGTGCTGCGCCGCATGGGCCTGGAACGCGCCGCGCTCGACCACGGCACCGGCGAGGAGGGTACAGCCTGGGTCGACGGGCACGGGCGGGCGGTCGCGCGCTTCGACATGGACACCCTCATGGGCGACGGCCCCACCGCAGAGATGGAGATCCTCAGGGGTGACCTGGCACGCCTCCTTTACGACCCTGCCCGAGAGCACGCGGCCTACCGCTTCGGCGATCGCGTGACCCGGATCGAGGATGGCGCTGACGCCGCAACCGTGACCTTCGCCGGCGGGACCGTCGAGCGTTACGATGCCGTGCTCATCGCAGAGGGCGTGGGCTCGTCGACGCGTGAACTCGCCTTCCCCGGCGAGAACGATCCACGCTGGATGGGATTGGCCATCGCCTACTTCACCATCCCGCGAACCTCCGACGACGACCGGATGTGGCGATGGTTCAACGCGCCCGGGGGGCGCGGCATCTCGCTACGTCCCGACATGCATGGCACCACCCGCGTGATGCTCTCGGTCCGGAAGTCTCCGGCCGGCGAACAGGAATGGGATGTTCATCGGCAGAAGTCATTCCTGCGGGACCGCTTCGCCGATGCCGGTTGGCAGGCGGAACGCGTTCTCGCCGGCATGGACGACACCGAGGATTTCTACTTCGATGTCCTTCGGCAGGTCAGGATGAGGCGATGGTCTCACGGGCGCGTGGCGGTGACCGGCGACGCGGCCTGGTGCGCCACGCCGCTGGCCGGTATCGGCACCACGTTGGCCGTCACCGGCGCCTATGTTCTCGCCGCCGAACTGGCACGTCACGACGACGTCGCCACTGCCTTCGCCGCCTACGAGCGGGCCATGCGACCGATGGTCGAGGACGGGCAAGGCGTGCCCAAGATCGCCCCGAAAGTGATGAATCCACGGAGCCGTCTCGGCATCCATCTGCTCCACGGCGTGCTTCGGATCGCGAGCAGGCCCGGCATTCGCCGTCTGGCCTCGAAGCTTTTCGCCGGACGGTCGAAGGAGCCGGACCTGACGCGCTACGAGGTGATTGCCTCCGCCTGACGGCGCATGGGGACAGCCACCAACGGGACGGAGCTTTCGGCAAGGCGTGCGAACCGAGCGACATCCCACTCCATGTCCACCGCCTCTGCGTCGTGCGCCCGGACTCTCGCGTGTCCGAAATCCTGGGGAAGCCTTTGATTCAGCCGAAGGTCGGCGGATAGACGGTCGGCAGGATACACCGTCCGCCAAGGTTCAGGCCGGAAGCCGTTCGGTCGGCCGGCTCACCGCTTCGAAGGCTCGGGCCAGGCGCAGCAGCGCCTGATCCTGTCCCGGCCTTCCGATGAGCTGCAGGCCGGACGACCGGCCGTCCGGTCCCCAGGCGCCCAGCGGCAGACAGATCGTGGGACAGCCCGACAATGTGGCCGGCACGACCACCTCCATCCAACGGTGATACGTGTCCATGGTCGTGCCCGCGATGGTCCTCGGCCAGGAAAGCCCGTGGGCGAAGGGAAATACCTGGGCGCTCGGCAGGGCCAGCGCGTCGAAATCGGCGAACAGCGAGAGGAAGCGCTGGTAGAGCCGCGTCCGCGTGGCAGAGGCCCGATAGAGATCGTCCGCCGACAGGGACAGGCCGCCCTCGATCTCCCAGATCAACTCCGGTTTCATCAGCGCACGCTTCTCCGGATCGTCGTAGAGGGGCCGGTAGCGGCTTCCGACGAGGACGTGCCGCCAGACCAGCCAGCATGCCCAGATCTCGTCACGGCTCATCCCGAGACTGGCTTCCTCGACGCGGCACCCGGCCGTCCCGAGGGTGGAGAGCCCGGTCAGGGACAGGGGCAGGATACCCGCTTCCAGGGGCAGGGCATGGACGAAATCCCCGAGCCAGCCGATGCGGGTACCCTCCCCGATTCCTGCCGGCAGATCGGCGGTCGGGCCCGGCTCCGCCAGGGAGAGGGGCGCGCGTGGGTCCGGCCCGCTCATCACCGAGAGCAGAAGGGCGAGGTCGGCGACGGTCCGTGCCATCGGTCCGTCCGTGGCGAGCTGCTGGAGATAGGCTTCCGGTCCCGGCAACGACGGGACCCTCCCCGCCGAGGGGCGGAACCCGAAGATGCCGTTCCAGCCTGCGGGGTTGCGCAGGGATCCGGCGAAGTCGCTGCCGTCGGCCATCGGCACCATGCGCAAAGCCGTGGCGACGGCCGCGCCGCCCGAGCTTCCGCCGGCGCTCAGGGCCGTGTCGTAGGCGTTGAGCGTGGTGCCCCAGACCGGGTTGTAGCTGTGCGAACCGAGGCCGAATTCGGAGACGTTGGTCTTGCCGATGAGGATCGCCCCCGCCTTGCGCAGGCGCTCCACGAACAGGGCGTCCTCCTGCGGCACGTGCTCGGCGAAGATCGGCGAACCGAAGGTGGTGCGGAGCCCGCGCGTCGGTGCGAGGTCCTTCACCGCATGCGGCAACCCGTGCATCGGTCCGCGCCAATGTCCCCGGATGAGATCGGCATCGGCCGCATCGGCGTCCGCGAGTAGATACTCTCGGCTGCGCAGGGAGACGATGGCGTTCACACGCTCGTTCACCTGCGCGATGCGGTCGAGATGGGCCTCGATGACCTCGCGGCAGGAGACCTGCCGGGCACGGATCGCAGCCACCAACTGCGTCGCGTCGAGGCCGATGATCCCGCCGGACGGCAGGCTGGTCTGTGGCGAGTTCGGATTCATCGCGTCCCCCCGATCGGTGCGAGGCTTGGCGCACGCCTTGCCAGATCGCCGTAGAAAGGGTGGAATTGCATACATGATCCATACCGGAGGCCGACAGCATCGTCCGGAGCCGCGCCGATGAGGGCCTCGTCGGACCGGGAGGCCACGACCTTCTCCATCGAGGGATTGGCCGCGTCCGCCGAGATCCGCGTCGATCGCTGGGGCGTGGCCCATATCCGGGCCGCCTCCCAGGACGACGCGTTCATGGTCCAGGGCTTCAATGCGGGCCGCGACCGCCTGTGGCAGCTCGACCTGTGGCGCAAGCGCGGCCTCGGTCTGCTCGCGGGCGATTTCGGGCCTGGCTACCTCGCGCAGGACCGTGCCGCGCGGCTGTTCCTGTATCGCGGCGACATGGACGCCGAGTGGGCAGCCTACGGGCATCCGCGCACCAGGGCCATCGTCGAGGCGTTCGTGCGTGGGCTCAACGCCTTCGTCTCCCTCACCCGTGACCGGCCCGACTTGCTGCCTCCGGAATTCGCCGCCATGGGCACGTGCCCTGCCCTCTGGACCGCCGAGGACGTGGTGCGCATCCGCAGCCATGCCTTGGTCCGCAACGTCGCTTCGGAAGTCGCCCGTGCCCGAGTCCTCGCCCGGTCGGATCTCGCCGCCGACGCCCTGCGCAAGAGGCTGAGCCCGCCGCACGAGATCGTCATTCCCGAAGGCTTGGAGCCCGAACGCTTTCCCGACGATCTTCTCACGCTCTTCTGCCTCGTCACCGCGCCTGTGACCTTCGATCCGGCCCGGCTCGCGGCTGCGCGGGCGGAGGCATGGGAATGGTGCGACGTCGACGCCTTCGGCACGGTCGGGCGCGCCGGCGGGAGGCCCCTCGCCGCGTCCGCTGAGGGCGGCGAGGGATCGAACAACTGGGCGGTGTCGGGCTCGCGTACGCAGAGCCGCCGCCCGATCCTGGCGAGCGACCCGCACCGCGCCTATCAGCTGCCTTCCCTGCGCTACCTGGTCCATCTCACCGCGCCGGGCCTCGACGTGATCGGTGCGGGCGAGCCGGCGCTGCCGGGCATTTCCATCGGGCACAATGGCACGGCCGCTTTCAGCCTCACCATCGCGCCGATCGATCAGGAGGACCTGTTCGTCTACGAGACCCATCCCGAGGATCCGAACCTCTACCGCTACGCCGAGGGCTGGACGGCGATGGAGCGGGTGGCGGAGCGGATTCCCGTGCGCGGCGATGGGGACGAAGAGATCGTCCTCGCCTTCACCCGCCACGGTCCAGTGATCTGCGAGAATGTGGCCGGCCGTCAGGCCTTCGCCGTGCGCACGGTGTGGTCGGAGCCGGGCAGCGCAGCCTATCTCGGCAGTCTCGCCTATCTCGGCGCCACCAGCGCCACGGCCTTCGGCGAGGCCCTGCGCCATTGGTCGGCCCCCTCCACCAATCAGGTCTACGCCGATGCGGGCGGCAGCATCGCCTGGTTCATGGCCGGCAAGGCGCCGGTGCGCCCGAACTGGGACGGTCTGCTGCCGGTGCCGGGCGACGGTCGCTACGAATGGGCCGGCTTCCACGATCCGTCCGTGCTGCCGCGTGCCGTCGATCCGGAATGCGGCTTCGTCTTCAGCGCCAACGAGATGAACCTGCCGGAGGATTATCCGGCGCAGGAGCGCAGGCTCGGGTTCGAATGGCACGAGCCCTGGCGGGCGCGGCGCATCCGTTCGGTCCTGGACGCCGATGCCGTCCATACCCTCGACGGCTCCCGCCGCCTGCAAGGCGACGTATTCTCCGAGCCGGCCTTCCGTTTGGCGCGGCTCGTCTCCGAAATTCCCGATCCCGGCGTTGTCCAGGTCCGCGCCGCTATCGATGTCCTGTCCGGGTTCGACGGCCATCTCCATGCGGACAGTGCCGCCGCATGCCTCGTCGAACTGCTCTGGACCCATCACCTGCGCCCGGCGCTGCTTCACGCTCTGGCGCCCGATCCCACGACGGCCGCTCTGCTCCAGCCAGGCGACATCGAGACCCTGCTCGACGCCCTCGAACAGGCGCGCCCTCCCCTCGACGAATCCGCACGCAGAGCGCTCCTCGGCCGGACCCTCGCTGCGGCGTGGCGGGACTGCGAACGCCGCTTCGGCACCGATCCGGCAGGCTGGACATGGGGAGCGTTCCATCACGGCCTGTTCGCGCATCCTCTGGCTAGCATCGGGCCCGAATGCCGGAGTGTCGGGCCGCTGCCGGCGGGCGGATCCTCCGCCTCGGTGATGCATGCCGACTACCGTCCCCATGACGGGCGCCTGACCACCGGGGCATCCCTCCGCATGGTGGTCGATGTGGGCGACTGGGACGCCTCGGTCTTCGTCAACGGGCCGGGCCAGTCGGGCCATCCCGCGAGCCGGCACTACGACGACCTCGCGGCATCCTGGGCGAAGGGCGGAACCGTGCCCCTGCTCTATTCCCGGCAGGCCGTGGACGCCGCCACCGAGACCGTCATCACCCTGTTGCCCGTCACGGAGACGCCCTCCACGTGAAGCTCTTCATCGCCGGCCTTGCCACCGAGACGAACACTTTCGCCCCCCTGCCCACCGGCCGCGCGGCCTTCCTCGCCGATTACGCGCGGCGGGACGGGAGTCTGGGGCGGCCCAGCCTGAGCAATATCGGGCTGAAAGCCTGGCGCGAGATGGGAGAGGCCGACGGGCACGAGGTGGTGGAGAGCCTCTCCACCTTCGCCCAGCCCGGCGGGATCACCCTGCGGGCGGTCTACGAGGAACTGCGCGACACGCTGCTCGCCGACCTCGAAGCGGCGCTTCCGGTCGATGCGGTGCTGCTGTTCATGCACGGAGCGATGGTCGCTGAAGGCTATGACGATTGCGAGGGCGACACCCTCGTCCGCGTACGTGCCCTCGTCGGGCCGAAGGTGGCGATCGGCGTCGAGCTCGATCTCCACTGCCATCTCACCGAGGCGATCCGCGACGCAGCCGACGTGGTCGTGATCTACAAGGAATACCCGCATACCGACATCGTGGACCGTGCCCGCGACCTCTACCCGCTGGTGATCGGCACGGCGACGGGGGCGATCCGTCCGGTCATGGCGGTCCACGATTGCCGCATGGTGAACATGTGGCGCACGACGACCGAACCGGTCTCCGGCTTCGTGCGCCGAATGGAAGCGCTGGAGGCGCGCGACGGCATCCTCTCGGTCTCCTTCGGCCACGGCTTCCCCTGGGGCGACGTCGCCGAGGTCGGCGCGCGGATGCTGGTGGTGGCCGACGGCGACGAGGCAAAGGCCGCCTCCCTTGCCCGCGACCTCGCCGCCGAGATCTGGGCCATGCGCGACGAGGCCGCCACGCGGGTGGACACGATCGACGCCGCCCTCGACGCGGCGCTGGCTTCCTCCGATCCGCGCCCGATGGTCCTCGCCGATATCGCCGACAATGCCGGCGCCGGCGCACCCTCCGACAACACTGCGCTCCTGGCCCGGATGATCGAGCGGGGCATCCGTGGCGTCGTCACCGGCCTGTACTGGGACCCCGGCGCGGTCGGCATCTGCCGCGAGGCCGGGATCGGCGCGACCTTCGATCTGCGCATCGCCGGCAAGTGCGGCGTCACCTCCGGCAACCCCCTCGACCTGCGCATCACCGTGCGCGGGCTCTCGGAGGCGCACAGCCAGGGCGGCCTCAGCGGCGGCCGGGCCCAACTCGGACCCAGCGCCTGGGTCGAAGCCGACGGCATCCACATCGTGCTGACCTCCCAGCGCCAGCAGCCCTTCGCACCGGATGCTTTCACGGGCCTCGGCCTCACCCTCGACGACAAGCGCCTCGTCGTGGTGAAATCGATGCAGCATTTCCACGCCGCCTTCGCCCCCATCGCCAGCGAGGTCCGCTACGTCTCCGCTCCCGGCGCGGTCCCGCCGGATTACGGCGCGATCCCCTACACCAAGCGGGATCCCGTCTACTGGCCGCGTGTCGCCGACCCGTTCGCCCGAGATTGATCGTTGGACAGGATTGATCGATGAAGCCCATGGATGTCGACCTGAACGATCTGCCCTTCGACCTTCCCGGCATGCTCGCTGGTCTGCGCCCTTGGATCGCGTGCGAGAGCCCGACCCACGATCGGGTCGCGGTGAACCGGATGATGGGCGTGGCCGCCCGCGACCTCGCCATGGCAGGCGCCACGGTGGAGACGATTCCCGGCCGGATGGGCTTCGGCGACTGCGTCCGCGCCCGTTTCCCGCACCCGAACCGGGACGCGCCGGGCATCCTCGTCCTCGGCCATCTCGACACGGTCCATCCCGTCGGTACCCTGGCGGCGCTGCCCTGGCGGGTCGAGGACGAGCGCTGCTACGGTCCCGGAATCCTCGACATGAAGGGCGGGAATTTCATTGCCCTCGAAGCCGTCAAGGCTCTGCGCAAGGCCGGAATCGGGACGCCGCTTCCCGTCACCTTTCTGCTCACCAGCGACGAAGAGGTCGGCAGCCCCTCCACCCGCGACCTGATCGAGGCGGAGGCCGTGCGTCATCGCTTCGTGCTGGTGCCGGAGCCGGGCCAGCCGGGCGACGGCGTGCTCACCGGCCGCTACGCCATCGCCCGTTTCAACCTTGAGACCACCGGCCGGCCGAGCCATGCCGGCGCCCGTCTCGGTGAGGGCCGCTCGGCGATCCGCGCCATGGCGCAGAAGATCATCGCCATCGAGGCGATGTCCGATTCCGACTGCACCTTCAGCGTCGGCATCGTCGCGGGCGGGCATTGGGTGAATTGCGTGCCCACCTCCTGCCGGGGCGAGGCCCTGAGCATGGCCAAGCGCCAGGGCGACCTCGACCGCGGCGTCGAGAGAATGCTGGCGCTGAGCGGCGAGGCGGACGGCGTCGCGTTCACGGTGACGCGGGGCGTCACCCGTCCCGTCTGGGAGCCCGACGCCGGAACCATGGCGCTCTACGAGACCGCCCGCCGGATCGCCGCCGGCCTCGGCTCTGGCCTGCCGCACGAGAGCTTCGGCGGTGGCTCCGACGGCAACTTCACCGGCAATCTCGGCATCCCTACCCTGGACGGCCTCGGTGCCTGCGGGGCCGGCTACCACACCCTCGACGAGCACGTACTCACCGCCTCGCTGCCGCACCGCGCCAGGCTTCTGGCCGGCCTGATGGCACGGCTCGAATGAATACAACGGCCTGCATCCTGCATACACTTCGTCACGAGAGCCGCGATGCGGCGATGGGGAAACGGTTCATGCACAATGCTATCGGGGGTACGGTGATCGGGACGGGTCTTCTGGCGACGCTCGGCCTCGCGGTTCTGGCGTCCGTGGGTGCTCCCGGCCCGGCGATGGCTCAGGCCAAGCCCGTGACCATTCGCGCGGTGATGCATTCGGGCCTGCGGATCACCGACCCGATCATCACCACCGCCTACATCGCCCGCAACCACGGCTACATGATCTACGACACGCTGTTCGCCACCGATGCGAGCTTCAAGGTCCAGCCGCAGATGGTGAAGGAGTACAGCGTCAGCGACGACACGCTCATCTACACCTTCACCTTGCGCGACGGGCTCAAGTTCCATGACGGCGCGCCGGTCACGTCTGCCGATTGCATCGCTTCGCTCCGGCGCTGGGGCAAGCGCGACAGCATGGGTCAGAAGCTCATGGAATACACCGCTTCCCTCGATGCGGTGGACGACAGGACCTTCACGCTGAAGCTGAAACAGCCCTACGGTCTCGTCCTGACGTCGCTCGGCAAGCCGTCGTCCAACGTGCCCTTCATCATGCCGAAACGCATCGCCGAGACCCCGGCTGACAAGAACGTGCCCGAGGAGATCGGTTCCGGGCCGTTCCGCTTCGTCAAGGGCGAGTTCCAGCCCGGACTGAAGGTCGTCTACGAGAAGAATCCCGACTACGTGCCCCGCTCCGAGGCGTCGAGCTGGACCTCGGGGGCCAAGGTGGTGAAGGTCGACCGGGTCGAGTGGCTCAACATCCCCGACTACCAGACCGCCGTGAACGCCCTCATCAACGGCGAGATCGACTATATCGAGCAGCCGCCGCACGACTTCCTGCCGATCCTGAAAGCGGCGCCCGGCATCCAGATCATCAACTACAATACGTTGGGCGTCTCCGGCATGCTCCGGATGAACTGGCTCAACCCGCCCTTCGACAACGAGAAGATCCGGCAGGCGGCGCTGCTGGCCGTCAACCAGCAGGACTATCTCGACGCCCAGATCGGCGACCCGGACTACATGGTGCCGTGTCTGGCCATGTTCGTCTGCAACACCCCCAACGCCACCGATGCCGGCGCACCCAAGACCGACCTCGCCCGCGCCAAGCAGCTCCTCAAGGAGGGCGGCTACGACGGCAAGCCCATCGTCGTCATGCAGCCCACCGATCTCGCCATCGTCGCCCCGCTGGGACCGGTGACGGCCCAGGCCCTGCGCAAGATCGGCATGAATGTCGATCTGCAATCGATGGACTGGCAGACCCTGGTGGGACGTCGCGCCAAGCAGGACCCGGTGGATCAGGGCGGCTGGAACATCTTCCACACCACCTGGGTCAATGCGGACATGCTCAACCCCGTGAGCAATGTCGGCATCAATGCGCGGGGCAAGAAAGGCGGCTTCTTCGGTTGGGCCGAGGATGCCGAGATCGAGACGATGCGCAACGCTTACGCGCTCGAAACCGATCCGGGAAAACAGGTCGCCATCGCCAAGGCCGTGCAGGAGCGGGCCTATGCAGTGGGCATGTACTACCCCACCGGCCAGTTCATCAGCCCGCTCGCTGCCGGCCCCAAACTGAAGGGCATCCTCGAAGCACCGGCGCCGGTGTTCTGGAACATCGAGAAGAAGTGAGGTTCGCACGGCGTCCCCTTTCCCCTCTGCGGGAGAGGGTGGCCCGCGAAGCGGGTCGGGAGCGCGTTCTCCTGAAGGGTCGCTCTCGTTTCCCGACCCTCGCTGATGCGACGCCTCCCCTGCCCCGCGGAGGGGAAGGGATCACGCCATGACCCATCCGAGACATTGGAGATCCCCGCATGGGCCGCTTCCTCGCCGGACGCCTTGCAGCCACCCTGCCGGTGATGGGTGTGGTCGCCGTCATCGTATTCCTGCTGCTGCGGCTGGCGCCGGGCGATCCGGCCGCCATCCTGGCCGGCGACGCCGCGAGCCCGGAGCAGATCGCGGCGATCCGGGCGCGCCTCGGCCTCGATCAGCCGATCCTGACCCAGTTCCTGTCCTGGCTCGGCCGTCTCCTTCAGGGCGATCTCGGCTCCTCCATCATCTCGAACCAGCCGGTGGCCAAGCTCATCCTCGAACGGATCGAGCCGACGCTGGCGCTCGCCACCACCACCATCGTGTTCGCGGTCCTCGTGGCCGTTCCCCTCGGGGTGCTCGCCGCGTGGTGGCACGGCACCTGGGTCGACCGGGCGGTGATGGCCGTCTCGGTGCTCGGCTTCTCGGTGCCGGTCTTCGTCCTCGGCTATCTCCTCATCTTCGGCTTCGCCATGCAGCTGCGGCTCCTGCCGGTGCAGGGCTATGTCAGCATCACCGAAGGGCTCTGGCCGTTCCTGTCGCGGCTGATCCTGCCGACGCTGACCCTGTCGGTGATCTACATCGCCCTCATCGCGCGGACCACGCGCTCCAGCGTGCTGGAGGTCCTGGGCGAGGACTACATCCGCACCGCCCGCGCCAAGGGCATCGGCGAGACCCAGGTGCTGTGGCGCCACGCCCTGCGCAACGCGGCGGTGCCGGTGATCTCGGTGATCGGGCTGGGCATCGCGCTCCTCATCAGCGGCGTCGTCGTCACCGAGAGCGTGTTCAACCTGCCCGGCCTCGGCCGCCTCACCGTCGATTCCGTACTGGCGCGGGACTACCCGGTGATCCAGGGCGTGATCCTGCTGTTCTCCGCCCTCTACGTGGTGATCAATCTCGCCATCGACTTGTCCTACCTGCTGTTCGATCCGAGGATACGCTATTGAGCGCCGAGAATCGGACGATGCCCTCCCCGGTCACCTCCCCTCTGGCCTCGCGGCTCGCGACGCTGCCGCCGGCTTTGCGCCATCCGGGCGTGCTCTTCGGGCTCGCGGTCCTGCTGATCGTCGGGCTCGCGGCGCTCGCCGCCCCCTTCCTCTGGACCGGCGACCCGATCCTGCTGCGCCCGCGCCTGCGCCTGAAGCCACCGTCGAGCGTGGCCTGGCTCGGGACCGACGCGTTCGGGCGCGACGTGTGGACCCGCGTCGTCTACGGCGCCCGCGTGTCGCTCGCCATCGGCTTCTCCGTGGCGGCCTCTGCCGTGCTGATCGGCCTCTTCATCGGGCTCGTCGCCGGCTACCTGCGCCGCCTCGACGCGGTGGTGATGCGGATCATGGACGGCATCATGGCGATCCCGTCGATCCTGCTCGCCATCGCCATGGTGACCTTGTCGGGCGCCGGGATCGGCACGGTGATCGTCGCTATCGCCATCCCCGAGATCCCGCGGGTGGCGCGCCTCGTGCGCAGCGTCGTGCTGTCGGTGCGCTCAGAGCCCTATGTCGAGGCGGCGATCGGCGCCGGCACCCGCCTGCCGATGCTGCTGATCCGCCACGTCCTGCCCAACACCATCGCGCCACTCATCGTCCAGGGCACCTATGTCTGCGCCTCGGCGATCCTGACCGAGGCGATCCTCAGCTTCCTCGGCGCCGGCATCCCCACAGAGATCCCGAGCTGGGGCAACATCATGGCCGAGGGCCGGCAATCCTTCCAGATCGCGCCCTGGGTGATCCTGTTCCCGGGCCTCTGCGTCGCCGCCACCGTGCTCGCCGTGAACGTCATCGGCGACGGCCTGCGCGATGCCCTCGACCCGCGCACCGCGCGTCGCGTCGGAGCCCTGCGATGAAAGGAGACCCGGCGATGAGCCAGCCCGTCCTCTCCATCACCGGCCTCACCGTGCCGCTGCCTTACGGGGCCGACCGGGCCAACGCCATCGAGGGCCTGTCGCTCAGCGTCGGAGCGAACGAAATCGTCTGCGTCGTCGGCGAATCCGGCTCGGGCAAGTCGGTCACGGCGAGCGCCGTGATGGGGTTGCTGCCGCCCGCTCTCAAACCCTCGGCGGGCGAGATTCTGCTCCAGGGCGAGGACATCCTGAAGGTCGCTCCCGCACGCCTGCGCGCTCTGCGCGGCAGCCGCATGGCGATGGTGTTCCAGGAGCCGATGACGGCGCTGAATCCGGTGCTCAAGGTCGGCGAGCAGATCGCCGAGATGCTGGAGGCGCATGCGGGACGCTCGGGCCGCGAGGCACGCCGTAGCCGTGTCCTCGACCTCCTCGGGGACGTGCATCTGCCCGATCCGCCGAGCCTGGCGAAGGCCTACCCGCATCAGCTTTCCGGTGGGCAGCGCCAGCGCGTCATGATCGCCATGGCGCTCGCCAATGATCCTGCCCTGATCATCGCCGACGAGCCGACCACGGCTCTGGACGTCACCACCCAGGCGCAGATCCTCAAGCTGCTGAAGGAGCTGCAGGCCCGCCGCAATGCCGGCATCCTGTTCATCACCCACGATTTCGGAGTCGTCTCGCAGATCGCTGACCGGGTCGTGGTGATGCAGAGAGGGCGCCTCGTGGAGGAGGGTAGAGCCGACGAGGTGCTGACCCGGCCCCGCGATCCCTATACCCGCATGCTCATCGCGGCGGTTCCCAGTGCCGAGCCGCCGCCTGCCCGTCCGAGACAGCAGGCGGCGGCACCCATCCTCGCCGTACGCGACCTCACCAAGACCTATGGCGGCCGCGGCCTGTTCGGCGGCGGACGCGCGGTGACGGCTCTCGACGGCGTCAGCCTCGCTCTCCAACCGGGCGAGACCCTCGGCATCGTCGGGGAGTCGGGCTCCGGCAAGTCGACCCTGGCACGTTGCGTCGCCCGCTTCGTCGACCCGTCCGCCGGCCATATCCGCATCGGCGGCGACGATATCGCCCTGCTGCCGCCTCGGGAGCTGCGCCCCTACAGGCGCCGGGTGCAGATGGTGTTCCAGGACCCCTACCGCTCCCTCAACCCGCGCCGGAAGGTGGGCCAGTCGATCATCGAGGGACCGATGAATTACGGCCTGTCGAAGGAGGCGGCGTTGGCGAGGGCGGCGCGTCTCCTCGACCTCGTCAATCTGGAGAAAGGTGCGCTCGACCGCTATCCGCACGAATTCTCCGGCGGCCAGCGCCAACGCATCGCCATTGCCCGGGCGCTGGCCATGGAGCCGGACGTGCTCATCGCCGACGAGGCGGTCTCCGCCCTCGACGTCTCGGTGCAGCGTCAGGTGCTCGAATTGCTGGAGGACATCCGCGAGCGGTTGAACCTCTCGATCCTGTTCATCACCCACGACCTGCGCGTGGCGGCCCGCCTCTGCGACCGGCTCGTGGTGATGCTCGGCGGCCGGATCGTCGAGGAGGGACCGACCGCCGCGCTCTTCGCCAACCCGCGCCATGCCTACACGCAGGCGCTGTTCGCGGCGGCTCCCAAGCTTCGGCTGGCGGCGAGCTGATCGGGTGCGCCCTCCGTCGGTCGGCTCGTTGCGCTCATGCCGGCTCGCAGATGTCGGCTGAGTGCAGGGGCAGGTCCGAGTCTGTCCCGGGGAAATCCTGCCTTGCCTCTCCGGTCGCCGATATCGGTTCACGCGATGGGTCGCCCAGCGGACCGGCATGAAGCCGGGCCATCAGCTCTGCGATGGCCTCCGGCAGATCGGCTTCGTGATCGACGCCGAAGGCGAGGTCGAGAGCGGGCATCGCGCTGCGCAAAAGCGATCGAGGCGCGACCGCGGCGGAACGGGATCGCTCAGATTCCGTAAGGGCGATCTGCAGGAAGGTCGTGCAGAGGATGGTGGTCGGTAGGGCGAGCATGGCTTCAACGTGGGGTGCGTGACGCACCTGCGCGGAGATCCGCCATCGTCCGATCGCGGCGGCCCGTCTCGCGAAGGCTACCCAAGCTAGGCCGTGCCGGTTGAACCGAACCTGAAGGGCTTGTGCGGGCGCATCCGGGTCCGGCCATTCGCGCGGGACGGGACGAGGTGACCGCGTTGACGATGAAACCGAGCCGTCCGATGTCTGGCGCACACAGAAGACCGACGGTTCCTGAAAGTTCTCTGCGTCGGGATCAGATGTAGTGCCGGAACACGACCTGGCTCTGGATGTCCTGCGTGCCGCTGCGCTCGCATCCCTCGGCCGCATTGCGACCGGCCATCACGGATGTCGGCAGGATCAGGGTGACGAGGGCGAGCAGCCAGCGGAAGGGACGTGCAGCTGTCATGTCGGGCTCCTGGACTCTGTCGGGATCAGGTCGTCACCGTGTGATCGTGCGCAGACATTGCCTGAATATTTCATGGCCGAGCTCTGACCCTCTCGCGGTGCTCGGGCGCACTTCGGCGCCCGGCGGCTGCGGCAAAACAGGACTCCGGGAGCGGTGCGGTCACCGGAGCAGAGAAGATGAGCATCCCGGGGCGTTCGGCATGCATCGCCGTCGATCCAGCCCAGGGTCGTCGATCTGCAGTTTCGAGACATAGTGATCGATCGCGTCACCCTGCGCCCCCGCTCATCGAAACACATCCCGGTCTCGATGAGTTGGTTCCGACGCGGACCGAAACGAGAAAAGCCGCCCGAAGGCGGCCTTTCCAAGAGATGATCATCTCGTCGATGGCGAAGGAAGCCCGAAGGCTCCCGGTTCGCTTAGTTGAAGGTGTCGATCTCAGCCGACTCGTAGCTGGTGACTTCCATGCCGACACACACTTCCTGAACGACGGGGGCAGTCCAAGCCATGATGTTTCTCCTGAATTTCAAGTCTTCTTAAGAAGACATCTCACATACGCGGCACGACCGCGCTTGAGAGACACCTATTGCTTGGTGCTCGCCAAAGCAAGACGGAATGCGGAAATATCGTGCAGGATTCCCTTAGTTTTCTCTCATGGAACGTGATCGGAAACGCCACGCGAGCAAGGTGAGGGCATTCCAGCCGTCACGTACGGGCAAAGGCCGCAGCATCCGCCACCTGATCCTCGCTCGGGATCATCCCGGTATAGAGCACGAACTGCTCCAGGGCCTGCAAAACCACGACCTCGTGACCGGTGATGCAGCGTTTGCCCGAGCGCTCGGCCGCGAGGAGGAAAGGCGTCATCGAAGGAAGGGCCACCACATCGAAGGCGATGTCGCAGGCCGCGATCAGCGAGAGCGGAAAGGCGAGTGTCTCTGCCTCCGGCCCTTCCATGCCCAGCGGAGTGACGTTGATGAGGAGCGGCGCCGGCGCCTCGCCGATCTCGGGATGCCAGCCATAGCCGTAGCGTTCCGCCAGCGCCCGGCCGGCTCCCTCGTTGCGGGCGATCACCCGGCCCTGCGTGAAGCCCGCATCGCGGAGGGCCGCGACCACGGCCTTGGCCATGCCGCCGGAGCCGCGCAGGAGGAAAGGCGTACGCGGATCGATGCCGTGATTCCGGAGGACCAGGCGGATGGCGACGTAATCGGTATTGTGGCCGGTCAGCCGTCCCGCCTCGTTGACCACCGTGTTGACGCTGTCGATCGCGGCCGCGGAGGCTTCGAGCCCATCGAGAAGCGGGATCACCGCCTCCTTGAATGGCATGGAGACGGCACAGCCTCGGATGCCCAATGCCCGGATACCACCGATCGCGGCAGGCAAGTCGGTGGTGGTGAAGGCCTTGTAGACGTAGTCGAGCTTCATGAGCTCGTAGAGCCGATTGTGGAAGCGCGAACCGAAATGGCCAGGGTGTCCCGAAAGGGACATGCACAACGTGGTTTCACGTCCGATCGGCGGCTTCATCGTCATCTCCGATAGGCCGGAGGCGCGGATTGTCCCGCGTTCCGGCATCGGAGGGATATCATGTCATGAGCCAGCTCTCATGGGCCGATTCCCATGGATAGGGCGTCCCATGGATAGGGCCGTGTCCGTCAGATCTTGCGGGTGCGCCCGTCGTCGCGGATAGCCTCGGCATGGTACCAGCTGTCACCGAAATCCATCCGGGGAAGGTCAGCTGTCTGGGTCATGCGGGCGCCGAGATCCACCACGGCATTGCTGCCCTTGCGAATGCTCGTCGAATAGGCACGCGGTGCGACTGCGTCCTTTCTGGGCAAAAAAGCAAATATTTCAGCCGATTGCCGAGGGAGATTCATAGTCATAATTTCACGTCTCCAGTGGCTGCTGGGCGTTCCTGCCCCCGACGTCACCTGATGATATGAGTGTCTTCTGATCTTTGCACCGGCTGATCGAAAGAAAAGCAGTACATGCCGGTAATTCGAGCATGCCTGAATTTGTTTCATCATTCCGACGACGGTGTGCCGACGCTGCGAAAACCATCGACGCATCGCGCATCGATCCCGATCGGCAAAGCTCTAGCGGCTCGTTTTCGCGCGCGCCGGTCGATGCCAGGGTTCTTCTATCGCGATGTCGTCCGGAACAATCGTGGCGTAAGGCTCTTGATCTGGCCTAGCAACGACGCGCCGATTTTCGCGACATGATCTAGATTAAGCTCCGCCGTTTGCGAACCGAATCAAGATCACGATCCAGAATGAGCTTTCTCTGGAGGATCCGATGCGTCCTAAGCGTCACAAATCTATTTATGGAGACACGGACCATGGGCCTCTTCACGAAGGACATCCAGACCCTCGACGACCTGTTCGTCCATACCCTGCAGGACATCTATTACGCCGAAAACCAGATCACCAAGGCGCTGCCGAAGATGATTGCCAAGGCGAGCGATCCCGAGCTCAAGAGCGGTTTCGAGAAACATCTCTCGGAGACGGAAGGCCAGATCAGGCGTCTGGAGGAGGTGTTCCAGATGCATGGTCATCAGCCGAAGGCAGTGACCTGCCCGGCCATCGACGGCATCATCAAGGAGACCAACGAAATCTCTGGCGAGATCGGCGACAAGACGGTGCTGGATGCCGCCCTCATCGCCTCCGCCCAAGCGGTCGAACATTACGAGATCACGCGCTACGGCACGCTCGTCGCCTGGGCCAAGCAACTCGGCCGGAACGACTGCGCCAGCGTTCTCCAGCAGACTCTGGACGAGGAGCGTGCCACGGACGAGCGGCTGACACGAATGGCCGATAGCCAGATCAACCGCCGCGCCGCCTGATCCGATCCGGCCGCCCTCCTTGGCTGAGGGTGGCCGGGCAATGTCCGAACGCGTTCAGTCCGGGAAGAAGCGATTGGCTGGACGTGGTAAACCGAGGTGATCGCGCAGGGTTGTCCCTTCGTATTCGGTGCGGAACAGCTCTCTGCGCTGGAGTTCGGGCACGAGGGTGTCGACTACGTCGTCGAGCCCTTCCGGGACGAAGGGGAACATCACGTTGAACCCGTCGCAGGCGCTAGCCTCGAGCCATTCCTGCATCAGATCCGCCACTTCGGCGGGCGTGCCCACCATGGTCAAACCGCTATAGCCGCCGACTCTTCGTGCCAGCTCACGCACCGTTGCCCCGGTCTTGCGGGCATAGCCGACGATCTGCGCCTGCGCGCTCCTGCTGGCATTGGTCTCGGGGATGTCGGGAAGTGGCGCGTCGAGATCGAAACCCGATGCGTCGATACCGAGGCGCACGGAGAGATTGGCGATCCCGCTATCGGTCGGCACCAGGGCATCGAGCCGTGACTTCTTGGCTTCTGCCTCCTCTCGCGTCTCTCCGAGGACGATGAAGGCGCCGGGTAGGATCTTGAGGTGGTCCGGATCGCGCCCGGCGGCCGGCATCCTGCCTTTCACGTCGGCGTAGAAATCCTGGGCCGCCGCGAGTTTCGACCCCGACCCGAATACGACTTCGGCGGTCTCGGCGGCGATCTGGCGACCGGCTTCCGAAGCCCCGGCCTGAACGATCACCGGCCAGCCCTGGACGGGCCGGGCGATGTTGAGCGGTCCCTTCACCTTCAGGAATTCGCCGGCATGGTCGAGGACGTGAAGCCTGTCGGGGTCGAAATACACGCCCTCCTCCACGTCGCGAATGAACGCGTCGTCCGCCCATGAATCCCATAGACCGGTGACCACGTCGAAGAACTCGCGGGCGCGGGCATAGCGGATCGCATGGTCGAGATGGGCGTTGCGGCCGAAATTCAGGGCCTCGTCCGGATTGCCGGAGGTGACGAGGTTCCAGCCCGCCCGCCCGTTCGAGATATGATCGAGGGAGGCGAACTTACGGGCCACATGATAGGGCTCGTTGTAGGTGGTGGAAGCGGTGGCGACGAGCCCGATCCGCTCGGTGACGGCCGCGAGCGCCGGCAGCAACGTCATTGGATCGAAGGAGGTCACCGTGGCGCTGCGCTTCAGCGCGGCCATGGGCATGTTCATCACGGCGAGATGGTCGGCCATGAAGAACGCGTCGAACTTGGCCGCCTCCAGGCGCTGGGCGAAGCGCTTGAGGTGGGAAAAGCTGAAATTCGCGTCCGGATAGCCTCCGGGATAGCGCCACCACGCGGTATGGATGCCGATCGGCCGCATGAAGGCGCCGAGATGAAGGCGGCGAGGCTGACTCATGCGGGGCTATCTCCGTCCGGCGCGTGAAAGCACGGTTCCGGAATAGAGCAGCGGTGAGAGAAAAGGTTTCCCGATTTCGAGCGGAATGGCCGTGAACCTCCTGGGAGGGCTCGCCGTCACGAGCGCCGTTCCCGCCAGAACACGACGGCCCGGCAGGCGATGTCCCGCACCCGCCGGTCGAGGGCGGGGTAGCGGCGGAGAGTCGAGACCAGCTTTGCCCGCACCGCCCCCTTCAGCCCGCGCCAGCCGAGGGGAACGGTGAGATCCAGGAGTGGCAGGGGCTCGACGTTGAAGCGGCGCTTGTAATCGTAATCGCCGATGCTGAAGTCGAACGAGCGGCAACCCTCGGCATGAAGCGCCTCCATGGTCTTGTCGATGACGAGGCGCCCCGGCGAGCAATGGGACCATTCTTCACCCGCGTTGCTGATGCGGATCATCACGTAGGTGCCGGCATCACGGATCCCGAGCAAGGCGGCGACGACCTCGTCGCCCGATGTCAGAGCGCTGATGACGGCGTAGCCGCGGTCGAGACCTCGTTCCACGAGACGGCGGTAGAAGGCATCGAACTCGGCCTCGTCGAGGCGGTAATCGGCGCCGAGGCTGCGCATGCGCTCCTCCTGCTGGCGTGCCATGATCGCCAGCACGCGCTGGGCCTCGCCCTGTTCCGTGACGATGCGAAACCCCGTCGTCGGCTCGCGGGAGAACACCCGCCAGCTTCGCTCCAGTTCCTTGCGCACGGTCTTGGCGAGGCTGCGATGATAGACCTCCCAATCCTCCCCCGTCCTGACCTCGTTGCCGTTGAGCGGGCAGGGACACACGCCCTTGAGGAGGGACAGCGGATTGGGCCCGTCGGCGAAGGTCGCCGGCATCTTGCGGAGGGAGAGAAGATCGGCGGGGGGCAACGCATGGCGGATCGCCTGCCACAGCCGGAGGGCGCCGGCATGGTCCCTCGGGGCTGCGGGGCCGAGGAGCGGCGCGTTGTAATCGGTGAGGCCGAGATCAGCGAAGGCGATGATGCGGCGGCGTCCGGTCTCGTCGATCACCAGGGGCAGATGCATCGCGAGCGCCCCCGTCGCTCTGTCCCGCGCCGTCACCAAGAGAGGCGTCAGCCCCGCGCGGCCCTGGAGCGACTCGTACCAGGTCTCGATCCAGACCGGATCCTGAAAAGGCGTCGTCGCCCCCGTCCATCCGCGGACCTGCTCCGACCAGTCGGATGCGACCGCCACAGCGTAGCCGTGAGCGCCGGACGCACTGGTTTCCGAATTCACGATGCCCCGGCTATGGGCCGCCGGCGCCGTCTCGCTCATGCCGGCGCGGAGAGTTCCACGATCTGGCCCGGATGGGCCGCATCGAGGCGGAAATCGACGGCACGGCGCGCTGCACGCTCCTTCTTCACCCAATCGCTGTTGCGCAGCAGCTTCTGCATGACCGCCTTCGACCAATAGCCCGGTCCGCTGATGGCGTGGCTCGCCGGCTCGCGGCCGAAGCGGTGGCGCAGCATGCCGTTGGCGAGGTTGACGATCTGCTTGCGGCGGATCGGCTCGTCCACGAAGGAGACCGTCATCGATACGTTGAGGCAGTCGAGATTCTCGACCCGGTGCGGCGCGTTGAGCGGCCAGCTCAGCATCTGGCCCGGCGAGAGTTCCATCACCTGGGCGTGGGCGTCGTACCAGGGGGCGTAGGGCATATCGACCTCCACATCGAAGAGGGCGATGTCCTCGAGATGCCGCGGTGTCACGAAGGGCGGAGTCGAGGGATAGACGTAGACCCGCTTCGATCCGATGATCTGCCACAGGTGCTGCCCCGGCAGGTCGGCATGGTAATAGACCTGCGCATTGGGCGACGAGATCAGGATGCCGCAGGTGTATTTCGCCGGCGAGAAGCCGGGGACGCGCCGGGCCAGTTCCTCGAACATGGCGTCGAGCGTCTCGCGGTAGCGACGGTCGACGGTCTCGACATTGCGCAGGTTGAGCCACATCCGCCCCTGCGCGATGGAGTCGATGACCTGCGCGCCGGGAAGTCCCCCCGTCTCGCCCTCGCGCCAGAACTTGCGCTGGCCAGCGGCGCCCATGTGGACGAGGCTGTACTGGTCGCGGGGATAGGTGTCGATCAGATCGGCCAGGGCCTCCCGGGAGAACAAGGCGGATTCGTGCAGGCGATGCTCGAGCCGCAGGGGATGGTGGCCCCAGAGGGCGCTGTGGGTCTCGTCCCAGTCGGTGAAGATCGAGTCGTTCATGGCTACGGCCAATCCGTATCGTGTCCCGCTGCACCAGAAGGAGGCGGACCGTCTCCCTGCGGGATAGGGACGATCCATTTCCGGACATGTCATCCGGTGACGCCGTGACCTTTGCATTCATGATGCCGCCAGGGAAGGCATTTGCCGGAGGCGCACTCGTCAGAAAGTCTTTCGCAAGCGACCGAGAGTTAGGGTCGGCGGATCACGTCCTCCTCGGGATTCTCGCCGCATGACGCAACGCCCCAGACCGGGAGAGACGAGGGTGCCCTCCCCCTGCCTCCATCTCGTGGGAACAGGGCATCCGCCCTGCGGGGTCGGTGATTTCGCGGGCCAGTTGATCGAGGCACTCAGATGTCAGGGGCAACCGCAGGAGACTCTCGTCCTCGAGCCGGGCCGAGTGCCGCTCGGCGAGATCTGGCGCGTCGTAGGGAGAGCCCGCGCCGTCGTCGCCAACCTGCCCCTGGTGCCCTGGAAGCGGGCCCTGGTCGGTCCCCCTTCCGCCTTTGCCATCGCGCTCCTGCGGCGGCGGCGGCGAGTCGCGATCCTGCACGAATGGGGCGGCATGCACCGCCTGCGCCGCCTCGTCCTGAGGCCGCTCCTCCTCCTCGCGGACACGATCGTCCTCCTGTCGCCCCAGGTCCGAGAAGAACTCGCCGCCGATCCCCTGATCGGTCGTCTCGCCCGGCGGGCGGTGATGATGCCCCTTCCCCCTAACATCGCGCGGCCGACCGTCTCGGCGCGGAGTTCGCTGTCCGAGCGGATGCGCGCCGCCCGCGCCGAGGGGCGCCTCGTCCTCGGTCATTTTGGCTCGATCTATCCGGGCAAGCAGCCGGAGGCGATCCTCGACATCGCGGCGAGCCTGAAGGCGCGCGGCGGCGACCCGCTCGTCGTGTTCATCGGCTCGTTCATCCGCGCTTCGGACGGGATCGAGGAGATCTTCTGGAACAAGATCGCGACGCTCGGTCTCGCCGAGACCGTCGTGGTATCGGGCTACGTGGCCTCCCCGGAGGAGTTGTTCGGCCTGTTCGACGAGGTCGATGCCTTCGCCTACGTGCTCCCGGAAGGCCTCACCGCACGCCGGGCCAGCGTGCTCGCCTGCGTCCAGGCCGGGCGCCCAGTCATCGTCACCGAGCCAAAGCGCGCGGACGAGTTCGACCATCACCCGCGCTTCCGAGCGCTGCTGGCCGGCGGAGCCATCGTCGCGGCCCCGGCCGGAGCCGGGCCGGAGGCCTATGCCGACCTCGTCCTGGCCGCCGCCGCACGCCCGACGCTGCCGCCCAAACTCGATCGGCAGATTTGGTTCGCCGATGCGGCCCGAAGCTTGAGGGAAATCCTGGGCTGAAGCAGGGGCAAAAATGGTAAGCTGGCCTGCGTCCGACCGTCATGGGTCTGTGGTCGGGCAGGTATCGGATTGGGGTGCGGACCTTGCGCTTTCGTGACGACGAGGGGGCAAGGAGGCATGCCGTGACCCAATTCGACACAGACGATGTCCCGAAACGGACCGGATTCCGATTGACCGAGCACCTAGCAGTAGGCGGGCTGATCGTCGGCGGAATCGCGACCTTGCTCTGGCTCGGCCTGCTCGTGACCCTTGGCGGCTGGGCCGCCGGGATCATCGAGTTCTAAGCAGGTTTCGCAAAAGTGGTCACCGGTTTTGCGTCCTGAAACCTGAGACATTCCAGAGGACTGAGCGAGGTGAAGCGTTGGCTTGCCAATGCGAACCCGTTCAGGTCGTCGTCCCCAAGGGTGGGAGCCGCCTGTCGGGTCACGTCATGCGCTTCGGAACCGGGCGAGGTAGCGTAGACCGAAGACAGCGATGAGGAAGGTGACCCAGATCGGGTCGCCGCCGTCGAAGAGGAAGCTCTCCATGCAGGAGAGCAGCAGCCCGAACAGCCAGATCTGTACGAACATGATCGCCAGCGGATCCGTCCTGCCGCCCGCCTCGATCCTCATGACGTCGCGCAAGGGGGCGACGACGAAGATCGCAAGCACGAGGACAAGGCCGGGCAGGCCCAGGGTCACGGCGGTGTCCAGATAGCTGTTGTGGCTGTGCGAGGCATATCCGGCCCAGCTCGACCCGTCGTCGGAAGCCGCGCGCACGGTGACGTTGTTCCAGAACGCCGAGAAGCCGTAGCCGGTGAGCGGCCTCGAAGCCAGCGCATCGATGGCGAACTGCCACACGTCGGTGCGGCCGGTGAAGGTCGAATCCACGGGCAGCGCCCTCACCATCGCGGCCAGCGGCTCGCTCACCACCGTTCCGACGCTGAACAGGTTGATCACGAAGATCGGGGCGAGGGTGAGGAGGAAGCGTCCCCGGAACGAACGGATGACCGAGAACAGCCCCGTGATCGCCAGTGCGGCCAGCACGAGCGCCGTCGCACTCTTGCCTTCCGAGCCGATCAGGAACAGCCCGGACAGCGCGACGATGACGAGTCCCACCGTCACGAGGCCCGACCGCGTCACCGCTATGCCGATGAAGACCAGCATCGCCATGACCGCTGCAGCGGCGTTCTTGTGGCCGAACGTGCCCCGCCAATTGCCCGCGAGCGCGGGCTCGACCACGTCGGTGGACTGGTGGATGGCGAGGTCGGGTGCCAGCAGCATGCCGCCGTAGCAGGCCGCGAGCAGAAGCAGGGCCGCGATCGCCAGGAGGTTGCGAAGATCGTCACGGGACCGTGCCAGCAGCGGCAGGCAGGCGGCACCCAGCATGACCGCCGCCATCAGGGTCAGACGCTTGGCCGAGGTGACGGGATCCTGCGACAACACCACGTTCATGGCGAACCAGGCCCCGAGAGCCAGGAACCAGGGTGAGACGAACGAACGCAGCGCTCGCGAATGAGTGGCGAAGGTCAGGCCGAGGGCGAGCAATGCGAGGATGCCGAAGCTCGCATAGGTCAGGCCCTCGCGTCCGGTCGCGAGTTCTCCGATGTCGGGATTGCTCAAGTCCTGGAAGGGCTTCAGCGAGATCCAGGTGAGCAGGAGGATCGCCAGGAAGACGGCCTTGCGTGCCACCAAAGCTGCGGGGGTCTCGGCGAGCGCCGTCTGCAGCCGGCGCCATCCGCCTGGGGTGTCCTTCGATGCCGGCGCACCGGCCGTGGATCCAGCCGTCCTCATCGGCTCCCCGCCTTCATCTGCCGCGCGTCCGTAGACGCGGCGTGCTGGCGCGATAGGGCTGCGGCTCGATACCGAGGGCGGCAAGGCAGCGCCCGACAGCCACGAGGATCGGGTGCAGGGCGATGGTGGGCTCGCGCGTCCGCACCAGATCGAGGATGCCGCGCCCGAACGACAGGCCGAGGACGGCAAAGGACTTGCCGGCCAGGGTCGCGAGGCTGAGGCCGCCATGGGCCAGCTTGCGCTCGATCCTGTAATTGACGGCACCGATGCGCAGGCCCCGCGCGGCGAGCCACCCTGCCCTTGTCCGGGCGAGGGGCACCGTCTCGGTGATGATCGCCTCCGCCTCCCAGTAGAAGGTGATCCCTGCCCGGCGGGCGCGGACGAAGAAGTCGGTGTCGCCGCCGCCGAGGAAGTTGTACCCCGTGTCGAAGGGCGGTGAGCCCATCAGCGCGAAGGTGCGTCGCGTGATCAGACAGTTTCCGCTGCCGTAGATCACCGGAACCGGCCCGCTCTTGTCGTAGGCGGGGGCGAAGGCCGGATGCCGGCCGAGGCCCGCCCGCGTCCCCGGCTCGAAGCGCGGCATCACGGGGCCGCCGACGATCCCCGCCCCCGTACGCTGGGCCGTGGCCACCATGCGCTCCAGCCAGTCCGGCTGGGCGAGTTCGTCATCGTCGATCATCAGGAAGTAGCCGCTCTCGGGATAGGCCGCGAGTGCGGTGGTGAAGGCACGGTTGATCGCCGAGCAATTGCCCTGGCGCTGTTCCACCACACACTGTCCGACAAGCGGGCCTTTCGCGAACACTTCTTCCGCCGCAGCCCGTCCGGCCTGCGATCCGGCGTCGTTGTCGACGACGATCACGGCGAAGCGGCGCCCGGTCCGCTGACGCGCCAGGGAGGCGAGGGTCTGGACGAGGTGCTCCGGCCGCTTGAAGGTCGGGATGCAGATCACCGCGTCGAAAGGGTTGGCGCGCGTCTTCACGACGCGTTTCCGGTGAAACGCTCGATCACACTCATCAGCGGCTTGGGCCTCAGGTCGGAATCCAAGGGAAGCGGCCGGTTCGCCGTCCCGTCGGGGCGGGTGAAGTATATCGGCACCCAGGTATAACGATCCGTAATGCCCCAGGTCAGCACCGCGCTCGGCGGCGTCACTTCGTCCACCGCCTGAAGAAAATCGGTCGCCTTCTTGGCGATGAGCGCATCGCGGGTGGCGAAATCGGTCGGCAGCCCGAAATCGATCACGTCGAGTTCGGTCACCAGAACGTCGAGCTTCATCGCCTTGATCTCCCTCAGGAAGCTCTGGAGCCCGTCCCGGTCGATCGCTCTGTCCGCGAAGAGGTGACCCTGCAGGCCGATGGCGTGGATCGGGATGCCACGGTCGAGGAGCGAGCGGGCGATCGCGAGGATACCGGCGCGGCGCATGGCGAAGCGCTGACCGACGAACTCGACGTCGTATTCGTTGAGCACGAGCTGGGCCGCGGGATCGGCGGCGTGGGCCGCCTTGAACGCGATCGGAATGTAATCGGCCCCGAGGGTCTTGCTCCAGACGAAGTGGCGCAGATCCTGCGGCGAGGCCGGCTTGTCTGGCATCGGCTCGTTGACCACGTCCCAGGACCCGATGAAGCCGCGATAGCGGGACACCACGGTCTCGATATGGCTGGTTAGCATCCATTCGGCTTCGACCCGACTGGTGATGGCCTCGGCCCAGGCGGGCATCGCACCGTACCAGGCCAGGGTATGGCCGCGCAGGCCGAGCCCGTTGCGGCGGGCGAAGGCGGCGATCTGGTCTGCCTCGCCGAAGTCGAACGTCTCGCGATTCGGTCGCAGGACGGCCCATTTCAAGCCGCCCTCGGGAACCAGCAGACGGCATCTTTCCGCCAACGCGGCGCCGTAGGCTGCATCCGCCGTCAGGGCGCCACCCCGGACCGCGGCACCGAACGGGATCTTCCGCGGCGCGGCGGCCATGGCCGGAAGACCGTCGAGGGCACTTCCCAGGATCCCTGCCAGCGGGGTTCCCATGCCGAGGATGCCGCCCATGGCCCCTTTGAGGATGGCCCGTCGGTTGGAGGACGTCTTCATCATGCCGGGATCCCGCGAGACGTGGCGATCATCCAAAACGGTACAATCCGCCGGGACATGGCGAACGGTTTTGCAAGATCAGGTCCGCACATACGATGACATCCGTCGCGGGCGATGCCCCTCGCATTCCCGACCCTTGTGGCATGCCTTCCGCTGCCCGGCGACCAGGACATGCCTCCGAACACCATGCTTGCCGAACGATGCGCCCCGAACCAGGACATGACGGCGCCCCGTTCGAGACGAAGGGGCCACCCCATTCGCAGCCTCCCGTCCCGACCGATCCCGGTTCCCGTGCTGGCACGAGCCCTGCGGCTGCGGCGGCCATGACTGCTCATCTGTCCCGAAATCCGACACCCGGCGTGGAGACGATCTCCGCCGGAGGGGCCGGCATGGAACGCCGCATCAGGAATCTGCATGTCGCGCCGATGCGTCTCTTCGCCGGCGCGTGGTCCACCCATCGCACGGTGCTGATCGGCTACGGGCAGCTTCTGGCCGGTGCCGGCGGCCGCCTCGCGCTCCAGATGGTCTACTTCCTGGTTCTCGCCAATACGCTCAGCCTCTCGGAGATGGGGGTCTTCGCCTCGGTCTCGGCCGCGGGCGTGATGATCGGATGCCTGGCGGGTTTCGGCTTCCAATCCTTCGTGATGCGTTCGGCCGCCGGCCGACGCTCGTCGATGGGGGCCTATCTGGCCGTCTACTACGCCTGCTTCGCCCTGGCTCTGCCGATCATGTTCGGCCTCTCCCTGGTGCTGTACGCCCTGCTGTTCCAGGGCGTGATCGCCTTGCCCGGCTATCTCGCGATCATCGTGGTCGAGGTGGCGCTCTGGCGTCAGATCGAGCTCCTCGTCCAGGTGAATAACGGCCTCGGCCGCTATGCCGTGGCGGCCACGGTGGTGTCGCTTCCCGTCGGGTTCCGCGCTGCGGCAGCCGTGGCCTTCTGGGCCGCGGGCGGCGGGGCCGCCGAGATCTGGGCGATCTACTACCTCGTCGGCAACGCTGTCTCGGTGACCGTTCTCGCCATTCTGTTCCATCCCCGCACGCGGATGCGCTTCCGCGCGGTGCTGCTCAAGGGCAAGCTGCGCGACGGCCTGCTCTACGCTGCCTCCTATTTCATGTTTCTCGCACAGGGCGAGATCGACAAGCTCATCGTTCTGACCCTGGCCGGCGAGCGGATGGCGGGCATCTACGCGATCTCGATGCGGCTGATCGACCTCACCGGCGTGCCGCTGCGGCCGATGTTCATGATGTACTCGCGCAAGCTCATCCAGGCTGGCCGGGTCACCCGCGCCAGCCTGCGCGAATGCCTGAAGGTGGAGGGCATGGTGGCGGTCGTCTCGACGGGCGCCCTCGCCTTCATGATCGCCGTCCTTCACATCCGGCCGGAACTTCTCGGACCGAACGTGTCGGCCGCCTACGGCATGCTCACCGTCATCATCGCCGTGCCGGCAGTGCGCAACCTCTTGGAATTCCAGGGCGAGCTGTTCTTCGCCTTCGGCCGGATGGGGCTGCGCGCGGGCGTCACCACTGCGCTCATCGCCTTCAAGGCGCTGGCCTTCGTGCTGCTCCTCACGGCTTTTCCAAATCCGGAGCAATGGAGCCTGTGGCTTAACGCGATCTACGTGGCGATCTATGCGCTCTCGTTCTTCACCCTCTACGGACTCTTATGGCGGAACACGGCACCGTGATCGCGGAAGCTCTTGGCGGACATTGTCCGGTGACGGAATCCTTCACCGTTTGCAGCGCAGGGTTCCGCGCGGCGAGAAGCGGCGATCGACGGAGATACGCATGAAGGCCGAGACCGGACATTCCCCGTCCGCACCAGCAGGTCAGAGCCTGGCCGAGACGGTGGGCCTGATCACGCTCAGCCATCGCGGTGACCTCGAACGGTGTGCCCTCCTGTTCGAGACCATCGATCGGCACGCGACACCCCGCGGATGCCACTACGTCATCGTCGACGACAAGGACGTGGCGCTGTTCGCGCGGTTTGAGCGGCCCGACCGCCGGATCCTGCCGCTGTCGCACTTCCTGCCATGGTGGATGAGGCCGATTCCGGTCCTGCGCTGGCGCGGGCGCCGATACTGGTTCACGCCGTTCGGCAAGCCCATCAGCGGCTGGCACATTCAGCAGATCGTCAAGATCGAGGCAACGCGCCGGCTGCCCGAGGCCCGCTACTGCCTGATCGATTCCGATATCTACTTCTTCCGGGACTTCGATCTCACTGCGCTGGCAGAGCCGAACCCGACGCCGTTCCACGTCCATCCCGGCGGCGTCGTGGTGAACCGGCCCCGTCACATCCTATGGATCGACACCGCGAGCCGTCTCCTCGGCACCGAGCCGCCAAGTGTGCCCGCGGACGACTATATCGACCAGATCATCATCTGGGATCAGGCCACGGCGCGAGCGATGACCGACCGGATCGAGTCGGTGACCCGGCATGGCTGGATCGGTGCCCTGTGCCGGGACCGCAACTTCTCGGAATACATGATCTACGGCACCTTCGTGGCCAGCACGCCCTCGGCGATGGACAGGCACGCGGTGACGACCCGGAGCTTCTGCCGGACCCATTGGGAAGACAACGCCCTCCGCGAGGCCGACATCCTCGCGATGCTGCATGCCGCTACGCCCACCGAACGGGCCTTCTGCATCCAGTCCTTCGGGGCGACGCCGCTCGCCACCATCCGCACAAGTCTCGAAGCGTTCCATTCCGGTTGTGGATTGGAAAATCCAAAATCGCGAACGCAAGCAGCGTGAGGGTGATTGCTGGACGCTTTTACACTTGCGCGATTAAGGATGAGGACAATCGACGGCGGTCGGGACTCGCCCGTCCACGCTTTGTACTTGGAAAAGTAATATTTGCCGTGTCATGACTACGGTACGGTCGACACGCTTACCGGAAGGTACACCCGTCCCATGACCTTGCTCATGTCCCGCCCTTTCACGACGGAATAGAGACGGAGCTTGCAAGCCATGGCACAGAACGGCAGCACGGCGATGGCGATGCAGGTCGCCGTGGACGATCTTCATCATGACACGGAGATGCCGGCCGGCGAGGCCGGCTTCAGTCTCGCAAAGGTCCACGAAGTCCTGCAGTCGCTGCTCCCGGCGGGAGAGGTCTCGATCTACGAGGCAGGCGGCGGGGCGTCCTCCTACCTTCCGGTCTCGGTACTGCGCCGCTCCCGTGTGACCGTGGTCGACATCGATCCGACACAGGTGAGCAACAACGGCTACGCCGAGACGGTGATCTGCGGCGATGTGCAGACCCACCGCTTCACGCCTCGGACGTTCGACCTCGTCACCAGCTACAACGTCATCGAACATCTGCCGGATGTCGGCGCGGCGATGGAGCGCTTCGCCGAATGCTTGAAGCCCGGCGGCCTCCTGCTCATCGGTGCACCGCATCCGCGTTCTCTGTCCGGTCTCGTGACGAAGTATTCGCCGCACTGGTTCCACGTCTGGTTCTATCGCAACATCCGTGGTCTGGAGCGGGCCGGCCAGCCGGGCGAGGCCCCATTCCCGGTCTATTACCATCCCCTCGTCCTGCCGGCTCGACTGAAGCCGTTCCTCGACCGGCTCGGGCTCGATCCGGTCTACGAGCGCGTCTACGAAAGCCCGCGCTATGCGGAGATGCGGGCACGCCGGCCATGGCTGGCCTCCATCGTCGACGGCATCACCGAACTCGCCAACATGGCGGCGGCCCGGCGCATCAACCTGCGCCACGGTGACTACCACCTGGTGCTGCGCAAGCGGGCGGGGGAGCAGCCAGCCGCCAGATGACACCCGACGCCATCATCGATCGCGATGCGACCGAGTTGAAGGCCCGGCTTTCGCTGCGGGCCCGTCTCTCCCATGGCCTGTCGAGGCATGTTCCGGTCTCGCCCCTCCTTCGCGCCCTGCCCGGTCCGATGGTGAGCATCACCTTCGACGACGTCCCGGATTCCGCCTGCACCAGGGGGGCGGCCCTGCTCGATGCCTACGGCGTCAAGGGGACGTTCTACGTCTCCGGCACCCTCCTCGGCGCCAGGACCGAGCATTGGCGGGTCGCCGAAAGCGAGGCCTTGGCGGAGATCCACCGCCGTGGCCACGAGATCGGCTGCCATACCCACGCCCACGTTCTTGTCCCCACCCTCGACGCGAGGGTCTTCGCCGCCGACATCCGGCGCAACCGGGAAGAACTGGCGACTCTCGTGCCGGGGCTGGCGCTGGAGAACTTTGCCTTTCCCTATGGTTACGCATCCCTTGCCGCCAAGCGTGTCTTGAGCCGTACCTACGGGTCGAGCAGAAGCATCCTGCCGGGCCTGAACGCCGGCCGCATCGATCGTCATTTCCTGCGCGCGAACCCGCTCTTCGACCGCTGCCTCGATGCCGATATCCTCACGCGCCTGATGGACGAAGCGGTCTCCCGCAATGGCTGGGTGATCTTCTTCGGTCACGACGTCGTCGAGGCGGCGAGTCCCTACGGCTGCTCTCCCGCCCTGCTCGAAGCCACTCTCGCTGCCGCGAACCGGCGGGGCATCCCGGTGGTCTCGATCGCGGAAGGGTTGGCGATGGCCTGTGGGACCGCCGAAGAGCAACGCCGGACGCCGAACGTGCTCGGCATCTCGCAGAATGCGACCACTATCCAAGGTTCCGCCCGGGGCCGACAAGCTGCATAAAGACTAAATTCATCATCGCAACGCGTTCGTTTTTCATCAGCTGAGAATTTAATCAACGCTGGACTCTTGGTTGCTAACCTCTCTGCATTCGCCGCTGAGATCCGATGGATCGTGTCATCCTGACACATCATCTGTTGGAAGCGGGATCGAACGGAATTGGGTTCGGGGCACGGTCCGAACCTTTGTTTCCGGAAGAACCACTGATGTTGGGAAGCCATTGATGTTGGTCTATGACGATCCGCCGCCAGCCAGCAGGCCCGAAACGGCCGAGCCGGTGCGGAGCGGCTACCGTCTGTCCGTTGGCGGCGTCTTTTCGGCACTGCGCCGGCGCATCGTGTGGATCCTCGCCTGCGCCATCGTCTTTTCCGGAATCGGCCTTCTCGTCGGAAAGATGCTGACGCCGCGCTATTCTGCCGAGGCGCAGATCTACATCGATCCACGCGACCTGAACCTTGTCTCCCGTGAACTGACCACCGGCGGTCAGGATTCCAACGCCTATCAGAGCGTGGTGGAAAGCCAGACCCGCCTCATCACCTCGAGCAGCGTCCTGCGCAGGGCCGTGGATGCCACTGGTCTCGCCCAGGACGAGGAATTCGTAGGTCGCTCCGGCGGCGGCCTCGTCGCGAAGATCGCGACCGCCCTTGGCCTCGGGAGCCAGGATGCGCCCGCGGATGTGGAGGGCGAGGCGAACGCGGCGATTGGAATCCTGCAGCAGCGCCTGTCCGTGCGCCGGACGGGCCGGACCTACGTGGTCGACGTCTCGGTCTGGTCGCAGGATGCGGCCAAATCGGCGCGCCTCGCCAATGCCGTCGTGGCCGCCTACCTCGCCGAGGATACTGCCGCCCGCACCGAAGCCGCCAATCGCGCCAATTCCGGCCTGACCGCGCGGCTCGGCGAGTTGCGCAATGCTCTCAACGCGGCGGAGAACCGGGTTCAGGCCTACCGGGCCGAGACCGGCCTCGTCGGCACCCGCGATTCCCTCGTCAGCGACCAGCAGTTGACGCAGCTGAATTCGCAGCTCGCCGCCTCCCGGGCCCGGGTCGCCGAAGCTCAGGCCCGCCTCGAACAGAGTCAGCGCATCGTGCGATCCGGCCTCGATGCCGGAGCGACCGACGATATCCTTGCCTCGCCGACCGTGGCCGCCTTGCGCAGCCAGTACGCCGAGCTCACCCGGCGTCAGGCCGAACTCACCAACGACCTCGGCCCGCGCCACCCCTCCGTCTCCTCCATCGCCAAGCAAGTCGTCCAGGCGCGGCGCTCCGTCGACCAGGAGGTCGGACGCTTCGCCCAGGCCGCGCAGACCGACCTCGCCAAAGCGCGGGCTACGGCCTCGGCCCTGGAGAAGAACTTCGACCAGGCCAAGGGCCGTACGGTCGGGCTCGCCCAGGCCTCTATCCGCCTGCGTGAACTCGAGCGAGAGGCCGAGGCAAGCCGCTCGATCTACGAATCCTTCCTCACTCGCTCGCGCGAGACCGGCCAGCAGGCCTATCTCGACATGGGCAACGCTCGTGTCGTGACCTCGGCGACGAAGCCGATCATGCGCAGCTTTCCGCCGCCGGCCCGCACGCTGATGCTGATCGGCCTCCTCGCGGGGCTGGGCCTCGGTGTCCTCCTCGCTCTCCTCGACGACTGGGCCCGCTCCGGCCGGCCGGATCGTATCCGGGCACCCGAACCGGCTCAGGTGCCCGAACCCGCGCAGGGCGCCAAATCTGTTCAAGTCGCCTCGTCTGTCCCGTTCGCCGAGCCTGCTCGGATGCCCGACCCGGTCGAAGCGGCGAGTTCGGTCCCGGCACCGACACCGGCACCGCCGCGCGGGTTCAGGGAAAACCGAATCCCGACGGCCCCCCGCTCCTTCCGTGCGCCGGATCTTCCCGATCTGACGCGGTCTCCGATGGCGTTCTTCCGGGGCAGACCGAAGGACGCGAATGTGAAGCCCGCCTTCGAGCCTGCAGCCAAGACAGAGCCGAAACGTCCCGCGGCAAAGTCTCCTGCGGAGCCGGCGCCTCGCGTCGAACCGAAGCAGGTCGCGGAGCGTTCCCTCGGCAAGCCGGTCACGGCCGAACGTCCGTCGTCCAAATCCTCGGCGCGGGCGGCTTTCAGCGTTTCCGGCGCAGCTGCGCTGATTGGAGGGCCCCGATGACCACACCCTCACGTGCGCGCCTTCGCCATACTCCCACCACGACCCTCGGCGGGTTATCGATCGCTGCTCTGGGGATGCAGGAAACCGTCGACCTGATGATAGAGGCCGTGCGCCTTCATCCGCGGCCCGGAACGCCCCTCTACCTCACCTCTGCCAATGGCGAGGTGATGTCGCGGCACGCACGGGATCCCGACTTCGCCCGCCTGATGGACGCGTCGGACCTCATCAATGCCGACGGGCAACCCATGGTGGCGATGTCGCGCTACATGGGTGACCGGCGCCTGCCCGAGCGCGTCGCCACCACCGACCTGTATCACGGAGTCGCGCGAAGGGCGGCGGCGGACGGCCTCACCTTCTACCTGTACGGTGCCACCGAGGAAGAGAACCTTGCCGCTGTGAAGACGACGCAGCGGCTGTATCCGGAATTGCGCATCGCCGGGCATTGTCACGGCTATCTCGCAGGTGACGCATTGCTGGCCAAGATCGCGGAGATCGATGCCCTGGCGCCCGACATTCTCTGGATCGCCCTCGGCGTGCCGCGCGAACAGGCCTTCGTGCGGGACTACGGCCCGCTTCTTCGGAACGTCGCCGTGATCAAAACCTCGGGCGGCCTGTTCAACTTCCTTTCCGGAAGCCGCAGCAGGGCGCCGTCCTGGGTTCAGCGGATCGGGTTCGAATGGCTCTGGCGAATGGCCCAGGAGCCGAGGCGCCTGTTCTGGCGCTACTTCCTCACTAATCCGCACTCGCTCTACCTCATCCTCACTCGGAGCGGTGCGAATTGGCGCGACAGGAATCCCAAGTCGGGTTCGCCGACACCGAAGACCGGGCCCGACGGGAGCGATCTTGTCGGGAGACAGGTCGAACGGGCCTGACACTTTGCCCCCCTGGAAGGGGTTCTGCAGCGGAGGGCTCGCGGGCGGCCATAGCGCTGATCCCGCTACGTACAAGAATCACATCCCCGCGGCGGAGCCGCTCAAGTCTTCGGGGATCGGCAGGCCGCCTCGCACGGCGCACCGAGGAACCGGGTGAAGAGCTTGGCGAGATGTGGGCGCACGGTAAGGAACCGGCGGTAGGCGGCCTCGGCCAGGATCGGCATGCCGGGCAGACTTCCCAGGGTCGCAAGCCATTTCCAACCGGGCAGCTGCCGCCACAGCCAAATGAAGCCCATTGCCCCGGAGGCAAGACGGCCCTCTTCGTCCCGGACATGGAAACGTGCCCGCGCGGCCTCGCGCTCGAGGTCGGGGCCAAGTGTGTCGGGGGCGCCGTCACCGCTCACATCGACGAAGTGAATGCGTTCGGACCCGCGGCTGCGCTGATAGGTCCGAATCTCAGCGGAACAGAGCGGGCAAGCCCCATCATAATAGACGGTCAGTGCGGCGGGTGGAGTCATGGTGGCGTCGAAGCGTCCTCTCCGCACCGGCTCGACACGTCGATGCCATGCCCCTTAACAACGCCGATGCGAGCAAAACGGCCCCACCATCGCATCGATCGATGGTGGGGCCGTTTGTTCTGACGGTGATGAAGGGCGAGAAGGCCGTTCGGGGATGATTCCCGCGCGTCAGCGGGCGGCGAAGGCCTTCAGCGCGGACTTGCCGGCGAAGCGGCCCTGTGCGCCGAGGCCTTCCTCGATGCGGATGAGCTGGTTGTACTTGGCCAGTCTGTCCGAACGGGCGAGGGAGCCGGTCTTGATCTGTCCGCAATTCGTCGCGACGGCGAGATCGGCGATGGTCGAATCTTCGGTCTCACCCGAGCGATGGGACATTACGGCGGTGTAGCCGGCGCGCTGGGCCATATCGACGGCGGCGAGCGTCTCGGTAAGAGTGCCGATCTGGTTGACCTTCACCAGGATCGAGTTCGCGGTGCCCTCCGCGATGCCGCGCGACAGGCGGGTCACGTTGGTGACGAAAAGGTCGTCGCCCACGAGTTGGCAGCGATTGCCGACCTTCTCGGTCAGGAGCTTCCATCCGGCCCAGTCGTCCTCGGACATGCCGTCCTCGATGGACAGGATCGGATAGGAATCAACGAGCTTGGCGAGGTAGTCGACCTGGGCCTCGATCGAGCGGGTCTGGCCCTCGCCCTCGTAATGGTAGGCGCCGTTCTTGAAGAATTCGGTGGCGGCACAGTCCAGGGCGAGCACGATGTCGGTGCCGGGCTTGAATCCGGCGGCGGCGATCGATTCCATGACGAAGTCGAGCCCGGCCTCGGCCGAGGGGAGGTTGGGGGCGAAGCCGCCCTCATCGCCGACATTGGTGTTGTGGCCGGCCTTCTTGAGGGCGCTCTTGAGGGTGTGGAACACCTCGGCACCCATGCGCACGGCCTCGGCGAGGGAGGAGGCGCCCACCGGCATGATCATGAATTCCTGGAAGTCGATCGGGTTGTCGGCATGCGCACCACCGTTGATGATGTTCATCATCGGCACCGGCAGCACCCGGCCCTGGGTTCCGCCGACATAGCGGTAGAGCGGCAGACCGGCGGTCTCGGCCGCGGCCTTGGCCACCGCCAGCGACACGCCGAGGATGGCGTTGGCGCCGAGCCGTGCCTTGTTGGGGGTTCCGTCGAGCTCGATCATCGCCTCGTCGACGGCGATCTGGTCCTCTGCATCCATGCCGCCGATGGTGTCGAGGATGTCGCCACGCACCGCGGCCACTGCTTTGCGGACGCCCTTGCCGCTGTAGCGGCCCTTGTCGCCGTCGCGCAGCTCCATCGCCTCATGTGCGCCGGTGGAGGCGCCGGACGGCACGGCAGCGCGGCCGAAGGAGCCATCCTCCAGGAGGACATCCACCTCAATGGTCGGGTTGCCCCGGCTGTCGAGGATCTCGCGGGCGGCGATGTTGGTGATCGCGGTCATGCGTGCCCCTAGCTCTCAAAGGTGTTGCGGCGGGCACTCGGCCCAGCCGTCATGGTCCCAGAGGCGCGCCTCGTCGGAGGGGCCGCCCAAGGGACCGATCGGATCCAGGGCAGGCTTATCCGTCAACGTGTCGCATCCGGCAAGCACCTGCGCGCCCAGGGACGGCGCCGCAAGGTCACAAATCTTTGCTGAGGTTGCAAGAAATTCCGGACCGCCGACTGCCGCGTCTGCGGCGCCCACTTCGTCGAAGGCGACGAGGGCTCGGTCGGGCGCTCACTAGCGTGTTGATTTCATAAGAGATTCCCGGCGAGGAGTTCCCCTTCGGAGCGGCCTGCGCTATAGCGGCGGTCATGACCAACCCGCCCTCAGACGACTCGCTCCAACTCGGCCAGCCCACTCCCCTGCCCGTCTCGCCCGAGGCTGCCCGCCTGGATCGCGTGCCGAACCCGCATCCCGCGACCGATTATCTGGCACGGTTCACCGCACCGGAATTCACCTCGATCTGCCCCGTTACCGGCCAGCCCGACTTCGGAATCCTGATGATCGACTACGTGCCGGACCAGTGGCTCGTAGAATCGAAGTCCCTGAAGCTTTATCTCGGTGCTTTCCGCAATCATGGTGCCTTCCACGAGGATTGCACGGTCGGGATCGGTCTCACCCTCGTAGATCTTCTCAGGCCTCGGTACTTCCGCATCGGCGGGTATTGGAACGCGCGCGGCGGCATTCCGATCGACGTGTTCTGGCAGAGTGGCGAGCCACCGAGTGCCCTCTGGCTTCCCGACCAGGGCATCGCGCCCTATCGTGGTCGCGGTTGATCCATTGTCCGGAGCGCATGTCGGGTATGTGGAGCGTGTCAAGCTCCGGAAATCTTTGACGAATGATCGCGTTATGAAAAAGGGCGGCCGGTAAAGACCGACCGCCCTTTTCGATTCACCGGGATGGCTGGATCAGTAACCGTAGCCATAAGCGGGACGGCCATAACCGCCACCACCATATGCCGGACGACCGTAGCCATTGTTGTAGTACGAATCGCGAGCGGCACCTGCTGCGATCGCACCAGCAGCGAGACCTGCAATGCCGAGGCCGACGGCCGCGCCTGTCCCGATGCCGCGACGTCCGCCGCCACGATAGGCATATCCTCGATTGCCATAGCCACGATGGCCGTAACCGCCGTGAGCGTATCCACCATGGCCGCCGCGACCATAGCCGTGACCATGTCCAGGGCGAGCCTCGGCAGCCGTTCCGGCGGCCATGGCGCCGAGAGAAAGGGTGACGGCCGTGATCAGTGCGAACTTGCGCATGGGGCTCCTCAAATCGTTGCTTCGCTTAAGCAAGGACAACGATGTCGGAGAGACTCCGTTCCATTGTCGCTTCCGCTCATCGAATCCAGGCGCAGCCGGTCTCGGTCAGTCTGTCGACTTCGCAAGACGGTCGAAAGCCTGGAGTGTCTCCAGCAATGCCGGCATCGCCTTCAGTGGCACCATGTTCGGTCCGTCGGACGGAGCGTGATCCGGGTCGGGATGGGTTTCGATGAACAGGCCGGCGATCCCCACGGCCACTGCTGCACGGGCCAATACGGCCACGAATTCGCGCTGACCGCCCGAAGTCGCGCCCTGCCCGCCCGGCTGCTGAACCGAATGGGTCGCGTCGAAGACGACGGGTGCTCCATGGGTCACCTGCGCCATGATCGGCAGGCTGCGCATGTCGGAGACGAGCGTGTTGTAGCCGAACGAGGCGCCGCGCTCGGTAACGAGGACGTTCGGATTGCCCGCCTTCGTCACTTTAGCGGCCACATGGGCCATGTCCCAGGGAGCGAGGAACTGGCCTTTCTTCACGTTCACAACCCGGCCCGTGGCGGCAGCGGCCAGCAGCAGGTCGGTCTGCCGGCACAGGAAGGCCGGAATCTGGAGGACGTCGATGATTTCGGCGGCTGGCGCGCACTGGGCCGCCTCGTGGACATCGGTCAAAACGGGCAGGCCGAAGCGCTCCTTGATCTCGGCGAAGATCGGGAGTGCCCCGGTGAGGCCGAGGCCGCGGGCGGTGGAACCCGAGGTCCGGTTGGCCTTGTCGAACGAGCCCTTGAACACGAGGCCGATCCCGAGGCGGTCGGTCATGCCCTTGAGCGCGTCGGCGATCTCGATGGCGTGGTCACGGCTCTCAAGTTGGCACGGGCCGGCGATGAGCGCGAAGGGCAAGTGGTTGCCGAAGGCGGTGTGCCCCGCCATCACGACGGGACCGGAGGGTGAGCGAGCGGGTTCGGACATGGCGTCCGGTCTAGCCCGCCCGAGCCCCGCCGAAAAGGCCGGCGCGACGGCGTAGGACCGGCGAGCGGTTTCGGACGAGCACACAGCGCGTCAGGTCGGACGGGGCGCCGTTCAGACCGAGCCCTTCTCCAAACCGCCGTCCGCCCGTCTCGCATTGCAGGGCCGCGTGCCCGATACGTCCCGCATGCGGCATCCCGGTGAGGAGGGAATCCTGGTGGAGATTGCGGGCCAGCACCTCAACGGCTTCGGCCTTCGCGCCGGTCAAGCCCTCCGCCGCCAGCCCGATCAGGGCGAAATAGGCCCTGGCCGGCTCGCGGTCGCGCGACCCGAACGCCATCCGTGTCGGAGCCCGGCAATCGAGGCTCATGCGGTCGGCGTCCGCGGCACGGAACACCGCGAGCGAGGCCTCGCGACCGGCCAATCCGGCACCAGTGGCCCGGATCATCCGCGCAGTGAGGCGGTCGCAGGAATTTCCCGTCTTCGCCGGGACGGAGGTCGAGGACAGAGCGATGGTGGCGAGGCAGCAGGCGATCGAGGGGAGGAGATGAGCTTTCATCCACCCTATCCTAGAACAGGACGCAGCCCGGACCCAACGCTCTCAGCGCCGCATTCCGATCGATCCCGTGATCTCGGCGGGGCAGGCCTCGTGGGCGTGCGATCGCAGGATGCGGCGCAGGCGCAGCGGATAGGCACCGGTCTCGTCCTCGACCGTCCCGATCAGGGCATCCGTTGCCAGGGTTCCGTGGAACGCAAAGCTACCTTCCTCGCCGCCGACCAGGAACGACAGGGCCTTGGTCTCGTCGTCGAGGGTTAGATTCTCGGCCTGTGACGACCGGGATGCGGTCTCGTAGACCAGCACGTCCCCGCTGGGTGAGCGCTTGAGCGTGATGCGCCGCCCGGCCCGCTCGCCGCTCCCGGCCTCGGTGCAGAGATCGGCATAGACGAAGGTGCCTGTGGCCCAGACCGGCTTTGCGGTGACCGGTCTGGCCCATGCGGGGGCCGCAAGGGCGAGGGCGACCAACGGCAGACTGATCATCTTCGTACGATCGAGAGCCGGCATCGGAATCTCCTCCCCTCCGTGCATCGCATCGGGAGACACCGAACCTCGCTTTCCAATGTCTCTGGATTGCTACTGGATCCGGCGCCGGCGTGCGCGAAAGCACGTCGGCGGCAAAGCAAGTTTCAGTCCGGTCCGTTGTCCCCCGCTTGGGCCAAGCACCCCATTGCCGATGCCGGTCTCGGCGATGAGGGCCACCCGTCTCCGTTGCCTACCGCCGTGCTCACCAGTTCGTCGGTCCCCGGAGGCGGGAGGTTCCGCCCAGATCTCTCCGCCAAGGCTCCGACGAAAGGGGTGGTTTGCTTGAGCGAGCGGCTCGGCTTCCACGGAAGACGCCGGCCTGAACGAACGGGCCGGCGTCGGTTTCGTTCTTGATGACCGCGCTTTGGACGCGATCCTCAGCGACCGATCATCCGGCCTTATTCAGAGCCACGGCGACGAAGCGAGTGACACCCTTGGTGCTCTTGATCCGCATCAGCACCGCCTTTCGTCCGTTGGCCTCGGCGGCCTTGACACGCTCGGCGATCTCCGAAGGCTTCGAGACGCTGGAGCCGGCCACATCGAGGATGATGTCACCCTGCTCGATACCCTTGGCCGCTGCCGGGCCATCGGGATCGACATCCATCACCGCGACGCCTTCGTCTCCGGCACCGACCTGGGCGGCCGGGGCGAGGCTGAGGCCGAGGCGCGGCTGGCCGTCGCTCGACGAGCTGCGGCTGTTGTCGTTGCCGGCCTTCGGGTCGTTCGGAAGGGCGCCGAGCTCCACCGTGGCGGTGTCGGACTTGCCTCCGCGCAGGTAGGCGAGATCGACCTTGGCGCCTGGCTTCAGACCAGCGATCCGGCGCGATAATTCGCGAGCATCGTTGACGGCTGCGCCGTTGACCGATTCGATCACGTCGCCAGACTTGAGGCCTGCCTTGGCCGCCGGCGTGCCGGGTTCGGCATGGTCGACGAGGGCGCCCTTGGCCTTGTCGAGGCCGAGGCCGTCGGCGATGTCCTTCGTCACCGGCTGGACCTGCACGCCGAGATAGCCGCGCGCCACCTTTCCGTCGGCACGGAGCTGGTCGACCACCGCCTGCACGGTCTCCGCCGGAATGGCGAAGGCGAGGCCGACGCTGCCGCCGGAGGGTGAGGCGATGGCGGTGTTCACGCCCACGACCTCGCCACCGACGTTGAAGGTCGGGCCGCCGGAATTACCCTTGTTGATCGGCGCGTCGATCTGCAGGAAGTCGTCATAGGGGCCGGCGCCGATGTCGCGGCCACGGGCCGAGACGATGCCGGCGGTGACCGTTCCGCCAAGGCCGAACGGGTTGCCGATGGCCACCACCCAATCGCCGACGCGGGGCGCCGACTTGCTCAGCGAGACATAAGGGAAGGTGCCGCCCTCGGTGATTTTGAGCAGTGCCAGATCGGTCTTCGGATCCTTGCCGATGACCTTGGCGTCGAGGGTGCGGTTGTCGTCGAGGGTCACCTGCACCGTCTTGGCCTTGTCGACCACGTGGTTGTTGGTGACGACGTAGCCGTCGGCCGAGATGATGAAGCCCGAGCCCATGGCGCCGCGCTGACCCTGGCGCTTCGGCGAAGGGCCACCGAGGCCCTGGCCCTGACCCGGGCCACCCTGACCGAAGCGCTTGAAGAACTCGCGCAGCTGCGGCGGAACCTGCTGGCCCTGTCCGGGGCCGTCATCGTCGTCCATGCCCGCGCTGTCGTCGAGCTTCACCTTCACGGCGACGACGCCGGGCTTCACCTTGTCGACGACACTGGCGAAAGAGCCGGGCGGATGGTCCGGCACGTCGATCGGGTTCTTGGAGAGGGCCTGGGCATGGGCTGGGGTCGAGGGCTGGGTCAGGCCGATACCGGCCGCGCCGGTCGCCGCGATGACGATGGCAGCGACGGATGCGAGGGCGTTGCGGCGCAGGTTCGAAGTCGACGAAGGCATGAGCGGGTCTCTCCGGGAAGGTCGGTTCCCCGCTATCGAGCGGGGCCATGCCCCCGTGTGTAGAGAGGCCCGCCTGACCCGCCCGTGTCGCCGAGATTACGGTTTGGACAGGTTGGCGGCGGGCGATGCCCGCACTCCCGCGCGCCATCTGAGATCGAGCAGCAATCCCGCCGGGTGCGTATCCAGCACCGGCGTGATCGGCAGGCCGGCGGCGTTGAGGAGGCGCGCCGCCCAGTGGTTGCAGACGTTGGCGGCGCTGAAGCGACCCTCGCCCTCATAGAAAAGGCTCGGCCCGTAGAGGCCGGGGCCGCCCGCGATGGGGGTGTTGTCGGCAAGGCGAAAGCTGGCGTCGAGGCGGGAGAGCAATCGAGTGAGGCCAGCCTTCGAGATACGGATGGGCACGATGTCCGAATGGGGGAAGCTCGTCCGTGTGTCCTCGGCGAGCCCCACTACCTGCACCACGCTCTCCCGGCCGCCGGGAGTGAACAGGGCTTCGAGGGCGAGGCGCAGGTCGAACTGCGCCAGGGTCGGCGTCGCCCGGTAGAAACGTGCCTCGCCCCAGCCGAACTCGATCTGCGGATAGGCGCGGAAGCGGGTGGCGATGCTGCGGAGCGCCGTTCCGGTGCCCTCCCCCGTCAGGGCCTCGCGCGGGATCACGAGGCCCGAATGCCAGCCGTGGCTGACGAATTCGATTTTTTCTAAGTCGTCGTCAGGAGCGGGATAGAGAGCGGGGTCGCCGGGCCGCGCAGTGACGATCGCGGCGAGGACGAGGAGAGCGAACAGGCCAGCGAGGCCTTGGGCCAGCCGGCGCAGGATCATGCTTCGGACAACCGCGCCAGGGCTTCGCGGATCTTCTCCAGCCGCGCCGTCTCGGCGTCGCGGCGCTCGCGCTGCTCGTCCACCACCTCGTCGGGGGCGCGGGCGAGGAAGTCGGCATTGCCGAGCTTGGCCTCGATCTTTCCGATCTCGGAGGCCGCCTTCACCGCTTCCTTGTCGAGGCGGGCGACCTCCGCTTTCAGATCGACGATGCCCTCCAGGGGAAGGGCGGCCACGGAACCGCGCACCAGGAGCTGGACGGCGTTCTTCGGCGCCGTGTCGGCGAACGAGATGTCCGACAGGCGTGCGAGGCGCAGGAGCGTGTCCTGCCACTGGGTCGCGCGTGCCCGCAGGGCTTCGTCGGCACCGACGATCACCAGGGGAATCTGCGCGCCGGCCGGCACGTTGGTTTCCGAGCGGGCGGAGCGGATCTCGGAGACGAGATCCACGACCCAGCCGATCTCGGATTCGGCGTCTGGATCGGCCAGGCCCGACAGATCGGGCCAGGGCGCGAGTGCCAGGAGCCCACGGTCGGCGATCGCCTCGCCCTTGATCGACCAAAGCTCCTCGGTGAGAAACGGCATGAACGGGTGCAGCAGCTTGGCGATCTGGTCGATGAGGTAGGCGACCGTGGCCTGCGTCTCGGCCTTGGCGGCGGCATCGCCCTCCCCCTGGAGAACGGGCTTGGCGAGCTCGACATACCAGTCGCAGAAGATGTTCCAGACGAAGCGGTAGGCAGCCGCCGCCGCGTCGTTGAAGCGGTAGGCATCCAGTGCCGCCGAAACCTCGGCGACGGCCCGCGCGGCCTCGCCGAGCGCCCAGCGGTTGAGGGTCTCGGTGGCGGCCTCGGGACGGTAATCGGCGCGAAGGACGCAGCCGTTCATCTCGGCAAAGCGCGAGGCGTTCCAGAGCTTGGTCGCGAAGTTGCGGTAGCCCTCGACCCGGTTGACGGCGAGCTTGATGTCCCTCCCCTGCGCGGCCATGGCGGCGAGAGTGAAGCGCAGGGCATCGGCGCCGTACTGGTCGATAAGGCCGAGTGGATCGACCACGTTGCCCTTCGATTTCGACATCTTGGCGCCCGACGCGTCGCGCACCAGGGTGTGGAGATAGACCGTATCGAACGGCACCCGGCCGGTGACGTGGAGGCCGAGCATCATCATCCGGGCAACCCAGAAGAAGATGATGTCCTTGCCGGTGACCAGGGTGTTGGTGGGATAGTAGCGATCGAGCTCTGGCGTCGAGTCGGGCCAGCCGAGCGTCGAGAACGGCCACAGGGCCGAGGAGAACCACGTGTCGAGGACGTCCTCGTCACGGTGGAGAGTGACGGCGTCCCCGTGCTTCGCAGCGGCTTGGGCCTGCGCTTCCGCCTCGCTTGAAGCGACGAAGAACCCACCCTCGTCATCGTACCAGACCGGGATCTGGTGTCCCCACCAGAGCTGGCGCGAGATGCACCACGGTTCGATGTTCTCGAGCCATTGGAAGAACGTCTTCTCGTAGTTCTCGGGCACGAAACGGGTCTTGCCGTCGCGGACGGCCTGGAGGGCACGCTCGGCGAGCGGCTTCACGTTCACGTACCATTGATCGGTGAGATACGGCTCGATGACGACGTTCGATCGGTCGCCATGCGGAACCGCATGGGTGTTGGGCTCGACGAGCGCCAAGCGCTCGCGCGCCTCCATCAGGGCGACGACGCGCTTCCTCGCCTCGAACCGGTCGAGGCCGTGCAGGGCCAAAGCCTCCGGCTCCGGGTTCGAGTCCTTCAGGAAAGCCGCGTTTCCATCGAGGCTTATGCGGGCTTCCGGATCCAGGATGTTGATGGGCGTGCAGCCGGCCCGCTTGCCCACCTCGAAATCGTTGAAGTCGTGCGCCGGCGTGATCTTGACCGCACCGGTTCCTTTCTCGGGGTCAGAATAGGTGTCGGCGACGATGGGGATCAGGCGGCCCACCAGCGGCAAGCGGACATGCCTGCCGACGAGATGGGTGTAGCGCTCGTCGTCCGGGTGGACCGCCACGGCGGTGTCGCCGAGCATGGTCTCGGGCCGGGTCGTTGCGACGGTGATGACCTCGCCGGTCTCGGCGCCGCTCTTATCCACGATCGGGTAGTCGAAATGCCAGAGATGGCCCTTCACCTCGATCTGCAGGACTTCGAGGTCGGAGATCGCGGTCTGGAACTTGGGGTCCCAGTTCACGAGGCGTTTGTCGCGATAGATCAGCCCTTGGGCGTGGAGATCGACGAAGGTCTTGGTGACGGCGCGGACCATCTGGTCGTCGGGGGCGCCGTTCAAGCCCATGGTGAAGCGCTCCCGCGACCAGTCGCAGGAGGCGCCCAGGCGCTTTAACTGGTTGACGATGGCCCCGCCCGATTCCGCCTTCCAGGCCCAGATCTTCTCGACGAATGCGTCGCGGCCGATCTCGCGTCGGCCCGGCTCCTGGGCCTCCATCATCCGGCGCTCCACCACCATCTGGGTGGCGATGCCGGCATGGTCTGTGCCCGGTTGCCACAGCACGTCGCGCCCGCGCATGCGCTCGAACCGGCAGAGGATGTCCTGCAGCGTGTTGTTGAGGGCGTGGCCCATGTGAAGGCTGCCCGTCACGTTCGGCGGCGGGATCACCATGGTGAAGGGCTCAGCGTCGGCACGTTCCGGCCGACCGGTCTTGAAAGCGTCACCGGCCTCCCAGGCGGACGCGATGCGCGCCTCGACGGCGGCAGGGTCGAAGGTCTTGTCCATCATGGGCGGGATCGGGCCAGTGCGTGCGGGGTGGGCTTCAGCCCAGGTGTTGGCCCGCTTTCACCCCGTCACGCTCCTCGCGTCAACATCGCAGGGTGATCAGCGGCCCCGCGCCACGCGCTCGATCTCGGCTCTGACCAGTCGTTCGACCATCCCCGGCAGGTTGTCGTCGAGCCAGGATTTCAGCATCGGCCGCAGCATGTCCTGCACCATGTCTTCGATGGTACGGGCGTTCTGGCTCACCATCGTACCGGCGAGAAGCTGGAACGCGTGACCGACGCTGGCATCGGTGACGGCGGAAATCAGGCGCTCGTGCGGAGTGTCACGCGGGGGCTCCGCCGGAGGGGTAGGGCGCGGGGCGGCACGGGGCGGCTCGGGCTGGCGCGCAACCGGAGGCGGCAACGGCTCGGGCTCGTCGTCGAAGGAGATCGAGTCGAAATCGATCTCGCCGCTCTCGGCGAAGCCGATCTCGGGTTCTTCGATGGCGGCGGGCTGGGGTTTGCGCGGCTGGGCGACCTCGGCGAGGTCGAGCACATCGTCGTTTTCCGGCTGCGGCGGGGCGGAGCGAACCGGCGAGACGACCTCGGCCTTGGCGTTCTGGTCGTCGGCGATGATCCGGCGGATGGAGGCCAGGATTTCCTCCATCGAGGGTTCCTGGGCCTTCTCCGGCACGGTCTTCTCCGGCGTCTTGGGGCTCGCTGCACTCATCCGGACGACGCTCGGGTCACATGGTTAAGAAAACGTTTCGATCACTCTGAGTATTTCACCGCAGGCGCGGGAAACAAGCGCCGCGGAAGCCCAAGGCACAGGATAACATCGGGCTCCGCTATCTTCTCGCGACCATACTCGCCCGTCAGCGTCCGTCCGGCGTGCGCACGCCGTACCAAAGGTCCTTGATCTGGTCGAAATGCTCCTTCGGGCTGTAGGTCGCCACCGCGATCGAGGTGAAGCGCACGGTGAGGCGGCCCACGGACTGGACGACGCCGTAGGAGTTCACCACGCGGTCGCGCTGGGCCAGGATGAGATTCACCCGCGAATTCAGGAGTTCCTGCTGGGCGTTCAGCACGTCGAGGGTGGTGCGCTGGCCGACGCGGGCTTCCTCACGCACGCCGTTGAGGGCCACTTCGTTGGCCTGGACCTGGGCCTGCGAGGCGATGACCTGCGCCTTTGCGGCTTCGAGGCGGCCCCAGGCCGTGACGATGGCCGAGCGGACCTGATCGCGGATGTCCTCGACATTGATCCGGGCTTGGCCGACCAATTCCTTGGCTTGGCGGATCTGCGAATAGGTCTGGCCGCCCTCGTAAAGCGGGATCGAGAGCCGACCGACGATCGAGGCGGTCACGCCGTTGTCGCCGGGGAACTGCGCGTCGTAGCGCTGCTGGACATTCCCCTGCAGGGCGGCGGTGGGATAGAGTTGGCCCTCGAAGATCTTCACCTGCGCCTCGGCCACGTCCACGGCGTGCAGGGAGGAGAGGATCTGCGGGTGCTCCTTCAGGCCGATGGAGATGGCGTTGTCGAGATTCGGGGGTACGTACCGGTCGAGGGGCCGGCCGGGCGCGAGTTGGCGCGGCTCGACACCGATGATGCGCCGATAGGTGCCGATGCTGGCGCGCAGGTTCGCCTCAGCGCCGCTGACGTCCGAGCGGGCGCCGGCAAGACGGGCCTCGGCCTGGGCCACATCGGTCCGGGTGACCTCGCCGACATTGAAGCGGTCGCGGGTCTGGCGCAGCTGCTCTTCGAGCACCTCGACGTTGTTTCGGCGCAGTTCCAGCGTCGCCGTGTCGCTCAGGACCGACATGTAGATCTGGGCGGCGTTGAACAGGGTGGTCATCTCGGTGGCGCGCAACGATTCGCGCGTCCCGAGCACGTCCGATTCGGCACGACGGGTCTGGTTGTCGGTCTGAAAGCCGTTGAACAGAGTCTGGTTGACAGTGAGGCCCGCGCCGCCGGGTTTCGTCACGGCCCGGCCGTTCGGGAGCTCGATTCCGGAGATCCGCCCCTCAAACTTGGACAGGCCGATATCGGCGTCGAGGCTCACGGTGGGACGGTAGCCGGACTTGGCCTGAGCGACGTTCTCGTCGGTGGCGCGCAACCCAGCACGCGCCGCGTTCAACGCCGGGTTGGCACCATAGGCACGGGCCAGCGCGCTATCCAGCGTCTCGGCGACGGCCGGAGATGCGGCGGCGAGTGCCAGCACGGCGAAGCCGCCGAGCCGAAGCCCGAGACGCTTCGCAGGTTTGGGTTGTCTCACGTCCATCTGCCCTTGCGGTTTCTCGATGAACCGGTCGACCGTTCAGCACGGCCATGGCACCCGTAAGGTGTCATCCGGATTGCCCGCCTCATCCGCCAGATTAGCGGAGGTTGCGCTCCGGGGCATCGGCGAAGGCGGGTGCTGCGCGAGATTGACGGCGCAGTGCCGCATAAAAGCGACACCCGTCATGGCGCTTCAGAAAGAGAAGCCGGAATCCGTCGCGAAGGCCGACAAAGCCGGCAGAGTTGCATCGAAGAGTGGGCGGGCGCCGAATGCGTCTCCGGTCCGCACGAATAGGGTCGCCTTCGCGGCGCGGTCGCGACCCATCACACAGGCGAGGCGGCCGCCATCCTTCAACTGGTCGAGGAGGGCCTGGGGCCTTGTCTCGACGCGGCCGTTGACGAGAATCGCGTCGAACGGTCCCGCTGCCGCTGCACCTGCCTCGAGCGGGCCGCGAACGATCTCGATTCCCTCGATCCCCGACAAGCGGCTCCCGGCCTCGGCGGCGAGGGTTTCGTCGGATTCGAGGGCCACCACCCGCGCCCCGAGCTGGCGCATGACAGCGGCGGCGTAGCCATAGCCCGTGGCGACGTCGAGGACGGCCTGCCCCGGCGCGAGCTGGAGGGCCTGGACCATGCGGGCGAGGATCATCGGCGCCGGGATCGCCCGGTCTTGTCCGCCGATGCGGAGGGTCTGATCGATATAGGCGAAATCCTCGCGCCCCGGGGGCACGTAACGCTCGCGCGGCACGGCTTCGAAAGCGTCGAGGACTGCGATGTCGTTGACGTCGAAGGTCCGCAGCTGACAATCCACCATGAGGCGTCGCGCCTGCGCGTAATCGAGCATGGGTCTCGTCTTCCCTCGCCGCATCGGCCGAAAGCGCCCATCCGCTTCATCCGGATATTCGGAAGGAGCCGGACGCCTGCGCCAAAGCTTGCCGGGTTGTCGTGGATCGGACCTCAAAACGCAAGGTTCGCGGCGAGATTCGCGGAAGCGTCCGCCGGACCCTTCCCGTGGCGCTGAACCGGCTCGGCCTCACGATCCGGCCGATCGGAACGGGGCTCAGCGATCCGCCGCGTCGAACAGCCCATCGACCATGGAGCGATAGCCCGATCCGAACAGGCGCAGGTGCACCAGGGCCGGCCAGAGCTGGTAGATCGCCCTGCGCTCGCTCCATCCGGTCTCGGTCGGCCCATAAGCTTCTCGGAAGGCCGGACCGGGCCGACCGAACAGGGACAGCATCGCGAGATCCACCTCCACATGTCCGTAGTAGCAGGCCGGGTCGATCAGCCCGGTGACGCGGCTTCCGTCGATCAGGATATTGCCGCTCCACAAGTCACCGTGCAGCAGGGCCGGACGAGGCCGCTCCGGCAGGCGCGAAGGGAGCGTCGCCGTTAGGGTCTCTATCCTCCGTGCGAGCGGGCCATCGACATGCGGACAGTGGCAGAGCAGCCGCCGCTCCGCCCAGAAGCCCGGCCAATCCTCGCTCCGGCGATTGCCGATCGGTACCGCGCCGAAGGCGTAGTCCCTGTCCCAGCCGTAGCTTTCGCCGGTGACCGCATGAAGCTGCGCCATCACACGGCCGAGATGCGCCTCGGCAGTCCCGCCGCCATTCGGCAGAAGCTCGATCACCAGGGTTTCTGTGTCGACCGCGAGCACGTCCGGCGCGGGGATGCCTGCTGCACGGATCACCCGCAGCATCCCGGCTTCCGCCAGAGGATCGGGCCCATCCTTCACGATCGCTTCGCCTCCGTCGTCGAGCGCGATCCGCGCGAGGCCGGACAGGTTGCCGCCGTTCACCGGCTCGGACAGGGCAAGCCCGCGCTCCAGCAGAGCCGCCCCGCGTTCGGCCAGGGTCTTCATCGCATCAGCGCCAGGACGAGGGCGCGGGCTCCCGTGCTCACGTCGGCCCAGGTGGTCTCGAAGCCCGCATCCGCCCCGTAATAGGGGTCCGCGACCGCCTCGCCCCTACGGCCCGGCACATGGTCGAGGAGAAGCGACAAGGCGGCGCCGTCCCGCGGCCGAAGCCGCTGCAACACGGCGAGATTGTCGCCGTCGAGGGCGACGATATGAGTGAAGCGGGCAAAGTCCGCCCGGTCGACCTGCCGGGCACGGTAGCCGGATATGTCGATGCCGTTGCCTCGGGCGACGGCCTGGGCGCGCCGGTCTGGCGGTTCGCCTGCATGCCAGGCACCGGTGCCGGCCGAATCGACCTCGACATCGAGCCCCGCCCGCTCGGCTTCCAGACGGAACGCGGCCTCCGCCAGGGGCGAGCGGCAGATGTTGCCGAGGCACACGAAAAGGATTCTGGGCTTGTCCGTCGGCATGCGGGATCCTCGTCCTTCGTCATCGGGGAAAGCGGTGCCCGCGCGGAGGGGCCATCATCACGGCGGAGGGACGGGTTCGCCCTCATTGGCCATCGCCGTCCGCCGCGCCTCCTGCCGCCGGCCCAGCCAGAGGCTGTTCACGAGCCACGCCGCCGAGAGCGGTACCGCCGTGAGGGCCACCGCCGTCGAGCCGAGGCCGAGGGCCGCGATGCCGGTGAAGGACCACGCGCCGATCTGGTCGCCGGTACGGTAGACCACGGTGTCGAGGAAGTTTTTCGCCTTGTAGCGGTCTTCGCGGGGGACCACCGTGAACAGTACTTCGCGGATCGGCCGGGCGATGGCGAAGTTGCCGGCCCGCCGGAAGACCTGGAACGCGACGATCGCGGTGATCGTGGGAGACACGGCCAACGCTGCGAATCCGAGGATACTCGCCGCAGGCAGGAGGGCAAGGCTGGGGCCGACCCCGATGCGCCGCACGATCCGGCCGGTGAGGAAGAATTGCACGCCGAGCGTCAGCAGGTTCACGAGGAAGTCGACGCTGGCGAAGAAGGCCGTCTGCGCCCCGCGATCGGGAAAGCTGCGCTTGGCGATGGCCGCCTGCTCGAAATACAGGAAGGTCGACGTCACCGAGAACAGCAGCAGGAACAGGCCGATGTTGAGGAGATAGGGCGAGCGGAAGGTGCGGGTGATCCCCGCGAAGGCGCTCCCCCCAATGGCCTCCGACGGCGCGGCACCGCTGTCGACGGGAGCTTGGTTCAGGCGGTCGGACAGGCGTGCGAGGCCGCGCATGCTGAAGACCGCGCCTTCGAGGAGTAACGCTGCGCCGATCAGCAGGACCCAGGTTGGCACGTCGCGGGCGAGGATCGCCGTGGTCGCCGATCCCGCGATCGCCCCGAGGGTCGCCCCGGCGGCGATGAAGCCGAACAGACGCTTGCCTTGCTCGGTGGAGAACACATCGACGATGGTGGCCCAGAACACGGAGACCACGAACAGGTTGAAGATCGACAGCCAGACGAAGAAGGCCCGGCCGATCCAGACATCGCCCTCCGGTCCGGCGACATAGAGGGCGCCGGCAAAGAACAGGATGTTGGCGGCAAAGAACCGGTAGGTCAGCGGCACGAACCGGGCGCGCGGCAGGGTCTTCACCAACCAGGCGAAGGGAACATTCAGGGCCAGCATGCCGACGAGAGTGCCGGTGAACAGCCAGGGCAGGTTCTCAATGCCGCCAGCGACGCCCATCTGGTCGCGGATCGGGCGCAGGACATAGTAGGCGGCGAGAATCGAGAAGATATACGCCCAGGACCACGCGAGCGCCGGCACCTCCTCTGCCCGGACGTCGATGAGGCGACGCAGCCAGGGCGGGATGGTGCCGCCGTTTCCGGCGGGGGGCGGAGCTGCCGCACCCTGCCCTTCGCTCAACGGGCGACCCCGAGGCGTGCGCGCAGATCCTCGGCGTCGAGATCGAGGCCGAAGCCTGGGGAGCCCATGGCGAAAGTGTCCGCCTTCGCCAATGGCCCTACCACCACCGGATCGAAGCCCGAATCCCTGACGAGTTGGGCCGCGGTCGCCAGCGCCTGAGGATCGTCCCCGGCCATGGGGATCGCCATGCGCTCGCCGCCGCGACCGGCGTTCCTGGCAAAGATCTTGTAATTCGCTGCGTTGAAAGCGCGGACGATCCTCGCGCCGTTCAGGTACTTGGCCGAGACTGCCGCGATCCCGTCGGCCCGTACTTCGTCGTAGACCTCGCCGTCGCGGGCCTGCGTCGCGTTGCCGGCATCGATCACCACCTTGCCCTGCAGCGCTCCGGCATAATCCCGAGCCAGCTGCGGATAGGCCTTGTAGGGTACGGCGACGAGGACGACGTCGCCGAAGGCGATGGCCTCCGCGGGCGTGCCCGCCTTCGCCTTGGGGCCGAGCCCCTCGACGAGCCCTTTCAGCTCCTCGGGATGGCGGGAGGAAAGCATCACCTCGTGGCCGGCCTTGGCCCAGAGGCCGCCGATGGTGCTGCCGATATTGCCGGCCCCGATGATTCCGATGCGCATCGGCTGCGGCGCGGTCTGGGCGGAGGCCGGAAGGTCCGAGGCGAAGACGCCCGAAGCGAGGAGGAGCCCGCTTCCCAAGACGAGGGCGGCACGACGGGTGACAGGATCAGAGCGCGTCGACATAGGCTTCCATTCGGGTTCGCTGGGCGGCATCGGGCATCCGGCCGCGTGCCGCGCCAAGATTGTCCTCGACATAGGCCGCCTTGGCCATGCCGGGGATCGGGCAGGTCACGGCCTCGTGCGCGAGGACGTACTTCAGGAAGAATTGCGGCCAGCTCGTGCAGTCGAACTCGGCCGTCCAGGGCGGCAGATCACGACCCTGCACCGCCTTGAACAAGCGGTCGCGCCCGAACGGCACGTTCACCATCACCGCCATGCCGCGTTCCTTGGCCAGCGGCAGGATGCGCTCGGCGGCGGTGCGGTCGTCGATGGCGTAATTGACCTGGACGAAATCCAGGGTCTCCCGTTGCATCACGGCTTCGAGATCAGCGAACTGACTGTCGCGCCAGACGGTGACGCCGAGATAGCGGATCTTGTTCCGTGCCTTGAGTTCCCGCAACGTCGCGAGGTTCGCGGTGGTGTCGATGAGGTTGTGGACCGCAACGAGGTCGATCCTGTCCGTGTTCAGGCGGCGAAACGAGCGCGCGATCTCTGCCGCACCGCCCTCGCGGCCGGTCGCGCCGACCTTGCTGCACAGGAACACCTTCTCGCGCAGCCCATCCTGCGACAGGATCAGACCGAGGACGTCCTCTGCGGTGCCGTAGCTCGGTGCCGTATCGATGACGGAGCCACCGAGGGCGACGAACCGCCGGACCGCCTCGCGCAGTGGCGCGATCTTCTCCGGAACCGGCTCGACCTCATAGCGGCGCGACGTCCCGATGCCGATGACGGGCAGAGTCTCGCCGGACGAGGGAATGGCGCGTCGGATCGGCCCGTCCTCCGCCGCATGAGCCGTCGAGACGGATTGCTCCAGCATTGGAACCATGAGCGGAAGCAGGCCGGATCCGGCCAGGAACGCACGTCGTGAGGGATGCATGCGGGCTCTGTCCTCATGCGGGTGATCGGACAGCACCAACGCATGGCTCCCGCCGAGGTGCCGGCGTATCAGGACACCGCCGTCAGCTTGTCGGCCATGGACTGTTCCTTGTCCCGGCGTGACGAGAAAGCCATGGTGAAGAACACGCGCTCAACACCGAGTTGGCTGAGCCTGTCCTCGCAGAGTTCGATGAGACGGCAAATGTCGCCGAGCTCGCCCTCGATGTTGGTGCCGTTGGCATGCATCTCGGCATTGAGGTGGCTGGCCTCGATGATGGTCTTGATTTCCTTCACGTATGAGGAAACCGAGGGCCCGACCCCCATGGGTACGATGCACAGATCCGCGACGACCTTCATGAACCTCACTCCTCCCCGCCTCGGCCCCGAGATCGGTCAAAGCCGCGATGGTTTGTCAACGACGACGGGCCTTGAAGGTCGCAGGTGATCTCGCCCGCAATCGAACAAGACGACCTCGATCGTCGGTCGCCGAGACGTTCGGGAGCGGTTCCTCCTTTCAGGAAAGGCTGGGCGCGGGGGGGCGAACGAGACCGAGTCGGCGTCGGCTAACCCCATGATTGAAAAGAATTTTCCTTAGCCGGCGGCACCGGCGAACAGGCAAGGACGGGACCGGCTGGGCTCCGGCGGTGTTGACGCGCATACCTCGCAACAGGAGATTTCGCCGGCCGATGGATATCGATCCGAAATCAAACGCTTCTGGAATGGGGGTCGCCGAAAGGCGGCCCTTCCTTCTGTTTCGAACGCGTTCATACCGTCACTAAAGAATAGCTTCGGGTGCCGAATTCCGAAAAATACTGCGTATCACCATGATCATCCAAAAAATTTTCCAGTCGGGACTGTCGTTTGTCTGGTCGATGCTTTGGCCGGCACTCCGATCACTGAAGGTCGAGCCGCAGCTAACGCGTCAACGGGGCGCGAAGATCGTGATGTTGCCGTTGAGCTGGTAGGCGGCCGATGGTGGAGTGTTGACGAACCGCAGGCGGACGGGGCTCTCGCCCAGGACGGCACCGAAGGACGGGGTCACGGAGATGGGAAAGCAGCGGGAGAGGGCATCCATCGCGGCGTTCTCGAACCGCTCACGGGCGTCCCGGTCCCCTTCGAGGCGACGTGCCGTGACAAGGGGAGCGCCAGGCAGAGCGCCAGTCTTGCCGATGCCGAAGCGGAACGCGATCAGTGATCCTTTCGTGTCCGCTGGTATCGCCCAGCATGAAGCGAGTGTCGCGCGAAGGTCCGCCCAGTTGTTCACCGCCGCTGGCGGTGGTGGGGACTGAGCCGGAACTGAGCAGGGTATCGCTACGCATGATCCGCCGAGCACCGTTGCAACCAGCCGGCGCGCGAAGACGGACCATCGTCGCGGTTTGACGCTCATGTCGACATTCTACGCGCCACTTCGCCTAGGAGCAAAGTTCGCTCGACCCCGAGGAGGTCAAAGAAAAGCGCTCACTCCGCAGGGCGACTGCGCGAGGAGCTCAATGATCTGAAGGGCTTAGATGTGACAGTGGCTGGGGGACGAGGATACTGAACCGCCCGTGAGCCGACTAGATAACGAAGGAAAATCAATCACTTAAGTCGCGAGCAACCGGGATTACCGTAGCAGCGAATTGTGTCGTTTGGCAAGGTATTTTGGGGGTATCGAGAACCGTGACCGTGGTACGTTGGTCGGATCGAGCCTGCGGCGGAGATTGAGGGTGACGAAGAGATTGCGGCCGCTTCTTAAACGCTCTGAGTTCTTGGATGCGGAAAGTTACTACAAGGCCTTACATTATGCGGGGGGACCGCAAACCGTTGGGGCATGGGACGAAAGCAATGCGTATGGTCATTTCGGTAATCTGATACGCGCTTCTCAAGGGAAGTCGTCTTCCCATGCCTTGCGCGAAGCAGACTACTCAATCCAAATGGAGCAGAATTCGCGTCAGAATATATTCATTCGGAAGCTTTTTTCTCGTCGTAGGTCGGTGGTTAGAGACTTTTCTAATGAAAAATCGACTCTTTTTGGGGCTTTAGAGTACGCAGCGCATTATGCGGCGGCTGAGTTTGCATACGAGTTTGATTTGTACTGCGAAGTTTCGATAACATTTTGGTGGCGGCGGCTCGGTGCAGATACCGATAGAGAGATCAAAGATTTATTTTCTAGATTCGCCAAGTGCATGAACGATTGGTTGTTCGAACGAGAAATTCCAACAGCGTATTTCTATTGCCATGAGAATAGCCAAAATATTGGAACCCATACGCATTTTGCTGTATACATTCCACCGTTTACTGGCCACCAAAATTGGCGAAAAGAATTTCGGCGATGGGTGATGGATTGGGGGAAAAAAGAGAGCTCCTTCCAGCACCGAGCTATCAGAGTCAGTGCACCGTTTAAGGGAAATCCATTGCTTCATTGGAACAATTTTCACTATCAAATGAAGGGTTACGACCCCTCGGTAGTTGTTCAATCAGCACGCAATGCCGATGACGGACGAGAGGTTCGGCTAGGGCATCTAATCGCCCGACAATGGTCTGATCCCGGTCACGTGACTTTGAAGCCCCGAAGCGGGAGCGCTACAAATCTGGGACCGTTGCGACGTAAATTGGGTATCCCTGAAGGTTTAGAAGAATTGCGATCCATAGCGCGTGTTAAAAGTGCGCAAGAGCGCGGGAACGTAGTCTCCGACGACCCTTTCTGTCCGCCCGTTCACCAAAAACCCACTCATGCGAGACCTGCATTCCATTCTCGTTTCGAGGACGGTAGTCGTGACGTGCGCAGACTGTATCCTATATTATTCTGCAAGTGGGTTACAGCTCTTAGCTACGATTATAGAAAGATCGATCATGGATCTTTCAATCCGGAATTATTTATCGAACCTATTTGAGAATTTCCGGTCGCTGTTTTTTCTGTGTTTCATGTGCGCGTCTTGGTCTCGCGGTGAGACGCTGTCACTTAGTGTCTGTCCGGAAACATTTCATAGGCAGAAGCGGCGTTTCCAGACAGAGCGCATTGCGGAGCCGCACAGGGGGAAGTCTAAGAACGGTGTCTGTTCGTTCCGAAAAACTTAATGATTTCAAAGGCAGGTTTCCGGACAGACAATTAGGCGGTGCTGACATTTAGGGCCAGGTCCGCCGCTGCGGCGGCGAGTTGGCTGCGCTCCACGTGGCAATCCATTTTCCACTTACGCGCTCGCGCAAATGGTCAAGCCTACGCACCTGGGGCATGCAGCTCCCCAGACATCCTGACATAGCGAGGACTCGTATAGCCGTCGCACGAAATCCCGCTGCATCCCTCCCCTGGATGTGGAGTGACGGAACCGAATTCCGCTCCAGTCAGCAGCCGATACCGGTTATCGTCGCCTGACACAAAACACGCGTTCCAAGGCGAAAGAAAGCCTGGCAGGTCAGCCTTTCCCCGTAGGAGTGATCCAGATCGTTACCGTGAGGACGATGGGTGAGGTGATCTCGTGCCTCACGAACCCCAATCAGTACGAGCACTCAGATTGCTCGCCTCTGTCTGCCTCGCGAAGTTTGGGGCAGACAGAGGTTTTTTTGTTCCGAATTTTGCTCGGCAAATCAGGCGCTTACCCGGTGGTTGAGTAGCCATGTGTGACTTAAACGGTTTCTTCCAGCCTGCTTGTGAGATGTACCCCTCGCTACGTCACCGGTGGTCCCTGGAACGCGATGCCGTGCGCGGCGCAGGCCGCAACCAGGGCCGCGATCTCAGCCTCGGTCGGCGCCTCCTGCGGCGGCAGGCCGTCCCGCTCGGCCGGGCGGGAGAGGCTGCGCACCATGTCCTCGAACGGACCCGTCGTGATCGTCAGGAAGCGTGCTTCCCGCGACACGATGCGGAACGAGTGCGGCGTGCCGGCCGCGATCGTCAGGGCTTGGCCGGTCTCAAGAAGGCAAACCTCCTCGCCGATCTGCATGCGCACGTGGCCGTCCAGGACGTAGAAGCTCTCGTCCTCGTCGCGGTGCACGTGGAGCGGCACGGCAAAGTCCGCCGCCATGTGGTGCTCGATCAGTGTGATGCCCCCGGAATTGTCCTTGCCCGAGAAGTGGATGGTGAGGCGTGCATTGGTAAACCAGAGTGGGTCGGCCAACCGCAACATCGCCCGCAAGGTCCGCAGCTTCGTGGACATGCTGGCCGCGTCCTTTGCCGCCCATCCCGACCTCGGCGGGCCGGGGAACTGACGGCCGGTCGGCACCGTACGGCATCCTCTCTATCTCCTATCGTGGAGCAGGTCGGACGACTACGAACGGACGCCACTTACGTACTTGTCGCCTGATTGAGCGCGGTATTCGACATCAGTCGGAGAATGGTTTGAGCGCAGGAAACCGGGTCTGTACCCCCGTTGAGGGGGGGGTGGGGCTGAGCTACAGGTTGGCGGTGGCGATGAAGGGGCGATGCGGGGAGAACTCGTATGGTTCGGGTTCCATAGTTTCAAACACTTAGCGTGGGCTGATTTTGCGAGAATTGTGAGATGTGGTCACCCGGGTGTTCGGGTGACCCGTGGCGTTATGTGGGGGGTCGCTGCGTCGGCCTTGGGGGGTAGTGGCCCCCGATGAAGAGCGGTTGTTCAGGTCGTGATGCGGCCGGCTGCCCGCGCCTATTTGGCGTATTGGGACAGTGGTCGGTCCGGAATGAAGTGGGCGTCGCGCTCGATCGGAAGACGAAGGCGGCCGCGGATTGCGGTGAGTTCGCTGATGAGGACGTAGCTGAGTTCCGGGTAGCCCTGGCCGGTGTCGCAGAGTTCGAAGGCACGGTCCGGCTCGTTCGGGTCGAATTCGCTCAGGAGCCAGGTGCCGGGGCCGTCGGGCATGAAGAGCTTGGTGACCGGGGGCGGGTCGAAGTTGGGGTCGTGCTGCGACTTGTGTACGTTGGCAAGCAGTTGGCTGCGGTCGGTGTCAGTGATGATGCTGGCGGTGGTGGCGTTGGCGATTGTGGGCATGTGCGGGGTCCGTGTCGGGTTGGGACGTGCGGTCTCCGCCCTGGCTGTTGGGGGCCAGGGCGGGTCCGATGCGGAGTGTGTTGTGTGGTCAGATGAAGTTGGAGCCGGGGCGCCGCTGGTGTCGGATGTCAGGCGGCGGTGACTGTGGCCTGGCGGCGTGGGCGGCGGGCTGATGCGGCGGCAGCCGTGAACAGCGTCTCGGGGACAGTGTCGAGATGAAGCTCGCCGTCGACCAGCCAGAAGTCGGTGTAGCGGCGGTGGAGCTTTTTGGCGTGTTCCGGGAGGCCGGCTGTTGCGATTGCGGCAATCACGCGTTCGAGGGTAAGCGGGATGAAGGGGATGCGTCCCGTGGCCGCCGATTGTAGCTGGCGGGCGTAGGTCGTGGCCGCGGCGTGGGCCAGGTGGTTGTGCTGGGGGGCAATGAACGCGAGGACGGCGTAGTCCGCGAGGCCTTCGTCCAGGATCGTGGCGGCGAGGCAGTGCTGGCGGAAGAGCTGCTGGCAGGGGTTGGTGGTTAGGGTTGGGGCCGTGGGGTCGATGAAGAGGTCGGTGGTTGGGGCCAGCGCTGTGTACCTGTCGTTGAGCCATGGCGCCGGCTCGTAGCCGCTTTCGCTGTACTTGACCTCGATGCAGATGAAGACGCGTGCGCCCGTTGCCGAATGGCCGCGGATCGCGAGGTCGAACGCGGTGCCGTCTGCCGTGAAGCGGGGGTCGCCGCGGCCAGGGCTGTGCTCGAAGATGAACTCCGTCACCTCGGTCATGACGCCTGGGATCAGGTCCGCGATGAAGCGGGTGGCGAGGGCGGGGTCGCGTTGCAGCAGGCCGAAGAGGTTGAAGGCCAGGGGCTGCGACGAGAGCAGGTTGGTCTTCAGGCGCTCCACATCATAGACGGCGCCGAGTTCTCGGTAGGCCAGGGCGCGGGCCACGGTGGGCACGATGTCGGGATGAAGGAAGTTGGCGCCCTGATCGCCCGCAGCGGTGCTGATGCGGGAGCCAAGGCGGCGACGCTTGCCATTTGCGCCTGCCGGGAGGTGGCCGGTGGGTAGGTCGTGGTCCTCACGCCAAAGTGCCTGGAGGAAACGGGCGGCGGCCTTAAAGCGGTGGTCAGCGGGGACGAAGACGTGGTGGCTTCGGCGTTGGGCCTCTGGGATGATCGGCAGGATGGTGAGCGGTCCTAGCTCGGTGGGGTCGAAGGCGTCGAGATGGGTGGACGAAGGGGTGGGGTCGCTGGCGGGGGACAGCGGGATGAGGGCGTTGTCGGCCATGATGAAATCCTGACATGCAGCCGCGTCGGTGCGGTCTGGTCAGGATTCCCGTTGCTTGTCGGATCATGAACGAGAATGGGCGGCAGCAGTGGTGATGGTGGCGTACCGGACGAAGGATTGGTGGTGGCTGGGGGCTGGATCGGTGTCGTGGGCAGGGCGACGTGCTGGCGTGGTGGCTGTCTGGGCAGCGTGTATGTCGTAGGTGGCGCAGGGGATGGTCGTACGTAGGGGCGTACGTGGCTGGGTGTATGCCGGCGCCTACCGGACGGCTACGTGCCGGACACGCTATCCCATCCGGTATTCGAATGCCCTAATTCTTTTATAGCGGGTTCGAGCATTCGAAAACACGCGGTTGCGCCCGGTCCCTCTGCAGCGTTGCGCCGTTGTGTCGTCCGTCCCACTGGTGCGACGGGTGTTGCAATGCAGGTTAGGCGTCCTGATTCAACCTAGTGCGGTCGACGATGCGATGCATTGTGTTTTCCGCGAGATCACGCAGTGCATGGGCCATCTCGTCGAGCCAGAACGGCTCCAGTCGATACCGGATGCGTAAGACCAGTTCGGTTTGTTCCTGCCCTGATCGTGAACGGATCGGCGCCCAGTCGAACGAGAGAGCCAATCCGGTCCCGTCAAGTTCCTGTTCGGAGGCTGTCATCCCATCCGTGGCGGCTGAAAATCGCTGCTGCGATACGGCTGTCATCCAGAGGGGGCATCGTTCCTCGATTGCACCGTCGTAGCGGCCAAGCGTGAGGGCTCCTCGATCACCCCGCACGGCAGCGAGATGGATACTGACGAGGGGGCATTGGAACGAATCTGAGCGTGATGCAAAGAGATCCGGGTGCTTTAGAACCAGCCCGATCGTATTGTTTGCTACAGCGAGGGTACGAACGATCTTGATCGTTCCTGCAATGTCGGCAGGGGCAATACGGCGTCGAAGCATTGTGAGGCATCCTGTCGAAGGGACGCCTCACCACAGCCAGATCCGATGCACGATGTAAGGGGGAAAAGTTAAGCGGGACATACGCGCTGCCCCAAAGAGTCTATTGTAAGGGGTAAGTCGATGCGTCGGTGTATGTTGCAAGCCTGCGGTGAGGCGTTGCCGATTAAATTCGGCAATGCTCGTATAATTGCAAGGCTTTCGAGTGAATAGAGCTCCGCCTTGCAGTGAATGGGACTCCCTCCGCCTAATTTAACGCCAATTCTAAATTGTTCGGCGAAGAGGGAGCATAGACCTATTACACACCGCAGATATTTTTTAGATCCATGCGTAGTCTGTAGTCAGACCACTGCGCGCACTGTGAAGGTCTGTTTTCGAGCTATCGATGAGGTGGGGGCGACGACCACGTTGGGTGGTTCTGTTGCGGTCCGCTGTCGAGTGATAAGCTCCCGAAAAGGACGGTAAGTTGGCCGACTTACGGTTGTCAAACTATCCGGGAATAGGATGGCGCGGAACTTGCCATGTTTCTTCCAAGTACTCCCTATAATCGATACAGATTATGAGGTCGCGATCTCGTGGTGGCCCATGACCTCCAGGTCACACACCAAACCCAAATGGTCCTGCCCGCCGCCACCGTTGGCCATACAGACAGAGAACAATTGCTGGGCCAGTGCCGTACCCGGCAGGGCGAGGCCAAACGCCTGCGACGCGGTGTCCTCAAGCAAACAGACAATCTCGAAGCTTTGATCCATGCCAACATTGCTCAGATCAACGCTGCTCCAAAGCCTTTCGTCTGGACCAAACCCGCCGAAAGGATCCTACGAAGCGTCAGACGCTTCGGTTGAAGAGCTTTTAACAGGACGACGAAAACTCATTCGCCCTGTCAATACTTAATGCTTAACGTCCGAATTCTGGTCTTCGAGTTCACGCGGCCCGAACCGTTGCCAGGAAGCGCGATACTTCCGCGGTCAGATACTCGGACTGCCGCGAGAGTTCGGAGGCCGAATCCAGGACTTGGGTTGCCGCGGCTCCGGTCTCCTCGGCCGCGTGGGCCACCCCCGAGATATTGGACGTGACGTCGCTTGTCCCCAAGGCTGCTTGACTCACGTTGCGAACGATCTCCTGCGTGGCGGCGCCCTGCTCCTCGACGGCCGAGGCGATCATCGTCGCGACGCTGCTGATCTCCTGGATTCTGCTCGTGATGCTGCCGATCGCCGACACTGCCACGCCTGTCGAGCCCTGGATGCGGCCGATCTGGGTGCCGATCTCGTCTGTCGCCCGCGCCGTCTGGTTGGCGAGCTCCTTGACCTCGGCGGCCACGACCGCAAAGCCGCGGCCCGCTTCGCCCGCGCGTGCCGCCTCAATGGTCGCGTTCAGCGCCAGCAGGTTGGTCTGGCCCGCAATGGACGAGATCATCGCCACCACGTCCCCGATACGGGTTGCCGCCTCGCTGAGATCGCGCACGAGAGCCTCCGTGCGAGTGGCTTCCGTGACCGCGTCACGCGCCAAAGTCGCCGAGTTATCGACTTGACGACCGATCTCCTGGACCGAGGAGCCGAGCTCTTCGGCCGCCGCCGCAACGGTGCCAACGTTGGCGGCGGCATCCCGCGCAGCCTCCGCGACGGTGCCCGATTGATGGGCGGTGTCGGCTGCGTTCCCGGCCATGGCCTTGGCGGTGGCCTGCAGCTCCGTCGCGGAGGACGAGACGGCCCCGACGATGCCACCGACGGCGGCCTCGAAGCTCCCGGCCATCTCGTGCAACATCTGGCGCCGCTGGGCCTCGGTCGTCCGACGCATCTCCTCGGCCAGCGTGCCCCGGCGCTCCGCTTCCTCCTCGGTGACGATCCGGATCCGGTCGACCGCCCGTGCGATCTCGCCGATCTCGTCGCCGCGCTTCGCGCCCTCGATCTCGGACACCGCCTCGCCGCGGGCCATGACGGTCAGGGTCCGGGTGAGTCGGTTGATCGGGTTCGTAATACTGGTGGAGAGAAGATACATCAGGATGAGCGCGATGAGTGCGATGCCGCCGGTGACGCCGAGCTGCCAGATCAGGTCCGTATGCGCGCGGGCCGACAATCCGTTGCTGAGTTTGACCGCTTCCGCCATGACGAGGGTCCGTGGCACGGCGATCAGGACCGACCAGCTACTTCCGGTCTGCCCGAGGGTGAGCGGCGCGACCACCCGGATCTCGTCGAGGGCCTCGTCACGGCCGACGAAGCGTCGCCCTGCCCGCATGGTGTCGGCATAGGCCCTCCAGCTCGCATCGACGCTGGCGAGGGTTCCGCCGATGCCGCCGGGATGGCGGCTCGACGCCACGAGGAGGCCGGCCGGCGAGACGATGGCGACCGAGCCCTTGCCCTCGTAGATCGAGGCGTTGACGGCCTCGGTGGCCTTCTGCACGAATGCGAGGTCGAAATCGGCACCGGCCACGCCACGGAACTTGCCATCGATCACGATAGGAACCGAGATCGTCGCTAGCTGAACGGGCTTGCCCTGCACGATGTAAGGCAGCGGCGCGAGCATGCTTTCCCGTCCGGTCTCCTTCGGCCCGATGTACCAGCCACCACGCATGACGCCGTTGGGGTGAAGGGCACGGCTGTCGTATTCTACGAGTGGCTGGACCGCGATCTGCCCGTCGGCCGAGCGCGTCCAGTACGGCAGCGCCCGGCCCGTTCCATCCGAGCCGACCTCGCGCCGGTCCACGTGTTCGGTATCGAGGCCGTCGATCGCGTTCGGCTCCCAGGCGCTGTAGGTCCCATTGAGGTCCGGATTGCGCTTCAGCACGCTCAGCAGGATCTCGTTGAGCTGTCCCCGGCGGATCGTGTCGCGGGAGGCGGTCTTGCCTCCGGCGACGACGCCGAGAGCGCTGCTCATGTCGCGCGCTGCCGCGAAGGCAAAGTCGATCTTGCCCTGGATGGTCGCGGCTTGGGCGGTTGCGATCGAAAGCAGGTTCTCGCTGCTGCTCTTGTCGAGGATCTCTTCCGTCGACCGGTTGACGATCGCATTACTGTGGATGTTGGCGCGCGCGCCGTAGCCGACGATCGCCGCGGAGACGAGTACCACGCACGCCCCGGAGATCGTGATGATCTTGAACTTGATCGAGCCCAGCGTGGAACGGGTCCCGGATGCCGAGGTGGACGAAGGTGGAATTCTGTCGATGGACGTCGTCACGGCTGCACTCGCGCTGGAGAAGAGAGCGTGAGTGTGACGCCGGGGACCTCTCCGATCGCTAAATGCCACCTTCGATTCCGCGATGCCGACAGTGTTCGAATGATTGGAATTTGCTCACGGCGAAGATGATTTAGGGGACCCTATGGCGTTCGTTTGCAAAAATGAACGCAGAACGGTCTTTCCTGGGGCTTCGCTGTCGTTCGTGATCACAGTCAGAAATGAAAGTGCTGCATCAAATCTAGGGGCGATCAAACAATAACACGCTGGTCAATTGGACTTAAGTCCGAAAGCCCCTGAAACGTTCGGCATGGCAGACTTTGAGAGCATTCAGGCCCCCCGGTGGTTCGAGCATCCGGCGATGGGACAGCCGATCGCCGGGCGTCAGGCAGGCCGAATTCCTGGTTTTGCATTGGCCTCGAAGGTGAACTTGATCCCTGCCGCTTCCAGAACCTGCCGAACGGCCAGGATCGTGTCGGGCCGGGCCTGGGTCGTCGTGGCCTCCGCTTCCAGACGGCGAACGGTCGATACCGAGATACCGGCCCGACGGCCAAGTTCCTCCGCAGAAAGGCCCGTCATGCCGCGCGCGCCACGAATCTGCTCGACCGTGATGTCTTGCGCGGCGGCTGCGCCGGCAACCTTGGCCGGAGTGGAGGAAAGGCGATGCCGGTCGGAAAGGTCGAGACAGATGCCGATCCATTCTCGGACGGACCCGTCCCGGTTCAGGATCGGAATGCCGCGGGCGTTGTACCAACGGTAGGCGCCATCCGAAAGGAGCAGGCGGTAATCGGTATTGTAGGGCTCACGGTGACTCACTGCGAACTGCCAAGCCGAGGCGGTCCGTTCGCGATCGTCGGGATGGATCGCTTGGAGCCAGCCGTCTCCCTGGACTTCGGCTTGGCTCTGGCCGGTCAACATCCGCCATTGAGGCATGTCCTGCACGCGACCATCGGGACTGACGGTCCAGACCACCGCGGCCGTCGCCTCGATCAAGGCCTTGAAGCGGTCGTGACCCTGCTCGACCGACATCTCAACCTCGTACCGATGTGTCACGTCCTTGACCATTCCGATGGCAAGCTTGGGCCGGCCGTCGGGGCCGACGAGCACCTCGACACGGTGTGAGACCCAACGCTGAGTCTGATCCGGTCGAATGATCCGGAATTCCCGCTGCATCGGCTGACCGGTACGCAACAGCGGCAGAAGATCGACGTGTCGAGCGCGGTCTTCGGGATGCATCATCTCCTTGGCAAAACCGAAGGTCAGCGCAATGGACGGATCGAGGCCGAAAACCCGATAGAGGCCGATCGATCCCTCGATCACCTCACCGTCCAGATCGCCCGACCAGAAGCCGATATCGATGGAATTCTCGACGAGCCTCAGAAAGTGACGTGAAGAAAATCCGCCCTTCGCCTTGTCTGTCGTGGCTGCCCAGGAAGGGCGCATGAGGGACCGTGCAGGCATAGCGTGAATCCTTCGCCACAAGGGGCTACGCCCGTGACCGGTTTCTCATCAGAAATATGTGGATTTTCGCAAAGAAGCTTTTTCATACCACATAAGAACTCAAATTTTCGAGATTTGAGTCAGTTTTCACTTTGGCGTCTTAACTATCGATCAGCAGATGCAGGGTATCGTATTTAATGCCGGCTGCGTTTTCCGAGCATGTGAATTTTCCAAAACATCATCAAATCCATACCGCGCAGGATTACGCAATGGGTCAAGTATTTGCATTGTCGCGATCAACGCTTTTTCTGACGGATGACTTTTTACGAGGAATCAAAATCATCAAGAACATGAACGCGATCGATATTTGTAACGTCGTCGATGTGCTAGATCCAGATCAGAGCAGCCGCCGACCCGAAATGACGAAAATTCGGGCGATCGTCAGCGATGTTTCATTCATAAGTTCTTCCACCATTGGCGCTCTCCGTAAGCATCTCGATCGTTTTCAAGACAATCGGCCGCCATTCTTCTGCTTGCTCCATGACAGTAACGCTCGGAGCAGGGCCCAAGCTCAAGCTCTCGGAGCGTTCCAAACCCTGCCGGCGAGCCGCGCCGCCCAACTGCTTCCGACGGCATTGTCGATGGTAGGTGTTGCGATTGCCCACCAACCCGACAGCATATCGATCGACAGAAAGGTTGCGCTGGCAAACGCAGCTCTCATCCGCCTCTTTCATATAGCGGGCGCCGGCGGGGGCGTTACGCTACAGGCCCTCGCAACCGCGGGTGAACTCGTCGAGACCGCGTTGAGCAGCAGCAACATCCGCGGGTGGTTGGATGTCGTATGGCAATTCGATAACGCCACTCACCAGCACTGCCTTCTCGTTGCGGGTTTGGTCACCGCCTTCGGACGGCAACTCGGTATGAGCCGAGCCGACTGTCAGCTTCTCACGCATGCCGCGCTTCTCCACGACGTCGGAAAATCGCGAATCCCGATCGCTATTCTGAACAAGCCAGGAAAGCTCGACACCATAGAAACCGCGATCATGCATGAGCATCCCACGCTCGGTCATGCGATGCTCATGGGCCAAGGTTTCTCCGAGGATATTCTCACCGTCGTGCGCTCGCATCACGAGTACCTCGATGGCTCCGGCTACCCGGATGGTCTGACCGGCACGGACATTCCGGATCTCGTTCGTCTCGTTACCATCTGCGATATCTTCGGCGCGTTGATCGAACGCCGCTCCTACAAGGAACCGATGTCGGGCGTGAAGGCGTATGCGATCCTCGAAAGCATGACCGGCAAGTTGGACATGGACCTCGTCCATGCCTTCCGACCGCTCGCGGAACTCGCGAGCTGACGGCATCCGACGACGGCTTCCGCGAAATGTCTCCGGCACATTGCAGGGCCGATCCCATCCCATTCCGTTCGATTGCCGATCACTGATTGATCTGGCGAACGCGACACGGACCGTCCTTGATCCAGCGCAAAGCCGGCGCCCGACGATTGGATCAAGGTCGAGTGACCCGATCCGAAACCTTCACCCGGACGTCCGGAGATCCCGATGCCAGCCTTCACCCTGCCGAGCGCGGTCGACCTCGCGCGAACGCAATTCGCCCTGACGGTCGTCTGGCACTTTCTTTTTCCAGCCTTCACCATCGGTCTGGCGAGCTTCCTCGCCGTTCTGGAGTGGCGCTGGCTGGCGACCGGTAAGGCCGTCTATCTCGATACCTACCGCTACTGGCTCAAGGTCTTCGCCGTGGCCTTCGCCATGGGCGTCGTCTCGGGTCTGGTGATGAGCTACCAGTTCGGCACCAACTGGTCGGTCTTCGCCGACCGGACCGCGCCGATTCTCGGACCGCTTCTCGGCTACGAGGTCCTCACCGCCTTCTTCCTCGAGGCCGGCTTCCTCGGTGTCATGCTGTTCGGTCTCGAGCGTGTCGGTCCGCGCCTCCATTTCCTGGCGACCTGCCTCGTCGCCTTCGGCACCCTGACCTCGGCCTTCTGGATCCTCTCCGCCAATTCCTGGATGCAGACGCCGACCGGCCACGTGCTGGGGCCGGACGGTCGCTTCGCTCCCGCCGACTGGTGGGCGATCGTGTTCAACCCCTCCTTTCCCTACCGCTTCGCCCATACGGTGACGGGCGCCTACCTGACCACCGCGATGATCGTCGGCGCGGTCGGAGCGTGGCACCTCCTGCGAGATCGGACCAATCCCCGCGCCCGGGTGATGTTCTCCATGGCGATGTGGATGGCCGCCATCGTCGCGCCGGCGCAGCTCGTCATCGGTGACATGCATGGCGCCAACACCTATGAGCACCAACCCGCCAAGGTCGCCGCCATGGAGGGACATTTCGAGACGCAGCGCCGGGCGCCCGCTTACCTGTCCGGCTGGCCGGATGCGGCAACCGGCGAGACACGCGGCGCCATCGGCATCCCGGGCCTCGCCAGCCTCTACCTGACCCATGATCTCGACGGCGAGGTGCGGGGGCTCAAGAGCCTGCCGCGCGAGACCTGGCCGACCAACCTGCCGCTGGTGTTCTGGTCATTCCGGGTCATGGTCGGCCTCGGTCTCCTGATGATCGCCCTCGGGCTCGGCTCCCTCTGGCTGCGCCAGCGCGGGCGGCTCTACGATACCGCGTGGTTTCATCGGTTCGCGGTCGCGATGGGGCCATCCGGGCTCGTCGCCGTCACCGCCGGTTGGACCGTGACCGAGACCGGTCGCCAGCCCTTCACCGTCTACGGCCTGCTGCGCACCGCCGACAGCGTCTCGCCCGTCGCGGCGCCCGCCGTCGCCGCCTCCCTCGCGGCCTTCGCTGTGGTCTACCTCGCCGTGTTCGGCGCGGGCATCTGGTACCTCCTGCACCTGTTCAACCAGGCGCCCCACGCCCACGAGCCGGGGCCGCCCACCGGCCAGCCGATCCGCACCGCCGGCATCACGCCGGCGCCCTCGCTCGACGCTCCGCGTCCCGGCGTCGGCCGTCCCGCCATCCAGCCCGCGGAGTAGTGCCCATGTCCCTCGACCTCACCCTCATCTGGGCGATCCTCATCGCCACGGCGGTCTTCCTCTACGTGGTCATGGACGGGTTCGACCTCGGCATCGGCATCCTGTTCCCGGCCCTCCCCGAGAAGGCCGACCGGGACGTCATGGTCAATACGGTGGCGCCGGTCTGGGACGGCAACGAGACCTGGCTGATCCTCGGCGGTGGCGGCCTGTTCGCGGTGTTTCCCCTCGCCTACGCCACCCTTCTGCCGGCGCTCTATATGCCGATCACCCTGATGCTCCTCGCCCTCGTCTTCCGCGGCGTCGCCTTTGAGATGCGGTTCAGGGCAGCCTCAGCTCCGGCTCAGACGGCGTGGGACGCCGCCTTCGCCCTCGGCAGCTACGGAGCGGCGTTCTGCCAGGGGATCTGCCTCGGGGCACTCGTCCAGGGAATCCGTGTCGAGGGCCGCGCCTATGCCGGCGGCTGGTGGGACTGGCTGACGCCGTTCTCCCTTCTGACCGGCCTCGCCCTCGTGGCGGGCTACGCCCTCCTCGGGGCCTGCTGGCTGATTTGGAAGACGGAAGGGGTGCTGCAGCTGCGGGCCTTCCGGCTCGCGCGAGCGCTCGGGTTCGCGACGCTATTCGCCATCGCGGCCGTGTCGATCGCCATGCCGTTCCTCAGCCCGGCCTTCCGCGGCCGCTGGCTGACCTGGCCGGCCATGGCCCTGGCCGCGCCCGTGCCGTTCCTCGTTGCGGCCCTGGGGTGGCGGTTCCTGGCGGCCCTCAACCGGAGGGAGGAGGTCGCTCCCTTCCTGTGCGGCCTCGGCCTCTTCCTGTTGTCCTATATCGGGCTCGGCATCAGCCTGTTCCCGATGATCGTGCCGCCGACGGTGACGATATGGGATGCCGCCACCCATCCGAGCAGCCAGCTCTTCCTGCTCGTGGGCACGGTGGTGCTGCTGCCGATGGTGCTGGCCTATACCGCCTACGTCTACTGGCTGTTTCGCGGCAAGGTCACCGCCGGCGCGCCCGGCTACCATTGAGGAGAGGCACCATGGCCATCGCCCCTCCCATTCGCCGCCTCGCCTGGTTCGTGGCCCTCTGGGCCGGCGGTATCGCCAGCCTGACGGCGATCGCGCTCCCGCTCCGGTGGCTTCTCAAGACCGTCTGAAAATCCTTGGCCTTGATCCATCTCAAAGCGCCCTCCGCAGGACCGGAGCATCCTCTTCTCGTCGCAACAACGGGAGACGATCATGACCTCAGCGATCGGGACGACCGACCTCGCATCCTCCGGCCGAGTTGGGATGCCCAGGGGATCTCAGGCGCGAAAGCTTTCCTCCGTGAAGCCCGGCGATCCGGCAAATCCGCAACCGGTGCCTCCGGCCCTGGCTGGGGGCGTCCCCGGACGGATCGAGGACGGCTTCCACGGCGCGGATATCGGCAGCCTTCAGGCCCTCGCGCTTGCCGTCACCGCCTCGATCCTCCTCACCGGGCTACTCTGGGTGGTGCTCTGAAGCCGCGGCGCATTGCGCCCGACGGCCGCGGCCGATCCGATAGGCAATCGGATCATGTCCGCGGCCCTCTGCAATCACGACGATTCCATCGAGCCGGCAGACCGGCCAACGGAGGCGGACATGTCCTACGCCAGTATCCTGGTCTCCCTCGACACGGGTCCCGATACGCCCGACAGGGCTCGGCTCGCCGGCGGAGTGGCCCTGCGGTTCGAGGCCACGCTGACCGGGGTCGCGGCCCGAAGGATTCCGTCACCGGTCGCGGTCAACGACATCCAGGAAGCCGAGTCCCTCTTCGCTGAAGAAAAAGCCAAGCTGGAGGAGGAGTTGTCGTGCGTCAGGGCAGTCTTCGAGAGGAGCGTCGGAGAAGCACGTGTCGACTGGCGCTCGGATATGGTCGCTCCAGTTCCGTTTCTCGTCGAGCAAGCGCGTGGTGCCGATCTCGTGATCGTGGGGCGCCGCGGTATCGACGACGAGGATCCGGGAGACATGGGCGTCCTGCCCGGTCCGGTGCTGATGGAGGCTGGGCGACCCGTCCTCGTCGTCCCGCCCCGGATCGAGCAGATCCAGGCCGCGCGTATCGTCATCGCCTGGAAGGATACGCCCGAGGCGCGCCGCGCCATATCGGGAGCGCTTCCCTTCATCAAACGGGCCGATCAGGTGTATGTGGTCACGGCCGGCGACGATGCCCGTTTCGAGGGGGCGGAGGACGTCGCCACTCACCTCGCCCGGCATGGCGCCCACGTCACGACCCATTTGCTGGCAAGGTCGGATCTGGCTGCCGCCGATGAGATCCTGCGGTTCGCCGCACGACACGATGCCGATCTCGTCGTCATGGGTGCCTATGACCATTCGCGGCTGCGGGAATGGCTGTTCGGCGGGGCAACCCGCGAGATCCTGCGGACGACGCCGGTCTGCTGCCTGATGAGCCATTGATGCGCCGGTTCACCGCTCTCGCGCTGGCGCTCATGGTCACCGGCCTAGATGCTCATGCGGAGGAGCCGCGCGTCCTGGACGCACACGAGAAGCGCGGCGAGGTCATCGCGCGGACCAATTGCGTCCGTTGCCACGCGATCGGGCGCGCCGGTCCCAGCGCCCTGGCGGAGGCACCGCCGTTTCGCATGCTTCACCGGCGCTACCCCGTCGAGGATCTCGGGGAGGCGCTGGCCGAAGGCATCACGACCGGGCATCCGACCATGCCGGAGTTTCGTCTCGATCCCGACGAAGCGGACAACCTGATTGCCTACCTCAAGACGCTGGAGCGGTAGGCCGCGCGACGCGGATCGTCAGCTGGCGGCGAGGCGCTCCAGCCGGGCTGGATCGATGAGTCGTACGCCACCCGGCACCACGAGGATCGTCCTCTCGCGGTCGAGGCGCGTGATGATCCGGCTGACCGTCTCGATCGTCAGGCCGAGATGATCGGCGATGTCCTGCCGCCCCATCGGAAGTTCGAGGGTCACCGAAGCGTGTCCGATCCGAGCATAGCGCTCGCGTAGACCGATGAGAAAGATGGCCACCTTCTCCTCGGCCGTACGCCGGCTGAGGAGGGTCATCTGGTCCTGCGCAAGTCTGAGTTCGTAGCCGGCGCGCTCGTGCAAGCGTTCGAGGAGACTGGGCCGTTCCGCCACCAGGGCCCTGAACGCTGCGCGCTCGAACCGGCACAGCCTGACCGGCGACAGCGCCTCGGCCGTCACGGTGAACCGCTCCGCCAGGGCCAGGCCGAGGAAATCGCCGATGAGCGCGAAGCCCATGACGTGGCGACGCCCGTCGGGCAGGAGCCGGAAGAGGCGCAGCGTGCCTTCGGTGATGTTGTAGACGGCTCCCGCCTCCTCGCCCTGGGCAAACAGGGCCTGCCGCGGCGCCAGCTCGACCGCCTGGCTGATGGCTTCGAGACCATCGAGTTCGTCGATTGTCAGCGCCGCACAGACGCTGATCAGACGCACTTTGCAATCGACGCAGCCGCCGGTGGAGCGCCCGTGATGGCAGCCGTCATCGTGAGCAGCGGGGTGTCCCGTCGGGCTCAGCATCTCTGAAGCCTCCGCACTATCGCCACGAGACGTCGAGGATAGACGATCGACCGTGGCAGCGGCGAACTAAAATCAACGGTCCGGCTCGCTCAGGCCCATTCGCGGACGTGTTCCATCTGTGGACGCCCCCTGGAGCCACGCAGCGAAGTCCCGTCCCTTCGAAGGGCTCGGCCGCAGGAGCCAAGGCAGTCAGTGCCGTTGCGGTAATGGGGCCGATGCCGGGGATGGTCATCAGCCGACGAGCCGTCTCGTCCTCCCAGTCCCGGCGGGCAATCTCCCGTTCGAGTTCGGCGATGCGGTCATTCAAGTCGGCCAGGAGGTCCAGCATCACCCGGAACATCTCTACAGTGGCAGGTGGAAGCAAGGAGCCCATCTCGTCCTCCAGAAGATCGCCCAGCATCGCCATGTGGGACGGGTCTTCCGGTGCAACCCAGCCATACTTGGTGAGATGTCCCCTAGATGTCGTTGCTATGGAGGTTGT
>NZ_BPQT01000038.1 GCF_022179405.1 Methylobacterium marchantiae
ATATGTCGCCGGACAGACACTCATATCAATCTGCGCAACCTTGGCATTGGCGGGATAGAATTGTTTGTAGGGAAAGTCTGTGCCGAGCATCAGCAGCGTCTCGCAGGAATGCATCGCTGCGTAGCCCGACGAGAAACCGATGAGACCGGTCATCCCGACATCGAAAGGGTTGTCGTACTCGACGAATTCCTTGCCTCCGAGGGCATGAACGATGGGGCTCTTCAGCGTGTCGGCAAGCTGAAGCAATTCGGCATGGGCGCCAGCGCAGCCGCGGCCGCAGAGCAGGGTGATCTTCGACGAGCTGTCGAGAAGTTCGGCCAGCGCATTGAGCTCGGCCTCCGCCGGGCGGACTATGGGCCTTGCCGGCAACAGTCCCGCATTGGGGGAGATGGCACGGGTCGGCGCATCCTTCAGCGCCACGTCGCCTGGAATGATCACCACTGCGACGCCTCCCTGCCCGACGGCAGCACGAATCGCGTTCTCGAGGACGAACGGCAATTGCAACGGGTCGGAGACGAGTTCGCAATAGTGGCTACATTGCGCGAACAGGGCTTTCGGATCGGTTTCTTGGAAGTAGCCGGAACCGATCTCGGCCGAGGGGATATGCGCAGCGATGGCCAGGACTGGGGTCCGGCTTCGATGACAATCGAACAGCCCGTTGACGAGGTGGACGTGGCCGGGGCCGCAGGAACCGGCACAGACCGCCAGCTGGCCGGTAAGCTGGCTTTCCGCGCCGGCTGCGAAGGCGCCGACTTCCTCATGGCGCATATGCACCCAGTCGATGACACCACGCGCGCGGATCGACTCGGTGATCGCGTTGAGGCTATCGCCGACGACGCCGTAGATCCGTCTGACGCCGACCTGCTGCAGGGTTTCGACGACGAGATCTGCGACGGTTTCTATTTTCATGACCGGAGCTCCTGCTTCAGAAGCCGAACGATGCTGCGTCGCACACGTTCCCCTCTTCGGCAGAAGTCTCGGGCTCCCGGCTGGGTCAGTCCGCGATGTCACTCACGGTCGATGCGATGACGGCGAAAAGATCGCCGAGCGCGGCGAGACTCGCGGCCTGGAGCGCGCTCGCGGGCACGACGGAACCGTCGAGGCCAGGCAGAGCCCTTGTGGCGGTGGTCGAGGCCACGACGGTGGGGCTGAAGCCGAGATTGAAGGCACCGCGCGCCGTGGAATTGATGCACATATGCGTCATGAACCCGGCGAGCAGCACCGACTTGATATCAGCTTCGTCGAGATGCTTCTGCAGATCCGTGCCGACAAAGGCATTCGGATAGTTTTTCACGATGACGGTTTCGTCACCCTGCGGCGCCACCTCGTCGCTGATTCGACCGATATCGGCGGAAACGTCGTAGGGCGAGCCCGGTCCGGCATCGTGCTGGATGTGGACGACCGGGATGCCCGCCGCTCGCGCACGGCTCAGGAGTTCGCGTGCGGCGGCGATGGCGGCTTCCACTTGTTCCAGGCGCATAATGCCCTCGCGATAGGTGTTCTGCAGGTCGATCATCACCAGGGCGGATCCTCGGAGTCGGGCCGGTGCGGAGCTCAGGCCAGACACGTCGCGCAGGGTCTTGAGGTCGGTCATCGAACGGGTCCGATCGGTCTTGGGAATGGCCGGCGAGGAAAGCCTAAAACGCTCACCGTCAACTTGGGTTTTTGCGGAGGAGATGGTCGCTCAAGCTACGGCGGAACCCGCTCCGTAAACCTCGATCAATCACGAAATCGCGCGCTCAAGCTTATTTCGGTCGCAAGGTCGCCCGCAGAGACAAATGGTCAGAATTCGTTCAGCGACAGGATGACTTGATACAACACGCCCCAGGGTGAAGGTTTAATCCCGACGGGATGCGATCTGGAGTTCGTGTCATGAAGCATGTCAAGACTTTTGGCCTTATCGGTGCCGTCGTCGGCGGTCTGACGATGGCTGCCGCCATCACGACAACCGCCGAGGCCGCCGGCTATTGTGGGTATGGCTACTACCCGTCTGCATTCGGCTGCCGGGCGACGTCCCGCGCCTTCGGCTATTACGCGCCGCGCCCGGTGCCGGTCTACGGCTATGGTTATCGGCGTCCGTACTACCGGCCCTACGCCTATGCACCCCGGCCCTACGCGTATGCGCCTCGCCCCTACGTGCGATTCGGCTTCTGAGGCTGAGCAACGATGCTTCCGAGCGAATCAGGAGCATCGTCATGCTTGCGATAGACTCGGGACGCTTTCACCCAATGTGGCAGGATATGTCTTTCGACGTGTGCCATCATTATATCGAAGAAGCGTCACGTCTTTCATGTATTTTACTGCCGTCAATGCTGCGTATTGCCTTGCCCTAGAGGCCGAGTGTTCCGAGGGCGGAGAAAGGCTCCCGATATTCGTCGGGGCAGCCGTGATTCAGACCATCCTCGCGTTATTCGAGCACGGTTAGATCGGATATCCGCCCCACTTCACCGTTCTCTGGCGACGCTCTGTACCTGCAGCGCAGGCTCGGCATCCTGCTGAGACGGCTCATAGGAGCACCAGTTGCAATAGCCTTTGGCCTCGATCTTCGGTGCATTCCGTTGCGAGCATCTCGGGCAGATCAACAAGGCAAGCTTGGTGCCTCGCATGCGACCTAAACCTCGCCCTTTGAACGAGACCTCTGTCGATGTCTGAAGCGGTGATGGGACGGTATCCGGCATGAACTCCCTTGCTGCTCGTCGAAGGCGGCGCATCACGCTCAACGAAAGAAAACGAGATAGGTTCGGTGGGCTAGATCTGCCACGTCACCGAGCGCCGACCGAAACGTGAAGGCTTACAACGCTGGCATTTCCGCAGTCGCCTTCAACGTTCCGACGCGTAGCTGATAGACCTTACCGCTTTGCTTTCTATGCTCGTTTCTTGGGCGTATGAGGGAGTTGGTAGGAATTATCATCTGACCTCGAAAAGGTGCTGCTTGAGCCAGAAGCCCACCTGGCATCGCACGCCCAATCTCGTAGGCGGTAGCAGAACATTTGGTTCACGGACGCCCAATTTTCCGTGTCCGTCCGCTATTCGGACACCAGGAAGCGAACGTCCATCCGGATGATGCGGTCAAAGTGCCCAGGTAGTGCTAGCTTGTCGCGGAGGAGGTGAGCCATCGGCGGTATCACCAACTTCATGACCCCAATGATATGAGTTGGAGACGCTCCAAAACACAGATGTCAGGACACTGATGCGATCGGGCTTCCAGGCTTTTCAACGCCTCCGAAAAGAGCTGGCGACCCCGCCTGGGCTCGAACCAGGGACCTGCCGCTTAGAAGCCAGCAAGCCCATCCGATATTCGTTAAGCAAATCAGTCGGTTGGGTTTCCGATCTCCTTCTCGTGTTCTTTCCCGTGTGCTGCCGTGCGGCGGCGGATACCGTCAGAGGTGGCGCGGGCCATCCCTTCCCGCATGTCTTCGAGCGTGGCGTGGGCGTACTTGGCGGTGGTCGTGGGCGAGGAGTGGGCGAGCATTTGCTGGACCAGCCGGAGGTTGCCGGTGGCCCTCAGGGTCCGCGTTGCGGCGGTGTGCCGGAGGTCGTGGATGCGGAAGCCCTTGATGCCGGCCTTGCGAACCGTGCGCCCAAAGTGGGTCCCGAGGCCCTCGTAGGTCACCGGGTATCGCTGGCCTTTGACGTAGCGGGTCTTCGTCCGGGGACAGAGCCGGTTCTTCTGGGCAACGAACGTGAAGACCGCCTCGGGGTGGTGGCCCTGGAGCGGGACGAGGAGGTCTTGAAGCTCGTCGGTGATGGGTAGGACGTGCGGCTTATCCCCTTTGCCCACCACGCTGATGGTGCCGTTGGCGAAGTCCACCTGGGACCAGCGCAGGCCGGCGACCTCACGCCGCCGAAGGCCCGTCACCTGGGCGAAGATGCGGGGCGCCTTGTAGTCGGCCCTCTCGGCGGCATCGAGCTTCTCCTCCTCATCGTAGCGCAGCTCGCGGACCCGCTCCTTGGGCTCCTTGAGCATGTGCACCCGCCAGTTGGGCTCGTCGGGTAGCTTCTCCTTCCAGACCAGCTTGGCCCGGGTGAGGATGCGGCGGAGGAGCTGGGTGGTGGTGCGGTTCACGGTGGATGCAGAGATGCGTCCTCGCGCCGGCTCTCCTTTGACGTACTCCCGGCGGCGCTGGGCAACCAGCTTGGCCACGAGGTCGTCGGTGATCTCCCGGAGCGGGGTCTTCTCGCCTACTAGGGCGGCAAGCCGGTGGAGTTCCGCCTCGGCCTTCTTCGGGGTCGCCGTCCCTTCGCCGACCTCCGCCCAGTACCGGGCCGTGGCCGCCATAAAGGTCATCACCTTTGGGGCGGCATCACGGCCCGCATTGACCTCCTCCTCGGCCGCTAGGATGGCAAGGCGCTCTACTGCTTTGGCACTCCGTAGGTCCGTGCAGTGTGTCGAGCCAGAAAAGCGGCGGCGGCCCCGCTTGAAGTCGTAGCTGTAGACCGCCGAACCTGGGCGCTTGAGGAGAGGCATTCGGTTCGGTCCCGCCCTTCGAGGAAATCCATGACGTGTGCCAGGGTGAAGACGCGGCGAGGCGACTTATCCCCGAGGCCGGTCTGGACGTAGCTGATATGGCCGCGCCTAATGTGGCCCCTCAGGGTCTCAGGGTCCAGAGGGAGCAGTCGGCACAGCTCGGCGGCGGTGAGGGTGATGCGCCCCTCGAATGCCCGGACCAGGGCCGGCGGAACTGCTCCCATCGGTCCTACTCCTCGGGTTGGGCGGTGGCCCCTTCGAGCTGGTACTTCACGTACCGGCGGTCGAAGTGGTCCTTGGCTTCCCGGTCGGTGATCTTGTGGCCTAGGGCCCGAAGCTCCGCGATGCGGGAAGAGAGCGACATGATGCCGAGCGACACGATGGCCACCTTGGTGGTGAGCGTGCGGCCGGACGCCAGGTAGTCGAGGATGAGGGTCTGCTGGGGCGTCAGCTTGAAGACGGGCGCCGGGGGTGCGGTCTGCATGGGTGGGAGGGTCTCGCCTTGTAGGGCTACGCCGAGGGCGACACGGAGCTGGTCCATGTCGAGGTGCGGGCAGCGGAGTTCACGGGTGAGGTATCGGTTCAGCTCGGTGTGGCCCAGCACCGCCACATCCCCGAACTCCAGCTTGAGGCGGACGACGAGGAAGAGCAGGGTCTCTAGCTGGCCGGGGGAATGGCCCGTGCGGTAGTCGCCCGCCAGGCAGATGCCGATGCTATCCTGGTTGTAGCCGGGGGTGTGGGACCCGATGGCAACCTGAGGCCGACACTCCGACACCCTGCAGTCGGGCTCGATGACGAAGTGGTAGCCGACTTCGAGCAGCCCCTTCTCCCGGCCCTTCGCCCGCAACACCTTGGTGTGGTTTGGGACATCGCGGGGGAAGTGCGAGGAGTGGACGACGATCCGGCGGGTGGCGTTACGAGGCCGCCACTGGAACATAGGCGCCCATCTCCGCGTGGTAGACCACCTGGATGTCGCTGATCTCCTGCATCAGTTTGCTGTAGGCCGCCTTGGCGTCGAGGGCCCGGGACTGGAGGTTCTGGAGCCGCATGAGGCGGCCCGCCTGGTTGGAGACCTCCGCGCCGACGAGGCTGGAGAGGGTGTCGAGGGAGCCGGTCACACCGGGGGTCGGGGAGTCGCTCATGACCGGAGCTTCATGGCGCGGGCGTAGAGCGCCTTGACGGTGCTCAAGGTGGGCCGGGCACCAGACCCGATGGCGTCGATCTCCTGCTGGAGCTGGCGGCGCTGTACCTGCTCCTCGTCCACCGCCTCGATGGTCTCCTGGAGCTGCACATGGGCGGTGGCGAGGTTCTGAAGGTCGCTCTCCAGGCGACGGGTTTCGGTCTCGGCCTTGATGTCGGCGTAGGTCTTCATTTGGTCTTCTTCTCCGTGGCTAGGAAGTCTAGGAAGCCCACCGGGCCCGCCTTGAGGACCTCGTCGGGTGATAATGCGGGGCCCGGCTCGCGGACCCACTCTTCGGGGATGAGCTTGGTGCTCCAGAGGAATGAGTGCTTCTCGGCCCATTGCACCACCGTGGTGCTGGAGCCCGGCGCGATGACGGTCTTGGGGTTGTCGAATACCAGGCGGATATCGAGGTCCGGGTACTGGGAGCGGACGAAGAGGTGCTTGGCCCGGTCCACCGCCATCCAGCGGCCTTTGGTCTCGATGAGGACGCCGTTGGGGAGCCGGAAATCCACCGTGTAGTGGTGCTTCGAGGCGGGGATGATGTAGGGGACCTTGAACGTCTCGAAGAGGACCTCTGCCCCGAGGGCCTCTAGGTGTTTGGCGTTCTTGGCTTCGAGCCCGGAGCGGTAGCCATTGGCCTTGCCCCGGGCGTCGGTCGAGCGTGTGCGGGCGGCCCAGTGTCGGAGGGGCGCCTTCTTGGTGACGGCCACCTCAGCCCACGAGGTACTGGATTTGCGGGGTCTTCGACATGACGCCCGTGAAGGTTGCCCCGCTGAGGTCCGCCGGCCAAGTGCCGAAGGCCCCCGGGGTGGTGAGGCCTACCAGGGCGGCCGAGCCCGATCCTATGGCCGACACCGGGCTGCCGATCATGGCCCCGTAATTGGTGCCCTGGCCACCGGCTACGCTGAAGAGGGCGGTGGCGTTATCGGCGTTGAGGGCGAACCAGTGGACCCCTTCTTCCAGCACAATGTTGGTCGGGATCGGTGGGTTGCTGATCTCGCCCAGCACAGCCGTAGACATGGAGGCGGTGTAGGCCTCCAGGAGTCCGGGGCCGCCAGTGTTGAAGTTGTGCGTGTAGGAGGCCAGTTGGCAGGACCCACCGGGGCCCACCGTGCCGATCTTGGTTCCCATGGCGGCCACCGTGATGCGCTCCGGGATGTAGCACGCCGTTAGGTTGATGACGCCCGCCACCATTCCGCCGTTCGTGGCCGCCGAGCCTAGCTCTCGGGGGAGGTACCACCGCCCGGACTTGAGCCGTTGAAGGCCCGCCCGGGAGGGGGCCATTACTTTGAGCATGAGATGTTCCTCTCGGCCGGGTTAGAGGCCGAACCCTGGCGTCAGCTCGATGCTGGCCGTAGCGGTATCGGTCTTGACGGCGACGTGGGTGGTCCCCGGAGGAACCGTGAAGACTTCCACCGAGCCTGCCTTGATGAGCATGGACCCGGGGTTTCCTACGGCGGGCGTGGCGGCTGTCACCGTGCTGTCGCCGAAAGTGAGGCGGCAATCACCGAGGCCTCCGGTCACCCTCACCTGCCCCCCGGCGAACGCGGGGAGCGCCGTCCGGGAGGTGGTGGTGGTGGCATCGACCCGAACGGTGCTCTTGGATGGCGAGGGCTGGAAAGCCCGGCCTGCGTCGAGGCCCATGGCTCAGTAGTCCCCGCTGGGTGTTGCGCCGCCGCCGGAGGCATTACCGAAGCTCGGGGTGTCTTCGCCCGGACCCTCGAAGCCCTCGACCTTGCCAAACCCGCCGCCGGCCGAGCCGGTGCCGAGCTTGGTCCACTGGACGCCGCAGAAGTCGAGGCGGACGCCGGCCTGTTTGCCCGAGGTCATCTTGATGTCACGCAAGGCGAACTGGGTGCGGACGGTCGAGTCGCCGAAGATGGCCTTGCTCGATGCCACGCCGTTGCCGTCCACGAGGTTCATCTTGACCTCTTTGATCCCGCCCGACTTGAGCTTGATCTTGGCGTTCTGTTTGAAGTCGAAGACGATGGCGCCCGTGGGGTTGCCGTTGTCGTCCTCCTCCTCCTTGAAGGGAACGTAGAGCGTCCACTTCTTGCGCTCGCCCGGGGTCATCTCGGCGGTCACCTCTTCGAGGTAGGCTTCCGAGGCCGCGCGGATTTCCGCCGCGAGCTTGATGGCGTCATCGCCGGAGACCCGGAGACCCATCTTGTAGACGCCGTCGTCGTTGAACTTGGTGTCGGGCTTGTTGACCCAGGGGTGGATGGCCTCGCCGAAGGGTGAGAACTGGTATTGGCGCTTGGTGGGCTGTGCCATGGTGAGGGGGTTCCTTAGAGGTAGGGGTCGAGGGTGCCCGGCGGCATCCACTCGGAGTAGGATGGCCAGGAGGTGTCGCCGTAACGGACCCCCGTGAACTGGCGGCGGCCGAAGCCATCTCGGAACCAGACGCGCGTAATCATGCCTCGACTACCTCCTGGCCCATGACGCAAAGACCCACGAAGTCGAGGGTGCTTTGGGCCACGCCGTTGTCCTTGGTGTGATGGGCCTCGGGGCGGAGTATCCGGCTTCCGAGGTGGTGCATGGTCTCCGCCGATCCGCCGGTGCGTTGGGCGAAGGCAGCGAAGAGGGCGGCCACAGCGGCCACCTGGAGGTGCGGTGCTTCCCGCTGGATGCCATCGAGCGCCTGGGCGGCGACACGGAGGGCTTCCTTGCGGGCGGCGGTGTGGACTCGGTCCCAGTCGAGGGGCTGGACGCCATGGAGCTTCATCAGGCGAGGTCTCCCGGCTGGCAGGGGGCGGTTCCGACGCACACGAGGGTGCCGCAGAAATTGGCCCAGTAGCGTCGGTAGGGGGCGCCGTGGTCGGGAACGAAGATGTCGAAACCCATCAGGCGGCCATCCTCACGTCGCTGGCGGAGTGCCCGTGGCGGCTGATGCCGTGCCGGATGCACAGCTCCTTGGCGAAGCCGCCCAGGGTCTCGTGGACCTTGGCGCGGGCATCACGGGAGGCTCTGCCCTCGAAGCGGCCCTGGTCGTCGCCGGCCGGGGGGAGGTCCCAGATGAACGTGGCGCCTGCGGGTTCCTTGAGGGTGAGGGTGAAGGCGGACGCGCCCATACGGATGATCGAAGTGAACCGTCTCTTGGCCATGGGTGGTCTCCGGGAAGGGGAATGATGGGCGCTGGAAATGGCGAAGGCCCCAGAGTTTCCTCTGGAGCCCTCCGACCGTGGACCGCGCTAAGTCTTGGCCGATGTTTGCCTTGAGGAGGCCCGGCGGCTGGCGCTAGGTCTTCTCAAATAGGAGGGTTCTACAAGCTATTGTTATTGTTGATCTTTTCTCAGGCGAAAAAGTAGTCGGAGGAGAGTACGTCGCCGAGATTGAGCCGGCCCAGGGAGGGGAGAGCCGGTAGGACATCGTTGGCCAGCTCGATGGCCTTCTCCACGTCTAACTCCGGCCGCTCAGCCATCATTTGGGCGACCACCACGTTCTCACAGGACGCCCGGTAGGCGGCCAGCATGTTCTCGGAGTGGACCAGAACGAAGGCCTCCCGGAGGATATGATAGAGCGGCCACATATCGGCGGCGTGGGTCCCGTAGGCGTCATGGACGGAGGTGAAACCTACGATGCCCCGCTCCTTGGCGGCCTTCAGTGAGAGGGCGAGGGCCGAGGCGTCGAGGGAATGGACGAAGTTCGGGGAGACCCCCCGGAGCTGGGACGCCTTGTCGAGGTCGGGGGTCTGCTCCAACACACGGAGCTGGACGCGCTGGCCGTCCAGCATCGTTTCAATCTTCTTGGATGTCTGGAGCCCGTAGAAGTGGCGAACCACAAAGCCGCTAGGCGTGGTCCAGAATAGCGGCTGGTTACCGGAGGTCGTCGCCTTGGCGCACTTCTGGAGCCACTCCATGACCTCGATACCGCCCGACACCACGGCCCGCACTTCGTCCCACATGAGGGGCACCATGAAGGAGAGCCGCTTGTTGCGGAGCGCCGACATTTCCTTGGTGCTCTCCAGGCTCCAGTCCAACCCACGCGGCATCGGGTCTGCTTCGTCCAGCCAGATGCGCGTGTAGTTGAAGAAGGAGTCCTTCGAGCCGCCGTAGGGCACCACCATGACCTGGCGCTTGGTGAGGCTCCGGGGCAGGTTGCGGTTGCAGAGGTCGAGCCAGTAGGTGGCGTGCTCTGCGTTGAGGCCGCCGTCCGCCTCGATGCGCTCGCACTTCTCCTGCACCCGGTCGGCCACGAACTTGTAGATGTCGCGCGGCTTCGGGCCCGGCACCAGGTTGACGTACTCGCCGGCCACCTCGTCCCGCGTCATAGCGGAGAGGTGTTGGATACCGTTGCAGGTTCCGTCCACGGAGACCGGGAGGTGGGAGATGAAGCCCTCCCCCGTCTCCAGGAAGTCCACCCACTCGAAGATGGCCGCGAGCGAGCACCAGGGCTTGTCCACCTCGGAGGCGGCCCACTCAAGGTTCCCCAGCGGGTCGGCCGCGATCCGGCGCCATAGGGGCTCCCGGTCCCGGACCCACTGGATGCGGTCCTCGTAGCTCGCCTTGTCGTAGCCCCAGCACGCGGAGAGGTGGACCGCCAGCCAGCCGGCCGCCCCATTCCCGTCCTCGCCCACCCGCACGGGCTTTCCATCGGCGAACTCTAACAGACCCCGGGAGAGGTCGTCGCCTTGGGGCTGTAGACCCACGGGGATAGGATACATGCGCCCCCGGAAGTCCAGCATGTGCGGGAAGTAGAACTCCTCCTCCTGGCTGTACTCGAAGGCGACTCCGAGAGTGCGGGTGACGGTGCGGGCCTGGGCCACTCGTTCGATCTCCTGGCGGACGTGCTCGCCGATAGACCGCTTCCACTTGCCCTTGGCCTCCTCATTGGTCTCAATGTCGGCCGGCGCCCCAGGCCTCTCCTTCTCATTGCTCAAGGGCATCCCGCCCAGGCCGAGGTCACGGCGCCAGGCCTCGGAGACCACGGAGTGGACCCGAGCGTTGATCCGCCAGGGCACATCCTGGAGATAGTTGATGGCCTCGTAGACCAATGGCATGTCGAGTGCCTCGTAGTCGTCGGCCGCGCGGTCCTTCTGTTCCTCCTGGTTGGCCTTGAAGCGGATTAGGCGCGGGGTGCGGACGTAAGGGGTCCAGTAGCCTCCCGTGCGGGTATCCACCCAGGGCTTGGGCGGGATGACGGTGGGCTTGTAGGCTGGCGAGTTGAGTTCCAAGTCGTCCAGCTTCTTCCCGATCCACTCGGCCAGGCCCTCCTTCACCACGAGGCGGAAGGCGGGCCGGTTATTCCGAAGGCCGGTGACGTGGTTAGGGTCGCCAACGATCTCAAACCAACGGGTCGCCTGGATGACGATGTTGATGAGCTGGAGGCCCACCCGAAGTTGCATGTCAGGGCCCCATTTCGCCCACTCAATGTCAAGCTCCCCGGTCTGCATGAGGTGGTTGAAGCGGTTGATGTTGACCAGCTTGCGGTGGTTGGAGGTCGCGTCAGTACGGTCGAGGTGGGCCTGGACCTTGTAGAAGAGGTCGGGGTCCTTGGCCTCCCACGCCCGGATTTTCTGCTCGTGCTCACAGCACCGGCCGATCTCGACCGCCAGCCCCGTGATGTAGGTCCGCTCGGTAGTGATGCTATCCAAAATGGTGCGGATGGCGATGAGGCTCATCACGTACTCATCAGCGTGGAGGAGCTTCTCCAGGGCGATGGGCTTGGGTGCCCTGGACTTCGCATAGGACTTGCACCAGTCTCTCAGGTGCATCGCTACCTCGGGCAACCAGTCCTGCATGAGCCCCCGGATGGGAGCCAGGCGGGTCATCTGTTTGCGCTCGGTGGCCGTTATGACACGGTCTCTCACACGGTCGGCGCCATCGCGCAGCATCCCTCTTTCCATCTCGACCTGGTGCTCCCATTTGGGGTGCGCTGGGCCTCGTAGGACGGGGTTTACGGTCTCAAACACGGGTGGGTCGGAGAGCATGGCGAGCCAGGGTCCTGAGGAAGGTATAGGCGCAGGCGGTCCGGTAGCCGGGCCTCCTACTGGCGAAGCCTCCGACAAGGTCCCTGAGGTCCCTGCGGAGGCGGTCGATAAGGGCTGGTGGTCTCAGCTAAAGGGCGCCGGTACCCGCCGACTGGACGAAAAACAGAGAAAGCCCGTCCTCCGCAAAGGGCGGTGAGGCCCCGTCCATCCGATCCCCCGCACGCCTCGGAAAGATTGAGAGCTTGCAGGCATCCCTCGGGTTGGCCCCGCCGTCTGCAGGTTTGGCCTTGTCCCGCCAGGTGTTGAACTGCTCGCGTATCTTGTTGCGGGCGTAGGCGTTCACCTTGTCGGCCGCCACGTTGGCTCCGCGCCCGCCCTCCTCCTTCGGGGCCGTCCAGAAGCTACTCGGCACGAAGATGTGATCCGCGTGCTCCGCCGTCTCGAACCAGTCCTTGAAGGGTAGGCCCTGAGGCACCTTCGGGGCGGGCTTCACGGGCTCCGGGATCGACGCCGCCTTGGTCACCGTGAAGGTGAACTTGCCGGTGCCGAAGGTCTCTGTGGCTGTCATGGCGTCACTTCCTCTTCGGGGTCATGGGTTGGACGGGCGTGGTGACCTGGACGCAGCGGCCCGATGCCGGCTCGCGGTAGACCACCACCCGGATGAGGTTCCCGTCCTCGTCCTCGCGGGCGTAGGAGCGGGCCACCGGGATGCCGGCGAGGGCTCGCATCACAGCCATTTGCGCATCTCCTCGGTGCCGTAGCCGCCGGTGAGGCGCAGGTAGCCTAGGGTGGTCTCGATATCCTCGTGGCGGAGGTAGGCCTGGACCATCGCCAGGGGCATTCCCTTGGTGATGTGGAGGTGGCGTGCGGCCGAGCGGCGGAGGGCCTTGAGGGTGGCCGTGGCGTCGTCCTGCCAGCCGAACTCGGCGCGGACCTCAGACCACACGTCCAGGAGGTCCCGGTAGGCGATGGCGAAGACCGGGCCGTTGGAGGCGGAGGTGTATAGCAACCGTGCGGTCACCTCGGCGCTCAACGGTAGGGTGGCTTGCGCCGAGCTGGTCTTCAGGCCCGGCACGGTGACCTCGCGGCGGTCTTGGCTGAAGTCGGACCATTTGAGCCTTAGGCTCTCCTCGACCCGGAGCCCGGTGCGTGTGGTCCATTCGATGAGGTTGGCCACGGTGAAGTCCGTGAAGTCGTCACGGGCACGGAGCCATGCACAGACCCGCTCCTCATCCACCGGCTTGAGCCACCACTTGAGCACCTTGGGTTCACGCACCCGGCAACCCTCGACGCTCACGCCCATGGCAGACAGGCAGTTGAGCCGCTTGTTGATCGTGGCGGGGGCGAGGCCCTTCTTGTACCAGCCGGCGGTGACCCGCTTGATGGCCTCTGGGGTAGCGTGGCCTATGGTGATACTCCGAGAGAAAACCCCGCACTCGTAAGCGAGGGAGCCAATAGCCTGCGAGGCCTGGCTCATGTTCGTGGCATAGCACCTCCTGCCCTGCCATTTGGCCACTGCGGTCTCCCGCAAGGCCTCGTCTAGTGTTCGGCAGTCCCGCTCCGGCGGTACGGTATCCTTTTGCTTTGGCATAGGGTCTGGTCCTCTTGGGAAGTCTGGAGCCAGCTCTGGAAACACTGCCTCTACCCTATGCCAAAGCAAAAGGGCCCCCTTGCGGAGGCCCCCTCTTGCTTCTTGATGTGCCCGGGCACTTATCCGTTGGTGCCGTCCTTCGTGGCCGATCCGAAGCCGTGCTCCTGGGCCGTCTCCAGGGCGGCCACTTCGCCCTCGGTGCGGGTCCGGTCGAGGGAGAGTTCGATCTCCGTCAGGTCCTTGCCGGTGATGGCGCCGGCCTCCCGGTCCATGCCGAAAGCATCCGCGAGGACGTCCATCCGGTATTCGCTGTCCGCGTCGATCTCCACGAGGTCCTGGTCTTCGTTGACCACCAGCCACGCGAGGTCGGCCACGTTGAAGGCCTCCGGGAACTTGTGCTCGTCTGCGTACTGGGCGCCGAGGCGGGTGGCGTAGAAGCCGTGACGCTCGCTGAGGAGAGCCACCGCGTAGCCATCGGCCCATTCCGGGCGGTCCATCAGGGGCATGGTGATGCGGCCGTCGAGAGCGTTGATGATGAGGACGCCTTCGTGGTCCGTCTTGTGAACGAGGGCGGTGCGCTCGCTGGCGGGATGGGCGACGACGTTGGAAGAGGTCTGATCGGTCATTTGGGCTCGTATCCGTTGGGTGGGAGGATGGGCAGGCGGAGGCATCGTGGCGGAACAAAAAGAGAACATCAAGGGAAATATCCCTAGGTGTGCATAACTTCCTGTGGCGCTCCGGGCGTTCCGTGTGAGGTCTTCAGGTTGAAGGCTTCAAGGCGGAGCGTCTGGGTGGCTTCTGGTATGCCACACCCACTACGTACGCAGTTGTACGGTTGCAAGCGTTATTGCGTGGGCCTTTAGTATATGGGGTCGAGGGTGTGGCATCTTAGTTGCGCGGACTTATCGGAGGCTTCGAGCACTTGAGGCCACCGGGTCGGATACTCCGTGAGGACTGGCGTTCCGTGTGAGGCACCCGGGGGTGCCCCAAGGCGGAGCGTCAGATGTCAAAGGCCGACATCTCAAGCTGCCACCCGGTGTTCCATTGAGCGGCGCACGGCCTGTCGAGTAGGCACCCACTCCGGGGCAGTAAGCAGGTAGCGGCGGAGCAGTATCAGGGACCGCCAATCCTTCAAGGCAGCGTGCCGCGCCGTGGGGCTTTGGGCCGTTGCGAACTCCCACATTGTCCACTTCAGCAAGGTGCCGTCGATGTACTCGATGCAGGCGGCCCGGTGCGTCCCGGAGACCGGCCGACCGTCGCCCTTGCGGAAGCCGTAGAGGCAGGCGCCAGGATCGCCCGCCGAGACGTAGGAGCCCCATTCGGAGGCGATGGCGTAGGCTTCAGCGGAGGTGAGGGAAGCGGTGCGAGCGGTCATCATCGGGTGCGGGCTCCAAGGCGTGGCGGGTGGGTGACGGCTGGCGTCCCGTGTGAGGTCCTCCGGGTGGGAAGGCCTCAAGGCGGGGCGTCAGAGCAGGAGCGCCTGGGCCGCCTGGTAGGTGGAGTGGTCCGCTAATCCCGCCGCCCTGGCAGTCTCAAGCAGTGCCGCGAGGTAGCCGCGTTGGAAAGGTGAGGTGGGATTGTCGTTGAGGAAGCTCGCAAGGGAGGTGAGGATATAGTCATTCATGGGTTTGCTCCAGGTCTATCGAGGGTGAGGGCTAGATGAAGGCGAGGAAGACACCGTTCGGGCTGTAGGCCGCGACTTGGAAGACCCCGCGCTTCCACAAGTCTGCCTGTGCGCGGTACTTCATGCCCGGCATTCCGTAGGTCTTGCGGAAGTAACGGGCCTCAATGAGGGCGCGGCGGACAGTCCTGAAGCGCATTGGAGTTGCTCGGGTGCTCGGTGGGAGTGTGGAGCCGGGATGGCGTTCCAGAGGAACTGGCGTTCCGTGTGAGGCCCTCGACTTGCTGAAGGCCTCAAGGCGGAGCGTCAGGAGTCACGCAGAATGGTGTAGTCCGCGACACCCCCTCCGCGAGCGTCGCCGCCGTACATCGCGTAGCACCAGGTGAACCGCTCGCTTCCCTCTTCGACACCCACGATGTGACCGGGGACGCCCTTCAAGTGGGCCTCAATGCGCTCCTGTTCGCCGTCATCGAGACCGGAAGCATCCCCGTTGATGAGGAAGGACGCCCAGTGACTCGGGAGGGTGATAGTGTCTGCGGTGGTGGACATGACGTGTCGTTCCCTGAGGTGGGTTGTGGCGCGGATGGCAGTGGGTGGGAGGCGGTGCCAGGCGGTGCGCGTCTTGCTGTCCGCCGGCCGTGTCACTAAGTTGTCAGAGCGGTTCGCACCGGTCAACACCGATCCGCACCTAATCGCACCTAGTTGACTGTGGCAGGACGTCGCACCCTATGGCCAGAGTACCCTTCACCCTGCGCCTGCCGCCCGAGCTAAAGGCAGACTTGGAGCGGATGGCGGAGAAGGACCGGCGGAACCTCACGCAATACGTGGAGCTGGTTCTAGAGGCGCATGTGAAGGAAAAGCTCCCCACCACGGTACGCCAGACCCAGCGGCAGGCGCAGTAGCCATGCTTGCGGCTTACGCGCGGCACTACTGGAGGGCAGGCACCGGGTTCATACAGGCCCATCCCCTCGCCTTGGTCGCCATCGTCGCCTTCCTCTTCCTGTTGCACCAGGTGGAAGGCCTAGAGCGGCACCTCAATGAGGCCTGCACGCCGACCATGCGGCTACCTGATGCCACCATCATGCGGTTCGGCACCACCAACCAGAGCGCCATCACGGCCATGCGTAAGGCTTGCACTGGGACGCCATGGTGATGGCATGAGGTCGGGCATCAGGCCCGGCCAGACCCCTTGGCGCAATGTCACCGACTTGGTGCGCACTGATGGTATCTCATGGTGGTGTGCGAGGATTTCCCACCCCATGCCCCCTGCCTCAGGCCCTACCCCAGGCCCCTCCAAGCCCCCAAATGTCCTCCCCTAAGGACATTCATTCCCTGGTTTCTCAACAGGTTAGCCCCCTCGACCCCTGCTTTAGGCCCCCTACCCCCACCTTACGCGCGATATCAGGCGCACCCGGGCGAGGCATAGGGGGGAAACTCTGATCCGTTGCACGTGGTCTGACCCCAGAAGTGCGTGACCCCTGGGAGCATCGCCAGATGAGGCTTGGGAGCATCGGGACTACCCGGAGGCGAGCCGGTCGTTCACGAGGACACCGTGGAGGCGGACCCCTTCGTTGGGGGAGCGGGAGGCGCCGGGAGGCACCGCGAGGAGAACCGGGATGCCGGCCTTGGGATCGGGGAATGCGGCCTTCACCTGGTCAACCATCGGCAGCGCCAGGGGGTAGGGGGTGAGCTTGGCGGAAACCCAGGGACGGAGCCAGGCAAACAGGTAGGCGAGGCGGAGTAGGGTCATCATGGGGTGTGGGGTTCCTCGGGTGGGGTGATGGGGTGGACCTTCCTCCTCCCGGCCCGGCGGGTGAGCCATAGGGGGACCAGGAGGGGAAACAGGGAGACGAGTAGGGTGACCAGGGTGTAAACCAGGGGGTGAGCCAGGGAGACGGCCAGGGAAGTGTGGGGCATGGGGTGGTTCCCCTCCGCCCTGCTACCCAAGGGGTGGGCCAAGTGGGTGACATTGCGCCAAGGGGCAGCACAGGGTGTCCCACCAAGGAAGCAGGGGGTGATGGCAGTGGCAGGGGTGAGGGTAGAGCTGGAGAGGGGGTCTGTATGGGAACACCTAGGGCCCCTGGATGTCCCCCTTCCTCATATAAGGAGGGTTCTACAAGCCACGCATTATCAATGACTTAGCGAGTCACCGCTTCTGTATCTTCAGGCCCTCAGCCCGCTTGTCGCCTCTCCCGAAGGTCGGCATCCCGTTCTCATCCTCGCCGTCATCAGGCCCGAAGAGCTTCTCCCACTCCTCGTCCATGCGGTCCTCTGAGGCCCTCGTCGCCATAACCTGGGGGTCTACGCCTAGGACGTCCGCGAAGCCGCCCACGGCCAGCGCAAAGGCATCCACGCGGTCATCGTGGTGCAGGCTGTCCTTATCTCGGGTGAGGTGGGTGTACTGGTAGCCCCAGCGGTAGCGGTGGCGGGTGTCTTCCCCGTCGATGGTGTCGATGGACCGCTGGTCCCACTCGATGACGGACCGATTGACGACGATGCGGTGGGACTGGGCGGCCGGCTCCAGCACGGAGAGCATCCGCTTCTCCTTGGCCATCTGGTTGGACGCCTTGACGCCAGCGATCTCCGTTCCGCCATGGATGGCTCCGGGGACCTTGTTGGCCTTCTTCCACTCGTCCTCCAGCACGGGGGCCAGGAGGGCGGTAAACATGCCATCGCCGAAGTTGTCCTCCACCGTAAGCTTGCCCACGCGGAACCGGACGCAAGCCCTGGCGATCTCCCGAAGGTTCTTCAGGTCGTACCCGCCGTGGCCCGCCCAGAGGTGCAGGAGGAAGATGGTGGCGTTCAGCTCGGCCACGATGGCCAGGCAGACCTCATCCTTGCCGGTGCCTGCGGTATCGAGGGCCGCCTCAATGCGCGTGTAGGGCGCTCTGGGGCCCGTGGGATCGTAGAGGGCCTTCTGCCAGAAGTCGCCCTCGAAACCCATAGAGGGCAGCGTGGTGTCCCTGTGCTCGGCATCCCCGGACCACGAGACAACCTCGGGCGCCACGCGTTGGTCCAGCGACATTACCATGAGGTCCCGCACCTTGAGCGGGTACTTGTCGCGGTCGGAGAGGCTCGTATCGAGCATGAACTGGAGGGCGAACTCGGAGCGGCCCAGGGAGAGGAGGCGCTTGTTGAGGTCGTCCATCGGGAACCGCATCGGCATCGTGGACTGCCCTACCTGCCCCGGGTCCCTGCGGAGGACCTGAGTGATGTAGGGGGCGATCTTCGAGCCGTACTTCTTGAGCTGCTCCTGGTTCGGGTAGAGCGCCGGCCAGATTCGGGTCTCGTAGCCGCGCTTGGAGAGGGCGTTGTAGAGTGAGTCCTCGTCGTGCGGCGTGCCCAGGAACTTGATGACGCCCCCGGGCTTGAGCACGCTATCGAACTCCTTCACCGCCTCCTGCACCTTCTCCCGCATGAGGACCGTGAGGGAGTTCGTCTGCGTCTCCACGTCGTCCGGGATGATGCAGTCGCCACGGAAACCGACGATCTGGCCACCGATGCCCAAGGCGTGAAAGCTCGGGCTCTGGTCGGGGTTCGCCGGGCCCACATCGAAGGCCTTGGAGGATTGCCTCTGGTTGGGCTTCGGGGCGAGGTGCTTCAGCTCGTCCATCGTCATTATTAGCTGCAGGCACCAGTTGGTGGTGGCCACGGCGCGGGTAAGCGAGCCGGAGACCACGAGTATCTTCTCCTGGGGGTTCCGCAGGAGGCGCCACAGGGCGTAGGCCCCGGTGATCCACGACTTGGAGAACCCTCGGAAGGCCATGGTGATGGCGCGGTCGGGCCCATGCTGGAGCCAGTACGCCATGTCGAGCTGGATGGGGTTAGGATCGTTGCCGAGGAGGTGGCGCCAGAGGACCGTGAGGAACGCCCTGAAGTCGTCCTTGAGGGCCTGCTGATAGGCGTCCGCCGCCGGGACCACCGTGGGTGCCGAGGACTGCGCCGGGCCGGCTACAGGGCCGCCAGCGGGTCTCCTGGCCGTTTTCTTCCGTGCCCCCGCGACCTCCGCCGCCATGGGCTCCGAGCGGGCCTCACGATCGGCCTGAAGAGCCTTGAGGGGGTCGATGATCTTAGCCATCGAGAAGGGCGGCGGTGACGGTCGATGCCGGCTCCATCACGTAGTGCGCCACGGCCTTGAGGCCGAGCGTGACGAGGATGCAGGTGTTGGTCTCCCGGCCCTCGCCCGTGTAGTCCTCGACCGCCACCACATGGGCGGTGTTGAGGCATATGAGGTGGCCATCACTTCCGGTGAGCTTGATGAACTTAGGCATGGTGTTCTCCGGGCAAACGAAAAACCCCCGACTACCTTACGGCGGCCGGGGGCGTTGGTTGTGGGTATCGCAGGGTTGCTTAGACGGCGGACGTCGCCGGCTCCACCACGGCCAGGGGGCCCTTCGGCGGGAAGCTCACGGTGGCGATCAAGAGGCCAGATTGCGCCGTATCGGTGATCCGGTAGACCACCTCCGTCTCGGGCTTCTGGTCACGGTTCCCGCCGCGATCTTCGACCGCCACAAGGGCATCCGCGAGGCTATCGAAGGTACCGACCGTCCAGGTTGCCCCTTCTCCGAGCAGCTCGACGTCCACTCGGAAGTTCGGGACCATCGGCTCGACCGTGAGCATTCCGGCCACGTCAGTGAGCTTGACCGTCGCCAGGGGGAGGCCGGTCGCCTCGCGCCGTAAGACGTAGACCCCCGGACCCGTCATGATCGAAGAGAAGCCCGCGAGGGCCGCCTTGACGTCCGCCGCTGTCTCGGCCTCGGTACCGTACTGGCCCAGGGAAGGGCCGTCCTTGAGAGAAATCGTAAACATGGGCTACTCCTCGTAGTCGGGTTTGGAGAAACTCGGCAGGGCCCTCGGGGGCTCGTGCTCGATGGTCTTCATGCCCCCCGGCGGTAGACCCATGGTCATCCCGTTGTCGCGGAGCAGGTTGCGAAGCACGCCGGCCTCCTGGTGGGAGATCGTCCCGGCCTGTGCGGCGGCCACCAGGTTGCGCACCAAGGCCACCTGGCCGGCTTCGAGCAGCTCCATGAGGGACTTGCCCTCCAGAGCCTCGAAGGCCGCCTTGAGGAGGTCCTTGTCGGTGTTATCGGGGTCGTCGGCCACGGTGATCCCTCAGTGCTTGATGAAGAAGCCGGCCAGGGAGAACCCAGCGCCGATGATCGTAAAGAGGGCCGCCCAGGCCCACTTGAAGTCGCCCTTGGCCTCGACCTGGGTGGTGCGGGTGGCGGTGGCACCGGCCATGAAGCCGATGAGCTGGGCCTCCAGGACGCGGAGCCGGGACTCGTGGTCTTTGTGCCCCGCATCGTGCCGGTCCTGGTTCGCCGTGATGCTCTCCAGGGTGACGATGACCCTGGTGAGCTGGGTCTTGATGTCGTCTACGGTTTCGTACGTGAGGATGGCGTTCCCCCTACCCTTTCGGGCGGGAGGTGCCTCGTGCTCGTGCTCGTCCATTACGGGTGCGCTGGTTCCTTTAGAAGGGGGCCGGGGTCACCATATTGGTGAACCACTCGGGGTCACCCCAGGCCTCCACAACGATGGTGGACCCGGCTGGGCCGAGGCCGGCAACCGGGCGATACCAAAGGTAGGCGGGCTCACTGAGCTTCTCGTAGGCCTTGGTCCGCTTGATATCGTAGTACTCCATGCCTCCAATTATGGTGTCCGGGATGATGGCGGCGTCCTCAGACCACACGCCCGACACAGGGCCAGTCGTATAGAGGCGCCCGGTCTGCCCGGCTCCGAGAGGCGTTGAGCATCGCTTGAAGGTGACGTGGGTGAAAACGCATCCGAACATCCCGCTGGCCACATCGAACCGGACGGCAGCACTGGATGAGGCGTCGATGACGGCCCGACCAAGCACGCAGTTGAGGTCGAGGGTGCCAATGGTAGGCATCTGGTTCTTGCCATTCATGGGGGTGAGGGGCACGAGGGCGCCCTCTAGAATGATCTCTCCGGGCGCTGCACCGAACTTGTCACCCATGAGGATGCCGAAGCCGGGCCCGATGACGTATTCCGCCCCGAGCGTGGTGGTGCCCCCGCTCTTGGTGGAGCGCTGGGCGATGATGGGAGAGCTGGCCATGCTTAGAGCCCCGGCAGTGTGAGGACGGCGCCGGCAGCAAGTAGCGCGGGCCTGAACTGGGTGACGTAGTCGATCTCGTTGGAGTACATGCCCGCCTGCTCTGCGGTTGCGCAGGCAATAGCCGCCGCATCAGCCATCTTAAACATGGTGATCTCGATGCGCATCTTGGTCCGGCCGAGGATAGTCCCGCCGATACCGCGAAGGACTTGGAGGTTCTTACAGCGGCCGAGGGGCGGTTTCATACATCCCCAGGGCATGAGGAGGCCGACCTCCACGCCCTGCTCAAGGTCCTGGTTGCCCTCCGTGACGTAGAGGCCACGGGAGTCCACCCATTGGCCGGCGGGGTGCCGGTCCTGGTGGTAGCCATAGGTGGTGATAGGATGCTGAACCATCCGAACCGGCCCGTAGACATCGTGTTCGGTGAGCATGACCTGGGCCTCCAGGCGGAAGCTCTCGCGGACGTACATCATCGGCGGCCAACCCGGGACGGGGCTGTCGGGCCAGAGACCGGGCACCATGCCGTAACGGTGGATGTCGGCCACCATCTCGGGCAGCGCCGCCGCGACACGGGGGTCTGAGGCGAAGAACTTGAAGAGCCCCGCCGTCCGATAGATGTAGTCCCGGTAGAGTTCCTTGCGGCGGGCGAAGCTGGCGTTGTGCCATTCGAACATGTCGCCCACGGAGTTGTTGCCGTAGGGGATGCCCGCCGAGTTCATGTCGTAGGTGTTGCGGCCATCCTTGACGGGCTGGAGGACGTCGTTGAAGGCCCCGGGGATTTCCTTCCGGTTCTGAAGGACCGCGATGGCGAACTGCTTCTTGACGTACGCCTCGGGATCGTAGCCGGGGATCACGGCATCCGCGAAGGGTATCCGGTCGTCAGCATCCGTGATGATCGTCCGGGTATTGTAGGCCATGATGGAGTGGTCGGCACCGCCGATGGCAGTACGCGGCCTCGGAAGGAGCCCCTTGAGTCGGTTCCCGGTGACCGGGTCCACGCCCACCAGGCGCCAGCTTTGCACTGGCGTGGCCCCAGCAATTTTCTCGCCCGTGACCGCACGGCTCTCGCGGCCGATACGCAGAGGCATCCCTGCCATCTTCGCTAGGTCGTTCTCGTCGGAGCCGTCGAGGAAGTTTAGGGCCTCGTAGACCACGCCGCCGCACGTCACCGAGGTGATGACGTTGCCTTCCATCGTGACGGCTTCGAGCGGCGCGTTGAGGCGCCAGGTGATCTTTCCCCGGCGCTTGCCCTCCACCATGGTAGCCTCGGGGGCGCTCTCCAACCACTCCCTGAGGATAGCTTCGGAGGACTCCACGGACGGGAAGATGGTCTGGAGTCGGTTGGAGTTCGCGAGGTCGGGGTTCGCCCCGTTCCGCCCGGCCTTGTCGCCGGCCCGCATATAGACCTCCTTCTGGAGGCCCCAGTAATTGGCGCTGCCGGATATAACCTCGCGGTCGGTCTGGCTTAGGCCGGTGGCGAACATCTCGCCGAAGCGAGGCCACGCACCCACCACCGTGGCGTCGATGCCCATAAGGGAAGCGCGTCGGGCGGCGAGGATAGAGGACGAGGTGGTGGACCAGATGAATACGCCTGTCTTGGCCATATCAGGTCACCGGGATCAAAGCGCAGACGGCATCGCCGCGCTTGTTGCGTTCAATCATGCGGATCATCGCGGCGTCATCGACACCCGGGCCTGCCCACCCCCCGGCCCAGGGGAGCGGCGAGAAGTCGGAGGAACCCACCACGCCGGCGCCTGACATCATCTTGATGCTCCGGGGGACCAGAGGGGACGGTGCGCGGACCGCCACCTTGACCATCGCGTTGTCGATGAACTCGTGGAAGTCCGTGTCGTTGTTCCGGCTGAGGCCGATGTAGACGCCGAGGGGGCCTGGGTTTGTCTCCAGACCCGTGCCCGAGCCGAAGCCGTGAACGGTGGCCGAGCGGTTGGGCTGGAGGAACATCAGGTTGGACGCAATCATCGGCGTGCCGGAGCTGAAGGCCGTGGTGCTGTCCGCCCGGGTTCCCAGCGCGTGGGAGTTGGTAACCATGTTGAGGTCGCCGGGCAGGAAGTTGGTGTCGATGTTCTGGTCTACGCCATTGCCTTGGGCGTTCTTGTAGGGGCGGAAGACGATGGGTACGCTGCCCGCACCTTCGCGCCAGGTGAAGCGCCGTCCGGTCGGGTTGAGCAGGTTGACCTCGGTGTTGGCCTTGGTTGCGGCCGGGCGATACCAGGCGCCCCAGAGGAGGTCGTCTCCGATAGCCTGCATCTCGTCCAGCTCTTCGCGGAGCCACGCCTTGTAGGCATCGTGGGTCGGATCGGCCCACTGGGAGAAGAGAATGTCTGCCTTTGACACAGGAGGCGGCGGGGACGCCGAGGCCCTGCGGAAGCGGAGGAGGACCTTGGCCGTGCAGGACTTGGTGAGGTCGGTCTCCCCCGCGTACTTGGCCACGAAGCTACCAACGCCCGTTCCCAAGTCGTGGTAAGCCCATTGGCCGTCCTCCTGTGGAAAGGAGCCGTCGCCGCCGAACGCCGCAGGCCCACCCTCGCCACGGATGGCGAGGTCTACGCCCGGGGCCCCGGGGGCGGGGTTGGCGCGGACCTCCACGAGGCCACGGCGGAGGGGGTCGTCCCCCAACAGAACGTTGCTGGTGTTGGTCGCCGTTACAGTAAGCGTATGAACAGTGGTCGGCTCCACAGAGGTCTCCCGAAGGTATCTCGCGGAGTCATCCGCAGACAAGAAGGTGAGCCGTCCAGTCGCGGCGTCGATGTACGAGAGCTGGACGGTGGGAAGTTCGCCGAGAGGTGTACTGGCAAGGGAAGCCTCCAACGCCTTGGCGGCGGCCTCCGCACTGTTGGGCCCGATCCGGTGGTAGGCTGGCGTCGTCCCGGTGGGTCGGTATTGGCCCTTGTTGGGCACGAGGCCCGTGTCGGGGTTGAAGCCGTCCTCGCCCGCCACACCCGCATGGAACCCGGTGTCGCCCGAGAGGACCTCGTAGGTGACGTTGGCCTGGGGGGTGAGCGCCAGTATTTCCGCCCACGTCTGGCGCTTGACGAGGCCCTGCTGGGATGACGCCTCAAGCGCATCGAGCCGGCCGTCCACCGGCGCCACGGCGAGTTGGAGAATGGTGACGTCATGCCGGATGAGGGCCGTATCCTCGACGCTGGCCTCTGCAGCCTCCGCCCGTTCCGCCGCCGTGAGTGCCCGGGCAACGCTGGAGTCTGCGGAGGTCAAGGCCCAGTGCTTGGTGGCGACATCCTGGTCCGACACGGGGTCACCCGCGTTGATGATGCGGTGGCCCAGGGCATCGTAGGAGAGGTCCCCCGTGAGCTGTAGGGCCCGGTCGGTCACCTCCTGGGCGGCGTAGAGGGACTGCTTGGCGACATCGTTGAGGTCCACCGCGTCGAGCCCACCCTGTTGGAAGGTGGCGATGGGTGATGTCAGGGGCGTGTTGCGGATCACCCGGACGATCTTCCCGGCCAGACTTGCCGCCGAGACCTGAAGCTGGACCGAACCGTCAGTGAGGAAGACGAAGGGGGTCACCACCCCGTTTACTTGGACTTGCAGGTCCACCTTGCGGAGGAGCGGGAACGGGACCGGGAAGACGTTGGTGTCTCCTCCGGCCGGCGTTACCCGGAAGCTGTACGGCATCTAGGGGTCCCTATGGGTTGGCGCCTCCCAGCGGAACGCCGAAGGCTTTGCCAAGTGAGGTGAGCGCATCGGCGCCTTGTTGCTGGGCATTAGGGGCGGGCTTGGCGTATGCCGCTGCCACCGCCTTCTTCTGGTCGAGGTTGTGCTTGTGGACCGCCGCACGGACGTTCTCGTCAGCCATGAGCCGCTTGAAGGCGGCCTCGCGGTACTTGCTGATGGTGCCGGTGAGCATGGAGAGCTTGGTGCCCTTGATGCTCTCGTCGCCGTCCGGGGCCTTCTGGTAAGCCGCCGTCTTCATGATCTTCGCCACGGCATCCTTCATGGACCGGACTCCGGGCGGATGGCCTGCCAGCTCTTGGTAGACCTCGAAGGCATTCCGGCCGTCCTTCATCTGGACGTCCCTGAGGTCCGCCCCGGTGCGCGAGGGGTTGGGCGGGCCGATGGAGTGGCCGTCCTCATCGATCATCCGGCGGACCTCGGCGTCCACGGCGGTCTTCTCGCCATCCACCCAGAGGCCCTTGTGGACCGTGAGGGGGTCCCCGAAGACGTCCATCTTGGCGGGGAGCCGCTCGGAGAGCCCGGGGATGGTGCTCATGACCTTGTCGAGGATGCCCCGGGTTTCCCTGAGGTTCGGGTCCGGGTTGACGAAGCGGAGCCCCGAGGAGAACGGCACCAAGTTGGTGACCTGTTGCCCGATGGCCTTGCCCATCTTACCGCCCTTGAAGTCCTCGCCCGGGTCCACGATGGCGTTGATCGTGTCGCTAAGGGACTTGAGGTACGTCTTCTGGCCGAGCTGTTTGACCAGCCCGAGGAGGAGACCAGCGGCCATCTCCTGCGCCTTCTCGGCCGCCCCGTCGCTCTCGCTATCCCGGGAGGCCACGTCGATGATGTCGGCGATGATCCCCAAGGGCATGGCCACCGGGTCGAAGCGTCCGAAGTTGACGTAGGTCTTGGATCCATCATCGTTGGCCAGGACGACGGAGTAGGGCTGCCACCCGGTCGCCATGAGGGCGGCCTTCTTCTTCGGGTCGCTGGGCCCGCCCCCGGTGATGCGGCCCTCGACTGCCAGGGTGGCGGCGGTGCCCATGAAGAGCGTCCCCATCGCCATCTGCCCGATAGCCTGGGCCTGCTTCTCCTGCCCCATGTCGCCCCGGATCATCGAGCGGTACTCGGCCTGGAGCATGTTGAGGCCCGGGGTGAGCTTGAAGCCCATCCGCAAGACGTTGGTGGGCGTCTTGATGAACGGCACTACGAAGCGGAGCAGCTCGTGGTTGGCCACCATGTTCTGCATCGACTTGCCAAAGGAGCCCGCGAGAAGGTCCTGCTGGAAGGTAGCCGTGCTGGCTTCTTCCAGGGCGTTCACATCCACGGCCCGCCCGGCATCATCGAAGCTGTCGAAGAGGGTCTTGCGGACGTGGGTGGCCAGCGCCGGCCCTTCGAGCCCCGCCTGGAGCCCGTCTGCATGGGCGTTGGCCATCACCTTCGAGCGGTAGGTGGTCTGCTTGGCCAACTCATCCATGGCACCGAGGGTCCGGGTGGGGAGCCCCGCCGCTTTCATGAAGCCTGTGTAGGCGTTCGTGAGGACGTTCGGGATGCTGTCCCACTGCTTGAAGCCCTCGGCGGCCCAGTTGGTGCCCCGCCCATCGGTGGTGCCCGAGGCGAAGACCTCCATGCTGTGAGGCTCGATGATACTGTCGCCGATCTTCCAGGCCTGGACGGCATCCCGCCAGCTCTCGGAGATGGCCGTCTTCAGGTAGCCGTACTGTCGCCAGTGGTCGGCCGCCTTGGTGAGGTCGCCCTGGATGGAGAACCCGATGGCCCTCTCCGCCGGCCGCGAGAGGATCATGTAGGAGTTCGTGAGAGTGTTGACGGCGTGGGTCCGCAAGCCCCAGAGCAAGTTGTTCACCAAGAGATAGGAGGCGTCGTCCTTGATGCGCTTCCAGAGGGAGGGCTTGGCGAGGCGAGCGGCCACCGCCATGTCGTGCCCGACGCTATCCAAGAGGGTGAAGAACTTGACGTCGTCCAGGGACTTCATCGAGTTAATCATCTCGAAGTCGGGCTGAAACTCGGAGTGCATCCGGCGCATCGCCCGGCCGGCGGAACCCCGCATGGCTTGCGCGTGGCCGAACACGGTAGCGGCGACCTGAAGGTGTTCCTCAAGATCGGCGCGGGCCGCCTTGATGTCGTGACCCCATTCCTCCGTCATCCCGAGGGCGACCCGCGACCGCTTGTTGAGGAGGTCGGTCATCACTCGGTTGGCGACCAGGAAGCCCGCCTCCATGTTGGCGCTCATGGTCTTGGCGTTCTTGCCGGCCTCGGCGAGGACCGTGGCGAGGGCCTGAGGGTCTTCGTTCCAGAGCTGCACCCGCTGGGCGATCATTCGCTCCATCTGGGCGTCCCCCATGACACCCTGGGCATCGCCGCCCTTGAGCTTGGCAAGCGGCCCAGAGAGGTCGTCCGCGATGCGGGCCACCATGAAGTCGAGGGGGTCGGGACCGTCCTGGGTCACCCGGGCGAACTTCTGCCAGGGGATGCTCCCGCCATCACCGAACTTGTAGCCACGGTCGATGGCGCCTTCCCAGCCGCCCGGGCCCATGATCTGGGTGGTGTCTTCGATCCCATCGGCCACCAGCTTGGAGACTTGCTCTTCGGAGACCCCGATGAGCTTAGGGCGGGGCGGAAGGCCAGCCTCTCCGGCGCCTTGGGTCGGGCTATCCACCCGCTGGACCTGGGAGCCTTCCGCCTGGGCGGCCTGCTGCGCCACGTCCTTGGTCTCCACCGGGAGCTTCTCCCCCGCTGTGACTGCCTGCTCCGGGAGGGTGACCTCGCCGGTGCCATCGGGCTTGACGGTGATCGGGTTCATCGCCTCTTCCGCCTGGGCCACCGCTACGGGGTGCTCCTGGCGGAGAGCCTCGACCGCTTCCGCATCGCCCTTGCTGATGGCCAGCTTGGCGTCCTTGTGGACGAGGGCCTGGGCCAGCTCCCCTTGGGTCGCCTGGATGGCGGCCTGGTCGCCGGACTTGAGGGCCTTGAAGCCGGCCACGGAGGCGGCGAAGACCCCGGCCAGCGCCACGTCCACGCCGATACTCTCCAGGGCGTTCTTCGCCCGACCCAAGGCCGCACTGTCTCCCGGCGCCGAGGCGAGGAAGGCGGACACGGGGTTCTGCAGGGCGGGGAACTTCTGCACGAGGTCGGACAGGCGGGGGCCATTCGGATCGAACGCCACTGCGCCCACCGCCGCTGCCTTGGCGGACTGGAGGACCGCACCGCCGCCCTTGACGCCTTCCACAGCGCCGACCGCACCAGCCACCCCGGGGATGAGCTTGGCGCCCTGGGCGATCTTACCTGCTCCGAGCATCCCCGTGGCGAACTGGGAGAGACCCGACACGAAAGAGTTGGCCGGTGAGGCGTCACGCAGGGACTTGTCGAGGCGCTCGATGCCCTGCCTGAGGTCGGACTTGTCGCCCTCCTCAGGCTTGCCGAAGAGGAAGTCCTTAGTCTCGTAGATCGACTTGGCGGCACCCGTGACGATGGCCCCGCCAATCTGGCCGGTGGTGTCATACCGTGCGGCACTATCGCGGGGCTGGGTGGGATCGTACTGCGGACCGGAGGCGGCCGGCGATGCTCCCTCAGGGCTCTCCGACGAGGCGGGCACAACTGGGGCAGTGACCCCCGAAGAGGCCGCTGGCGGGGCCACCACGGGCACGGCGGGAGTACCCGGAGCCGCAGGGGCTTCCAAGGCTTCTAGCTCTTCGAGGGTCATAGGGGCTCCTGGCGCTTAGGCGCGGGTGGTGGGCTTGCGGTTGAAGATGCCCTGGAACATGCGGCGGATGGCCGAGCCCACCGAGCCCGAGGGCGTAGCGGCCTGGGAGGCTACCTGCTGTATCTGGGCACCGGGCATGGAGCCGGCCTGGCGGAGGGAGGCGAGCACGGCGCCGGGGGTGACACCGCTCTTGTTGAGCCCATCGCCGTCGTAGTGGCTCCGCCCCGTTCCGATGTTCGGGAGGCCCGCCCACTCCATGGCCAGGTTGTTGGCGAACTGGGTGTCGGACATGGTGCCCGCCTTCCAGCGCAGGTAGCCGCGCCTTTCGAGGAGCTTGATGGCCATGCGGTCCTGAAGCTCGGGGGTGAACTTCTGGGACATGGAGATGCCCATCTCACCCACCAGCCCCGTATCACCCGGCTTCTTCGGGTCGCCGAAGAGGGTCGCCTTCATGAACTGGTAGCGGCCGGTGGCGGAGGACCTGGTGCCTCGGTTGCCCATCCAGGGCTTTAGGGCCGCCAAGGTCAGGGCGGAGAGGTCCTTGGTGGACCGGGAATTGCCGAAGTAGGCGTTGTAGTTTCCGGCGCTCTCGGGTCCCGACACCATGTCGAGGATGTGGGCGGCCTTGGGATCGTCCTTGAGTGTTGCCACGGTATAGTTGCCTTGAGGTTTGCCGGTGGTCTTGAAGGCTCGCTCGAACGCCTCGTTGACCATGCGGACTGTGTCGGGGGATGCGGGTGCGTCCTGGGCGTCCTCGAAGGCCTTTCCGACCTCGGAGGAGACGGAGGCGGCCTCAATGGGCGTGCCGTCCGGGGCCTTCATGGATGACTGCTTGCCGGGCTTAGGGACTGGCGCCGGGATGACCCCGCGCTCGATGCCGCGCTGGTAGACCTCTTGGGCCTTCAGCGTCAGCGGCTTCTTCTCCTGGGCGGCCTTAAGCTCGATGCTCTTGGCCACCTCGGGGTCGAGCTTGTTGAACCAGTCGGCGGCGTCTGCCTCGTTGACCGGGGCGGCAGGCTTGGCCGGAGTGGGCGCCAGGGGCGTTGCTGGCTTGGCTGGTGGCGTGACGGGAGCCTGGGTCTCGGTATCGCCGGGTAGCCCGCTGGGCATGGTGACGGAGGGGTTCCCGAAGACTGGCCCCCTACCGGGAGCCGCCGGGGGCTTTGGCGCTGGCTTCGCCGGGGCGGCCTCAGGGTCCTCAGGCAAGGCCTTGGGCGGCGCGTTGGCCCCGAAGGTGTTGGGCCCGTCGATGCCCGTCCGGTCGAAGCCTACTGCGCCCATCTCCTCAGGCTGCTGGATGCGCTTCAGAATATCCGCCCCGATGCCGGAGATGGCCTTCTCCTGCTCGATGGCGTTCGCGGTGGGATGGGCTTCCTTCCATGCTAGTATTTGGAGCTTGAAGTCCGTCTGCGCCTGGAGACCCTCGGGCGACACCGAGCCGTCATCGAACACCTTCGAGGCGTCCTTGTCGTTGGCCGTGCGGACCTTGATGGTATCCAGGATGGTCTTCGCCGAGCCGCCCTTCATGATGGCGCCGATGTCGGCCCCGCCCTTATCCATGCTCTCGGCCAGCTTGTAGGCCCGCGTGAGGTCCGCCGGGTTCTTGAAGACCCCGTCCCGCATCGCCTTCTGGACCCGGCCGAGGCCGCCACCGTTGATGATGTCGGAGGTGACCCCGAGCAGGGCCTCAGGGTCGGAGACCCCGCCGGCCTTGGCGATGGTGTTCCGCCAGGTGATGGCGTTGACGCGGAAGTCCGGGTCCACCTTCTCGCCCTGGGCAAGGAGGGCTTCCGGGAGGGGGCCGTTCGGGTTCTTGGTGATGGCCTTGATGGTCTGCCGGGTGGTGTCGGCCTTGAGGGCGGCCAGCTCCTCCCGGTTCTTCTTCTCCTCGTCCGCGATGGACTTACGGCCCATGGCCTCCAAAGCGTCGATGGTCTTCTGCTTCTGGTCCCGGCCGTAAGGGGTGTTCCCCCAGGTGTAGTCCGTGCCGGGAACCTTACGATTGAAGAAGTCGAGTATCTTCGGGTCGCGGAGCTTGATGGCGCTCGATGTCACCCCGTCGATGAGCTGCTGGTCGTAGACGGCCTTGTCGCCGCCCACCCCAAGCATCTTGGCGCGGTTCGCCTCGATGGTGCCGAAGACGCCCTCGTAATCGGTGCCCTGCTTCGTGGTGAGGCCTTGGGTGTTGGCGTTCTCGATGGCCTGGTCATTGGCGGCCACGGAAGCCTGCACCGCGCCGGCCATCGTCGCCTTGGAGGCGTCCCCGATGTGCCGCTGAAGGTAGTTGGCGGCGACCTGATGCACCTTCGGGAGGAGGCCCTTGAGTATATCGGGGTCCTCGGTCTTGAGGTTCTCCTTGATGAAGGACCCAACGAACTGGTCGTATGCTTTCGGGTCGGTCGAGGTCTTGCCCTCCCAGGTGTCGTAGGCGGATGCGAACTTCTGCTCCAACTGGCCGCCCGCCACTTCGCCTTCCAGACGCTTGTAGGCCTGCATGAAGGCGGGGGAGGCCTGGGCAGGGATTGCACCGGAGGCGACCCCCTCGGCGGCTCCCTGACCGTTGGACTTCCAAAAGGCAGCTTCGCCCCTGATCTTGTCGTCCTCCTCCGCCTTGCGGTCCCGCTGTCCGACCATCTCCGCCAGGCTCCCACCCAGCCCCGAGAGGGATCGGGCGAGGTCTTGGAGGTTGGTGTCTCGGGAGGGGGTCTGGGCCTGGACGAAGGTGTCAACGGGCGAGGCTACGGGCCGGAGGGCCTCGGATAGCTCGACCGGCTTATAGGGCGCTCTCGCCATGATGTTTCCTTAGGGGTTACCCGGGAGACCCCGGCTGGCCGAACGCCTTCAGCCCTGCCCCGGCGACGTCCACGATTGCGCTCATGGGAGAGGGAGCGGTTGGGATGGCCATGGACTGGATGCGGCTCTGGGCCTTGTTGGTGTAGGCGTCGTTCTGCGTCTGGAGCTGCGCAGCGGTGTTCTTGAAGTTGGTCTCCAGGGTCTCCCGGTTGAGCGCCGTCTTGGACTGCACGTCACCGAGGAGGTTCCCCACGGAGAGGCCGCCCACGCCGCCCTCGGCCGCGCCCACGGAGACCTCCGCCGACTTCTCGGCCTGCTGTAGGACTGCCCCGTGGTCCTTCTGCTGGAAGGCCTGGGCCTCCTGCATCTGGCGCTGGGCAATGCCCTTCTGCTCATCGCGGTTGGCGGCGAGGGAGTTCTGGTAGTTCTGGTTGTACTGCTTGACGTCCTTCTCGTACTGCTGCTGCTTGGCGGCGAAACCTACAGCGGCCGAGGCGGCGGACATGACCAGCCCGAGGATGGGCAGGGCGGCTACGCACACGGTGGCGTCTCCTTGGTTCGGGTGAAGAGGAGGAAGGGAGCACCCATGCCCATGAGCCTGCGGTCCCCCGTCCGGACGAACCCGAGGCGCTCCATCCAGTGGTGGTGCAGAGTGTTGCCCTCGTAGGCCCACGCTTCGAGCACCGGGTAGCTGAGGTGGAGGGTGTCGATAACTTCCGCAAAGAGCCGCTGGGCCCGGAAGGCGTTGCGCTGCCCGTGGTTAGTCGCCACCATCCACACTCGGCCCACCCCCGGGACTGCGGTGGGGGAGACGCCGTAGGTGCAGAGGGGGGCCCCGTCACACCTGATGGTAAACGAGGACGTCTGGCGGATGACTGCCTCATAGGCTTGCGCGAAAGGCCGCCCAGAGGCGAGCACCCATTCCGTCCGATCCACAGAGCGGATATCCAGGAGCGTACAGGTGAGGTCGGTCTGGTTCGTGAGGTGGACCTTAGCCCTGGCCACTGGACTGCCCCACTCTGGCCCGAAGCACCGGCTCGTAGCGCCACTCCGCCGTCTGCCAGCGGGAGGGAAGCCAGGAGTCGTTGATGGTGGTGACGGTGGTTTCATCATGGCGGCCGTCCACCACAGCCCGGACCACGTCGGAGGAGATGATGGGAGGCCGGCTAACACCCTCGGCCGTGCCCACCTTGATGTGACGGGTCTCGTGCTTTCGGGTGGGCCTTCCTGCCCCGATATCGACCTCTACCCGGGTGTAGCCGGTGGCAGCGTAGCGGAGGTTGAACTCCCTGATGGTGATGCTGTCAGTTGGCACCACGCCGGCCTCGGAGCGGAGGTAGAAGGTGCTCTCCGTACGTTCGCTCCTGATGCGCCGCCCGAGGTAGAAGGGGGTGGTGCTCCAATCGCCTTTGACCACGAGACGTCCAGCAGTGGATCGACGGAGGATCGTAGCCCCCCGGCCTCGCACATAGGCCCCGGTAGTGGTGCGGCTGGAGACCATGAAATCCAGCTCGTCTCCAGCCGGGATGGCGTAAGGAGGGCTGATGGAGGTCTCCTCGGCCGCACCATCGTAGGTCACCGTACACTGGGTGTCTGGTACCCGGAGGTCCATGCGGGTACGGTACTCGGCGCCGGGCTCGTCATCCACCAGGCGGGCACTCAATGGCACCTTCAGGAGCATGGCACCGTCTGGCCTTTGGACCAACATCAGGAGGTCCATGCGGTAGACGGAGGCCCAGATGATCTTCTCCACCGGGAAGCGCCAGGTATTCCACGCGGACTGCACCACGGTTCGATCCTGGACCAGGTAGTTGTAGAGGAACAGCCGGTTGGGTGCTCCATCCGTCCGCACGAAGATGGCTTGCCCGGTATCGCTCGGGGCCAACCGCCGCACACCAGCCGGGATGTACTCGGAGATGTGGGAGGTGATGTCGGTATCCCCCGCCGCCTTGCCTTGGGAGAACACGAGGTTACGCACGGTGGCGAACTCGTTGGGCTCGGTGGCGAAGTATAAGGTGGTGCCGACCCGGGCGAAGTTGGATTGCTCGGCGAACTCATAGGCCGTGCTATCGTCCGCCTCGACGGTATCCTGTTTGAAGGGGTTCTGCCCGGCGCTGATCTTGAACTGTGCGCCCTGGGCCCAGAGGTAGAGGCTCTCATCCACCTTGGCGTGTCGCCGCAGAAGGGCGATGGTATCGGAGGCAGAGAGGGTAAGGCCTATCGGGGCATCGGCTAGGAGCGTCTGGACCGTGTCGGGGAAATGGGAGAAGACGTTGCGGGCCTTCGAGAAATCGACCGTGCTCTCCGTGAGGATGGCGAGCCTGCCCTTGTGGAAGAACAAGTCCTTGATGGGCTTACCCACGAAGCCCGGGTCCTTGGCGCTATCAACCCCGTCGCCGGCAATGCGGCTGCTCCAGACCTGAGGCCGGAACACGAAGACCCCCGGGGAGAGATTTACCAAGGCGTGCGGCATGGTGCTGGCATCGAGGAGCACCGGGACGTCAGGGGCAACACGCTCCTGCCAGAAGCCGGAGGTGGCGGTATTGGAGACGTACTCCACCCAGTAGTCCGCCGCGTTTTCCGACTGCCCCGGTTTGGCTTTGACCTTCAGGAGGAAGCCTTCAAAGCCGCCCTTGGGCAGCTCGGAGAAGGACCGCACGGTATCCTTGAAACTCACGAGGTAGGTATCACCCACGGAGTCGGAGGTATCCATGGTGAAGTTCTGGCCGTCGTTCCGCCAGAGCCGCAACAGGTTGCCATTGATGGCCATGGAGAACCCGAGGTCGGTGATATCCGGGTTGGTGCTCCCACCATCGGAGTTATCCTTGACCACTACCCCTGTCCCGGCCTCACCCGTGCCGATGGAGCCCACCGCGCCGTTGAGGGTTCCACCAGGCTGCACCCCAGTCATGGCCCGGTAGAAGATGGACGCCAGGAAGTTGGTGGCGATGTAAGGGGCGTTGGCCGCCGTCGAGTTGTCGGGGGTCTGGTAGAGCCAACGGTAGGTCACACCCTGCCAGAGGACGGAGATGGCGTAGGTGCTGCTGTAGGCGCCGGCCTTGAAAAAGATGAGAGCCTCACGCGGCCTAGTGGTGGACCGGGCGGCGGCTAGACCTGGCACGATGGATTTGTTGGCGATGAACGTATAATCGTCCACCGTCTGAGCGCAGAAGTTGGACTCTGCTGGCGCGGGAGCCGTGAGGTAACTTCCCACCCCTTCTGTCGTGACCGTGGCTGGCTCCCCGGTGGTGAGGTCCAGGACGCCCATACCGCCCCTATCCGGGCCCCGCACGAGGACCAGGTAGTGCTCCTCACGGCCACGGATCAGCTCGTAAGGAAAACACTCCGAGAGGTCCTGTCCCGGGTAGAACTTGACCAGCTCGGCGCCATTCCGGGCCACCGCGCCGTCCTTGGGTGAGTTGAAGCAATCGAACTGGGCCTCGCACTGGCTGTCCCGCCTCTGCTGGGCGGACTGTTGAGAGACCCCCTGGATGAGGTTCGGGACGGGTTTGGAGCTGGCGCCCACTAGATGATCCTTCGTTGGCCACGCCTGAAGCTGGCAAAGTGCGGGCTGCTCTCGGGGAGCGTGGCGGAGCGGCTATCGTGGTCGTACTGCTGGAGGGCGGACCAGGCGTCGGTCTCCACCTCCTTGGTGAACTTGAAGGTCGCGCTCTCGGGGAGCCTCCCTACGGCGAACTTCCTCCCAGCCAGCGCCATGACGTACCAGCGGGCGGCCTGGGGGAGCTGCTCGAAGGGGAGCGCCGAGGTGAGGTTGACGTAGATGGGCTTGTCGAAGACGTAGGTGTGGTTTGCCCGGTCGTAGAGCTGCTGGCCGCGCCAGGTGACGTCCGCCGGGTAGGATCGGGGGTTGACGACGGCCGAGATGGTGTTGGCGGGGAGCTGTATGAGGCTCTGCTCGTCGGGCTCGATGAGAAGCTCTTCGTCGGTGTTGAAGTGCCACCCACGGCTCTGCATCTCCACGGAGGTATCGGAGAGCATCGAGAGGGCGGACTGGGCGTCCTCCGTCATGTTCTCGTTCGCCAAGCTCATGATCTCCGCCCGGCCGATGGCTTTGAGCATCTGGTTCACGGCTTGGAGGATCGTGGTGGGGATGGTTCGGGTCATCCCGCTATCGGTGATGCCTGAGGTCATGTGCGTGAGGTCTCCTTACGGATAGGTCGGGCGGTCGGCCCATGCGAAAGGAGACCCCCCGGATTGCTCCGGGAGGCCTCGTGGTGGTGCCGTGGGTTAGCCCTTGAGGCCGGACTCGATGCGTTCGATCAAGTCCAGGATGCGGTGAAGCTCCTGGTTGATCCTCTCGGCCAGGACCCGAAGACAAATCTCAGGTTCCGGCTCACGGTCCTCAGTGCATACGCTGGATATCATGGAGTCGAGGGCGGCCAGTCGCATCCGCGCTGCTGTAGCCATCTCCCAGTTGCCCCGGAGCACCGGCAGTACCGGGCCGGGCGGCGGCGGGCACTTGGCGACGTCTGAGGGTGTGGTGGCCTTTCCCGGCGCCCACTCCGGGTCGGTGGCGTAGATGTTCGCCATCAGACGGTGATGGGGTCGCGGCCGGAGATGGCATCCGTGCGCAGCTCGACGGAGCACTCGTTGCGGAGCGTACCGTGGCCGTTGAGCATCGAGCCCAGGATCAGGGTGCCGAGGCGGTCATCCTGCGGCTTCATCACCATCTTCAGACCACGGCGGTTGAGCGTGCCGACTGCCATACGGGAGCCGATGTGGCCCACGGTGGTCGAGAAGTTGCCACGGTACTTGGTGAGGCCCGTGGTGATGTTGGTGTTCGGGATGTGGTTGGTGCCCTTGGGCTGGATACCGCCGATCTCGCCGATGGTGCCGGCCGAACGGTTGCCAGAGCCGGTGGAGACCGGGCCTGCCTCGACGCCGGTGTAGCGGGCGAGCAGGAGGATTTGCTGGTGCGGGAGCATCGACTTCACGGGATCACCGCTCATGTCGTTGTTCTTCATGTAGAGGCTCGCCGCGAAGTGGGCCTCCTCCAGCTTCGCCGGGTTGGTCTTCAGGTCCGACGCGAAGTAGTAACCCGGAGCCGGCACGCCAGCCACGTTGATGCTGGTCCCACGCGAGGCCAGGATGTGCATGATGGCGATGCGCTTGTCCGTCACCGAGCCGAGCGACTGACCGATCTGCTTCGCGTAGGGCTCCATGACATTGTAGTGGAGCATCAGCTCATCGATTTCGGCGAGGAAGACGCTATCCACGATGAAGTCGTCCAGGGTGATGGTCACCTCGTCATGGACGATCACGCCACCGAGGATAATCTCGCCGGGGACGTGGGAGACCGCATCACGCTTGCGGCCAATCACCGGGAAGGTATCGGCCTTGCCCTGGGTGATGTTCTTCTCCCAGCGGAAGTCACCGTAGGACATGATCTCGTCGTAGGACTGGAGGACGACGCCACCGAACTCGGTGAGGAAGGTCGTACGGTCGGAGGAGTCGGAAGCGGTCTTGGCGCCGGGACGGGTGCGTGCATCGGTGTAAACACTCATAGGGGGGCTCTTCTCTTTATCGGGGGGTTGAGGCGGGGGCGCAGCCCTCGGCCTTGAAGACGGCGTTGTGTTCCTTCACGGCCACGATGGTCGCGGTGGTATCCCGCTTGGACCAGGGGATGGGCCGGATGGTCTGGCAGAGGACCTCCTTGTAGGAGGGGGCACTAGGGGCGCTGATACCCGTCGTCGTCCCGCACCCGGTCAGGCTGAGTGTCGCTAGCAAAGCGAGCCTGCTCCCGAGCTTCGTTCGCCGTGTTGACGACATGGTAGGCCTCCGAGAGGGTGGGTTGGCGGGGCTGAGGCGCCTTCGGGATGAAGGACGCGAGGGAGCCGATGGCCATCACCACGATGGTCTGGATGGTCGGATCGTTGAGGAACCCGACGTCGATGTTCCAGATGGCCAGGAGGGCCACCAGGGCGGCCAGGAGGGTGGTGATGAACTGGCGTACGTTGTAGCTCACGATGCCTCCCCTCAGGCCTGCTTGTAGCCCTTGCGGGCCTTCCTGCTGACGGCATCCCGTGCCGCCTCGGCTGCTCTGAGCTTCGCCTTGTCGCCGCTCTGCTTCGCCTCCTTGACTGCCTCCAGGGCACCCGACCATGCGGTGGTGTGCTCGGCGGCGTTGGCGAACTGGTCGCCCGAGGAGCCCCCCGTGGCCGCCCGTGCGGTGCCCGTGACGTCCCGCGAAGGAACGCCCGGACGCCGGCTCGGAGGCGGACCACGGCGGGTGCTGGTATCGGCGGCCTTGACGGCTCCGCCCTTCTTGGCGCGGGTCATGAGGGCCTCGACGGCATCCTCGAAGGCAGCGCCGCCCTTGGCCTGGGCCTCGTTGTAGGCGGCACGCTGGGCCGGGGTGTAGCCGCCCTCGACCGCCCACTTGATGGCAGCCTCGTAGTTGGCCTTGCCGCCCTCGACCTTGGCGAAGAACTGGGTGTCGGCCGCCTCACGGAGTGCCATCTGGCCCCGCTCGATTTCCTTCACCGCCGCTTGGTCGAGGCCCAGGGTTGCCTTGAGGAACCCATAGGTGCCCTCGTTGAGCTTGCCCTCGCCCTTGGCCAGGTTCGTGAAGAACTCCCCGGAGAGGGCATCGAGATTGACCACGCCCTCCTTGGTGAAGAACTTCTCGTCGTAGGCCTTCTGGACCTCCTCGTTGGCCGGGTCGTAGTCCGGGAGGTCACCCTCGGCCGGCTCATCGGCGGGGGCGTCTTCCTCGGGGGCGGGGTCTTCGGGGGTCTCGGCCTTGGCCGCTTTGGGCTCCAGGTCGTCCTCCGGGCCAACGCCGCCACCAATATCGAACTCGGTGACCTCGGCGTCGGAGGCGTGCTCCTTGGTGTTCCCCGCGCCATCGGCGGTGGTGAAGGCGGAGGTATCCACCTCGACCGTCATGGCAGAGATACCCGTCTTCGGGGCGGCGGGGGGTGTCGTCGGGGCGTCGGCCATCAGGCTGGGTTCTCCGGTTCGGTGGGTGGGGGTGCTCCGCCAGCGAGGTTGCCGGCGACTGCGCCAGCCACGGGGCCAGCGGCTTTCTCAAGGAGGGATTGCTGCAAGGCCTCTTGCTTGGCCTTGGTCTGCTCGGCGCCCTGCTCCTGGTCGGTCTTGACGAGGCCATCGGGCTTGATGCCCTTGGCGGCGGCGAGGCGGGTTGCGAAGTTGCCGGCCTTGAGGAGCGCAGTGGCGCCTTGAGGTCCGAAGAGTTTGGAGAGGGTGCCGGCGAACTCTTCCAAGTTGGCGGCTTCACCGGAGCGGCCCATGGCATCGGTGCCAGTGACCACGTTGACCTCGACCACGCCCTTAGGCAGCTTCGGGAGCTTCTTGTTCTCGACCTCGTGGAGCCGCATGGCCCGCATGATGATGCGGCGCTGGTCGCTCTGGGAGACCTGAGTGTAGAGACCGCCCATGCCCATATCGAGTTCACGGCCAGTCCTGGTGACCTCCTCCGCAGTCACCCGCTCCCCGTCACGCCTGGTGGCACTGTCGAGGAGGAAGGCTGCACCCAGTCTTCGGGCCGCCATGTTGAAGGTGTTCTGGACGAAGTTGAGGTCGGCGGTCTTATCGGAGCGGAAGACGGTAACGTCCTCTGCGGAGCCCGGAAGGATGTCGAGGTTCTTGGCCTTCTGGACTTGCCTGATACTGGTCCGTGCGCCGGGCTTGACGAAGGTGAGGGCCCACGCTGCTAGGGCGGAGCCGTCATTGAGGGCCGAGGCGTTGACCTCGACTGAGTACAGGTCGCCCCGGTACTCCTCACAGTATGACCGACCCCAATTCTCCCCGTAGACCGGGATGAGCCATGAGGGCCACATCGGGCAATCCTCGTAGTCGGCCTCAAACTCGGTGCCTTCTAGGAGGTGGCCTTCGTATTCCTGCCAGTAGAGCCAGTGGCGGTCGTCGTCGTCCTTGTCGTCACCTTCGACCACCAACATGCAGACGGAGTGTATCTCCACCTCGCGGGTCCACTCGACTTCCTGCTTGAGGAGGTCCGGGGTCTGCCGATAAATGAGGTCTTGGATATCCTCCGGGAGGGTGGCCACGCGGACCTTCTCCTGGTGGATGGTGACGTGCGGGTGGCCGGTGCGATCCCGGGAGACGACGTAGGTGTCACTCCGGTGGAAGGTCGGGGCGTTGAGCCTGAGGTGCTTCCAGAGGGAGTTGCCGGCGACCAGGAGGAGCTTCATGTGCCCCGTGTAGGTCGTCTCCAGGGCGGTGCTCTGGAAGCGGCGGCGGTGCTCCATCTCCAGCTGGGAGAGGGCGAGGAGGACGTTGGCGTAGAGGTCCGGGTCCTGGTCGATCTTCTCTTGAAGGTTCGCTAGGACGGGCTCCAGCTTGGCGATGGGCTGCCCCGGGGGGAACGCCATAAACATGAGCTTGGAGGCCAGCGTGTTGACGCACTGGGCGCCGGCCGATTGGTTGTTGCCGGGAAGGTCGTCCCCGGCCCGGTATCCCTGAGGCGGGAAGACGGAGGGAATGGTGAGTTCGGCCATGCGGCGGCCCATCTCATTGACGGACTCGCGGTTGGTCGTGAGCGCATCGTAGACGGCCTTCGCCGGCTCGCCGAGGGTGTACTGCCCCCGGCCTTCCATCTCGTCGTCATGCTCCTCGGGACCGGCCTCTTCGCGGGGCTGGTCGAGGTCTTGGCCCATTATTCCCCCAAGGCGTCCATGAATACTTCGGAGATTATGGAGCACACCGCAAGGATACCCGCGACGACGGTACCCCACGCAACTACGGGGCTAGGCACACCGGCAATTAAGACTGAGCCCAAGACCGCCAGAGTCACAGCATGTATAAGAACTTTGAGGCTGCGCATCAGGTCACATCCTCAGGCCGCTACCGCCCGCTGCAGCGCCACCCGAGGTAGCCGAGCGGTCCACCCTCAGGCTCGGGGTGGTGGTACCGTAGTTGGCCTTGTCTTCCGTACGGCGCACTGCGGACGGGTCGGTCTCTTCCGCCAAGGGGGCGGGAGGGGGAGGTGCAGGGGCCGGAGCCGCTACGGGCGTATCATCGCCGCCGCCACCAAAACACATGGTCACATTCCTTTGACTGAGAGGCCGGCGCCGCCCCTGGGCGTGGACGTGAAGTCCGCCTGGGTGGGCCGGTCGGAGAGCCCCGTAGCGGCGGGCCCGATGGAGGGCGCAGTGACGCGCTCCTCAATGACCGCCTTGGCGCCGGCCTCGGGTGTCGCCGCGTAGGCGGGGGTGTTGACGTTGTTGGTGCTCTTGGAGCCGCCGCCGAAGCACATGGCTAGAAGGCCACGGCAAAAGCGGGGTGGGCGGCTGGGGAGTATTCCCCGAGGACCTCCCCTTCCGGGTCGAGCTGGATGGCAGAGGCCTTCTGCTCCTCGAAGATTTCCCGGAGGTCCTCCGTGAGGCGGGCGTAGCCTGAATAGATGAGGTGGGCTTCCAGGCTCTCCGCGCTGGGGCTGTAGCAGACGGGCGGGTAGAGTCGCTCCATGTGAAGCACGAGGTCTTCGGACACCTCGGGCCACCCGCCGCCCCCGAAGGGCACCGAGGTGGGAGACGAGGAGACGGCGTGATTATGCGGCCTTGGTGGCGCCATGGGTGAATACCTTCCGGTTCGGGGAGTTGCGGGGCATCCACCAATCGGGGTCACCCATCTTGTAGTCGTGCCACGCCTCGGCGTAGCGGATCACCTTGCGGATATCCTCCAGGCCGTTCTTGGCATCCTCCCGGCACGTGTACTTGACGATGTTGAACTGGAAGGGGTTGAGGCCATTCTCGATGCAGAACCTCATGGGTTCGATCTTGAAGCGGGCGTAGTGGGCGGGGAGGTTCACGTTGTCGGCCACAGGGGCCCCGAAGGCCTCGGCGGTGAGGGTGTTCTCCATGACGGCGAAGTCGAGCTGGGAGAGGGAGATGGCCTCCTGCTGTTGCAACAGCTCCTCCTCCGCCGGGGAGAGGTATACACCCTGGGCATTGTAGCGGCGGTCGGTGGGTCCCAGCTCCGGGATGGCCACCGACATCATGCCCAGCTCGGCGAACTCCTGGGCGGCGTGGGTGAAAGGCTCCTGGTCGCGGCTCTGGGCGGCCTGTGTGGCTCTGATGTTGCGGCCACAACTCGGGGTCTCGGGGTAGCAGGGGTTGCGGCCATCCCGGCACCAACCGCATCCATGAACCTGGGGCTCGAAGGGGCTTTCGCTATGCTGCAAGGGACTTCTCCGCGTCGGCGTGAAGGGGAAGGGTCAAGGCGATGCGGGACACGGCCCACTCGTCGGCGGGGAAGTAGAAGGCGGCGCTATCGTAGTCCGCCTCGGAGCCGTCCCAGTCGGTGGTCTCCCGGAAGAGGTCCATCACGGTGGCGTCGAGGACGAGAGCCTCGTGCTGCGTCTGGTTGCGGCCTTCGGTACGGTAGGGCTTCACTCGGGCCAGGAGGTAGTCGAAGTTCCGGTAGCGGCCGTAGGCGTTGAGGATGGCGTCATCCAAGCCCATCTCGTCGTACTCGGGCGTCAGGTAGGCGATGCCGAGGGGGAGCGGGGAGTCGGTGATGGCGAACTCGACCTTGCCCTCCAGCCGGCGGAGGCGGTGATCCTGCTCTCCGAGGATGGCGAGCTGGTTCTGCAGGCCCGTCATGTTACGTTCCCAGGTGAGGTCCTTGGCGAACTCGGTGACCAGCTCGACGGAGCATCCAAGTTGCTTCATGTGGTAGTAGAGACCAGCGGCGGTGGTGGACTTGCCTACGCCCGGTGCAGCCCAGATGTTGATGACTTTGAGGTCGAGCATAGTGGCGGTATCCCCTTGGTTTATTGATGAGCCGCTGGTCGCGGCATTGCTAAGACCCCCTGGCTACAGGGAGCGGTAACTCCAGAAGCACCACCGGGATGCCTTGTAACCGCCGTCGAAACGGTCCTTGCGTTGGACGTAATCGAGCCAGAGCCAACTCCCATCTGCGAGCTTCACTGGGTACCAGGCGAACCAGACCCGCCAGTGGGCGACACGCTGGGACCACTTGATATCGGTCTCGCCGAACCTCATGCGCCTACTCCTCTGAGTTTCTCGGGGGTCCACAGGGTCAGCTCCTCGGTCTCCGGGTCGTATTCCCCGTGGCGCAGGAGCCGGGCGAGGCGGGCGGATACGAGGGCATCAGCCTCCGTCTTGCCTGCCTTGCGGTACTGGGAGACGATGGCCGCCCAGTAGTCGCGGGTTGGCTCGGAGACCCACTTGACGGTCTCCTCCCCCTTGTTGACGCCCCGGGTCTTCACGGCCCGCTCGGGGACCAGGATGACGGGGTTGTCGATGACCTCGGCGGCCCGCTTCATGCCCAACCCAGGGCACCCGGCGAAGCCATCCACCGCGTCACCCGCTAGGGTTTGGATCATGTGGAAGCGGTCGGCCTCCCACTGGGAAACCTCACGGACCTGGTAGACCCCCGAGGACGACACGTCGGACTTCCAGGTGTGGTGCAGCCCGGGGATGGTCTTGAAGTCCTTGTCGCGTCCTACGCAGATGAACCGCACACTCGGAGCATCACACTCAGGGCAGCCAGGGCCCAGGCGACAAGCACGAGAGCCGCAGGTCTTGCCTGGGCAAGTCATCTTCACGGACAACACGTCGTCCGCCTCCAGGCCCGGCCAGAAGTACGCCCCGTGCTTCTCCCGGAGGTAGTCCTTCAGGTAGCCGAGGAGCATGGGCCGCTCGCCGGTACGGTTGCGCTTGTAGGTGTCGTCCACCGACCGGCGCCAGTTGTCCTCGGGGTCCGTGATGATGACCTCGAAGGAGTCGGCCTTGAGCCCCATCTTCAGGGTCCAGAGGGCGTTCTCTACGATGGCCTCGCCTACCGTGGCGTTGGCCTGATGGGTCATCCAACCGCTCTCACGGTCGTGGACCACCATCTGGGCGGCGGCGGCGGAGGAGAAGGCGATCACGTCCCCGTCGATGAGGAGGTGGGTCTTCATCCCTCCCCCTTCACGATGGCCTTGTTGAGCGCCATGAAGGCCAGCTCGAAGTTGGTCCGGGCGATGGCGAGGAGGCGCTTGTCGGCCATGTCGCGGTCGGTGGTGAAGCGGTCGAGCTGGGCTTCCAGGCGCCTGCTCTCGCTCAGTGAGGCGCCCTTGCTGCTGGAGAGGGGGATGCCGGAGGTGTAGTCGAGCTCATGGGCCATGGTTACCAGGCACTCCAGATGCAGATGTAGGCGAGGCCCACGAGGGCGAAGTCGAGGGCGATCACCGGCAGTACCACCCAGCGTCGGGCGTCATGCTGCAGTGGACCAGGCCTGATGCCGGCTGGGTGCCGAGCAGCCAGATGACCGCGAGGAAGCCCAAGGCGAATGGTGCGGAGACCCCGAGGGCCGTGATGATTGCACGCATCAGCGGACCACCGAACGGAAGGCATACCCGAAGGCGTGGAGCACGATGGCCAGGAGCCACGTGATGAAGAGACAGGTCCAGGGGTTCTCCTGCACCGTCGTGATGATCTCGCTCATGTTCCATGCTCTCGGTTGCGGGACGCGAAGGCGCCCTCGGGGGTGATCCGCCAGCGGCGGGAGAAGCCCTTGCCGTCCGGGTCCACACAGGAAATCCAGCCCATGGACGCAGCGAGCGCCACAGTGCCGGCCGCCTCGCGGGCCAGGTTGGAAGAGACTGCTAGGGGGTAGTCCTGGACTAGGTTGAGGAGGGCCCAGATGTCGTCCGGGAGGGGCCCGAAGTACCCCTGGCCGACCTTGAGGCGGGACCTAGTGCTCGACATGGCCGAGGGCCCAGGCGTCCAGAAGAGGCTCTGGCATAGATTGCAGGCCCCACCGTTTTCGCATGTCGGGGTGATAGGCCCAGCCCCCAAGGTGGAAATCGTGGGCCTCCGACCAGGCATCCACTAGAGCGGTGAACCCCGGGGATTTGCGAAGCTCTCCAAGGCCCCTAAGGGCCGGCTCGTTTCGGAACAGGTTGATGGCTTGCGCCAGCCTCTCGACTAGTTCAGTGGCATTGGGCCCAGTTGGCGCCGGTCTTTCCGTCACTGCGGTATTCTCCTCTGAGGCCCAGCATCACACCGGCCTCTTTGAGGGCTTCGTCCGCGAGCTGTCTGATGAGGGGGCCAAGCCCCGGGCGGTGGGTGAACTGGAGTTCGTCGTGGACCCAGAGCACCTGCTTGAAGTCCACCCCCTTGCGGAGGCCGTGCTGGGCGAGCTTGCGGTGGAGCAGCATCATCCAGAGCTTGCAGGAGATGGCGCCGGCCGACTGGAGGAGGGAGTTGAGCGAGGCGTAGGCCTTGCGGACGTGGACCTTGGAACCGTCCATGGCCTTGAGCCAACCTCGGGCCCCTGCCCCTTCGACATCCTTCTTCAGCTTGGCGATGCCCGTAATGCCCGCCTCGAAGGCCACGATAATCTGGCGGGCCTTGGAGATGCGGGCCTTCTGCATGTCGTCCAGCTTGGCGACGAACTCCGCATCGAACCTCTTCTCCAGGTTCTTGAGGAGGAATGAGAGGCCCTTGTAGGAGAGCAGCTCCGGGACTTCCGAGGGAAGGACGATCATGTTCGGGTCGAGGGAGAGCTTGAAGGCCGACCCGCCGTAGACGTAGAGGTAGGTGGCGGTCTTCGTGTTGGCTCGGCTCATGCCGGTGAGTTCGGCGTGCTCCGTGTGAGGATCGCGCGAAGGGTCGCACACGCGATCTCGGAAGGCTCCATCATCGAGTGGCACGAGGTAGTGCCCGAGGTCGATGAGTTCGAGAGCGGAGGCGTCAACGCCTGTTTGCTCCCATCCGACGTCAGCGACGTATAGTTCACGACATTCCCAGCCATATCGACCTGGTAGGCCGCGAACGACTTCCTCCCTAACTGTGCCATCTGCCTGCTTCACTTTCGCTTTGCGCACACTTGGTGTGCCCGAGAGGTTGGGACTGCTGTGCGTCCCCCTCCGGGTGACTGCGCCGCAGGTATCCATGCGTCCGTGAATGCGACCATCCTTGGAGCACATATTGAGCCAGGACTTCTGCCCCTTATCGAGGGTGCCTAAAGTCTTGGAGACCACGAAGTAGTCGAGGATGAGCCGCCGCATCTCGTCCGGGAGGACTGCGTTGGGTATCTCCTCAAGGGTGCCTTCATCGACCGAAGGCTTGCCGTCCTTGCCGAACTTCTTGGGCTTCCAGCCGTAGACGTCCTGGAGCCGCATCCCGAGGTGATCCCGTGACCCCGGGTTGAAGGTGGTCCACTCGACGGGGACGTGGCGGTCGCCTTTGACGCGCTCCTCCATGGGAGGGCCGACGTAGGGCTTCAGGGCCTTGCCGGTCTTCTCGGAGACGCGGGGGATGGTGACGTCGGGGTATTGCGGGAGAGCCCGGTTCATGGTGGCCCCGATCTCCTCGCCCTCCTCCGGGTCACAGAGCGGTTGCCACCAGGAGCCGAACGCCTTGACCAGCTCCCGCTCGATGCGGACCTTCTGGTTCTTCAGCTCGGCCACCAGGAGCATGGCCTTGTCGCGGTCGAAGCGGACGCCGTCCTGCTCCTGCTCGAAGATGATCCGCTGGACCTCGTTCTCGACCTCAAGCGTCAGCTCGGGCCAGATGAGGTCGTGGGTCTTCGGAAGGTCGAGGGCGGCTTCCTTGATGGCGAGCGCACGGTTCTCCGCCGTCCAGCCGAGGCGCTTCTCCATGAGCCGCCACAGGGCCAAGGTGCCCCTGATGTCGCCCATGAGGTAGACCGACATGGATGGGAGCCAGGCGTCGAAGCCGCCCGTGTAGTCGCCCTTGTGCGTGCCTGTGCGGTAGCCCCAGGCCGCGAGGGACTGGGACTTCAGGTACTTGCCGGGCATGGTGCCGGCCTTGATGCGGGAGAGGTCCGGGCCAATGAGGGTGTCGTAGGGCCAGATGACCTTGGCGATGACCTGGGTATCCCACGCCTTCTTCGGGCGGACCCAGCCGGGGTAGACCTTCTCGATGTAGGGGTAATCGTAGCCGATGCCGTAGTGGGCGAGCACGAGGTCCGCCTCGGCGATGAACGCCAGGCCTTCCTTGATGCTATCGGGCCCGAGATCACAGCCGAAGTAGAACTCCTCCTCGGTGTCGATATCCACGGCGGCGTGGCACCAGACCGTATCACCCTCCCTCTTGTACGCAGGGGTCCCGGGGGTCCCTTGCTCTTTCAGGAGGCCGTTGCCTTCGGTATCCCAGATGAGCCGCCGCCCTTTGCCCGAGCGGCCGGCTTGCAGGTACGGGGTCGGGTCCCACTCCTCTTCTTCCGGGTTCCATCGGGTTGCCAGAGCGGCGGTTGCCATCAGGCGGCCGGAGGCTTCGAGAGGTAGGCGGTGGTGGTGACCTGATGGGGCCAGACCTGGCGCACCGTGGCATCGCCCTCGCGTAGGCCATTCTCCTCTCCGTCGCCGGAGACCGTGTAGGATGCGGCCCAGAAGGTGTTATCCGCCTGGCGGTGAAACACGGTGAGCATGTAACAGCCGTGACGGTAGCCCGGGTCGGCCTCCTCGTGGACCTGTTCCCAGCCGTCTAGCTCCTCCTGCCAGACCTCACGGAGCTGGGCGGCGGTGGGCTTCTCACAGGCCATCGGACTGGCTCACAACGAACTCGAAGGCGTCCGCGCCACCACCCGGGAGCACGGGTCGGCGGTTCCAGTCGGAGTTCTTCAGGAGGCGTGCAGCGGCCAGGGCGAGGGCGGGGCTGGCGGCGGTGACGTAGGACTCGGTGACGGTCTTGTGGATGCGGACAACGCGAAGCTGTCCAGCCGGCGGTGCCGGAGGGTTGGCGGCCATGGTGGCGGTCCTTTCAGTGGACTACGAGGGAGAAGGATTTGCGGCGGATGGCGGCGGCGATCTCGTGCTCGACCCGGCGCATGTACTCGAAGTAGAGTTCCTGCCCCTGGCGAAGGGGGAAGGTGCGTGCCTTGTCGAGGAGGCCGTCCGGGTCCTTGTAGGCCGGGAGTTCCTGGTGGTTGATGCCGTAGTTGAGCAGTGCCGCGTAGGCCTTGATCTGCATCCCGGTGAACGCCTGTGCCATCTGGTGGCGGATGGCCGCTAGCTCTGCATCGGCATTGAGCTTGGCCACGGTGGCCTTGAGCTTGTCGATGGTGGTGGCCAGGGCCAGAGGGTCGTTGGACGACATGAGGGGGTCAATACTCGTTGGCTGGCGGGAAGGTGCCCCGGCCTCCCTTGTCACTCCCGCCCTTGTTGGGTCCGGGGAATGGCTCGTGGGTGATCTTGAGGCGGCCGGTGTCGAGGTTGTATTTGAGAGCCACCATCGGCCCCGTGCGGGAGCGGGGGCGGTTCTTCAGGGATCGGAGCTGAGTGATGAGCTGCGCCTCGCCCTCGGCTTGCTGGTTGCGCTCGTGGCCAATGACGGTGGACGCAAAGTTGGCGATGCCGCCCGACCCACGAACCTGCTTAAGGGAGGTCGGGGCGCCCTCCTCGTGGGAGACGCCATCGGGCCGGGTCAGGTGGTGGGAGACCTGGAGGTGGACTTGGAGCTGCTTGGCGATAGCGGCGAGGTCCATCGACACGCGGTCTAGGGCGCGGCGTTCATCCACGGAGGCGTCGAGGCCCGCTACGATGAAGCTCAACGGGTCAATGAAGATGACCTGGCAGTCGAGGGCCTTGGCGCAGTACCGGACGTATCCGAGGATGGCGTCAACGGTCCACTCGGCGGACTCCGGGTCAAACAGCTCGACGCGGCGCGTACCGAAGACCTCCCCGTGGTAGCGCAGCATGTCTTCGTCAGGGTCCTGGTCCAGGTCTAGGCGCTTGCTGGTGTGGACGGTGAGGAGGCGGAGCTGGCTATCCCGCCGGCTATCCTCGAAGCCCATCCACGCGATGCGGGCCTCCTGCTTCATCACCAAATCGTAGGCGATCTCGGCGAGGCCGGCGGACTTCCCGATGCCGGTTCCGGCTACGTGGTAGACCACTTGGCCGGGCTTGATGGGCCCGAGGATTTCCTGGACCGGAGCCCACGGCCAGTCGTAGGCCCAGCTATTGGCCTGGTCCTCCTTCGGGGCCGTTACGTCCGACCCTAGGTCCGCTGCGTTCTTCACGCCCGAGGGCCGCCACGAGGTCGCGGTGTAGATGGTCGTGGTGATGTCTCCGGGCCGCCCAGCCTGGAGCAAATCCGAGGCGTCCTTGGTGCCCTCAGGCCCCTTGGCTACCCGCACCTTGCCGACCTTGAAGAGCTTGGCGCACTCCTCGACGGCGGCCTGCCCGGGCTCGTCGTTATCGAACCAGAGGATGATCTCCTGGAAACGGTCGAGCCAGAGGTAGTTGGCCTTGAGGGCCTTGGCGGCTCCCTTCGCGCCGGTCGGGACGGAGACCACCGCGTACTTGAAGTCGTCCGCCTGGGCCACGGACATGGCGTCGATCTCGCCCTCCGTCACCACCACCTTGCGGTCGAAGCGGTCCCCGAAGACGTGCCGCCCGAAGAGCTGGCAGTCGCCGATGGACGGGGCGTTGTCGTGGGCCTTGAGGACCATGAAGTCCTTGGAGGCGGAACGGAGCTTCTGCCCGGCGGGCTCCCCATCCATGTCGAAGTACGGGGCGACGTGGACCTTCTCCCCCTTGAAGCCGGCCTGGAAGTACCCGAAGCGGCGGAGGGTGGCGGACTCTAGGCCCCGCTTCGTGAGCCTGTCGAAGGCCCCTTGGTCGGACTTGAGGAGGTCGGAGGGCACAGTTCGTCCCACTCGGCCCGCGTTAGGAACTGCCTCACGGCCCACCGCGCCACCAGCATCAGTCGCCGGAGTTCGGTGTGAGCAGACGAAGCAGTGCGTGTGGCCATCGGCATAGGTCGCCATCCCGTCGCTGGAGGAACATGAGGGTGAGGTGCAGGGGCCCTTGTGGAGGACCGTGTCGTTGCCGGCTGGGAATGGATCGCGTTCGGCCATGGGTCTCCTGCGCCCGGGACCAGGAGGTCCGCGCGGCTGGGTGGTTCGGTGGGATTGCGTGTGATGGTGCGTGTGACGGCCCGGCGCCAAGCGTGTGCTTTTGGTGGGACCTGTCGTGCAAATGGCTTCGCCCGGGGGTGCCCCATGAAGGCGCCCCCGGGGGAAATCATCTAGGTTTTCAGAGAGTTAGGATGGCGACCCCGCCTGGGCTCGAACCAGGGACCTGCCGCTTAGAAGGCGGCTGCTCTATCCAGCTGAGCTACGGAGTCGTGACGCCGCGTACCCTCTAGCAGGCTGACTTTTTCAAGTCGACAACCAGTTGCCCGATCATTCACATCCTATCGGGGTTGCCCCAACCCCCAAGACGCCTCATCGATGGAGGCGGCTTAAAAACACACAGAGATCCACCTACGACAATGCTGTCGAAGGTGGATCTCTGCGTCAAGGAATGAGCAAAATGAAATGAGGTAGAGTTTAATGCAGCTGAAAACAGCCTCAAGCTGCCTGCTTTTTCCGAGGACCCCGGCGCTTCTTTTCGACCGCAGCGACGACAGCCTCTTCTACCGGCTCGCTGACCACTTCTTCCGGAGCCGCCTTGGATGCGGTTTTGCGGCGCTGCTGACCGAGACCAAGTGCCCGAGCCAGTTCCGAACGCTGCTCGGAATAGGCAGCCGACGTCATTGGGTAATCCGGCTGCAGCCCCCACTTGGCTCGATATTGCTCCGGGGTCAGACCGCGCAGGGTAAGGTGACGACGCAGCGTTTTGTATTGCTTGCCGTCTTCGAAACTGACCAAGTAGTCGGGCGTTACTGAGCGGCGAATTTCCTGAGCCGTTGCTTTCGGCGGCCCGGTCTCAACAGCCGGGGCACTGCTCGTGCTTACCGAGCGTATAGCCTCGTGCACATCGCTCAGAAGCTTGGGCAGTTCGGCGCTTTGCACGTGATTATTGCTGACATAGGCCGAAACGATATCGGCCGCCAAGGTGATGAGGCGTGCTGCCTCGCTATCGGATTCACTCATGATATGTCGACCATCGTTCGGTTAGGTTGAAGTTCTACTCAGGTCTAAGCTGAGTTTTCGCATCTCGCAAGATGTTATCGAAGAAAATTCCGTGTTTTAGCGATCATTCGCTCAAATGCTGCGGGTGTTCGCCGTTCCGATGCCCCATATCGCTCGATGGTCCACCCGTTTGGGCTATGCTGCAAGCAGAGTTTGTCGGTGTTTTTCCAAGGACCATGCCGTCTCTGCCACCCGTTCACCATCATGCGCCGCAAAGTATGGTAGGTAGAACTTTGCCGTTGGTTGTACGTGCAGATCAAAGCAGTGGCCTTCGGCTTTCCCATGCCGTGCTCGCGTGCTGATATCGGATGAGTGATCGCTGTGACCATCGCGTTCCATTCTCACATCGCGACGTCCCCGCTTCAGGTTACCCCATATGTTCGGCCGATCGAGGCCCCTGCGCTCCATTGAAAAGCGAGATCGCTTTTGACGGGGATGCTTCGCTCAGCTCTTGCTCTCTCAATCGCGCATTGCGCGATGCCGACGTTGGCTAGACAGTACCCTAGGTCGTGAACTCATAAT
>NZ_BPQT01000039.1 GCF_022179405.1 Methylobacterium marchantiae
CTGGTTCGGCGGTCTCCTGCCGGCCACCGCCTTCGCCATGGTGGCCCAGACCGGCGATATCTATTTCGGCCTCTGGTACCCCATCGTCATCGCCATCGCGACCGCCATCATCGGGGCCCTCTTCCTCCCCGAAACAAAGGATCGCGACATCTTCACCTACGACGAGAACCCAGTCCGCTGAGACCGAGTGCCGGAGCCCCACGCATGTGGGGCTCCGGCTACCGATACACCTGCGTTCCGCATTCCGAGAAAAGTATTCGCTCGTCTAAAGATTATAAAGTCTGAACGTTAAAAGCGATGAATTCAAAATGTTGTGGTTTGTAGCTGCCTATTGACGTTCAAAGATAGAGGAGGCTTCGCGATGAGAAAAGATGATCACGATCACGAACCGCTCCCGGAGCTCTTCCCTCATTGGCGTGACAGGATGAGCGATGATGTCGAGGCATCGGTTTCCCATGCCGACATCGGAACGGATTCGACTGAAACACGCGGATCATACCCTCGGGCAACGATCTACGAACTTCCTGAAAGCCTGCGGCATCAGACGGATGACCGCCTCCTGCATGAGATCATAAAGAACATTCATGAGCTTGCGAGCAGAAGAGAGCTTTCGAACATAACGTTGCTGAACGACACGATAACACCGGAATACATTCGCTCCGCACGAGCGATGCTTGGATGGTCGATATCGGATATCTCGGAGAGAAGTGGGCTTTCCATATCGACGATCAAGCGTGTCGAGGGAGAAGCGCATTGTGTCAAAGAGCAAAGTTATCAGCTCGTCATCAACACTCTGAGGACCGGCGGAATTCGCTTCTTCAAGCTGAACGACGGCACGATCGCTTTGGCAAAGGCCAGACGATATTCCTTATAACAACGATATTATTGTAAAAATTGACGACAAGATCGAGGGAAATTACGGCTCTTAGAGTCTGTTTGATCTGATTGATTTGCAGATTCTCATGCGAAATTAAACCATCCCATCGGACTACGTCATCCTGAGATGCACTTTACAAGAGCAAAGGGCTTTGAGAGAGCCCTCCAGACACCAAAGCGATCCCTGGAAGCCTCCTTCGAGGCCGCTATGCGGCACCTCAGAATGAGGTAAAGCCTTGGAAAAACAACTCAAACAGGCTTTTATAAATTTTGCAGATGAGCCGAAGTCGGACGTGGAGCTGGCTGGGCTGCTTCCGCTCGTGGACGCTGCCACTCGTGGACGCTTCCGCCTTCACGACGCGCGTGGCTTCGGATGCGTGACATGCGGCCTTCGAAGTCCTCCACACGCCGCTCCGCATGGATCAGGCGGTAGCGAGGCTGGTGCTCCGGACGGAAAGCGTCGATGCGGACCGATCATCGTGAGCCTCGGCCTCTGCCTGCCTCGCGAGGGCAGCATGCCGGCCGATCCCTCCCGCACCGTTTCAGGCTCGATCCGTCACACCCCATGCCGGGATCCGCGCAAGGGTGAACTCCGCCTGTCATGGCGCCCGCTTCGCGAGCTTGGGAGCCTTCCGGGAACTTCGCGCGGTTCAATGGCCGCACGCGCCTGGTGGTGGAGCGGAAGCGAGAAGCCTCCGCTCCACCGATTCGGACTGGATACCGTCTCAGATCATCCAGCCATGGGCGGAGCTCAGGTCCACGCCCTCGAGCAGGATGATGGCACCGTCGCGCGTGTTGGTGATGACCGTGCCGTCGAAGTCGGCCGTTTGCGTGTGAGCGGCCTGCCAATCCGAAAGACGCCCGTACACGTTCAGCTTGTCGCCGCCGAGACCGTCGAAATCGTGGATCACGTCGGCGGTCGTCATCGTCGTCCCCGTGTCTCCGGCTCGGAACTGGAACTGGTCGATGCCGTGGCTCGCGGTCATGTGGTCGACACCGGTTCCGCCGGTCACCACCGCTTTCCTCAGGCTGACGTGCGAGAGATCGATCACGTCGTCGCCGCTGCCGGCATTGATCGAGACCACCGTCGTGCTGCCGTCCTGCACGCCGTCTCCATTGTGAATGGCATTGGCCTTCTCGAGCCAGTTGCCGATCCCCGTGCCGGCATTGTCCTTGTTGCCGTTGTAGAACGCGAGCGTATCGTTGCCCTCGCCGGAATTCGCCGAGATGGAGCCGCCGCCGTTGGTCAGCAGGCTGACGACGATCTTGTCGTCCCCGCCGCCGGTCGTGAGAATGCCCTGCTTCAGGTTCTCTACGGTGAGCTGGGAATCACCGGTCGTGTTGAGCAGCGTGACATCGGCCCGGACGAAGTCCTTGAGAGAGAGGGTCTGAGCCGTCTCGGAATTGATGACGACGTTCTTCACGCTGTTCCAGGCGCCCTCGACATCGAACGTGGTGCCATTGTAGGCGTCCTGCGCGCCGTGGACGACGCCGGCGCCCTTGATGACGGCGATGTCGCCGCTCACGAAGCCGGCCATGTCCACCGCCTGCGTCGTATTGCCGTTCAGGAAGGCCACCGCCAGTGACGGTGCACCTGTATCGGCGGAAACGCCGAGACCGCGCGGATCGACCCAGATCGGCATGCCGTTGTCGTCGTAGATCGCGTTGCCGTTGCCGATCTCGTTCTGGTTGATCGCGAGCCGGTCGCCGCCCCAGGCGTAGAACACCTTCCCGTCGGCGGGCACCGCGCGGTCGAAGGTGATCCTGATGTGGGTCTCGTCGACGATCTCCGCCTTGACGCCCTGGGCGTCGGCGGTGGGATCGTCGTAGCCCGAGCGGATGCTCCATCCGATGCCGCGATCGGCCGTCAAGTTCAGCGGCAGCATGTGGTCGGCATTGTCGTGCTCGACCGTCAGCAGGAGCTGGTCTGCGCGGCCCGCGACGGCATCGGCGCGCACCACCTTCGGACCCTCGTCGTCGATGTCGCCCTTCGCGATGGCCATCGGCGAGCCGGGGAGCGCCGAGGCCTTGAACTGCTCGGCGACGGCCTGGGCGATGCGGTTGATCGTCTGCTGCGCATCGGTGATGTTCATATGGATGCCGCCCGGGGTATAGGGCGCATCACCGTTCATGGTGGTGTCGCTGCTCTGGTTCTCCACGAAGGCTGCGTTGAAGAATTTGTCCTCGGTGAGTTGGGTCTGTCCCACCCGGATGGTCTGGTTCAGGATCGGCTGGAGCGGCTGCCCGAAGATCGGGAAGGCGATCGCGTTGACGAAGAGGTAGGGCGTCGTGCTGGCGTCCTGGCCGAGGATACCGCGCACGAGGCCCGCCTCGTAGCGCACGGCGCTCTCCCACATGTCCGTCGTCAGCTCCGTGTTGAGGCCGTCGAACTCGTTGTGCAGGTAGATGATGCCGGTGGGCGCAGCGCGCTGCGCCTCGGACAGCTTGCCGATGGCGCTGAGCAGGCCGAGCTCGACCGGTGTCGCGTTCCAGCCCTTGGTGTAGTCGCCGTCGACCGGGCGCAGCCAGTCCTTGGTCAGCGCGGTGGCCCCCACCTGGGTGTTCGCACCGTCGGGCTGATTGTTCGTGCCGAGGAAGTTGACCTTCTGGTTGATTCCGTCGAAGCCGAGCAGCTTCTCGACCTGCTCCTTCAAGGACGGCAGGAGGCCGTAATTCGTGATGTACTGCGAGTTGGACTGCCCGCGCAGGATGAGGTTGATCTCCTGCGTCTGCGGGGTCGCCTCCGTCTTGTTGAAGACGGCATCGCTGTGGAACCCGACGTCGAGATCATTCTTCACGGAGCCGGCGGCAAAGGTGCCGGTGGCGATCGTAGCGGGGCTCGTGGCCTTCAGGCCATCGGGGGTCGCCACCGTGACCCTGTAATTGCCGGCATCAAGGCCGTTCAAGGCGTAATGGCCCGAGGCGTCGGCGACCGTCGTCTTGATGGCATATCCGGCACTGTTCTGGACCACCACGCTGGCCCCGGCCAGTCCGACCTCACCCGCTCCCTGGATGCCGTCCCCGTTCTTGTCGAGGAACGCGGTGCCGGAGAGGCTGACCGAGGTCGTCGTGTCGCGGAGTGCCTGGTTGAATCCCAGGATGTCATCCGTGGCGCCGATCTTGATCGTCTGCGGATTATAGCCGGTGGCGACCTGGCCGGTCGGAGTGACCATCTGCACCACGTAGCTGCCGGGCTTGAGATTGTAGAAGCTGTAGACGCCGTCGGCGCCGGGCAGGCCCCGATCCGCGTTGCTGCTCGTCGTCTCGTAGAGGAGCTCGCCGGACGTGCTGAGAAGCTGGACCTTGACGCCGTTCATCGCCGTCTCGCCGCCGTCCATGCGGCCGTTGCCGTTGCCGTCCTGGAAGGTGAAGCCCCGCACGTCGTTGTTGAAGAGGTAGAATCCCTCGTCGAGCGTGACGGCCGCGCTCTCTGCGACCTGGACGTCCTTGATCAGGTCGTAGCCGTTGGCCAGCTGCACCCCGGCATTGCCGCGAAACCCGCCGGCCGCGTGGAACTGAACCGAGTAGGTGCCGGCGGCGAGGTTGCCGAAGCTGTAGGCGCCCTGGCCGTCCGTCGCCCGCGTGGCCACGATGGTGCCGTTGGCGTCGATCAGGTCGACCGTGAAGTTGCCGACGCCGCCTTCCCCCGAGTTCTGGATACCGTCCGCGTTCCCGTCGAAGAAGGCTTTTCCTGAGATGCTCGCGTTCGAAACTGCCATGTTCGTCTCTTCCCTATGACGATGACGTCACGATGCGCTCTTGCGGCGCATTCACGACTAAGAACTCGATCAGTTCAGGCGTGAGCTAAAACAGCTCATCTGGAAAAGCATGCGGCTAATGCCTGCCTCATCGGAGTTGCCATCGCCATAGCATTTGATGAACCGAAACATAAGTTCAAAATTCGGTATGGAAGTTACATATCAGGTAGAATATTGCACCGCCTGGACATGCGCGATCTTACGCATAGTACGTATTTCGCGCGCGGCCCGGTTCGGGAGAGGCTCGATGTGTCGGCCAGGTGGATCCTCGGGCATGCGCTGGCGGGGACGGCTCCTGCGCGGCGAAGACGGCGATCCGCCGGACCGGGCACAGCGCAGGTTCACCGATCCGCGACGGAACCGCCTCGACCTCGACCTCACGATCGAGCGGCGCTGCGTCCCACATCCCCGTTCGATCATGACACCCAGACGGGCTGTCCACGAAAGCCGTCAGCGGGCCACGCCCGGCGACTGTCTTAGACCCCGCCGGGGATGCGGATCGCGCAGGAGTGTCGCGAGAGGGATTGCGCCCGCTTTCCGTGCGAGCACGGATCGAAGATCACGGTGATTTCGGGGAGTTCTGCCGCACCAGCTATGTGAAGCGTGATGGCGCGCCCTGCGGGAATCGAACCCGCCTTTTCAGCGTGAAAGGCTGACGTCCTAACCGATAGACGAAGGGCGCGTGTGCTCTGGAGCGAGGGTTCTATAGGCGGCTTCCCCCGGCAGGGCAACCGCCGTTTCGTGGTGTTTGCGGCTTGACGAACGGCATGGCGGTCGCTTTGTCGCTGCTCAGCAGCGATGCGGCGGTCACGCCGTGCCTCGGGACGATGGACAACACCATGAACACGCGACGCGACGGGCCCGGTGGGCCCCGCACGAGCCGGCCCGGCGGCCCCCGCGACCGCTTTCGCAACGGTCCGCCCTCCTCCGGGCCGCGGGGGGCGAGCGGCGACCACGTCGTGCTCTACGGCTGGCACCCGGTGTCGCAGGCGCTGGCCAACGAGGGCCGCGGCCTGCACCGGCTCCTTGCCACCGAGAATGCCCTGGCGCGCCTGACCGAGGAACTCGGACCTCTGCGGATCGACGCCGAGCTGGTGCGCCCCAACGCCATCAACGCCCTGCTGGGGCCGGATGCGGTGCATCAGGGACTCTATCTCGAAGCCGATCCCCTGCCCGGCCCCGAGCTCGACGAGCTTCCGGACGATGCCCTGCTCCTTGCGCTGGACCAGATCACCGACCCGCACAATGTCGGCGCCATCGTCCGCACCGCCGCGGCCTTCGGTGTGGCCGGCATCATCACCACGGCGCGGCATTCGCCCACCGCCACCGGGGTCCTGGCGAAATCGGCCTCGGGTGGGCTCGAACACGTGCCTCTGGTGATCGTGCGCAACCTCTCCGATGCGCTGATCGACCTCGGCAAGCGCGGCTTCACCCGCATCGGCCTCGATTCCGAGGGCGAGACCACCCTCGATGCCGTGGGCCCGCAGCGGCCGGCGGTGATCGTGCTGGGCGCCGAGGGCAAGGGCTTGCGCCAGCGCACGCGCGACAATTGCGACGTGCTAGCGCGCATTCCCTTCAGCGGGGAGATCCGCAGCATCAACGTCTCGAACGCGGCCGCGATCACGCTCTATGCGTTAAGTGCAAGGTCAAAGGATTAGTTTTATTCCTAGTTCTTGATTGAGGTATCAATGACTTTAATTTCATTATTTTCTGGTGAAGATGGATTTGCCTTCCTTGGCGATTCTCTTTTGACATCTAATTCAAAAGATTATTTTGATCATCCTCTTCCTACTACCCCATTACCCAATGAAAACAATAAAGTTGTCGGAAGAGATTTTTATGTAAGCGGGATGGCAAGAAAAATATCACCAATTACTGATGAATTGTGTATAGCGGCTTCGGGTAATATATCTGAAATTGGTCAGATTATAGAAAAATTAGTAAAAATTTCCCGACCAGGACTTTATGGCACGAAAGATCTTGGAGATTTATATATGGAATCTGGATTGGCGGAGAGCAAATTCAGTAGCGTTCTTGCTTCCTCTGGCGACGGGCAAGCGTATTTCATACCGACGAAGATGCATATGCAAGAGCATGGAAAGGGGAGGCGTGTCTTCGTCGGAGGGACAGGTCAAAGTTCATTCAACAAAAATTATCTAAAGTTTTTTAGGAAGAAAAAGACAAATATTATAAAGACAATCAATAATTCCATCTCCATGTGCGCGACGATGATGATAGCGCAAGATAGAACTGGATATGGGCTCGATAAGCGATATGGAGGATTTTTTGAGACTGTATTTAGTGGAGAAAATAAATTTGAGCCAGTAACCAATATCTTGTATATATTTCGCAATTGGTGGTGGGACAAAAACGATAAATATAACTATCTTGCTAAAGAAATATATCATACATCTGGCATATTTCACAATGTTGATGCAATGCTATACGCAACTCACGTCGGAGATAACATTTTCGTAATACGTTGGCTCAGTGGCGATATACGGGTATCAATTATTCCCTCTCTTACTCAGCATAGATTTGTACCGCTGTCCCGGTTTTTTAATAATATTGACCATGTCGTTGAAACACTACTTCACGGAAGTGGTAAATATGCATTTCAAGTTTTTCCTAGCAAAGAACAGCATTCTAATAATTATTCTCTGAAGATAGACGATGTAAATTGTGCAGCGTACATACCTAATAAATTATCAGAAGAGATGATCAAGCAAATAGGTATGTTTCCAAAGATATAACTCCGTAGAAGCCAAATTATTCTTATGTCAGCGCCAGAACGGCGTCACGTCGAGCAGCGCCTCGTGCGCCTCTTCCGCCGCCTTCAGCAGGTCCGTCGTGCGGGCCTCGCCGTCCGCGGCGGTGAGGCCGGCGGCGAACAGCGCCCGGTCGTCGCCGTCGGACGCCTCGCCCTGGCCGGTCGTGAACAGGCTCGCGATCACCGAATGGGCGGTGGCCAGATCGTTGAGCGCGCCGAGATGGTCCTGCAGGTCCGAGAGGGCGGAGACGAAGGCCTTGTGGCGCTTCTGCGCCTTCTTCTCGGCATAGAGCGAGGCGAAGAATTCCGCGCCGTAGCGCAGCTTCTTCGCCTCGATGCGCACTTCGTGGCGTTCTTCCGCGTCGAGGCGATGGAGATGGCGGCCGCGCTTGCGGATGCGGCGGCGGGCCTTGTCGAGGACCTCCTCGGCATAGTCCCTCGCCGAGACCGTGCTCTGCCGCTCCTCGCTCCGCCAGGGCCCGGTCTCGATCCACGCCGACAGGTCGAGGATCAGGCTGCGCCAGGACTGGGATTCCAGGATGGTGAAGACGGCGTCGTAGGCCCGCTCCCGCTCGGCTTCGAGGCGGAGGCGCAGATCGTCGAGCCCCGGCTCGTCCGGTCGGCGCGCCATCTCCTCGGCCAGGGTCTCGCTGAGGAAGACGTCGAGGTTGCGGGCTTGCCCGAACGGCTCGGTGACGCGCTTGATCTCCTCGCGCAGATGCGACGCCGCCGGATCGCCGGCGAGGATCGGCTTGAACAGGGTGAAGGCCGAGCGCAGGCGCCGCAGGGCGACGCGGATCTGGTGAAGCCCCTCCGCGTCGCGGGTCTTGAGGAAGACGTCCTCGTTGAGGCGCAGATGGGTGAGGCAGGCGAGGGCGATGATGCGGAAGGCATCGACCGCCGAGCCTTCCCGGGCGAGGGTGACGGAGCCGGCCTTGCTCGGACGGCGCAGGGTCTTGCCGAGGAGCCTGAAGCCGCGCTCGCTCTTCGACAGCACGCCGAGGCGCAGCGGCACCGTCTCGGCGAGGGCCTGCGCGAGGGAGAACAGGTCGCCGGGCCGGCCCTCGACCAGTTCGAGTTCGAGCTCCCACAGGGGCACGTCGCCGGCCGGCGTCTGCACCCGTCCCTGATCGAGGGTGGCGGAGATGCGCGAGGCGCCGTGCGTGACCGCGCGGGTTGTGCGCTCGATGACGGTCGTGACGACGGGCACGAGGTCAGGCGACGCCGCGTTGCCGAGCACGTCGGGAACCGGCGTGTCCTCCAGGAGAGACAGGTCCGGAAGCGGGCCGTCCACGGACCATTCCCATTCCGGACGGTCGAACAGCCCGGCGGCCGAGGAAGCGGACTTCACCGTCTGGACGTGGCGCTCGCCGTGGCGGCGGACCCGCAGGGTCAGGCCCTGGCGGTGGAGATCCCGCTCGGCGGTGTCGTAATAGGTGGCGGTGAGGAATTCGGATTCCGTCGGCTCGGCGACGGCGAGAAGCGGGTGGCGCGCCAGCTCGGCCAGCTCCGCGGCGCCGCAATCCAGCTTCAACTCGACTTCCCTCGGGGTACTCATCGAACGTCCTGTCTCTGATACGGAATCTCGGGCGCCAACGCGCGAGGACCGTGTGGGGATCATCCATGGGCTTCGTCTGCCACGCAAGCGCGCCATGCCGCAGCCCGGATAGACAAACCGGAGAAATCCCGTAGCTGGAACGGCATGGCCGGGCTGATCCGGCAGCCGATCCGCTCCATGGGATCATAGGCACGGGATCATAGGGTTTCGATGACGACGGACCGGGTGAGGGCCGACCGGCTCCTGGTCGAGGGCGGCCATTTCGAGAGCCGGGCGCGCGCCCAGGCGGCGATCGAGGCCGGACTCGTCACCGCCGACGACCGCCCGGTGACCCGCGCCTCGGACAGGCTCGATCGCCATGCGCGCATCGTGGCGAGCGCGCCGCATCCCTTCGTCTCGCGCGGCGGGCTGAAGCTGGAGGCCGCGCTGAGCGGGTTCGGCCTCGATCCCTCCGGGCTCGTCTGCCTCGATGTCGGCGCCTCCACCGGCGGCTTCACCGATGTCCTGCTGAAGGGCGGGGCCGCGCATGTCTACGCCGTCGATGTCGGCCGGGACCAGCTGCATCCCTCGCTGCGGCGCGACCGCCGGGTGACGAGCCTTGAGGGCCGGGACGTGCGCGGCCTCGATGCCTCGGTGATCCCGCGCCCGCCCGCCCTCGTGGCGATCGATGTCAGCTTCATCGCGCTTCGCCTTGTCCTGCCCGCAATCGTGCCGCTCATGGCACCGGGTGCGGCTCTCGCGGCACTGATCAAACCGCAATTCGAGGCGGGGCGGGACCGGGTCGGCCGTGGCGGCATCGTCCGCGACGAGGCCGTCCATCGGGCGGTCTGCGAGGAGGTGACGAACCTCGTGGCGGATCTCGGTCTCACGGTCCTCGGCCTCATCCCCTCCCCCGTCGCCGGCGGCGACGGCAATCGCGAGTTCCTCATCGGGGCACGCTCGACGGTGCGTCCATGACGGAAAACTCCATGCCCGAACATTCCAAGACCGACCATTCGAAGTCCGACCCTTCGAAGACCGACCCTTCGAACCTTCGCACCGTCGAGATCACCCGCCTCGGCCTGCGCGGCGACGGCATGGCCGCGGACGGCACGATCGTCCCCCATGCCCTGCCCGGCGAGCGGGTCTCGGTTCGCGGCGAGGGCGCGCGCACCGCGCTCGTCGCGGTGGAATCTCCGTCGCCGGACCGGATCGATCCGTTCTGCGGCTATTTCGGGACCTGCGGCGGTTGCGCGGTCCAGCATCTCGCTCACGCGCCCTATGCGGCCTGGAAGCAGGGCAACCTCGTGCAGGGCCTGGCCCAGGCCGGAATCGATACCGCTTGCGAGACCATGCGCGACGCACACGGCGGAGGCCGCCGCCGGCTGACGCTCCACGTGCGCGAGATCGAAGGCAAAGGCGTCGCCGGCCTGATGGCGTCACGCAGCCACGACCTCGTGGCCATCGACCATTGCCCGATCACCGTCGAACCCCTGCACAGGGCGCCCGCCGTGGCGCGGGCGCTGAGCGCGCCCCTCGGCCATGGCCGCAAGCCCCTCGACGTCGCCTTCACGGCGACGCAGGCCGGTCTCGACGTGGACCTGCGCGGGCACGGCCCGGTGAGCGAAGGCCTCCGCGCCACTCTGGTGCGGCTCGCCGGCGAGCTCGACCTGGCGCGGCTCTCCCTCCACGGCGACATCGTGGTGGAGCGCCGCGCGCCGGCGATCACCAGCAGCGGCCTACGCCTGGTGCCGCCGCCGGGCGGCTTCCTGCAGGCGACGGAAGCGGGGGAGGCGATGCTCGCCGAACTCGTGGTCTCCGCCCTGGACAAGCGCGTGAAGCGCGTCGTCGACCTGTTCTCCGGGGCCGGTCCGTTCACCCTCGCCATGGCCCGTACGCGGGACGTCCATGCGGTGGAGGGCGAGGCCGCCGCCCTCCTCAGCCTCGACCGCGCCTTCCGCGCCACGCCCGGCCTGCACCGCGTGACGAGCGAGAAGCGCGACCTCTTCCGCCGCCCGCTGCTGCCGATCGAGCTGGAGACCTACGACGCCGTCGTGTTCGATCCGCCGCGCGCCGGAGCGCAGGTCCAGGCCAAGCGCATCGCGGAATCGAAGGTGCCGCTGGTCATCGGCGTCGCCTGCGACATCGGTTCGTTCGCGCGGGATGCGGCGACCTTGATCGAGGGCGGCTACCGGCTCGAACGGGTGATCCCGGTCGATCAGTTCAAGTATTCGAGCCATCTCGAGATGGTGGGCGTGTTCCGCCGCGAGGTGGCGAAGCGTCGGCGGCTGGTGACGTAGGCCCGTTCGCCGAAGATCCGGAGATTTCGGTGCGTTCCGGCACGCGGCACGGCCGCCCGACGGCATGGCAGCCTCGCTCGCACGGCCATGGCCCGACGGGGCGGAAGGGGCCATCTTCGAGGAACACACAGCCTTCGAATTCAGGACCCTTCGTCGTGGACGTCTTCACCGCCAAGCTGCTGGTTTCCGCAGCCATCGTCACTTCCGTCGCCGCCTTCTCGCTCCTGACCGCCGGATGGGCGATGCTGGATGCCTATCAGGACTTCCGGCGAGGGGTCGAAGAACGCGCCGCCTCGCAGCCGCGGGCCTGAGCTTTTCGCGACCGGACGGGGCCTCGATCAGAACAGGGTTCCCTGGGCATCCTCGTCGCTGGAGAGCGGGCGCCGCTCGCGCGGAGTGTCCGATACCGGTTCCGGCTCGGGCCGACCGACCGGCACGACGAGGTCCGGCCCATCGTTGCGGGCGTCGTTGACCCGCGCACTCACGACATCGAGGGTCAGCCACGCGTCGGGACAGGGCCGGCACAGGCCGACCGCCTCCCGCGGTTCGGTGCCGAGATGGTCGAGCCACGGTTCGATCGCCTCCGGCGGCAGGATCGCCGGCATCCGGTCGTGGATCGCCGCCATGGTGCCGTTGGCGCCCGTCGTGACGATGGCGGCGGTGTCGATCTCCGAGCCATCGGCGCCGAGCCAGTTCTCCCACAACCCCGCCAGCGCCATCGGCGCCCCGTCGGCCCTGCGGATCATGTAGGGTGTGCGCGTGGCGTTGCGGCCGGTCCCCTCGCGGCGCCATTCGTAGAAACCGTCGGCGAGGAAGACGCAGCGGCGGTGTCGGATCGCTCCGCGGAAGGTCGCCTTCTCCTGCACCGTCTCGACGCGCGCGTTGATGATCAGCGGAAAGCCCTTCGGATCCTTCAGCCAGCCCGGCAGAAAACCCCAGCGCATCAGCCGGAAGTGGCGCTCGCCGCGCTCCGCCATCACGATCGGCACCGGCTGGGTCGGCGCCACGTTGTAGCGCGCCGGGAAATTCGGCCGCTCGGGATAGCCGTAGAACAGGCGATAGATCTCGGGAGCCTGAAGGGCGAAGAAGCGACCGCACATTGACGCATTTTCCGCAATCCGCCCCGGGATGCGGGGCCTGCCAAATGTCGCTGTCCAAGCAGAGCAGAGCCGATGCGCTGCCGTCCCTACAGCCACTTCTTCCAGCGGAAGAAGACATACGGCAGCACGGCGGCGACGACCATCATCACCACCGCCATCGGATAGCCGAGGTTCCAGTCGAGTTCCGGCATCGCCTTGAAGTTCATGCCGTAGATCGAGGCGATGAGCGTCGGCGGCATGAACACCACCGCCATGACCGAGAACAGCTTGATGATGTTGTTCTGTTCGAGGTTCACGAGGCCCAGCGTCGCGTCGAGCAGGAACTGGATCTTCGAGGACAGGAAGGTCGCGTGTTCTTCCAGCGATTGCAGGTCGCGCAGGGTCGAGCGCACGTCCTCGCGCAACTCGCGCGGGGCCTTGGCGGTGCGGTAGGTGGCCGAGAGCGCGAGCAGGATGCGCTCCATCGAGACGAGGCTCTCGCGCTGCTTCGAGATGAGGTCGCCGTGGCGGCCGAGGGCGCGGAGCGTGTCCTGCAGCGCCGTGTTGCGCGCGGACGGGTCGGCCTTCTCCTCGAAGATCTTGCCCGAGAGCCGGTCGATCCGCTCGCCCTGGAGCTGAAGCACGTCCGCCGCCCGGTCGATCACGGTCTCGATCAGGCCGGCGAGGATGGTCTCGCCCGAGGGCGCGGCCGAGGGGCCGTTGCCCGTCGAGCGTCCGGCCCGCTGGGTATACATGCGGAAGGCCTGCGGCTCCTCGTAGCGCACGGTGACGAGGCGGTTGCCGCGCAGGATGAAGGTGATGCCGGCAAGCCCCGGCTCTTCCGCCTCGCTGACCTTGCTCAGCACCCGCCCGGTCATGTAGCGCGCCCCGTCCTCCACGTAGAGGAGTTCGGACGGCTCGATGTCCTTCATCTCCTCGCGCGTCGGCACGGAGATGCCCATGAAGGCTTCGACCTTGAGGTCTTCCTCCCGCGTCGGGCGGATCATGTCGAGCCACACGGTCTCGTCGGGGATGGCGTCCTGCAGTTCGAGGGGGCGGCGGTCGAGCAGGGTATGCCCGGGTCCGGCGATCGGCTGATGGATGAAGATCACGCTTTACGTCTCAGGCGAGGGCCCCGGAAGGCGGTGTGTTCGCATCCGGCACGAAGAAGTCCGGCGCAAGGGGTATGCCGGGTGTGACGCGGTATTGTGTGAAGTCCGTGACACCTTGCTCCGCGAGGAAGCTGTCGTCGATGAGGAAACGGCCGGTGACCTCGCGGGACGGTTTCAGGAACAGGGCATGGGCCGCATCGGCGATGATCTCCGGCGTGCGGCTCGCCTGGATCAGCGCCTCGCCGCCGAGGAGGTTGCGCACCGCTGCCGTGGCGATGGTGGTGCGCGGCCACAGGGCGTTCACCGCGATGCCGGAACGGCGCAATTCGCCCGCCAGTCCCAGCACGCAGAGCGACATGCCGAACTTCGCCATGGTGTAGGCGAGATGCGGCGCGAACCACTTCTCCGCCATGTCGAGGGGCGGCGACAGCATCAGGATATGCGGGTTCGCGGCCTTCTCCAGATGCGGGATCGCGTATTTCGAGACCATGTAGGTCCCGCGCGTGTTGATCTGGTGCATCAGGTCGAAGCGCTTCATCTCCGTCTGCGGCGTGCGCGTCAGCGCGATCGCGCTCGCATTGTTCACGACGATGTCGATCCCGCCGAACGTCTCCGCCGTCCGGGCGATGGCCGAGGCGACGCTGTCCTCGTCGCGCACGTCGACGAGGAGCGGCAGGGCCCGCCCGCCCGCCGCTTCGATGGCGGCGGCTGCACTATGGATCGTGCCCTCCAGCTTCGGGTGCGGCGTGTCGGTCTTGGCGGCGATGGCGACGTTGGCGCCGTCACGCGCCGCCCGCAGGCCGATGGCCAGCCCGATGCCGCGCGAGGCGCCGGTGATGAAGAGGGTCTTCCCCTTCAGCGACTGAAAATCCGTCATGGCCGTCTCCTCACGATCCGAGTTGGAAGCGCGGCGGCGTCGAGCCGTCGGCATCGGTGAAGCCGTACTCGGCGGCGAGATCGCCCGCGTGCAGGATGCGTCCGGCTTGGGCCTGGACGTTCGGATCGGCGGCGAGCGCCGCCAGCGCCCGTCCCGCATAGAGCGGGCTTTCCGTCGCCCGGTCGGCATGGCCGTTGTCCCGCGCCCGTTCGGTGCCGACGAAGCCGGGCGAGAGCCCGAGCGCCGTGACGCCGTGGGGCGCGAGTTCCTGGGCGCAGGCGAAGGCGAGCCGGTTGGTGTTGGCCTTGGCCAGATCGTAGAACACGTCGCCGAGATAGCCGGCCTGCGTGTCGAACGAGACCAAGGCGATGAGGCCGCGCTTGGCCGAGACCATGGCCGGTGCGACGGCGCGGGCGAGGAGCAGCGCCGGATACGGGCCCGTTTCGAAGAAGCCCGAGAACGGCTCGGCGGACCGCCGCCAGAACGGCGTGCCCCATTCGGCTCCGTCGGCATAGCGCTCGCCGTCGAACCCTTCGTTGCCGCCCCAGACGCTGGAGACGGCGACGTCGATGCGGCCGAAGCGGCGCAGGGCCCAGTGGACGAGGCTGTCCACCGCCCGCTCGCTGGTATGGTCGCAGAGATAGTGATGTCCATGGCCGCCGGCGGCATCGACCTCGCGGGCGGTGTCCTCGATGGTCTCCCGCCTGGCCTCGGTGCGCGGCCCGGTCTCGCTCGACCGGGCGGTGACGATCACCGTGGCGCCGGCTTCTCCCAGCCCCCGGGCGATGCCGCGTCCCACCCCGCGCGAGGCGCCGGCCACGAGGCAGATCGCCTTGCTCAGGTCGGGCATCGTTCGCCCGCTCACGATTTCGCCCTGCCGAGGAAGCGTGCGAACGCCTCCTGCGCCTCGGGCGCCCGCAACCGCTCCTCGAAGGCGACGGCCTCGGCCTCGAGGGCGGCCTCGACATCGGCCTGATCGCCACGGATGAGCCTGCGCGTCGCGGCCACCGCACCGCGCGGAAGGGCGGCGATGCGCGCGGCCTGGGCCAGGGCGTGGTCGAGCAGGAGGTCGCTCGGCGCGATGGCGTTGACGAGGCCGAGCCGCAGGGCTTCGTCCGCGTCGAAGGGCTGCGACAGGAGCAGGAATTCCGTGGCCTTCGGCAAGCCGATCCGGCGCGGCAGCAGGTAGGACGAGGCCGCTTCCGGCACGAGCCCGAGTTCCACGAACGGCATCCGGAACCGCGCCGCCGGGCTGGCATAGACGAGGTCGCAATGCAGCGTCAGCGTCGTGCCGATGCCGACCGCGATCCCGTCCACCGCCGCCACCATCGGTGTCGTCGTGCGGGCGAGCTGGCGGATGAATTGGAGCGCCGGCGCTTCGGTGAAGGGCTTTCGCGATCCGGCGACGAAATCGGCGATGTCGTTGCCGGCGCTGAACGCACCGGGCATTCCGGCAAAGACGATCGCACCGACGGCATCGGAGACGTCCGCTCCTTCGAGCGCGAGGCGCAGGGCGTCGTACATGGCGCCGGTCAACGCGTTCTTCTTCTCCGGCCGGTCGAGGCGGATGAGGCGGACGCCTTCGGGCGTGTCCTGGATCGCGACGTGCTCGCTCATGTGGGTCCTCGCTGTCCGGTGATCTTCCTCCCGGCTGGCCGCTCCCCCCTCCCCCGCAGAGGGGGGAGGGTTTTCGTACTCACCCCGCCAGAGCCAGCATCCCGTCCTGCGTGAAGCCGCCGCCATCCACGACGCTCTGTTCCAGGCCGCTCGCCGCGGGGAGCAGGTTCTCGGCGAAGAACCGCGCCAGGGCGATGCGGGCGCCGTGCGCCGGATCGGTCTCGCCGGCCTTCAGGGCGGCGTTCGAGGCCAGAGCCGCGCGGGCGAGGCAGGTCGCGCCCTGTGCGAGGCCGAACAGGCGCAGATAGGGCGTCGCCCCGGCCTGGGCCTCCTCCGGCCGGTTGGACGCCAGGGCCTTCAGGAGGAAGCTCGTCGCCCGGTCGAGGCTCTCGATCCCGGCGCGCAGGCGCGGCCCGAGATGGCCGAAGGCCGGCGTGGCGTCCTTCTGGACGGCTTCCGCCACCCGGCGCATCGCGGCGAGCTGCGCCCGCACCGTCGCCCCGCCGTTCAGCGGCAGCTTGCGCGCCACGAGATCGATGGCCTGGATGCCGTTGGTGCCCTCGTAGATGGCCAGGATGCGCGCGTCGCGCATGTGCTGGGCCGCGCCCGTCTCCTCCACGAAGCCCATGCCGCCATGGACCTGAACGCCGAGGGACGTCACCTCGTTGGCGATGTCGGTGGAGAAGGCCTTGGCGACGGGCGTCAGCAGCGAGGCCCGGTCGAGGCCCGCCTTGCCTTCCGGTCCGCGCGCCGCGTCGAGGGCTTCGGCCGTGAGGTAGCAGATGCCGCGAGCCGCCGCCGTGTAGGCCTTCATCGTCAGCAGCATGCGCTGGACGTCGGCGTGTGCGACGATGGGGCTGACGGGATCGGTCGAGCCCGCCGCCTTGCCCTGGCGCCGGTCGCGGGCATAGGCCAGCGCCTGCTGGTACGACCGCTCGGCGACGCCCACCCCCTGGAGCCCGACATTGAGCCGGGCCGAATTCATCATCGTGAACATGCAGGCGAGACCCCGGTTCTCCTCGCCGATGAGCCAGCCGATGGCTCCTCCCCCGTCGCCGAAGGCCATGGAGCAGGTCGGCGAACCGTGGATGCCGAGCTTGTGCTCCAGCCCCGAGCAGCGCAGGTCGTTACGGCTGCCGTCGGGCAGGATCTTCGGCACCAGGAACAGCGAGATGCCGCGCGTCCCGGCCGGCGCGTCCTTCAGCCGGGCGAGGACGAGGTGGACGATGTTGTCCGCCATGTCGTGCTCGCCATAGGTGATGTAGATCTTCGAGCCGACGATCCGGTAGGTCCCGTCGCCTGCCGGCTCCGCCCGGCTGCGCAGCAGCGACAGGTCCGAGCCCGCCTGCGGTTCGGTGAGGTTCATCGTGGCGGTCCACTCGCCGGAGACGAGTTTCGCGAGGTAGCGCTCCTTCAGCTCGCGGGAGCCGTGCTTCGACAGGGCCTCGATCCCGCCGGCGGTGAGCAGCGGGCAGAGGGCGAAACTGATGCTGCCCGCATTCCACATCTCGCTGCAGGCGGCGTTGAGGAGCAGGGGCAATCCCTGACCGCCGTAATCGGCCTCGGCACTGAGGCCGTTCCAGCCGCCCTCGATCCAGGTGCGATAGGCCTCGCGCCAGCCCGGAGACGTCGTCACCGCGCCGCCCGCGAGGCTGGCACCCTTCCGGTCGCCGACGGAGTTGAGCGGCGCGATCACCGCATCGGCCACCCGGCCCGCCTCCTGCAGGATCGCGTCCGCATCCTCCATCGTCAGGTCGCCATGGGCGCCCGCGGCGATGGCGGCGTCGAGCCCCGCCACGTGGCGAAGGGCGAAGCTGATCTCGGCAACTGGCGTGCGATAGGACATGGCCGCATCTCCCGCGTCGTCTCGAGCGACGCTTCTCCCGTGTTTGACGCGCGAGCCGGCCCGGCGATAGGGCCTGTCGCGCCTTGCGCCCACAGGCATAGGCAAGACGGGATCGCAGGGATAGGCACATCCCCGAGGGGATCCGGCGCGACGCGAGGCGCCGTTCGGACAGGGGATAGTTTAGATATGAACCATCTCGGGTCAATCCCCGGAGAGACGGTCAGGCTCGGCATCGACCCGGCGGGAATCGAGCATGCGGCGGCTTTGCTGCGGCAGGGCGGCCTCGTCGCGTTTCCCACCGAGACGGTCTACGGGCTCGGCGCCGACGCGTCCGATGCCGAAGCCGTCGCGCGGATCTACGCCGCCAAGGGGCGGCCGAGCTTCAACCCGCTGATCTCGCACGTGGCCGGCCTGGAAGAGGCACGGCGCGAGGGCGTATTCGATGCGGTCGCCCTGCGCCTCGCGGAGGCGTTCTGGCCCGGCCCGCTCACCCTCGTCGTCCCGGCGGCACTCGGCGCGACCGTCAGCGACCTGGCCCGCGCCGGTCTTCCCAGCGTGGCCCTGCGCGTCCCGGCCCATCCGGTCGCCCTGTCCCTGCTCGAACAGGTCGGACGGCCGGTGGCGGCGCCCTCCGCCAATCGCTCCGGTCGCGTGAGCCCGACATGCGCCGAGCATGTCCTCACCGATCTCGATGGCCGTATCGCCGCCATTCTCGATGGAGGAAGCACCCTGGTCGGCGTCGAATCGACGGTGATCGCCTGTCTCGACGGCAAGGCGCGCCTGTTGCGGCCGGGCGGGGTCACGCGCGAGGCGGCCGAGGCGATCCTCGGTGTTTCCCTGGAGGAAGGGCCCGATGCCGGTGCGGCGCCGATCGGCCCGGGCCTCCTCGCCTCGCATTACGCGCCGAGAGCCGCCGTGCGGCTGGACGCATCGCGGGTCGAGCCCGACGAGGCGGTGCTGCTGTTCGGGCCCGTCGATCCGCCGGGAGCGGAATCCGCCAAGGCTCGCTTCAACCTGAGCGAGGCCGGAAATCTGCAGGAGGCGGCGGCCGTTCTGTTCTCCGCGCTGCGTCGCCTGGATGCGGCCGGTACCCGAACGATCGCCGTCGCGCCCATTCCGGCAAACGGTCTCGGGGAAGCGATCAACGATCGGTTGCGCCGAGCCGCGGCGCCCCGTTGAAAATAATTTCGAAAGTCGTGGAACCGCTCCGTATCGACCACGTTGAATGGTTCAGAAGGTCAGTTCAGCCCCCAATGACCTTCTCCCTTTCAAGGCTCGGAGCGATCCGAGCCTTTTTTCTTGCGCGCTTTCCAGTGCCGCTGAAATTCCGTCCCGGTCCACCAAGGCCCGCCGAGGCGGGCCTTTCGAGACGAGATCCGGGACGAAGGGCTTCCGTTCAGCCCGCGAGCTTGGCCGCGATACCGGCCACGTGCCGCCCCTGATAGCGGGCGCCGTCGAGCTCCACGGCGATCGGCTGGCGGCTCCCGTCACTGTCGGCGATGGTGGAAGCGCCGTAGGGCGTGCCTCCCTTGACCTGTTCGACGCCGCTCTGCCCCGGGAAGGCGTAGGGCAGTCCGACGATGACCATGCCGTGATGCAGGAGCACGGTGTGGAAGCTCGTGAGAGTGGTCTCCTGTCCGCCATGCTGGGATGCGGTAGAGGTGAAGACCGAGCCGACCTTGCCGATGAGCTTGCCCTGGGCCCAGAGGCCGCCGGTCTGGTCGATGAACTGCTTCATCTGGGCGGCCATGTTGCCGTAGCGCGTCGGCGTACCGAAGATGATCGCGTCGTAATCGGCCAGCTCGTCCACCGTGGCGATGGGCGCCTGTTGGTCGAGCTTGTAGTGGAACTGCTTGGCGACCTCGTCCGGCACCAGTTCCGGCACGCGCTTCACGCTGACCTCGGCCCCGGCCTCGCGGGCGCCCTCGGCGACGGCATTCGCCATCTGCTCCACATGGCCCCAGGACGAGTAATAGAGGACCAGAACCTTCGCCATTTCCTGCACTCCAGATCGAGGGTGGCTGCAAAGCAGCCTTTCGCCGAACCCGATATCGTCGTCCTGAGGGCTTGCGGAAATGCCTCGATCTGCAAAGGCTGTTTTGCATTGCTGCAAGGTCGCGTGAGGAGCTCAGCGAAGCGTGTCGGACTGGGATGATTTTCGCTTGGTGAGGGCCATCGCCGAGCAGGGCGGCCTGACCCGTGCCGCCGATCATCTCGGCATCAACCATTCGACGGCGTTCCGCCGCCTCGGCAATATCGAGGCGTCGATCCAGGCGCCGCTCTTCGAGCGTCACAGGTCCGGCTACGTCCCCACCGAAGCCGGCCGCGCCATGGTGCTCGCCGCCGGGCGGATGGACGACACCGTGGCGCAGTTCAACCGGGAACTGGCGGGACGCTCCTCGGAGCCCGCCGGCGACCTGCGGATCACGGCGCCCGCCGGACTCGTCACCGCGATCCTGATGCCGATCTTCGCCGGGTTTCGACGGCGCTACCCGCGCATCCGGCTCGATCTCGTTCTGGCCGAGGAATCGCTCAATCTCTGCAGGGATGCGGATGTGGCGATCCGCGCCAGCGACCGCCCTCCCCCGAGCCTCGTCGGGCGGCGCCTCGCCACCATCAATTGGGCTATCTACGGAACGCGGGACTTCGTAGGACGGCCCTTATCCGAATGTCCCTGGATCTGCCCGAGCGAGGGCGTGGCCGGCGGACGGTTCACCGCCTTCGCCAAGACCCGGATGGGACCCGACGGGCTCGCGATGTCGATCAACACCGTTCTCGGGCTGCGCGAGGCGATCGAGGCCGGCTGCGGCGTCGGTCCGCTGTCGCGATGGGACGCGGACATACGGCCGAACCTGATCAGATTGTCCGACAACGAGCCCGAACTGGCGACCTCGCTGTGGATCCTGACGCATGCCGACCTGCGTCATGCGCCGCGCGTCCGCGCCTTCATGGACGCCATGGCCACTGAGATCGGGACCATGCGCCCGATGATCGAAGGCACAGAATAGGATCAGCCGATCGATTCGATCTCGATCTCGTGGCCGTTCACCTCGACGGTGTCGCCGGCGCTCTTGCCGGTGAGGGCGCGTGCCATGGGCGACACGTAGGAGATCGATCCCTTGGCGGGATCGGCCTCGTCCTCGCCGACGATGCGGAAGGTCTGCTTGGTGTCGTCTTCCTTGATGATCGAGACCGTCGAGCCGAAATGGACCTTGTCGCCGTCCATGGGAGCCACGAGCTCGGCCGAGCCGAGACGGGCGGTCCAGTAGGCGAGATCGCGCGTGACCCGGGCCTCGTCCGCCTTGGCGTCGGGCTTCAGCGCCGAGAACTCGGCCTGCAGCCGCGCGACCTCCGCTTCGATCTGCGCGAGCCCCTCGGGGGTGACGAAATTCGGATGGGGCGAAAGCGGACGATCGGGGAGATCCTCGAAGGCTTCGCCGCCTTCACGCTCTTTGACGAATGCACTGCTCATGAAGGCGGCAATGCTTCGGACGCCGAACGGTTCCGCTTTCCCTCATCCGACCGTCACGACGGTCCGGCCGCGGGTCCGCCCTTCGAGGATGTCTTCGGCGAGCTTTCCGACCTCGGAGAGCGGCACCGTGCTCGTCATCGTGGCGAGGAGATTCCGGTCGAGGTCGCGCGCGATCCTGGCCCATGCCTCCCTGCGCTTGGGCAAGGGCGTGGTGACGCTGTTGATGCCGAACAGCGTCACCCCGCGCAGGATGAACGGCGCCACCGAGGTCGGCAGGTCCATGCCGCCTGCCAGACCGCAGGCGGCGATGGCGCCGTCGGCCTTGGTCGAAGCGAGGAGATTGGCGAGGGTCGTCGACCCCACGGCATCGATGCCGGCCGCCCAGCGCTCCTTCGCCAGGGGCTTGCCGGGATTGGAGAGCTCGGCGCGGTCCAAAATCTCGGCGGCGCCCAGCGATTTCAGGTAATCCGCTTCGCCCGCCCGGCCGGTGACGGCGATGACGTGCCAGCCGGCCTTGGCGAGGAGCGCCACGGCCACCGAGCCGACGCCGCCGGATGCGCCGGTGACGATGGCCGGCCCGTCGGACGGCGTCAGGCCATGGGCGTCGAGGGCCATGAGGCAGAGCATGGCGGTGTAGCCGGCCGTGCCCACGGCCATCGCTTCCTCGGGCTTCAGCCCGTCCGGCAGCGGCACCAGCCAGTCGCCCTTCACCCGCGCGCGTTCGGCATAGGCGCCGAGATGGCTCTCACCGACGCCCCAGCCCGTGAGCACCACGGCATCGCCGGCCTTGTAGCCGGGATGGTCCGAACGCTCGACGATGCCGGAGAAGTCGATGCCGGGGATCATCGGGAAGCGGCGAACGACGGGCGAGCGCCCGGTCATCGCCAGCCCGTCCTTGTAGTTGAGGGTCGAGTGGGTGACCCGGACCGTGACGTCCCCGTCCATGAGGTCGGCCTCGTCGAAATCCGTGAAGCGGAGCGTCTGGCCCGCTTCGCCTTTCTCGACCACCCATGCCTTGAACGTCGCCATGTCGGTGCATCTCCTCTCGGTTCTGGGGAGACCTGTGGCGCACCTGGCCTGAATCAAGACGGCCCCGAGCGCGGATGCGCCCGGGGCCGTGGCGGCGATCTGGCTCGTTGGCTCAGTAGCCGTCGTAGATGCTGCCGCTGGAGAAGCCGAGGCCGACGCCCACATCGGCCGAGCTGGCGCCGGCGATGCTCAAAGCGTCCGGGAGCGAGCTGCCAAGGCGGGGGCCATAGGAGCCGGCATAGCCGCCGCCGTAGCCGCCACCGCCATAACCGCCGCCGCCATGGGCCGGAACCCAGCCGGACCGGCCGCGCGCGACGAGGACGGTGCGCTGGACGCTGGCATACTCGGCGGGGATCGTCTCCGGGATGGTCTGGCCGGGCTGGGCGAGGACGCGGCGATGGCGCACGGCGAAGCGCGGCGGGATGTTCACCCAGCAGCCGATCATCTCGCCATAGGCATCGCGACGAGTCTGCCAGACGCGGCCGCCCGGCGAGACCTGGACCTGCTCGGCGACGGTCTCGAAGACCGGCGGGATGGAACGGTAGACCGTCCGCGCGGGCCGGACGAGAACGCGCTCGGACACGGTGTCGTAGACCGGCGGGGTGTTGACATGGCGGTAGCATTCGGCGCCGCCGCAGCCGCCGGCCTGGGCCGATGTGGCGAGGACGGAGGCACCGAGGGCGGCGGCGAAAAGGGTCAAACGGGCGACCGGCGCGGTCATGACGGAATCCTCGACACTGAAATGCGATGTGATCGGTGCGCGGCCACTGACGGCACGCACCCCTCGACGCATTAGAGGCGGTCAAGTTGCGCTCGGAGCAAGCTGTATCGGAGATCAGGGTAAAATTAACCCTGGCTTAAGACTACGCAGATCTGACTCTGCTTAAGTAAAGCCGTCGCTCAAGATTCACGCGTGGTTAAAGCGATCTCAGGTCTGGCCGCGTTTGAGCTGATAGAAGATGTGCCGGCCGATCACGTCCATCTTCTTCAGGCGCCGCGACCAGCCGGGCTTCACGTAGTCGGCATGGTAATGCGTGGCCCCGCCGACCTCGCTGAGATACGTGCGTCCCTCGATGACCGCGCTGGCGATCCGGGTCGCGCTCTGCCAGGACGGGCCGTCGGTGATGCGCAGCGACTTGCCTTCGCAGGCGAAGGAGAATTGGCAGCCCATGTAGCGGTGCCGGTTCTGGTAGACCACGCCGCAGACATTCGACGGGTAGAGCCCGCTCTTGACGCGGTTGAGGATCACCTGCGCGACGGCGGCCTGCCCGTCCTCCGGCTCGCTGCGCGCCTCGAAATAAACCGCCTCGGCGAGGCAGCGCTGCTCGCGGTCCATGGCGTCGGGGACGATGAGGTCGGCGTAGCGATGCCGGGCGTCGTCGGGCGTGGTTTCGGCGCCGCCGATGCCGAGATCCTTGCGCGGCGAGAATCCCGGGATCATCAGACTCGCGGCGGCCACCTCGATCGGCGTGGCATCGGCCGGTGCCGGTGTGGTCGAGGACAGGGCGATGGCGCGCGGGATCGCGGGCGTGGCACCGTCGGAAGGCTCCTCGCCCTCCTCGGCACCGTTCGCTTGCGAGGGTGGCATGAAGCCGTTGGTCGGTTCGAGATCCGGAGTCCAGATCGCGGAGCCGGGGATGAGGCGGTCCGCATCCATCTCGGTCAGACCGACATTGAGCAGGGTCGCCGCAGTGTCGTGCGGCCCGCGCGCGGCATGGTTCGGATAGAGCCGCTCCGTCGCCTTCGCATCGGAGCGTCGACGGGTGCCGGGGGTGTCGGGCGAAAGCTGCAGGGCGATCCGTGCCCCATGCGACTCCTCGCGGCCGTGAAACGAAGTGTCGGTCCCGGCCGTGGCGGTGAACGACACGACGAAACCCATCGCCAATGTCCAGGGGACCGTTGAAGCCCGGAGCCAGTGCCTGCGGGAAGGACGGCGAACGCGTCTCGTACTCACGACCAACCCAACCCACCCATGGACCACGACGCGTCGGTCCCTGCTTCGGGGAGCGACGAGAATGATCCGAACTATCGGGTGTTATGGTTGCGAGTGTCTTAAGACGATCCGTTCGACCCGGATCGGTCAGAAGCTTCCCGGTCGTCCATGGGTCACCGCCAGGGCCCCCACGAGGGAATGGACGCTGGACCGCCCCTTCTCGCCGGAGATCCGCTCGGCATCGGCACTGCTCTGGGTCGCGACGGCGAAGACCAGGAGCGCGACTGTCGCAACGCCGCCCAGCGTCGCGACGAGCCAGAGATAGGCCTGCTGCACCGCCCGAGATACGGGGACGGAGACAGGGGTCTCGTTCATGAATAAGGGGGTCGGGCTCGAGTCGCTCATGGTCGGCATTCCCGCGCGTATTACTCGCCGTCCCACCAAGCCGGGAGCGTCGTCGCGCTTCGGTCTGGCACTAGCACTCAACGTGCCCGCACGACATCGGTTCACCGGGTTTTCAAAGATTTGTTCAACGAAATCTTTCGCGGCAGGATTCGCAAGAAAAAGGGCGGCCTGGAGCCGCCCTTCCGTCGCATGGTCGCTTCGAGAGTCAGGCCGATCAGCCGGCCGTCTTGTTCCGGCTCGCGAGAGCGGCCTGGGCCGCCGCGAGACGGGCGATCGGCACGCGGTAGGGCGAGCAGGACACGTAATCGAGCCCGACTTCCTGGCAGAAGCCGATCGAGGCGGGATCGCCGCCATGCTCGCCGCAGATGCCGAGCTTGATGTCGGGGCGGACCGCCCTGCCCCGCTCGACGCCGATACGGACCAGCTCGCCCACGCCTTCCTGATCGATCGAGATGAACGGGTCGGCGGTGAGAATGCCCTTCTGGGTATAGGCCCCGAGGAACGTCGCCGCGTCGTCGCGCGAGATGCCGAGCGCCGTCTGCGTCAGGTCGTTGGTGCCGAAGGAGAAGAACTCGGCGGTCCTGGCGATGTCGCCGGCGCGCAGGGCCGCGCGGGGCAGCTCGATCATCGTGCCGACCTGATAGGACAGGGTCGCGCCGGTTTCCTCGGTGACGGCCTTCGCCATGGCGTCGATGCGCGCCTTGACGATGTCGAACTCCATCTGGGTGAAGACCAGCGGCACCATGATCTCGGCCGTGACGGGGGCGTCCGTCTCCTTGGCGGCCTGCACGGCGGCCTCGAAGATGGCGCGGGCCTGCATCTCCGCGATCTCCGGGAAGGCGATGGCGAGGCGGCAGCCGCGGAAGCCGAGCATCGGGTTGAACTCGTGGAGCTCGGTCATCCGGCGGCGGAGCTTCTCCTCCGACACGCCGGTGCTCTTGGCGACGTCCTGCACCTCGGCATCGGTATGCGGCAGGAACTCGTGCAGCGGCGGATCGAGCAGACGGATCGTCACCGGAAGGCCGGACATGATCGTGAACAGCTCGACGAAGTCCTGGCGCTGGTAGGGCAGGATCTTGGCCAGTGCCGAGCGCCGGCCCTCGACGTCGTCGGCCAGGATCATCTCGCGCACGGCGACGATGCGGTCGCCCTCGAAGAACATGTGCTCGGTGCGGCACAGGCCGATGCCCTCGGCGCCGAAGTTGCGGGCGGCGCGGGCGTCGGTGGGCGTGTCGGCATTGGTGCGCACCTTCATGGTGCGGACCTTGTCGGCCCAGCTCATCAGGGTCGCGAACTCGCCGGAGAGCGAGGGCTCCAGCATCTTCACTTCACCGAGCAGGACCTGTCCGGTCGAGCCGTCGATGGTGATCTTGTCGCCGGCCTTCAGGGTGGTGCCCGCCACCGTGAGGGTGCCGGCCTTGTAGTCGACGCGGATAGTGCCGCAGCCGGAGACGCAGGGCTTGCCCATGCCGCGCGCGACCACGGCGGCGTGCGAGGTCATGCCGCCGCGGGTGGTGAGGATGCCTTCCGAGGCGTGCATCCCGTGGATGTCCTCGGGGCTCGTCTCGATGCGCACCAGGATACACTTGCGCTCGGCCTTGCGGGCGGCCTCGGCATCCTCGGAATTGAACACGATCTCGCCGGTGGCGGCACCCGGCGAGGCCGGCAGGCCGGAGGCGATGACCTTGCGCTCGGCCTTCGGGTCGATGGTCGGATGGAGGAGCTGGTCGAGGGCGGCGGGCTCGACCCGGCCGATCGCCTCCTCCTCGGTGATCAGGCCCTCGGCGGCGAGATCCACGGCAATGCGCAAAGCCGCCTTGGCGGTGCGCTTGCCGTTGCGGGTCTGGAGCATCCAGAGCTTCCCGCTCTCGATGGTGAACTCCATGTCCTGCATGTCGCGGTAATGGGTCTCGAGGAGACCATAGATCCGCACCAGCTCGGCATAGGATTCGGGCATCGCCCGCTCCATCGACGGCTTCTCGGACTTGGCCTCGATCCGCGCCTTCTCGGTAATGTCCTGCGGCGTGCGGATACCCGCCACCACGTCCTCGCCCTGGGCGTTGATCAGGAACTCACCGTAGAGCGCGCGCTCACCGGTGGAGGGGTTGCGGGTGAAGGCGACGCCGGTGGCCGAGGTGTCGCCCATGTTGCCGAACACCATGGCCTGGACGTTGACCGCCGTGCCCCAGCTCTCGGGGATGTTGTTGAGCTCGCGGTACTTCTTCGCGCGGGGGATCATCCAGGAATTGAACACCGCGCCGATGGCGCCCCAGAGCTGGTCCTCGGCGCCCTGCGGGAAGTCCGAACCATGCTCGTCGCGGACGATCTTCTTGTAGAGACCGATCATGTGCTTCCAGTCCTCGGCACCGAGTTCGGTGTCGAGATTGAAGCCCTTGGTCTCCTTGTAATGCTCCAGCGCCTCCTCGAAGGCGTGATGCTCCACGTCGAGCACCACGTTCGAGTACATGGTGATGAAGCGGCGGTAGGAATCGTAGGCGAAGCGCGGATCGCCGGCGCCTTCGGCCAGGGCCTCGACGGTGACGTCGTTCAGGCCGAGATTGAGCACCGTGTCCATCATGCCCGGCATGGAGGCGCGGGCGCCCGAGCGGACCGAGACGAGGAGCGGGTTCTTCGGATCGCCGAAGCCGCGGCCGGTGAGTGCCCCGACGGCGTCGAGGGCGGCCTGGACCTCGGATTTCAGTTCCTGCGGATACTGACGACCATTGTCATAGTACCAGGTGCAGACTTCCGTCGTGATGGTGAAGCCGGGAGGAACCGGCAGGCCGAGATTCGACATCTCGGCGAGGTTGGCACCCTTGCCTCCGAGGAGGTTGCGCATGGACGACTGGCCTTCGGCCTTGCCGTCGCCGAAAGAGTAGACCCACTTCGCCATCGTCATCGATCCGCTTGCAACAGTGAGGGACGCAGTGCCCGTTGACGCCCCGTTGGACCATCCCATGCTGCAATGCAAGATGAACGCCTGAGCCCGGCGCCTCCGCTGTACACCACGGTGAATCCGCCCGTCATCGAGTGGCCGCGAAACCCAGGTCCATCCACAGGGTCCGGCCATGTCCTACGACACTGCGCGCAAAACGCCCAGGCGTTCGCTCAGGCTCGGATGAGAGAGACCACCACATTGTAACGGGCCGATCACCGCGCGAGCGGGGTCCGGACTTCTACGCCCCCGCAGAGGACATGGAAGATCGAGGATCGTCGCCCGCTCCGCCGAGCGGGTCCGATCACATCATCTCGGCGATCTGTTCAGACCCGATACTTGCCGTTGCGCTTCACCAGGACCCGCGTGCCGACGGGGACACGTTCGAACAGGTCGACGATGTCCTCGTTGAGCATGCGCACGCAACCGGACGACATCTGCTCGCCGATGCTCCAGGGCTCGTTGGTGCCGTGGATGCGGAACAGGATGTCCCGGTTGTTCTGGTAGAGGTAGAGCGCGCGGGCGCCGAGCGGGTTGTCGACGCCGCCCTTGCGGGTCCGCGGCAGGTCGGGGTTGAGCGAGACCATCGTGGTGGTGGGGCTCCAATCCGGCCAGGTTCCCTTGCGTCCGACCTTGGCCTCGCCCTTCCAGGAAAAGCCGAGCTTGCCGACACCGATGCCGTACTGGCGGGCGGTGCCGTCCTCCTGAACCAGGGCGAGCTGCCGATTGTCGATATCGACCACGATCGTGCCCGGGCGTTCCGCGCCGGTGTAGCGGACGACCTGCCGGCGGTATTTCGGGTCGAGCCGGGACGTGTCCACCAGCGGAACGTCGAAGGGCTTGTCGGGCATCGAACCAGTATACCAGGCCGCCTCGTCATCCTGCGCGACGGTCATCGGGCCGCGGGAATTGCACGCGGCCAATGGAGCGATGACGAGCAGGCTGAGAAGAACGCGGCGGATATGCATCGATGGCTCCACGAGAGTGGTCGTCGGGCGGATCATTGCCCTCATGACTACCCGCCGTGGACCGCCGATGTTGTGTCTTTCCCGCCGCAGCCGGTGGGAACCTGTCCATCCCACCGGGTTTACGAGAGGTCGTGTTCGTGGATCCAGCCCGTCCAGCTCGGCTGGGCTCGCGTATTCGGCACGCTGACGCCGAGCCATCTTCCCTCCCGCTCGATCGGTTCCACGAGGGTCCCGGCGGGCAGCAATCCGACCAGCGGAGAGGTCGTGCGCGATCTGAGATCGAGCCCTTCGCCGACGGCGACCGTGGGGCCGGTCCCGTGTCACGCAGCTTCGGTTTTCCGGCATGCCACGCCACTTTGTCGAAGCTCAGGCATTGGATCACCGACCCGTCGCGGTCGATGACGAGGTGAGCGGACGAACCCTCGTTATCCTTGCGGCGGGATCATTCGGCGCTTTTCTGCGCGCCGCCGCCAGACAGGAAGGTTTCAGCGATGGCCGATACCCAGACCCTCACCGTCTCCGACATTGAGGAATCGCTCGCCGCCCTGGGGCCGGCCATCCATCTCGACCATTGCGTGATCCACGTGTCCGATTGGGCGCGGTCCACCGCCTTCTATCGCGACGTGATGGGGGCCGAGATCGTGCCGAACGGGAAGGGTTTCGTCTACCGGTTCGGCGGCGTGCAGTTGAACGTGCACGGCCCCGGCCTGTCGCCCAAGCCGCTGGCAGAACATCCGGTCATGCCCGGCGGCAGCGATCTCTGCTTCCGCTGGTCGGGCCCGATCGAGGGCGCGATCGCCCATCTCGCAGCGAACGGCGTGCCGGTGGAGCTCGGCCCCGTGGAGCGCAACGGCGCGGCCGGGTCCGGGATCAGCGTCTATTTCCGCGATCCGGACGGGTCGCTGATGGAGTTCATCACCTATCCGGCCGAATGAGGGCGCCGGCTCATCCGCGGCGTTCGGCCAGTTGCTGATTGGTGTGCTCGAGTCTCAAAGCGAGCTCGCGCATGACGGCGATACTGATCTGCGGGAACTGCGCCAGCAATTCGAGGAAGACGGTGCGGTCGATCCGCAGGGCCGTGACGGCGGTCTCCGCCTGGACGGTGGCCGAGCGGGGCTGGTCCGCGAGGATACCCATCTCTCCGACGAGGGCGTTCGGCCCGAGAAGCGCGAGGCGGAACGAGCCATACGACCCGTCGATGGTGACGGCGGCCGAGCCCTCCAGGATGAGATAGGCAGCATCGGCGACGTCGCCGCGGGCGAATAGCTGCTGATCGGCCTCGAAATGGACCCGCTCGCTGGTGAAGGCGAGGAGTTTGAGACGCGATGGCTCGACCCCGCGAAACAGCGGCACCTGGCGCAGCGAGGATACCTCTGTATCGAGTGTCATTCTGAACGCTCCGGTCGCGGGCGCCGCGTGGCGGCCGCCTTCATCGCGCGCATCCATGCGGGTTGCCCGGGCATTGTCCAGCCCGGTTCGAATTCGAGGCACACCGCCGTCTGATCGGGTACGGCCGTGAACGGCTTGGCCATAGGGATCCCGGCGGGTTCCGCGTTCCAATCCAGCACGCACGTTTTGCCGCACCCGAATCGATGACGACCAATGATGGAGCGCGCTGGGCGAGATGGAGAATGGCTTTTGTCTTCGGCAACGCTCGCAGAGGAACCATCGATATTGGCGAAGGTTGTCCTGTTCGAGAACCCATGCTGAGGAGGCGCTGATGGCATCAGGAAATTCTACCTCGAAGCGAGGTTTTGCATCGATGGATCTGGAGCGGCAACGCGAGATCGCGAGCAAAGGTGGTCGTAGCGTACCTGCGGAAAAGCGTTCTTTTTCCCAGGATCGCGAACTGGCTTCTTCGGCTGGACGCAAGGGCGGACAGTCGACTGGTCCCGGACGGCCCGGCGAAGACTAGCAGACTTATTCTGAGACGAGCGAGGCGCGCGCCGGTTTCCGGCCCGCGCCTTTCTTTTTGGCTATGCCGTTCCGTGAGACTGAGGCTGCAACGAAAAAACCCTTCGCTCGACGCGAAGGGCTATCGATAGACCGGAACCTGCGGGTACGTCGCCGAGGTTTAGGCGATGCAACGTCCGGGGATCATGCGCCGCGCTTCCGGGCCGGCAAGCGAGCTGATCGCACCTTCGCAGCCATCGCGCATCGTCCGGCGAGGCTTCAATGCGGGCTTCTCGTTCAGAACCGTGTTCTGATCTTCCGAGACCGCCGGGCTCTTCCGCTCGGTCGAGCGGGCGGTCGCTTCACGAACGGTCGTCGCCGCCGAGATGGCAGGTTGCTGGGAGATGTAGGCTGTCGCGAAACTCGTCTTGCTGACAGAGATCGGTGGCGAGCGAAGGTCGGCTTCGCGCTGGATCACCGGATGCATCAGCGTTGCGATGAGGGCAGCCGGTCCAGTGACGCTGAGGATGAAGCCAGACCGAAGCATCGTCGTAATCTCCAAACGGAGCTTGACAGGATGCTCGACAACGCAGCCAAATCCTCGCCGGTTCCTCGACTGGTCTAAAAACTTTACGGTCAGTAAAAATAGGCTTCGATATTGCAAAAAATCTCGGCCATTCGCGAGTCGTTCGGTAAAGGATGTGACTGAAAAACCACGTCAATCCGTAAAGCGAAGGGTATCGCATTTTTTGGAACCGTGTTGCATTCCATCCGTTAACAGATCACCCGGCCGCCTGGTCCTCCCCCCGCATTCCCCTTGTGCATTGGCCGGAAACTTTTCACGGGCCGGACATCTGTCCGGCCCGTTTTTCGTCGGGCCAAGTCTTCCGGCGTTCACTGGCCGAGCATCTTGGAACCGGCCTCGCGAAAACGAAAAGCCCCGGCTCCGTGCCGGGGCTTCCGTCGATCGACAGTCAAGGACCGCCTGGGTCCGGCGGTCGGTCGCGCAGGATCAGGCCGTCTTCTCGCGCCGACGGGCACTCTGCTGGAAGAACAGCGCCTGGCTGATCACGGCGGAGACGTTGGCGGGCTGGAACGGCTTCGCGATCAGGAAGGCGGGCTCCGGCCGCTCGCCGGTGAGGAAACGCTCCGGATAAGCGGTGATGAAGATCACCGGAACCTCGAACGTCTTCAGCAGATCGTTGACCGCATCGAGGCCGGACGAACCATCGGCGAGTTGAATGTCCGCGAGGATGAGACCGGGACGTGAGCCTTCCGAAGCGATTTTGATCGCCTCGGTCCGCGTCCGGGCGACGCCGATCACGTTGTGGCCGAGACCCTCCACGAGGGCTTCGAGGTCCATCGCGATCAGCGGCTCGTCCTCGATGATGAGGATTTCGGTGGCCATGTCGGCCGCGAGTTCGCGGCCGGCCTCGTCGACGAGGTCGCGCACTTGGCTGACGTCGACTTCGAGGATGACGGCCGCGTCTTCTTCCGAGAAGCCTTCCAGGCACGACAGCAGGAATGCCTGGCGCGGCAGCGGCGTGATCTGGCCGAGGCGCACCTCGGCGGGGAGATCGTGCTGAACCTGATCGCTCTGGCCGTTGACGGAAAGGGAATTCCAAATGCGCGTATAGACGCGGAAAAGGTCGGCCTTGACGTTGGTGCTGCGTCCGAGCGTATCCGGCTCGTTGACGAGCGTCTCGAGCGTCGCCGCCACATATGCATCGCCGGCGACCTGGCTGCCGGTCAGTGCCCGCGCATACCGGCGCAGGTACGGCAGGTGTTGCACGACGAGTTGAGCTGTCGACATTAGATCCCCTTGGCTCTGCCGTTCTTTATGATCGCCACCGCCACAACGCGGACCGATCGGCTCTGTTCCGCAAGCCCGGAACCGATTGTATGGCACCGCGTTGCAGGTGCAGCCATGACTTATGTCAAGCCGCAAAACAATCGCGGCGATGCCAGCCGATGGCATCGAGGGGATAACCGAATGGACGACGACGAGACAGGCCGTGTCTCCATCACGGAGATGCGATCAGAGCGGGAACATGAGGTGAAGCAGGACAACACCGAGCCCCACCGATTGAGCGACCTGACTCAGAAGCGGATCGGTATGCACCTGCGCGCCATGTACGACACCATCGTTCAGCAGCCGGTTCCGGATCGCTTCCGTGACCTGATCGCTCAGATGGATGAATCCTCCAGTCGATCCCTCGACGAGGTTTGAGTTACGGCAGTCCCGCCAAGGCAGAAGTGCGCATCGGCACAGTGTAGATCTGCAGAGCCGCGGGAACTTGAGAAAGCCGCCGGATCGATCCGGCGGCTTTCCCTTTCGTTCAAGCCTTCGGCACTCCCATGCCGATGATCGTGATCGTCAAAGTGTCGGCGAGCGGCCGCGCATCAGGCCGACGACGGCCGATATGGCGAACAGCACGATGGCGACGAAGAAGACGAGCTTCGCGGCTTCCATCGCCGTGCCGGCAATACCGCCGAAACCAAGCAGAGCGGCCACGAGAGCCACGACGAGAAATGTTACGGCCCAACCGAGCATTTGCGTAATCCTTGTGACGCTGGCGCGACCTGTGCCGCGACCTCATGACAGCAATAACGCCAAGTTATCCGCCCGGTTCCTGACTTCGACACAAAGCCGACACGATTGCTTTTCCGAGGTGGGGAGACTCGCGCCGGACCGATATGGTTACTTCGGATGCAGGGATGTCGGTGCCGGGAATTGTCTCCTGTCCCGGCATGCGGCCGACGTCATCGTTCGCCAGATCGCCGGGTAACAACAGGTCGTCGTCCCGGCCACCGCACACGCGAGATGCGTCAAATCGACGGGTATATCGACGGGTATCTTGCAGGCGCGCGAGGGATCACCCCAGATAGCTGTTGACGCGGATGTGGAACCCGGTGTCCGATGTCGCGTTCGTCACCTGTTCCCGAGCACGGATACGTTACGATGAGAGAGTCGACGGCCGGATCCCTAGCAAGGCGCTTCCTCGATGCAGTCGCTGCCGCGGCCCGTGGAATTGTCCAGGCGGTCGAAGGTACTCTTCCTGCGCCGCAACCGGTACCGGTCCGCGTCCGTCCCCAGCGTCGGCGCTGATCCTCGTAGATCAGTAGGTCAGTGTGGAGCGAAGACCGAAGACCGCTCCACCCTTGATCCGCTTGTTGGGAAACGACGGGTCCACGATCCCTCCGCCCGGATTGAAGACGTATTGGATGTCGGGCTGGATGATCCAACCCGGCGCCACCGCGATCTGATACGTGACTTCGATCGTCGCCTCGTAGCTGCGAACGAGTTGGAAACCGGCGTCGAGAAAGACGCGATCCTGGTTGGAGCGCCGGGCGCTGTCACTGATGCGTGCGTAGATGAAGCTGAGGCCGAATGCGTCCTTGGGGCGGCCCGGCACCATCCCGGCGACCACCACTCCACCATCCGCCCACAGATCGATGAGGTTTCGATCCGAAGGACTCGACGAGATACGCGTATAGGCGAAGATGCCATCGCTCTCGCTGCCTCCCTCGGGTCTGTACAGTTGCTGGTCGACGACCGCATAGACGCCGCTCGTGCCGGCGTGGCGTCTGACTGTGCCGGTGCTGCGAGGGCTTGCGAGAGGCAGTCCCGCGCGATCGTAGCGATAATCGTCGAAGCGTCCGAAGTGCTGGTATCCGCCGAGCTTGATGCTTCCCGGGAGTTCGTCTGTCTTCGAGGTCGAGCGCAATTGCACTTCGCCCATGACCAGGGGCGCATCGTTGAGCCGAAAGTTCAGTCCGGTCCGATTGACGCTCGCCTGATCGCCGGGATCGCCGTTGAAGACGGCGAGGAGCGCGCTCACCGAGGCGTCCGGCGTCCAGCGAAGCCGCATGCCCGGAGTCGAGAGCGGATAGGCCGGACCTCCGCTCGGCAGGTTGGCCCCGGTGATGGTCGGCCAGTCGTTGCTGAGGAAGATCTTGCCGGTCTCGGAAGAGAAGAATTCGCCGTCCGCCACGAGTTGGCCGATGCGTAGGCTCAGCTGCTGGTCCGCCGAATTCCGCTCCAGCCAGAGTTCCGACAGGCGCGTCGACGGATAGGCTTCGATGTTGCTGACCGTGATCAGCCGCTGGAAGCTGCGATCGCGCAGGCCGCCCGTGTCGTGGATCTGGAAGACGTTGGCAAAGCCGCTCCAGCCCGTCCAGCCGGCAAGGCGGTCGAGATCGAGGGTCACGGCCGCCTCGAACTTGCCGGCATGGATCGGGCCTTGCCGGACGCCGCCGGCCACATTGCCGAGAACCTCGTTCGTGTAGAGCAGGTTGTAGGTGATGCCGCGTGCCGCGAGCAGGCTGCGGAACCCGCCGGGGTCGCCGAACGCGCCGAGGGAGGACTGGATCGAGGGCGGACGGTCCGGCTCGAGGGGCGCCGATTGCGCCGGTCGATCGTCCAGGGCCCCCGTCTCGACAGGCTCGGAGCGAGCGGAGGAGGCCGCGAGGATGGTGGCGGCCGCCATCATCC
>NZ_BPQT01000040.1 GCF_022179405.1 Methylobacterium marchantiae
CGCTCAAATGCGATAGCCCTGCCGCCGCAGCCGTGGCCGGTTGACCCCTCCGGTCCAACCCCCTATTGCGAGCCACGCTTGATGCGACAGGCGTCCCGCCCCCATGTCGGGACCGCCATTCCGTGAGAGCGAGCGCGTAGCTCAGCTGGTAGAGCAACGGACTTTTAATCTGTAGGTCCTGGGTTCGAGTCCCAGCGCGCTCACCATTGTTTTAGATCGACCAGTCAATGACTTAGCGGGCTTTTTCATGCCTATGGGGGAGCCGTAGCGTGTTGCGGTAGCGCGCAACAGGCCTCCATGTTTTACAATGGCGCACGACCTGCCGTCGGATGCTCCGTGCAACACAAATCGAACACGAAACGTCTCCGCCTCGCCGAAAGCGACAGGTGGCTTACCCCCAATCGGCGACCCAAGTTCGAAGTTAGTGCATCGTTGGTTGGAGTTGACCCCTTTTGTGGTCCACGGCCTATGCAAGTTCTCGGGCTATGACAGCTTGGTCGGCGAAGACTCGGGGCGTCAAGCCGCCCAAGGCCATGTGAGGTCGATCTTCGTTGTCGTTGCGTTTCCGTTCCTTGATGCGCCAGTGACAGGAACCGCGAGACGTTCAGGCGCTCCGTCCGTAGGCGGCCGTTGAGCGACTCGACATAGGCGTTGTCGGTCGGCTTGACCGGTCGGGAAAAGTCAATCTCGACCCCGTTCAGGTAGGCCCACTGGTCGCGCATGCGCCCGGCGAACTCCGGTCCGTTATCGACCCGCAGGCTCTTGGACCGATCTCGCAGCCGGACCAAGGCGTCCAGAGCCTCGGTCACCTGGAAGGCGCGAAAGTTGGCTCTCGGTGTGAGCGAGAGCGCCTCTCGCGTGTGGCAATCGACGATCGTCAGGATCCGGAACGGAAGTTCGTCAAACGCGCAGTCGGACATGAAGTCCATGGCCCAGACCTCATTGGGTCCACCGATCGCCGTTCGCCCCTGGCGGTAGCGCCAGGCACGTTTGCGCTTGGGCAGCTTGGACCGAATCGACAGCCCCTCATCCCAGTAGATCCGGTAGGCGCGCTTATGGTTCACCTCCCAGCCCTCCCGTCGCAACAGGATGTGCAGCCGCCGGTAGCCGTAGCGAACCCGTGCGGCAGCCAACTTCTTCAAACGCATCCGCAGCGCGACCTGAGGGTCCGAGCGCTTCCTGTAGCGCTGGGACGAACGGCCGAAGCCGGTAGCCAGACAGGCCCGACGCTCGCTGATGCCGTAGGCCACCTGCAGGTGACCGGCGACCTCACGACGAGCGGCGGGCCTCACCACTTTCCTTTGAGTACGTCCTGGAGCATGGAGCGGTCCAGCGTCAGGTCGGCGACCAGCCGTTTCAGCTTGCTGTTCTCGTCTTCCAGCTGCTTAAGCCGTCGGATCTCCGCCACCCCCATTCCGACGAACTGCTTTTTCGAGCGATAAAAGGTCAGCTCAGAGACGCCCATCTTCCGGCAGACCTCGTCCACCGTGGCGCTATTCTCAGCCTGCCGCAGGGCAAAAGCGATCTGCTCGTTCGTGAAGCGTTTGCGGGGCATGGCATTCACCCTCCTTCAGGGTTCAGGATGCCCGAAAAACTTACGCTCAGCGCGGACCAGTTTGGTGGGTCAGGGTCATAGTCTGCTTTCGGCAGAGTAGTTGAAGAAGCAGACGATGGAAAATCTGGTTTCGTCCAAATTTTCTATGTTGGATGAGCGGCAATTCCGTTGATCCCGATGCCGAGCCTCTCGGGACCACGCAGGGACGCGCCGGGCCTGTAGGGTGGAGGGTCGACCATGAGCCGAGGCGCGACGAGGCGGCGGCAGAGGGCCACCAAGGCGATCTCGGCCTCGATCCGCGCGAGCGGAGCGCCCATGCAGTAGTGCAGCCCGCCGCCGAAGCCGAAATGCTGGATGTCCTCCCGATCCGGGTCGAAGCGGTCCGGATCGACGAACCGGACGGGGTCGCGGTTCGCCGCGGCGAAGAGCAGGATGACCGGCGCGCCCTTGCGGATGGTGTGCCCCGCGATCTCGATGGCACCCAGCGCCTTGCGGGTCCGGAAGTGCACGGGCGGCTCGTAGCGGAGCAGTTCCTCAATGACGCGTGGCGCCCGCTCTGGATCGGCGCGCAGCCGGTCCAGTTCCAGGGGGTGGCGCAGCAGGGTCAGCATGCCGTTGGTGATGAGGTTCACGGTCGTCTCGTGGCCCGCCACCAGCAGCAGGATCGCCGTCGAGATGAGGTCGAAATCCCCCATCACCGCTTGGCCACGCGGGCCCGGCGCTGCGAGTGCGCTGAGCATGTCGGAGGCCGGATGTCGGCGCTTCTCGCGGATCAAGGCGCGCATGTAGCCGGAGATCGCATCGAAGGCGGCGACCGTCCTGTGCCGGCTCGCCTGGTCGTGACGAGCATCGGGCTCGAGGGCGGTAGCGAGTTGCGTCGCCCAGATCTGGAACTGCGGCTCGTCCGCCTCGGGGACTCCGAGCATGTCGCAGATCACCGCGACGGGCAGCGGGTAGGACAGATCCTCCACGAGGCAGACTTCGTCGCGTCCCCGGCAGGCATCGATGAGAGTGTCCACGTCGCGGACGACGCGCTGCTTCAGCGCCTGCACCCGCGCCACTGTGAATTCCCGCATGACGACGCTGCGCAGGATGTCGTGATCGGGCGGGTCGCGGAAGATCAGCGGGCGGTGCGCCGTGGCGATGCGGTCCTTGATCGGATTGAGGAGCCAGTCCTTCAGGAGGTTGCCGGTGCGGGGGCGATGGGACGGCGGCAGATCCTCGGAGCTGAGGCGCGGATCGAAGATCAGGCTGCGGATCGCCGCATGGGTGCTCACCACGATGCTGCCGTCGCGCTGAGGCGAGACCGGATTCTCGCGCAGCCGCGCGTAGATCGGATAGGGATCGGCCCGGTTGGCCGGGTCCAGCACCTCGGAAAACAGCGTGTCGTCAGCCATGGCGGGCCTCGTCGGATCGGTGAGCGGGACGCGGCGGCGGGAAGCCTGGCGCCGTGGTCACGAATAGACCCTGGTCGCTCGCCTCGCGGATCGGTGGGTAGGGGCTGCCGGCCATGATCGCCTCGGCATAGGCCGGCAGCCAGCGGGCCTGGTCGAACGATACGGCGGCGATGCTGCGGCCGGCACGGCCGTAGACGGCTAGGAAGCGTCGAGACGCGCGCGAGCCCTGTACGATGGCGACCGAATCCGCGCCCTCGCTCAGGCCCACGGCCTTGATGTTGATCCCGAACTGGCTCGACCAGAACGCCGGGAGATGGTCGTAGCTGTGCTGGTCGTCGGCCGGCGCCAGCATGTTGCGCGCCGCATGCGCGCCCTGCGCGACCGCATTGCCCCAATGCTCCACCGAGAACAGCCGCCCGCCGTAGAGGGCGATAGGCCAGCGTGCCACGTCGCCCGCCGCGTAGATGTCGCCGGTCGCCGTCCCGTCGCTGGCGACGGCGCGGCAGGCCCCGTCGCAGGTCACCCCGCCGGCATCCGCCATCAGGCCCGCATCACGCAGCCAGTCCGTGGCCCGGGTCGCGCCGAGCGCCACGATGACGAGGTCGGCCTCGATGGTACGCCCGTCTGCGAGATCGGCGCGAACCACGCGGCCCGACGCATCGCCCTCGAAGCGGAGCACCTGTGCGCCCGGATGAAACGCAACGCCGGAATCCTTCAGGCATTCGGCGATCACGCCGCCGATCCAGGTGCCGAGAGAGCGGGCGAGCGGCGTCGGATTGGGATCGACCAGGGTGACCGGCAGGCCGAGAGCGCGGCAGCAGGAGGCCGCCTCGCAGCCGATCAGGCCGGCGCCGACGATGAGGACGCGGCGCGGGCCTCGAGCCAGCGCTGCGCGCAGCCGCGCGGCATCGTCCCGGCCACGCAGGGTAAAGATGTTGGCGAGCGCGCCGCCCGACGCGGCCGGCCAGGGGCGCGCCTGAGCCCCCGTGGCGATGAGCAGCTTTTCGTAGGCGAGCACCGCCCCGTCGGCGAGGCGGATGTTGCGCGCGACGCGGTCGAGACCTACCGCCGCGTGGCCCAACCGCCAATCCGCGTCCAGGGTCACGAGCAGCGGCAGCTCCGTCGAGTCTGGCGCCAATTCGCCGGACAGGACGTGCTTCGACAGCGGGGGGCGATCATAGGGGCGGTGCGGCTCGTCGCCGATGAGGGTGAGCCGGCCCGCATAGCCGTTTCGGCGGAGGGCCTCCGCCCCGCGAAGGCCGGCCAGCGACGCGCCGACGACGACGATGCCGACATCCGCGGCGGCGCTCACGGCGTCTCTCCCGAATCGGCCTGCAGGCTGATGGCGCAGACGGGGCAGGCCTGGACGGCCCGCTCGATCTCGCCCCGTCGGGCGCGGGGCGGCGCGGGGTCGTAGAACAGGATCTCGTGTCCCCGGACCTCGAAGGCGCCAGGCGCCGCGTAGCAGCACTGCGCGTAGCCCTGGCATCGGTTGAGATCGACCACGACACGCAGGGGAGTGGTCCTGCTCGAAACGGTCTCGGTGGAGTGAGTCACGACAATGCCTCGTTGATCATCAGATGCCGAGGAACGGATCGTCGCGGTCGTCCGCCTGCGGCATCAGGTTGGCGACGGATCTCATGGGCAGGCCGGTCGTCGCGGCGAGCACGAGCGTGGCGGCGAGCGCGATCATCCCGGCCGTTCGTGCCCTGGCGTCGTGCGGGCGATCTCGGACCGATGCGATCCGGGGCCGGCCGGAGATCGATATCGCGGTCATGCGGCGATCCCCCGGACGATCGGCCCGCTCCGAAATACGTCGTCGATTCCGGCGAGAACGCCCCGACCCGAATCCAGTCCCGCGAAGGCCCGCGCGAGGGACGCGGCCCGCGCTCGGAAGTGGGGTTGCCCGAGCACCGTATCGATCGCCTCGCGGAGTGCGCGGGCCGTCGGATTATTGGTCGCGAGGTTCAGGCCCGCCCCCGACCAGCCGATGCGCGCGCCGATCTCCGCCTTGTCCTCGGTCAGCCCCGCCGAGACGATGGGCACCCCGGCTGCAAGCGCCTGCGAGACGCTGCCGTATCCCCCGTTCGTGACGAGGAGTGCCACGTCCGGCAGCATCGCATCGAACGGAAGGAACGGCGCGACCCGGGCATTGCCGGGCAGAGGCTCGCTCAAGGCGTCGACCGGGCGTCCCCCCGTAGTCGCAACCACCAAAAGGTCGTCGCGATCCGCCAGCGCTGCCAGCGCCGGCTCGATCAGTTCGCCGAAATCGGCGTTGGCCAGCGTGCCCTGGGTGACCAGTACGACGGGCTTGGTCACGTCGCGCGTGCGCCACCAATCGGGCGGCGGCACCTCGGCCTTCGGCGTCGGCAGCAGGCCGATGAAGCGGAGATTGGGCGGCAGCGTTCCGTAATTGTACTCGAATGCGGGCACGGTCGGCTGCAGGAACAGGTCAGGGAGAATGGCGATGGAATGCGGGAGCGACGCCGGCAGGGGCGGCAGGCCGAGGCGCGCCAGTTGCGCATCCGCATGGGCACGCACGGGGTCGACGAAGGCGGCGTCCATGCCGGCCTTCAGCAACGCGTAATGAGCCCGCTCGTCCGCGTTCCGGGCCGGCGGCAGGCCGAGGCCGACCGGCGCATCGTCGGGCCTGTCGAGGAACAGGAAGCTGACGTTCAGGACGACGATGGGCGGACGCGGCCGGGAACCGAGCAGCAGGGGCAGCACGCCGAGGAACAGGCTTCCGGCGACGATCACGTCGGGCCGTTCCTCCTCGACGAGCCGGCTCAGGGCTTCGGCCTGAACCGGGATCGGGTCGATGAAGCGCCGCGCGAACTCACGCCGGTAGCGCTCGGGCCCCACGGGCAGGCTGGTCTCGCGGTATTCCGCGGCATGGCCATCGTCGATGGGCGCGAAGCGCAGGCCCGCGGCCTCGATCTTGTCGCGGAACCCCTCTGCGGTGGTCATGACGACGCTGTCCCCGCGTGCGGTGAGAAGCCGGCCGACGGCGAGGAGCGGATTGACGTGGCCTGTGAGGGCCGTGGCGGCGATCAGTACCTTCATGGCGGTACGTCCTCGATGCGTCGGTTGCGATGCAAGGCAATCGCTGCGGCGCACCCGAGAGTTACATGGGGGATCTCCGATCGGGTGCGCCTGCGCACCGGGCTTCCCGGGCCGTCTCATGGCCGATGCGAGCCGTCGCCCTCGGTCCATGCCCGCAACCGGCCATCGGCGATGGCCTCCCGGGTGTGGCGGTAGCCGATCCCGGCGATGGCCTCGAAGCTCGCCCAGGCCCGCAGGTCGATGCCGGCCAGCGGCGGCTTGAGCAGGGCGGCGGCGTGGCCCACCGCCATCATCGATTGCGCGTCGCTCGACACCGTCGCCGCCCGTAGCAGCAGGGGCGCGATGCCCGGCATGGCATAGGGGACACCGAGCATCCGCCGGATCATGCGGCCGCGCCAGGAGCGCGCCGGCATGTCGCCGAAGGCGCGGTCGCTGCCGACATCGATGGCGAGCACCGGCCCCCGCTCCAGGCCGGCCATCACGTCGGCGGGCAGGTTGTTCATCATCCCGCCGTCCACCAGGACGCCCTCCTCGGTGCAGACCGGCGGGAGCAGGCCCGGAATCGCGATGCTGGCGCGCAACGCTCCCGGCAAGTCGCCGGAGCGATGGACCATCGCCGAGCCCGTCGTCAGGTTCGAGGAGACGCAGAGGAAGGGGAGCCAGAGGTCCTCGATCCGGGCGCCGCCGAACCACGCGGCGAGGCCCGCATCGACCTTCGCCCCGCGGGTCAGTGCGTGATAGGGCAGCGTGTAGTCATTGAGGGGATTGTGGCCGACGAAGAAATCGACGGTCCGTGTGCGGATGCGGTCGATGCCGAGATCCATGGCGAGGCTCGCCGCGACCACCGCACCCATGCTGGTGCCGCCGACGAAGTCCGGGGCGTAGCCGGCCTCCTCCAGGGCCTGCAGTACGCCGAGATGGGCAAGGCCGCGCGCGCCGCCGCCGCCGAGGACGAGGCCCAGGGCCGAGCCGCTCGCCAGGCGCGCCAGACGACCGAGATCTTTCGCATTTCCGGCACGGACCGGAATGCGCAGGGCGGCGGGTAAGGCAGCGACATCTGGGTGAAGCGGGCGGGGCAGAACCGCATCCGCGTCCTGAGGGACGGCGAAATCCATGCGGATCCAGTCCGACCGCAGGGTCCCGAGCCAGGCGGCGGCCCCGGGTCGCGGTGGCCGGCCGGGCTCGGCCAGCAATAGGACATGGTCCGCGTGGCGCAGGCACAGCCGGCACCACGGGCAACCGACTTCGTGGGCAACGAAGATCGTGCGGGTGTGGGCGGTCTCGTAGGCGTGAAACCACGCCTCGTCGGCCCCGTCCGGCCAGCGCGTGAGGCATCCCGTCTTGCCTGTCATCGTATCGTCGAAGGCGCGGGCCAGGGCATGCCCGAAGGCGGCCGCGTCGAGCCCCTCGGTGACGGCGAGCACGGCGACGCTGCACGGCGTGTGGCGGACCGTCTCCTCCGTCTGGGTGGCGCGCATGCGCTCGGTGAGCAGCCGGGCGAAATAGAGCAGCATCCGTGGATGATGCTCGATCACCTCCTCGAAATCCGCGCGGGTCAGCCGCAGCAGACGGGAATCGCGCAGGGCCGTGGCCGTGGCGGACCGAGGTGCCGGCGACAGCAGCGCCATCTCGCCGAAACTTTCGGGCGGGCGCAGGCGGGCGATCCGGCGCGGCGAGCCCCTGGTGGCATCGGCCGAGATCCCGATGGCACCGGAGACCAGGGTGTAGAGCGCATCCCCGGCTTCGCCCTGCACGAACAGCTTGCTCCCGCCCGCCACGGCCACCGGGACCATGCGCGCGCGCACCGCGGCGACGGCTTCCGCGTCCAACCCGTCGAGGAACGGGATCTCTGGTCCCGTCACGGCCGTCGCTTGAGCATGGCGGCGGCCCGCGCGTAGCCGCCGTCGGCGCCATCGACGAAATGGACGTGGTCGTCGCGCAGGACCGACGGGCTGACGCAGGTCACGACAGCGGCATCCTGGCGGTGCAGGCCGTACCGCACGAGCCCCGCCTCTTGCGCCACGGCGAGGCGGCTCTCGATCCGATCCGCCGTGGCGAGCGGACAGGCCACGGTGAGGCGGAGCCCGTCATCGTATTTCCGAAAATCGGCGTTGGCGGCGAGCCGCCGTCGATAGCGGCGCGGCGAGAAGCGTCCGAACGGCAGACCGAGACTGAACAGTGCGAAGGCGGCGCCGCGCGTCACGAACATCGCCGCCCCGCGCAGGAACCTCGATCCCGCCAGCGTCCCTTCCGCCCGCGCATCCGCCAAGAGGCCCGACCAGGGCGTCCGCATCGAAGGCCCCGATTCCGGCAGAGGGCGCCCCATGCCGGGACTCGCATCGACCTCGGCCAGGATGGCGCCGAGGATGGCAAGGACGGCTTCTCGGTCCGCGCCCTCTCTCGGCAGGGCGATCAGGGACAGGATCAGGCCATCCTGGGCGGGAACGGCCTCGAACCGGCAGGACAGGCCGGTGAGATCGGGCTTCGCACCGGCCGGACCCGCCGGGATCGCGTGGAGCCCACGCTTCATCGCGGCATCCGCGCAGGAAAGGCCGCCGCCCGCGAACATCGCGTAATCGACATGGGCGGAGGCTGCGTAGCGCGCGATGCGCAGGTCCTGGCCGGCCTTACGCACCGCCGAAACCGGGATCAGCGCAGCCCGTAGATCGAGCCCGAGTGCCTCGCGCACCCACGTCACCGTCTCGGCCAGCACCGCCTCGACCGTGTCGCGATGTTCGGGTGGCACGAGAAGGGTCGCACCGTCACCGCCGAAGACGAACGGCAGGTCGGCACCAGGAAGGGAGTTGCTCACGGCCGTGATCAGGGCGGCGCCGGCGATGTTCACCGACCGATAGCGTCCATCCTCGATTGCCCGGGTCGACATGACCACGTCGCACAGGGCGATCCACCACGTGTTCGGCACCGGGACGTAGCGGGTTTCGTCGAGCACATCGGAAAACCGCGTGAGACGTGGCACGTCGGCGTAGCGGAAAGGAGCTGAGACCCCAGCCTCGGCCTGAGCCATCTGCTGGCATGTGGGCGAGGCTGGCCCGGGTTCCGCGTCAGTGAGGGCGTAGTGCACAGGCATCGCCGAGCATCCCTTTCGCCTTCGAGATCTTCCGCGGGGCAAGATTTTTGGCGAGCACCCGTTGTTAGGTTTCGCCACGTTACGCGACTCGGTTACGCAGATCGGGTAATCGGGCCTACGCCAGACTTCCCCGCGTCGCGGATCATGGCAAGTTGCTCGGTGGTTCAATCCGGTCTGCCGGCGTGACGCCCGCGACCGATCATCCGGGAGCAGGGTCATGCACTACTACGCCGGTCTGGATGTCTCGTTGGCGGAGACGTCGGTGTGCGTCGTCGATGAGGAGGGCAAGATCCTCCGCGAGGCCAAGGTCGCGAGCGAGCCGGAGGCGCTGGCGACGTGGCTCGGCGCGCTCGGCCTACCGCTGACCCGCGTCGGCCTGGAGACCGGGGCGTTGGCTGGTTGGCTCTGCGAGGAGATGACCGAACTTGGCGTGCCCAATGTCGTATGCATGGACGCCCGGCACGCCCGTGCCGCGATGGTCGCGATGACCCACAAGACCGACCGCAACGATGCGCGTGGGCTTGCCCAGATGCTGCGCACCGGCTGGTTCCGGCAGGTCCACGTGAAGGCACGCCGGACGATGGAGCTGCGAACGCTGCTGACCAGCCGCAAGACGTTAGTGCTGAAGATCGGTGACGTGGAGAACCAGATCCGCGGTTCGCTCTGTCTGTTCGGAATCAAGCTCGGCACGGCCAAGCGCCGGACCTTCTCGGAGCGGGTCCGCAAGCTGACGGCCGACCTGCCGCGCGTGGCCGCCATCCTCGACGTGCTGCTTCAGGCGCATGCGGCGATGCTGCTCTCGCTCGACCGGCTCAACCGCATGGTGCTTGAGATCGCCCGTGAGCACGCGGTCTGCCGCAGGCTGATGACGGTGCCAGGCGTCGGCGCGGTGGTTGGCCTGTCCTTCATCGCCGCCATCGAGGACCCAGCCCGGTTCGCTAAGTCGCGCTCGGTGGGGGCGATCCTCGGATTGGTGCCGCGCAAGCACCAATCCGGCGAGATCGACCGGAACGGGCGGATCACCAAGACGGGCGACACCGATGCGCGCGCCGCGCTGTTCGAGGCGGCACACGTCATGCTGCATCGGGTCAAGAAGTGGTCCGGGCTGAAGGCGTGGGCGACGAAGGTGGCGCAGCGCCAGGGCAACAAGCGCGCGACGGTGGCGCTGGCCCGCAAGATGGCGGTGGTGATGCACCGCATGTGGGTGGACGGCACGTCCTTCCGCTTCGGCGCGGTCGAAGCTGCGGCCGCCGCCGCGTAGACATCTCACGGTTTGTAGGGATCGAGGCCGGGCGCGCCTGGACTCGAAGGGTCGTCCTCACGGGGACGGGCGGGAGGTGAAGCCGGAATGACGGCTGTGCTGACCCTCGGGTCACGTCCGCTGTCGCATATAGGCTCGCCTCTCATCGGAACGCGATCATGTGGCGGCCGCGTGCCGACCACGGACAGAAGCCAAGAGCCCCGTGGGCACGAGATCAAAGTGTGCGATGACCTGACCGCCGAGCGCGCCCTACAGCGCGACCGGGGAACGCAAACTTTCGACCTATAGCGGCCGGTGAGATAGCAGCTTGGTCTAGCTGCGCTTTGATTTAGAACGCTGCCGCACATATTGACCGGCGATAAATAAGGGTAATAACATGGTTGAGATGTATATGACAAAAGCGTATTCGGCTGAAATTTGCAGAACTAGGCAAATTCCAAGCAGAAATATGCCTACAAGAAATACTTTCAAGCTGCGCGAGAGCGCCGTTCCAAATGTAGGAACGTCCAAGAAAAACTCGACTAAAAAATGATAGATGCTGATCATACCCACCCACTCGATGCGTCTCCTCAGTAATGTAACGGAAGGAAATAAACGGCCGCTTCACACCCGAAGAAAACCTTCCAGCAGACGCACTGGCACGGCACCCTTGACGGCGGAAGCCCAATTACAGAAGCCATCATTAATCTTCCGGGTGGAACACCTCATTCCGCATCATAGAGATCCAGGCGATCGATACAAAAAAGCTGCCCGGACAAGATCCGGACAGCCTCGATATGTTGGCGAAGCGCGAAATTTACTTCGGCATCAGGACGGTATCGACCACGTGGATGACGCCGTTCGACTGCATGACGTCGGCGATCGTGACGGTCGACATGCCACCCTTGGCATCGACGAGTTCGATCTTGCCGCCCTTCTCCTCGGCGGTCAGGCTGCCGCCCTCGACCGTCTTCAGCATGGCCTTGCCACTACCGGCCTTGATCGCCTTCTGGAGATCGGCCGCCGTCATGGTGCCGGCCACCACGTGGTAGGTCAGGATCTTGGTGAGCGTCGCCTTGTTCTCGGGCTTCACCAGCGTATCGACCGTGCCGGCCGGCAGCTTGGCGAAGGCGGCGTTCGTGGGCGCGAATACCGTGAACGGTCCCTTGCCCGAGAGCGTGTCGACGAGTCCGGCGGCCTTGACCGCGGCGACGAGGGTGGTGTGGTCCTTCGAGTTGACCGCGTTCTCGACGATGGTCTTAGACGGGTACATCGGCGCGCCGCCGACCATCACCGTCTTCTCCTCCGCCGCCTGGGCCGCTGCGCCGAACGCGCCAACGCCGGTGAGCGCCATGGCGACGGTGAGGCTGGCGACCTTGAACATGCGTGTCATGCGTAACTCCGATTGTCGGCCCCGTCATGCGGGGTCGTAGATCGTTACGGCCGGCGGTACGGAGAAGTTTCAGGCAGTCATTGATGGGGAGAATGATTTCATCCCGGCCCCGTGAGGAGGGAAAGTTTCTTGTTCTCCGAAGTGATTTCCTGCCGTGAACCGGGCTCATCGCTGTCGAGGGATGATGTGACACGAAACGTGACTTGGGGAAGTGGACGGACGATGGGTCTAAGATTTCCCTCGTCACAGAAGGCCTGTAACCAGGCCTCGCCTCGGACGAATGACCTGTATCCCGCATCGTCCCGGAGCACGCCATGTCGTCCCGCCTCATTCCTCTTCTCCTCGCCCTGGGACCGGTCATGCTCGTGTCCGGCCCTGCGCTGGCCCGGCCCGTGGTGGTGGAACTCTTCACGTCGCAAGGGTGCTCGTCCTGCCCGCCGGCGGAAGCGCTGCTCGGTGAGCTAGCCGGTCGCGACGACCTCCTGGCGCTGGGATTCCACGTCACTTACTGGGACGATCTCGGCTGGAAGGACACCGCGTCCTTCGCGGGCGCGACCGAGCGGCAGGCGACCTATGCGGGGCGTCTCGGCGAGGGGAATTTCACGCCGCAGCTCGTGATCGACGGCCGCAGGAGTGTGGTGGGTTCGCGCCGTGCGGAGGCCGCCTCGGCCATCGCGGCGGCCCGGGCCGAGATGGGCGCCGGAACCGAGATCGCCGTCGCGCGCCGGAATGGCCGCATTTCCGTGACGGTCGGGTCCGGCAAGGGCAGCGCCCGGGTGATTCTCGTCGGCTTCGAACGGTCACTGCGCACCCCCGTGGCACGGGGCGAGAACAGCGGACGCACCCTCGTCCAGGCTAATGTCGTGCGCTCGCTGCGCACCCTCGGCACCTGGTCGGGCGAGCCCCTGCAGTTCAGCGAGGCGTTGCCGGCCGGCCAGGATGCCGCCGTGATCGTACAGCAATCGGACGGCCGCATCCTCGGAGCCGCACGCCTTGCGCCGGGAGCCTGAGATGCCCCTTCGGACCGACGAGACGAGCCCTGCCGCCTTGCCTCATGCCCGCCTGATCGACGCGCTGGCCCGCAGCCTCGTTCCGGTCCGGCGCCTCGGCTCACCGCTCCGGCGGATACTCGGCTGGCTGCTGGTCGTCGCCCTCCCCGGCGCCGGCCTCGCGGCGGTCGCCGACCTGAAGGGAGCGCTTTCCCGCCACGCTGGCGAGCCGGACCTCGTCCTGGCGGCCGTCGGATCGATCGCCACCGCCGTCACGGCGGCGGCGGCCGCGATCCTGGCGACGCTGCCCGACCGTCATCCGCGCTGGGCCCTTCTGCCCGCGCCGAGCCTCGCGCTCTGGATCGGGGCGAGTGTCTCCGGAGCGGGCGCGGAGCACGGAGCACCGATCTCCCTGTCGGAAGCCTGCGCCTGCGTCGGATTCATCCTGGGGCTCGGCGTTCCCTTCACGCTGCTCCTCGCCGCGATCCTGAGGAACGGCTACGCCCTCCATCCATCCCTGAGCGGCGGCCTCGCGGGTCTCGCGGCGGCCTCCGCCGCGGCTTCGATCCTGGGCCTTTTCCACCCCTTCGCGATGGCGCTGAACGACCTCGCCCTGCACGCGCTCGCAGTCGCGCTTCTCTCGGGGGCCGGGGCCGGGTTCGGCCGGCGCCTGCTCCGCGCGAGCGCCTGAGGATGGTCCTGCTCGATCTCCTCCGGCGAAGCCTGCTGGCGTGCCTCGCGTTTCTCCTTCTAGGAGCTTCCCCCGGGCAGGCGGCGTCCACCGCGTGGATCGGCGACGACAGGGCGGCAGTGCGGCTCGTGACGGCCACGGACGCCGTGAGCCCGGGATCGCCGGTCGAGGCCGCTCTCGAGTTTCGGTTCGGTAATGGCTGGCACGGGGCGTGGCGCAGTCCGGGCGATGCCGGCTTGGCCCCGACCTTCGACTGGAGCGGATCGGACGGGCTCGTGCCCGCCTCCATCGCCTGGCCCGCACCGCGACGCCTCTCCGTCGGCGATCTTCAGACGTTCGTGTACGAATCCGGCGTCGTCCTGCCCCTCCGATTTGCACGGCGCGGCGACGGGGCCGCGCACCTTCACCTGCGCCTCGTGCACGCGGCCTGCGGCGAGGTCTGCGTGCCCTACCGGGCGATCATGGACCTCGCGCTGCCAGCGGGAACGGATCGCCCCTCAGCTGAATCGGAACTGATCAGGGCCGCGCGCGAGCGCGTTCCCGGGCCGCCGGAGGCTGCGGGTTTCGCCATTGTCGGGCAGGTCCGCGAGGGACCGCCGCAGGATCGGCGCCTGGTCCTACGGGTGACCAGCGAACGCGGAGCCTTCGTCGCACCGGACGTGTTCGTCGAGGGTCCGAAGGGGGCCGTGACGGCCCCTCCGGCGGTTGCCCTATCCGATGGTGGCCATGCGGCCCGGCTCGCCCTGAGGCTGCCGCCGGACGTCGCGGATACCGATCTCCGCGTTACCCTGGTCGATGGCCTGCGCAGCACCGAATTCACACTGCAGCCCATGGCCGGCATCGGCTGGGGTGAGTGGCTCTCCATCCTGGCGACGGCGCTGCTCGGAGGTCTCGTCCTGAATGCGATGCCCTGCGTCCTGCCGGTCCTGTCCTTGAAGGCCTTCGCGTTGACGCGGGTAGCCGGAGCGGGCCGGGGGCGCGTCCGGGCCGAACTTCTGTCTACGGCGGCGGGCATCCTGGCGTCCTTCCTCTTCATCGCCGTGCTGCTGATCGCCCTGAAAGCCTCGGGCGCCAGCGTCGGCTGGGGCATCCAGTTCCAGGCACCGTGGTTTCTCGCCGGCATGGCCCTGCTCACGGCGCTGTTCGCCGCGAGCCTGTTCGAGTGGGTCACCATCGGGCTGCCTCGCCCGATCGCCGCGCTCGCATCCCTACGCGGTTCCGGACACCTGTCGGAAGCATTCCTCACCGGCGCCTTCACCACCCTGCTGGCCACGCCCTGCTCGGCACCGTTCGTCGGAAGCGCGGTAGGCTTCGCGCTGACCCGGGGACGTTTCGAAATCCTGATGGTCTTCGCGGCGCTCGGCTTCGGAATGGCGCTCCCCTTCGTGCTTCTTGCGCTGAAACCCGGATGGACGCGCCTGCTCCCGCGACCGGCCCCCTGGATGATCTGGCTTCGGAGGGGCTTCGGCTTTCTCCTCCTCGGCACGACTCTTTGGCTCATGACGGTTTTCACCGAAGTGGCCGGCATCCGTCGGGCGATGGGATTGGCGGGTATCCTGGCCCTTCTCCTCGGCTGGCTCGCCCTTAGCCGGCGGAAGCGCATTCCCGATCGTCGCCGAAGCCTCGTCGCGGCGTCCCTCGTCCTCGCGCTCGTGCCTGTCACGGTGTGGCCGTCCAGCTTCGGAACATCCCCGGTGGCTCAGGTGGAGGACGGACCCTGGCGCGCCTTCGCCCCCGAAGCGATCCCGGCCCTGGTGGCGGAGGGCAAGGTCGTCGTCGTCGACGTGACGGCGTCCTGGTGTCTGACCTGCCGGATCAACGATGTCACCACCCTCGATCGCGCGGAGAACCGTGCGCGGCTGTCGGCGCCCGACGCGGTCGCGATGCGGGCGGACTGGACCCAGCCTGATCAGGCCATCCTCGCCTACCTGCGCCGCTTCGGACGCTTCGGGATCCCGCTCGTGGCCGTCTACGGGCCCGGCCTGCCGCGTGGAGAGGCCCTGCCGGAACTGCTGACGCCGGCAACGCTGCGTGCCGCCATCGCCCGGGCAGAGCGCGAGAGCCCGGACAAGATCACGACGGAATTTTCGCCCTGACCTGTAACCGTCGTCGGCCCCCCTCCGAAAGACTTTTCAGTACCGCCAAGACGTTCGGTACACACCAGAAGGATCACCTCACATGAGCACTCTCTTCCGCGTCGCCGCTGCTGTCGTCCTTGCCACCGCGTTCTCCGGAGCCCCGGCTTATGCCGTCGATTCCATGGCCAAGGACAGCATGGCGAAGGACTCCATGGCCAAGGACGGCATGAAAAAGGACGGGATGAGCAAGGACTCCATGGCCAAAGACAGCATGGCCAAGGATTCGATGGCCAAGGATGGCATGGCGAAGGATGGCATGGCCAAGGACTCGATGAAGAAGTAAGCCCGGTTTCATGCGGACGGTGCGGGTCGGCCTTCCGGGCCGCCCGCTCCTCATGCCGGGTCCCTTTCCCGGCTCTCCCCCGCAGCGTCCGGAACATCGGCTCCCATGGCTGTTCGACCAACGGTATTGTCCGGCGAGGCGTCCCTGTCCGCCGCGATGCAGGCGGCCCAAGTCGGCGATGCCGCGGCTTACCGGGCACTCCTGCGCGATTGCGTGCCGGTGATCTCCGCGATGGCACGGGCCAAGGGTGTTCAGGGAGCAGCCCTCGACGACGTCGTGCAGGACACCCTGCTCACCCTCCATCGGGCACGGGCGACCTACGATCCGGGCCGCCCGTTCCTGCCGTGGTTGCGCGCCATCACACAGCGGCGGGCGGTCGACGCGTTGCGCCGCAAGGGGCGTCGTCCGCAGGAAGTGCACGAGCCGCTCGCCTTTGAGGCGCGTGCCGACGACGGTCCCATGCCGGGTGACGAGTTGGAGCGTCGCGAGCGCGCAACGATCCTCGCTGAGGCCGTCGCGCATCTCCCCGAAGGACAGCGGGAGGCGATCGAGCACATCGCCCTGCGCGAATTGTCCCTCGATGAGACATCGACACTCACCGGGCGGACCAAGGGTGCGCTCAAGGTCAACTTCCATCGCGGTCTCAAGGCCCTCCGCGTTTCTCTCTCATCCCGTAAGGAGGGCACGGATGCCTGATCCGGCCACTCACGACCGATCCACCCAAGTCGCGTTCACCCGCGTCCCGTCCACCCATGACCTCGTCGAGGATCTGGCCCAATCGCTCACGCCGGTCCGACGGCTCCCGAGCCCGGGGCGCCGGACCCTCCTCTGGTCCGGTGCGGTGCTCACGGTGGGTCTCCTCCTCGTGCCGATGTCCGACCTTTCGGGATTGCGGGCGCGCCTCGCCGTGCCGGACCTCCACTGGGCGGCCGTCGGCGCGATCCTCACGGCCATCGCGGCAGCCCTTGCCGCCTTCCAGAGCAGTGTGCCTGGCCGAAGTGCGGCTTGGTCATGGCTCCCGCTCCCGCCTCTCATCCTCTGGCTCGGCGCCAGTGGGCTCGGCTGCCTTCGCGGCTGGCTCGCGCCGGCCGCCAACCTCGCCGATCCGGAGGAGATGCGGGGCTGCTTCGTGTTCCTGATGGGGGTCTCGCTGCCGCTATCCGTACTGCTGGTGCTCATGCTGCGCCGGGCCTGTCCGCTACGCCCCAATCTCACGGCGGCCCTCGGGGGGCTCGCCGCAGCCGCGGCGGCCGCGGCCTTGCTGGTGCCGTTTCATCCGCACGACGCCACCGCGACGGACCTGCTGGTTCACCTCGTCGCCGTCCTCGTCGTCGTCGGCCTGAACGGTCTCTTCGGCGGCCGCCTTCTCGACAGAACCGCCGGGTCGCGAGGCCGGCACCGCGAGGCCGACCTGTAACCGGCTCGATCCGTAAGGCGAATGACAGTCCAGGGCCTCGGCAAGGAAATCGGCATCATGGACCGCAGACAGATCCTCACGGCCGGCGTCTCGGCGCTCGGCATCCTGACATTCCTTCGCGCCACTGAAGGAGCCCTGGCCGGAACCTTCGCCGTCGTGAAGAGCGAGGCCGCCTGGCGGTCCCGGCTCGGGTCCGCCGGCTACGCGGTTCTGCGCCAGCACGGCACCGAACGCGCCGGCTCGAGCCCGCTCAACGCCGAGAAACGCGCCGGTCGTTTCGTCTGCGCCGGTTGCGACCAGCCGCTATTCGCCTCCAGTGCGAAGTTCGAGAGCGGGACCGGCTGGCCGAGCTTCATCACTCCCCTCCCAGGGGCAGTGGGGACCACGACGGATTCCAGTCTGGGGATGAGCCGAACGGAGGTGCATTGCCGCCGCTGCGGCGGGCATCTCGGCCACGTCTTCGCCGACGGACCGGCCCCCACGGGACTTCGCTACTGCATGAACGGCGTCGCGCTGCGCTTCGAGCCCGCCTGAAACGATCCCGCTTTTCGGGCCCGACGCTCCGCAAGCCAGCAACCCTTCAGGACGGTCCCGATGCATCCCCCTTCGCCGCTGACCGAGCGCCCGATCCACCCCCTCGTCGTCCGGATCACCCATTGGGTGAACGCTCTGGCCATGCTGATCATGATCAGCAGCGGATGGCGCATCTACAATGCCTCTCCGATCTTCGGCGACTGGGCGTTCCCGAAGGCCATCACCCTGGGCGGCTGGCTCGGCGGGGCCCTGCAATGGCACTTCGCGGGAATGTGGCTCCTCGTCGCCAACGGCCTCGTCTACCTGACCTATGGTCTCGCCTCAGGCCACCTGCGCCGGCGCCTCACGCCCCTGCGGCCGCGCGAAATCGCGCATGACTTGGTCGCGGCCCTGAAGTTCCGGCTCCCCCACAACCCGGGCGTCTACAACGCCGTTCAGCGCCTCCTCTACGTGGCGGTTCTGCTCATCGGAATCGTCATCGTGCTCTCCGGTCTCGCGATCTGGAAGCCGGTCCAGTTCGCGCCTCTGACCGCCCTGATGGGCGGCTACGATATGGCGCGGATCGTCCATTTCCTCGCCATGGCCGGCATCGCTGGCTTCGTGGCGGTGCACCTCGCCCTGGTGCTCCTGGTTCCCAAGACCCTTCCGACGATGATCATCGGCCGGGAGATCCATCTCGGCCGCAACCGCGTGGTGAAGCCATGAAGCCCCTCGATCGCCTCCTCCGCAGTCCGCGTCCGGGTCTCGCGATTCCCGAGACTCACCTCGTTCGGGCCGACCGACGCCTCTTCCTCCGCGGCGGCCTCGTCGCGGCGGGGAGCCTCGCGCTCGGCGGTTGCGACATCTCCGACAACCCGCAGGTGGAGCGCGTCCTCGGTGGGATCTCGCGTCTGAACGATCGCGTCCAGGGCGCCCTCTTCGGGGGCACGCGTCTGGCCCCGACCTTCGCTGTCTCGGACATCACCCCGGACTTTCCCTTCAACGCCTATTATCCGGCGAGCAAGATCCGGGTGATCGACGGCTCGACCTGGAAGCTCGAACTCGCCGGTCTCGTCTCCGACAAGACGCCGTGGAGGCTCGACCGCCTGAGGACCCTGCCGCAGGAATCGCAGATCACCCGCCACGTCTGCGTGGAGGGCTGGAGCGCCATCGGGCAATGGTCGGGGGTCCCGTTCCGGACCTTCCTCGAACGGATCGGGGCCGACACGACCGCACGGTACGTCCGCTTCGCCTGCGGCGACGACTACTGGACGAGCATCGACATGCCGAGCGCGCTTCACCCCCAGACGATCCTGGCCCTGGACTACGCTGGCGCACCCCTGCCGCCGAAATACGGCTTCCCGGTCAAGCTGCGCATTCCGACGAAGCTCGGGTTCAAGAATCCGAAGCACATCATGGCCATTACGGTGACGAACGATTATCCGGGCGGCTACTGGGAAGATCAGGGTTACAACTGGTTTTCCGGGCTTTAGTGAGACCGCACTTGGAACGACAGATTGCGCTGCGCAGACGGCTTCACCTGTTCGACTTTGCCGAAGTAAGGCTCATCGGCCTCTACAAACTTGCCAGCGCCACCCATGGGCTCGGGCGCAGTCGGCATGGTGAGACCGCCGACCGACATCGCGTGGCGGATGTGGTGAGCCATGAACCAAGCGGTCTGATAAGGAAGCCCGAGCGAGCGATGAAGCTGATGCGCGCTGACGCCCTTTTTGGACGAGCACATCATGAAGAAGCCCATCAGCCACTTGTTGAGCGGCGCCTTGGTCCGCTCCATGACGGTGCGCATGGTGACGGTGAAGTCTTTGCGGGACTCAGGCTCAGCGCAGCGGTAAACGCCAGCGCTCTTGGTGGCGTAAGATTTGAAATAACCGCAATGGTAGCAATTTTGCCCTTCCGCCCAGCGGATCTGCTCAAGCATCTAGCGGGCAGCGTCACGGCTCTGAAAAGTCGGGGCGGTGAAAGCGTTCGATATTCCTACTTACAATCCGTGGGGGCTTGTGGTGTCAACGTGATGATTGGGTCGTCAGTTAGGCTCTCCTAACTCACGCGCGTAATTTGCGTTTATGGACCGCGATCGGACGTGTTCGGAAAATGGAACTCGGGCCGGGAAAGCTGTTCAGGCGACGCATGGCCGGCGCCGCTGGCCGCGCGCGGTTGCAAAGCCACTGGAAGCCTATCCCTGTGACCAGCCCTCGATGGGCATCGAAACGACCATAACTCGGCGGCCCGATGCCTCGGAACCGGCGCGCGTACGACGCTGCCTGCGATGGCTCTGTCGGCTCGAATATATTCCGCAGTCGGGTGGCCACATAGATCCAGTCGTTCTGGCGCGGGCCGACCACAAATGAATCAGAGCATCACCGGAATTTGACATCGACGCACGAGCTCGTCCTTGCCATGCATTCTGCGAGAACGATCGATTACATCTTCGTCATAAAACAAATCTCGATGAAGCTACATTTTTCTATATGAAATCTAATGATAGTCAGATAAAACAGATTTAACGAATATTTAACCACGAATTGATTAATCCAGTCTGCGATACGGAATTTCAAGACAATCAGGCACCGGGGGACATGGCGACACCCGTAAACATCCTGGGACGCCATACCCTTCTGATCGGCCTGCTCGCCGGGCTCGTGGCCGGGCCCGCCGCCCGGGCGGCCGATGCCGGCCTCGTATTCTCGGAGGCTGGCCGCCTCAAGTCCGGTGGCCTTTCGCGCGATGTCGTCTCGGCCGCCCCGCCGGCGAGGAGCGCCCCGGTGGTCCAGCGCGGCAGCGACCGCTTCCTCGGCGGCGAGGCGGTGGTCTCCGGCCCGCTCCCCGGCGGCCCGGTCAGCCTCAACCTCGTCGAGGTGCCGATCCCCGTGGCGGCCCAGGCCGTACTCTCCCAGACCCTGCGCTGGAACTACACGATCGACGAGCGCGTCACCGGCACCGTGACCCTGCAGACGGCCGGCGCCGTGCGGCGCGAGACCCTGCTGGCGATGTTCGAATCCGCCCTCGCGGCCCGCGGCGCCGCCCTGCGCCGGCGCGGCGCCACCGTGGAGATCGTGCCCATCGGCGGACCGCCCGGCATCCTGCCGGTCCGGAGCGTGCCGGACCTCGCCGGGGAGCCCGGCGCCCGAGCCCAGGCGATCCCCCTGCGCTGGATCTCCGCCGCGGAGATGCAGGCGATCCTCGCCTCCGTCGCGCCCCGCGACGTGATCCTGCGGGCGGACAAGACCCGCAACATGTTGATCCTGTCCGGCGACCGGGCCCAGATCCAGGCCCTGCGCGAGACCATCGCGGTGTTCGACGTCGACTGGATGAGCGGCATGTCGACCGCCATGATCCCGGTGCGCAGCGCCAATCCCGCGTCCCTCGCCCGCGACCTCGTCCAGATCTTCGGCAGCGAGACCGCCGGCACCGGCGACATCATCCGCTTCGTGCCCAACGAGGCGCTCGGCGCCATCCTCGTGGTGAGCGCGCGCGCGGCCTATCTCGATCGGGCCCGCGACTGGATCGGCCGTCTCGAGACCATGGCGGCCGAGCGCGAGCGCCAGCTCTTCGTCTACCGCATCCAGAACCGCTCGGCCCGCGAGCTCGCCATCGTCCTGCAGGGCGTGGTGGCGGCCGAGACCGGGGTGAGCGCCGCGGTCAGCAGCACCTTCGGCACCTATGGCGGCAGCGGGAATGCGTCGGGTTCCGGCGGCGGAGGCTTCGGCGACGGGACCGGCATGGGGGCCAGCATGGGGGCCGGAGGCGGGTTCGGCATGAACGGCGCGGGCCCGAACGCGGGCGGCATGAATTCGAGCGGTATGAATTCCGGCGGCCTGAACGGGGCCGGCTACGGCATGAACTCCGGTGGCATGAACTCCAGTGGCATGGGTTCCAGTGGCATGAATTCGGGGAGCATGGGCTCGGGTGGCATGAACTCCGGAGCCATGAACTCCGGAGGCATGAACTCCGGAGGCATGAACTCCGGAGGCATGAACTCCGGAGGCATGAACTCCGGAGGCATGAACGCGGGCGGGATCGGGAACGAGGCCGGTTTCGGCTCCGGGGCGGGCGGCTTCGACCTCGGCGGGCAGGGCGGGATGCAGCCCGGCGCCTACGGGGCCGGGCCGACGCCTTCGGGGATGGCCGCCTCGAATGCCGGCCAGCGCCGCGACCAGATCGGCATCATGCCGGACGAGACCAACAACAGCCTGGTGATCTCGGCCACCCGCAACCAGTACGACAAGATCCTCAGGATCCTCGGCCGCCTCGACGCGATGCCGACGCAGGTGATGATGGAGACGATCATCGCCGAGGTGACGCTCAACGACGACCTGCGCTTCGGCGTGCAGTGGTTCCTGAAGAACGGCCGTCACGGCCAGTTCAACCTCGCCGAGGCGGGCACCGTCGCGGCGATGGCCACGGGGGGCACCGCCGGTCTCGTGGCGGCGGCGTCGCGCGGCGTACCGGGCTTCAACTACCTCCTGAACGCCACCGACTTCAACGTCGTGGTCAACGCCCTCCAGGGCGTCACGCGGGTGAACGTGATCTCCTCGCCCAACCTCACCGTGATGGACAACCGCACGGCCAAGCTCCAGGTCGGCGACCAGGTACCGATCGTGAAGCAGACCGGGCAGAGCGCCCTGGCGGCGGGGGCGCCGATCCTCAATCAGATCGAGATGAAGGACACCGGCGTGATCCTCTCGGTGACGCCGCGGGTGAACAAGAACGGCCTCGTGACGCTCGACATCAACCAGGAGGTCAGCGACGTGGTGCAGACCACGACCTCATCCATCAACTCGCCGACGATCCGCCAGCGCCGGGTCGCAACCAGCATCGCGGTGCAGGACGGGCATAGCCTCGCCATCGGCGGCCTCGTGCAGGAGAAGGCGCTGATCACCAACGAGAGCCTGCCGGTGCTCGGCGACCTGCCGCTGATCGGGCCGGCCTTCCGCAACCGGGTCGATACCCGGGTGCGGACCGAGCTCATCATCTTCATCCGCCCGCGCGTCATCCGCGGCACTGCCGATGCCGACCGCATCAGCCAGGATTTTCGCGAACAGGTCCGGGCGATGATGCCGGTGCGTCCCGTCTCGCCCCCGCGGCCGCTGGCCGCCACGCCCTACGGACCGCCGGGCATCCTGCGCCGCGCGATGGACTGACCCGGGACAGGCCTTCGCCCGGCGAAGGCCGCCCGCTCAGCGCCCGGGCGGGTCGATCGCGATGCGCCGCACCGACGCACGGCCCGGTCCCCGCTGTGGAACCGGAGCGGGTGCCGCCGCATCGGGCGAAACAGGAGCGTCGCCGAGGCCGAGGGACGGCCGCAAGCCCGGTGCCTCCGGCATGGGATGGCGCGGCGGCGGGCGCAGGGCCACCGGCGCGCCGAGATAGGTGAGGGTGTACTGGCGGCCGGCATCGGCCACCACCACGGCCTCGGGCTCGACCGAGACGAGCCGCCACGCGCCCTGCCCGTCGCCGGGGGACAGCCACGCCGGCGCTCCGCTTCCATCCGACACGAGAGCGCGCCGCGCCCCGTCCTCGATCAGGATTCCGCGCACCGACAGCATCGTCCGGGGCCTCGTCTCGGCGGTCAGGTCCTCGCGGCTGCCGCGCGCCGTCCAGGGCCTGCGCTCCGGGTCGAACATCGGGGAGGCCGTGGCCGCGCCGGTATCCGACGCCGCGAGGGCGGCGAGGTCGAGGAGCGGCGGACCGGGCGGCGCCGGCGGCGCGCCGGCATCGACCGGCCAGAGCCCGGCGGCCAGGGCGGCGAGGCCGGCCAGACCGAGGAGCCCGAGGGAGACCGGGTGGATCGGCCAGATCGGGAACAGGGGGGCGCTCATCGCGGGGCCTCCGCGGCGTCCGCCGGGGCCGTTGCGAGGGCGCCGCGGAGGGACAGGGAAAGCCGCATCACCGTGGGCCAGCCCGTCTCGGCATCGGCCGGGCGCAGGACTGCCAGGTCGGCGGTCTCGACAACGGCCAGGGGAGGCTGGGTTTCCAGGGCGAGGAGCAGGCCGTGCAGGCCCTCCGTCGTGCCGCGCAGGGTGGCGGCGAGACGCGGGGCCGTCGGCCGGTCGGCGTCGCGGTCGAGGCGGGCGTCGTCGAGGAGGACCGCGCGGCCCGCGGCGAGACCGTCGAGCCGGGCTCGGAAGGCGGCGAGCAGGGCCGCTTCGTCCGTCGCCCACAGGGGCGCGGGCGGGGGCGGCCGGTCCGCGGCCGCGCGGGTACGGGCGAGGAGCTCCCGGCTCCCGGCGATCTGCTCGGCCGCCTCGCGGACATCGCCCGTCGCCTGAGCGAGGAGCCAGGCGCCGGCCGCCGCGGCGAGGCCGAGCAGGAGCAGGGCGCCGAGGCGTCCGCGCAGCAGGACGGGAAGGTCGGTCGTCATCGGCGAATCCGGATCATGGACGGAGCCGCGTCGGGCCGCCGGCGGGGTCGCTCCAGGCGCGTGCCGACAGGCCGACGACGAGGCGTCCCGCCGCGGCGTCGCGCTCGCGAACGGTCACGGGGCCGAGGCCGAGGCCGGGGGCGTCCCGCAAGGCCCGCACGGTCCCGTCGAGGTCGGTGGTCCGCAGGGTCGCGGTCGCGCCCTCCGGTCCGAGATGCAGGGTCTCGGCGAAGGCGGCGCCGGGCAGCGCCCGGGCCAGGGCGGACCAGAGGACGGCCAGCGGCGGGCGGGACCCGCGCTCCGCCGCCAGAGCGCCGGCCAGGGCCTGGACCGGAGGCGCGAGCCGCGGCGGGGCGGCCCGGCGCGCATCGACGGTGGCGGTTTCCAGAGCGCCGAGGGTCGCCTCCTGGTGCGTGCGCAGCAGCCCGAAGGCCGCGAGCGCGAGGAGGCCGGAAAGGGCCAGGGCGGCGCCGTCGCCCCAGGTCACGCCCCGCAGCATGCGCGGGATCGGACGGCCGCCGCCGCTGAGGAGATCCACCGGCAGCGCCCGGTCCTCGGACGTCCCGACGCCGACCGTCGCCACCTGCAGCCCGGCCCGGGCCAGCACGGCCAGCACGGGATCGAGGCGCGCGCGCTTCAGGACGACGTGACGGACCCGCAGGCCGGTCTCGTCCTCGCCCTCGACGAACCAGTCGGCATGGACACCGGCGACCCGGAAAGGCGTCGCCGCCTCGAGTTCCTGGGCCAGCACCTCCCGCATCCGGGGCAGGGCGGCGGCCGGCAGGTGCAGGCTGCGCAGGAAACAGGCGGCCGGATCGACCAGGACCGAGACCGAAACGGCCTTGCGCCCCGTGCCGCGGATCGCGGCGAGACGCTCGGGCAAGTCGTCGATCTCCGCGGCGAGGGTGTAGCGTCGGGGCGGCTCGGCGCGCCGGTCCACCAGGACGAGGGCCTGGTCCGCGCCGGGGGGGCCGAGGTAAAAGGCGAGGTCGCTGCGGGCCGGCGCAGGGCGGCTCTCCGCGCCGACCACGCCGCCGAGCTCCGCCGCCCACCAGGCCAGAGCCGCCTCGATCCTCTGGCCGGCCTCGGCGAGGCCGGCGACGTATCCGCTCACGGGATTACTCCGGAATCGGCCGCGCGAAGCGGGGCGGCGAGACGCAATCTTTACCGTTCCGGTGGTTTCATTTGCCTTAAGTCGCGCAGGTCGTCGGCTCCCGCCTCAACCTGCCGTGGAACCGGACCTGCCGCATGCTCTCGATCTGGGCCGCCAAGAGCCGTCCGCGCCGCCCGCGGCCCGACCGCCGTGCGCCGGAACGCGGCGGGACCGACGCCGCCCGCGACTTCCTCGACTATCTGGTGCGGACCCAGGCCATCGACGCGGCAGGCTTCGATCAGGCGCTGGCCGCCCTCGACCGGCCGGGCCGGCGCCCCCTGCCGGTGCTGCTGACGGAGAGCGGCCTCCTGCACGAGGCAACCCTGGTGACGGCCTTGGCCGACGCCACCGGCCTCGGCTTCCTGCGCGAGGACGAGATCCCGACCCAGCCCGTGCTGCCCGAGGCCATCGACGGCGACTACGCCGCCAGGGCCCGGATCCTGCCCCTGTCCGACCGGGACGGGGAGCTCGCCGTCGCGGTCGTCGATCCCTTCGACGCCGAGACGCCGGCCGCGCTCGCCCACCTCACCGACCGGCGGGTCGCCCTGCGCCTCGTCGGCCCCGGCGCCTTCGAGCGGGCGCACCGGGCCGTCTACGGCGACAGCGAGGCCGAGGAGGCCGATGGCGCGGTCCTCGACGGCGACCTCGCCCGGCTTCAGGACGTGGCGAGCCAGGCCCCGATCGTGCGTCTCGCCGCGCGGCTGGTGCGCAAGGCCTTCGAGCTCTCCGCTTCGGACATCCACATCGAGGCCGAGGAGGCGGACGTCCGGGTGCGCTACCGGGTCGACGGCGTCCTCGTCGAATCCGAGCGGCTGGCCAAATCCGTCCAGCTCGCGCTCACCACCCGCATCAAGATCCTGGCCGGCCTCAACATCGCCGAGCGGCGCCTGCCCCAGGACGGGCGCATGCAGGTGGCGGATCGCGGCCACGACATCGACCTGCGCATCTCGACCCTGCCCACCGCCCACGGCGAGAGCGTGGTGATGCGCGTGCTGGACGGCTCGCGCCGGGTGGAGGACTTTTCCGGGCTCGGCTTCGACGAGGCCGCCATCGGCCAGATCGACGCGATGACGCGCCGGCCCAACGGGCTCGTCCTCGTCACCGGCCCCACCGGCAGCGGCAAGACCACGACGCTCTACGCCGCCCTGCGGCGGATCAACGGGACCCACCTCAAAGTGGTCACCGTCGAGGACCCGGTGGAGTACCGGATGCCGGGAGTGAACCAGGTCCAGGCCCATCCCGGCATCGGGCTCGACTTCGCCGCGGCGCTCCGCTCGATCCTGCGCCAGGACCCGGACGTGGTCATGGTCGGCGAGATCCGCGACGCCGAGACCGCGCGCATCGCCGTGCAGGCCTCGCTCACCGGCCACCTCGTGATCTCGACCCTGCACACCAATTCGGCGCCCGCCACGGTGACGCGCCTCATCGACATGGGGGTCGAGCCCTTCCTCATCGCCGCGACCCTGAACGGCGTCGTCGCCCAGCGCCTGGTGCGCCGGGTCTGCGATGCCTGTGCGACCCTCGGCGAGGCGACTCCGCAAGAGCGCATCCGCCTCGGTCGCCCGATGGACGGATCGCCGTTGCGCCTGCGCCGGGCCTGCGGCTGTCCGGCCTGCAACGGCTCGGGGTATCGCGGGCGCAGCGTCGTCTCAGAGGTGATGACCCTCGACGCGGAGCTGCGCGCCATGATCTGCGCCGGCGCCGACGAGGGGACCCTCACCGCCCGCGCCCGGGCCGCCGGCATGGCGACCCTGGCCGAGACCGCCCGCGCCAAGGTGCTGGCCGGCGAGACCACCCTCGACGAGATCGGCCGGGTGTTCGAGGGCCAGATCTTCGAGGACATGGTCTGATGCCGGCCTTCAGCTACCGGGCCTACGATCCGGCCGGGCGGATGCGCGCCGGGCGGATCGAGGCGCGGGGGCGCGAGCGGGCGGTGGCGGACCTGCGCGCCGACGGCCTGCGGGTCTTCGCCATCGAGCCGGCGGCGGCCGGTGGCATGCCGTTCTGGAAGCGCGACCTGTTCGGGCGCGACCGCGTCGACGACGGCGCCCGCATCGGATTCCTCAAGGAATTCGGGACCTTGCTCAGCGCCGGGCTCACCGTCGACCAGGGACTGCGTCTGGTGCAGCGCCAGGCCTCGGCCGCGATGAAGCCCGTCCTCGGCGACCTGCTGGAACGGGTGGTGGCGGGCGCCTCCCTCTCGAAGGCGATGGCGGCGCATCCGGCGGCCTTCCCGCGCGACATGATCGACGCGATGCGTGCCGGCGAGGCCACCGGCACCCTGGTCGACGTGATCGCGAGCCTGACCGAATCGCTCGCCCGGCGCGACGCCGTGCGGCGCCACCTCTCCTCGGCGATGGTCTATCCCAGCCTGCTGATGCTGATGGCGCTCGGCACGGTGGCGATGGTGGTCGGAATCCTCGTGCCCGCCCTCGCGCCGATGTTCGAGGGCACCGGCCGGCCGCCGCCCTTCGCGATCCGCGCCGCCGGCGCCCTCGGCGACGGCCTCGCCGCCTGGTGGCCCCATCTCCTCGCAGGGACGGTCCTGCTGGCGATCCTTCTCATTCGGTCCTGGAGCAGGCCCGGCTTCGCGGCGGCGCGAAGCCGCTGGGCGCTGCGGCTCCCTCTCGTGCGCGAGATCGTCGTCGGGGCCGAGCTCGGCCGCCTCTGCCGGGTGATGGGCACGCTCCTGAACGCGCAGGTGCCGATTCCCGAGGCGGTGGCAGCGACGCGGCCCCTGGCGCGCAACCACCTGTTCCGGGCCGCCCTCGACCAGGCCGCCCGCCGCCTCACCGAGGGCGGCAGCCTCGCCTCCGGCCTCGCGCTGCTCCGGCCGCACGCGCCCTCCACCCTCAACCTCATCGCCAGCGGCGAGCAGGTGAACCGCCTCGGCCCGGTGCTGATCCACGCCGCCGAGATGCACGAGACCCGGACCCGGGAGCGCATCGACCGCCTGCTCGCCCTGCTCACCCCGCTCGTCACCGTGATCCTCGGCGGCCTGATCGGCGGCCTGATCATGTCGGTGATGGGCGCGATCCTGAGCGTCGGCGAACTGGCGCAGTGACCTGCGGCAGTCCCGGCCGGGAAGGCAATCTTTACCCGCCGGTCCTAGACTCCCGCCTGAACGACGACGGAGTCCAGGGCCCATGAGCGATACGCGAGCGGCAGCGCCGGCAGCACCAGGGGAGGAGGGCTTCTCCCTGGTCGAGCTGCTCGTGGTCCTGGCGATCATCGGCATGATCGCCACCATGGTGACGCCGCAGGTGCTCGGCTATCTCGGCCGGGCCAAGGGCGATTCCGCCAAGGTGCAGGCCAAGAACATCGCCCGCTCGGTGGAGCTCTACTACCTTGATGCCGGCAGCTATCCCAATCCGCGCCAGGGTCTCGCCGCCCTGGTCGCGCCGCCCGGCGGCGTCAACTGGCAGGGTCCCTACGTGCGCGACGCCAAGGGCCTGACCGACCCCTGGGGGCGGCCCTACCTCTACCGCAGTCCGGGGCCCTCCGGCACCCCCTTCGAAGTCTACACCCTCGGCCGCGACGGCCAGCCCGGCGGCACCGGCGAGGATGCCGACGCGTCGAGCAACTGATGGCGTGCCGCCTCCGGCGCCGCTTCGAGGCGGACGGCTTCAGCCTCGTGGAGATGCTGGTGGTGCTGGCGATCCTGGCCCTGGCCGCCGTCTCGGCCGGCCCCGCCCTCGACGCCGTGCTGCCGGCCCGCCGCCTGGAGCGCACCGCCGAGACCCTTCGGGCGGAGATCGACCTCCTGCGCGGCGAGGCCGTGCGTACCGGCCGGACGACGCGCCTCGCCTTCGAGCCCTCCGCAAACCGCTTCCTCAGTTCCCGCCCCGGCGCGGCGCCGATCCCGGTGGGAGCTTCCGTCCGGGTCGACGTCCCGCGCGGCAGGCACGATGCGCCGGGCGAGATCCGCTTCCGGTCCGACGGCAGCGCCAGCGGCGGTCGCATCACCCTCGCGCGGGGCAGGGCAGGGCAGATCCTCGTGGTCGGCACCCTGGTCGGTCTCGCCCACCGGGTGGAGGCCGCGCCGTGAGCGCCCGCGCCGAGGTCCGGGGCCGCCGGGAGACCCGGAAGACCCAAGAGACCCAAGAGGATCAGGAGGGCTTCACCCTGGTGGAGGTGCTGGTGGCCTTCGCCCTCGTGGCCCTCGGCCTGATGATGGCCCTTCAGATCGGCGGCGGCACGAGCGCGGGCCTCGGCCGCCTCGCGGCCGCGGAGATCGTCGCCGACGAGGCGGAGGGGATCGTCGCCCTGCGCACCGCCACCGGCCTGCGCGCCGGCCTGGAGCAGGGCACCTTCTCCAACGGCGAGCCCTGGACCCTGAGCGTCACCGATGTCGGCCCGGGCCTCGGCTGGCCGCGGCTGCCGCCCCTGTGGCGGGTGCGCCTGACCCGCGGCGGCCCGGAGGGGCGGCCCGTCTACGTCACCCTGGTGGCGGGGGGCTACGGTGGCTGAGCCCGCACCCGACCCCGAAGCCGGCGACTGCGCGGGCTTCACCCTGGTGGAGATGCTGGTCGCCCTCGCCCTGGCGGCGCTGATCGGGGTGATGCTGGCCCAGGCCCTGTCGCTCACCGGCACCATCGCCGGGGTCTCGGCGCGCTTCGCCGGCGCGGAGGAGGTCCAGGCGGTGCGCGACCACCTGCGCCGCACCCTCGGCGATCTCGCCGGGCGCCGTCCCGACGGCACCCTGCCGCCCTTCGCCGGAGGCTCCGACGGCCTCTCCGGGCTCCTCGCGGCCAACCGCGACGTGGAGCGCGACGCCGAGCAGCGCCTCGACCTGCGGGCCGTGCCGGGTGCGGCCGGCCTCGACCTCGTGGAGGGGCGAGGGCCCGCCCAGGCCCTCGCCACCGACGCGGGCACGCCGATGCCGGAGCGCCTGCTCGGGGGGCTCGCGCGGCTGGAGCTGCGCTACTTCGGCAGCCCGGCCCCGCGCCAGCCGCCGCAATGGCTCGCCGGCTGGTCCCGCCGGGACGCGGCCCCGGCCCTCGTGGAGATCCGCATCGACTTTCCCGCGTCCGACCGGCGACGGTGGGCGCCGCTCCTGATCCCGGTGGCGGTGCGGCCGTGAGGATTCGGCGGCCGATCCCGCCCGGCCGGGACGGGCAAGCGGGCTTCGTGCTCCCGGTGATCCTCGTGGTGGTCTCGGCGGCGGCCCGCATAGCGGCGGCCTTCGGCCCGGACTGATCCGGCGCTGTGTCGATCCGATCGCGGCGCGGGCGTTCACCATCGCGGGCCGGGCCGAACCGGGGGCGTCACAGATCCGGCCGCAGCAACTGGGCGCCGTGCAGGCCGAGGGCGAGGAAGGGCCCGAAGGGAAGCCGCGTCCTCATCCCGACCGGGTGGCCGGCGAGGCGCATCGCCCCCAGTGCGCCGAGGGCGGACAGGCTGGCGACGAGGATCATCAGGGGGAGTTGCGCGAGGCCGATCCAGGGCATCGCGGCGGCGATGAGCTTCACGTCGCCGAATCCCAGGCCGGTGCGGCCCCGGAGCCTGCCATAGGCGGCGCGCAGGCCGGCGAACAGCAGGTAGGCGAGGGCGGATTCCGCCAGCGCCAGCCCGATCGCGACCGGGATCGCGCCGCCGGGGGCCTGGACGGCCAGCACGCAGAGCCCGAGGCCGAACAGCGCCCCGTTCAGGGCGTTCGGGATGATGTGGCGGCGCAGATCGATCAGGGCGATCGGCACGGTCAGCGGCAGGGCGAGCAGCACGGTCAGGAGCGCCGGGATGTGAGCCACCATACCTCCCGCTCCGGATCCCGCCCCACGCGCCGCCTCGCCGGGCGGATCACACACAATCGCCTGCCGGACAAGGCGGGTTCGGACTCACGACCGGAACGGGACGAGCCGGCCGGATGTGCTCCGGCCGGCCCTGGTCTCTTCCGCCCCGCTCGCGGCGCGTGCCGGCGTCACCAGCGATAGATCTTGCCGTCGAAGCCGATGACGAGGAGCCGTTGGGCGTTCGGTGCCGCCACGGCGTTCCCGGCCGAGTTGGGCATCAGGCTCCAGGCCTCGACGGCATTGTCGCCAGTCTTTCGCCAGATCGCTTTGTTGCCCAGGTTCACCGCTACGACGCCGCCATCCGAGCTCGCTGCGATGTCCAGGGCATCCCGGCCGACACGGGTCCAGCCGCTGACGCCGTCGCTGCGGTAGATGTTGTTGTCGAGGCCGATCGTCCAGAAGCTCCGGCCGTTCATCGCCACGACCTTCTGGGCGGCTCCGGGCAGTTGACGCCAGTTGCCCTGCACGTCGTCGGTGGGTTTGAGCCAGATCTCCTTGTTGCGGTTCACGACGACGACGGTGCCGTCGGAGGCCGCCGAGATCGTGACGACGTTGACGCTGGGGATCGCGGTCCATTGCGCGCCGTCGAAGCGATAGACCACGTCGTCGAGGCCGACGCCGTAGATGCTGTTGGCCTTGACCACGGCCACGTCCTTCATCTGGCCGGGCAGGTTCCGCCAGGCGCCCTCGCCCTGATAGAGCCAGACCTTGCCGTCGTTCCGGCTGAGCGCAACCGTCGTCCCGTCGGCGGCGGTGGCGATCCGGCTCACCTCGACGCCGATCTCCTTCCAGGCTCCGGTCGTCGCAACCGTGAAGGGAGAGAGACCGGTCGAGACCGAGCCCGTCGTGCCCCCGGTTCCGCCGGTGCCCATCCCGCCGGTGCCGCCGTCGAGCGGCGGTGCGGCGCAGAAGGAACCGTCCTGCTTGAACTGGTCGCTGCCGTCAAACTTGGTGAGGTAGAGATTGAAGTTCTGGTGCCGGAGGTAGTAGCCGGGCCAGTCGATGGACTCGTAGGAGGCGCAGGCTCCCGTGTTGCAGCCGCAGGTGCCAGCCAGGGCAGCGCGCGGGGTGAAGGTGCTGCCCTGCTTGAACAGCGCACTGTTGTCGCTCGTCTGCTGCCAGATCCGGAAGTTCTGGTGGCGCAGGTACTGGGTCGCGTTGAGGCTGGAGACGAACGAGACGCCCTGTCCGGCCAGGCCGGGGACCTGTCGGAAGGTGGCCTGCTGCCGGTCGGCCGTGCTCGCCGGGGCGATCAGGTTGACCGCGCCGTTGACGTTCGTGAGGTAAGCCACCGGATAGTTGCTCGCCTGGAGGCTGACCGGCGTGCCGGCGCCGACCGTGCCCATCCCGCCCGTCCCGCCCGTCCCGCCGGTGTCCATCCCTCCGGTGCCCAGTCCGCCAGTGCCGCCAGTGCCGCCCGTCCCGCCGGTGCCGCCTGTCGTTGGGCCAGGGTTCGTGGTGGAGGTGCCGACTCCCGTGGGGGCGGCGACGTTGGCGCCGAGCGCCACGATCACGCCCGGCGAGGGCACGCCCTTCGCGTCGATGGCGACGAGCTGGTAGTAGCCGGGGGGCGCGAGGTTGCCCGAGGCAGGCGTCTGCAGGGTGACGAGGGTGCCGGCCTGCGTGAAGGTCAGCGGCACGCGGCGTTGGCCGCTGTTGAAGCTGTGCGTGACCTGGGCGAGGCCGATCAGCACCACCTGCGACAGGCCGTTCTGCGAGGTCAGCTCGATCTGCATCGACTGGGCGTGGGCGAGCTTGACGCTGCTCAGGCTGACGATCTGGGGCCGGGGCGCCAGGGCGGCCTTCCCGTTCACGGTGACGAACAGGTAGGGCGGATAGTAGAACTCGGCGTTGAGGTTGGCGACCGGGCCGGGGGCGCCGCCGCCGGAGACCAGCACCGTGCCGTTCTGCATCAGGGCGGCGGTGGAGTGGTAGCCCCGGTAGACCGCGTTGGGGGCGGCCAGGGTCCAGGCGTTGGTCCTCGGGTCCCAGAGTTCGGTGGCCAGGACGGTGTTCCAGCCGGCGGTATCGTTGAACAGGCTGCCGCCGGTCACCGCGACCGTTCCGGTGGGCAGGACGGTGGCGTTGGCCCAGGACCGGCCGAAGCGCATCGGGGGCGCCTCGGCGAGGACCGGGACGCCGCCGTTGATGTCGACCAGCGTGGCGCGGCTGCTGGAGAGGAAGCCGTTGCCGTTGTCGTAGCCGTTGCCGCCGACCTGCAGGATCTTGCCCGGCTCGTACATGACCGCGGTCGAGACCGGGCCGACATTGGGCGCATCGGCCGCCGAGGCGGCGTTCCGCTGCGGCTCCTTGAACGGCAACGTCCCCACCGTACCGTTCCCGTTCGGATCGAGGTACCACATCCGCTCGGAGCTGATGCCGAAGACCCAGCCGTTCGGGGCGACCCAGGCGCGCGGGTACCAGAACCGGTTGAAGTCGGGCCCGAACGCCTCGCGGCTGTTGGCGCCGAACAGGCTGACCCACTTCGCCCCGTCGTAGAGTTCCGGGGTCATGCCGGTCATCAGGCCGGCGGCGATGCTGCCCTGCGGGTTGGCCCAGCCACCCTGGTACGGGTACGAGCCGCCCATGATCAGCGGCCGGCCGTCGGCAAGGGAGATCATCGTCGAGTAGTAGCGGTCGTTGGCCATCCGGGCCGTCAGGGCGGTGGCGTAGGCGCCGGTGGGGTTGAGGACGGCGCTGCCCTTGTCGACGCCGCCGTCGAAGATGCCGCCGGCCACCAGCAGGGACCCGTCGGCGAGGAAGGACGTCGCGGCGCAGAAGCTGTTGATGAGGCCCGGCTCCTGGAAGCTGACATGGGCGCCGTCGACAGGCCCTTTCGAGGGGTCCCAGATGTCGAAGGTGCGGCCGTTCTGCGTGCCCGGGTCGCCGATCGGCGTGCCGAAGGTCAGCAGCTTGCCGGTGGGCAGCAGGTTCATGTGGATGGCGTTGAGGGGCCAGGGCTTCACGCCCGACCACATGCCCTGAGTGGGCGCCGTGTCGGGGATCGCCAGATTGGCGAGGATCGGATCGGCCACCGGCGTGGCGACCACGGCGAGCTGCGCGGCTGCCGCCGGCGAGGCCGCGAGCGCGGCCGGGGTCAGGAACGTCGCGGCCGCCAGGGCACGCCAGCGGGCGGTGGCGGCACGCGGACCGGGGGGGCGGGTCGAGGGAAGCATCGGGGGCCTTTCGGAAGGGACGTCAGAGAGCGGGCGCGGCGATGGTCGGGGGATGCCCGACGCCCTGCGCGAAACGGTCGAGGTCGGCGAGGTCGCGCGCCAGGCGCGGACGGTCGACGGGATTGGCGCCGTAGCTCATCGCGAGCTGCCCGGTGCGGTCGAAGACCAGCACCGTGTCGGGCGGTTCGCTCCGGTCGGCCGGGTAGCGCAGGGCCGCCCGCTGGCGCGCCGACGTGTCGGGATCGCTGTCGACGAGGGTGAACCGCGCCGGATCGAGCCCGAGGCTGTCGCCGAAGGCGCGCAGGGCGACCGGATTGTCCCGCGCCGGATCGAGGGTGACGGCGAGGACGGCCACGCGCGCGCGCAGCGGACCGGGCAGGCTACGCTCGAGGGCGGCGAGGTCGCGCAGGCGGATCACGCAGGCGATCCCGCATTCCGTGGTCAGGAAGCTCACCACCACGACCCGGTCGCCGAAACGTCCGGGAGTGAGGGGCTGCCCGGCCTGATCGCGGCGCAGGGATCCGGGCGTGGGCCAGATCAGACTTTCAAGGGCGCTCCGCGGCGCGCTCGGCACAGGTTCGCCGGCCCGGACCGGCCAGGACGCCAGGATCAGGGCGGCGCCGGCGAGGGCGCGCAGGGTCCTCAGAGGGTCGAGGGGCCTGAACGACATCTTGGATTGGTCCTGCCACTTCCGCAGGCGACCGCGCCGCTCTGCTGAACACTCACAGGAATAGACTGGCAAACATTTTGGAAGTAGTTCACAAAACTACTTAATATAATTAACCATTAACAGTTCATCGGGATAAATACGCATCTGCCGATTCAAAGGTCAAATAGAGATCAGGTGTTCTACCCGGTGCAAGGTCGCCAGATTTCGAAAGAGATTGGTTTGATCCGGATTTCTTCGGAAAGGTCCGTGCCGCGCGGAGCCAAAGCATCGGCATGGCGCCGAGCGCGCCGAATCTCTGCACACGGACGCCGAATACGAACGCGGTTGCGGCGATGAACGGTTACGCTTCGGTTCTTTGCTCGGCCGCAGCGTAGACCGGACGAGATCGAATGGGCGATGACGCGCTGGCCGCGGCGGCCTGCCGGGGCGTGCGGACAGGCACCGTCAGCCCGTCCGGAATCCGGCGCAGGCGCACGGACGAGAACGCCGCGTCCGGCCGGTTGACGATCCACTCGATCGCCGGGACGGTGCGCGCCCGCCGCCGCGCCGCCATCCGCATCAGCGATTCGCGCAGGGTGAAAGCGCCGAGCGTGGCGAGGACGACGCCCAGGCCCCAGAGGGACAGCAGCAGGCCGGTCCCGACCTTGCCGTTGAACTCGCGCAGCAACCCGAGGGCGAAGGCGAAGTACCAGGACACGCCGGAGATCGCGCCCGAGACCAGGAAAATCCCCGCCGACAGGCGCGAGACGCCGTCGAGCATCGGGCGGCGCACGTCGCGCAGGACCCTCGGCAGCACCAACGCATGGATGAGCACGCCGTTGAGCGTCAGCACGGCGACCACCGTCACCTTGGCCCAGATCTTCGGGTTGGCGAGCTTTTCCGGCGCCTCGATGGCGTAGAGGCCGAGGAAGCCGAGCCCCGAGATCCACAGCAGGGCGATGCCCATGGTCACGACCTTGCTGATGAAGTGGAAACTACGCTCCATCTCGGCCGGCATCACGCCCTCGCGCATCCAGCGCAGGATCCAGAAGTCGAGCATCGTCGCGCCGCCGAGGCCGAGACACAGGCCGATCAGGTGGAGACCGACCAGGGGCGTCAGGAGGCGCACCGGCGGAAACGGGGCCGGCAGCGCCAGCGTCAGCGGACGGCCGAGACCCGGACCGGCCATTGAACAGACCCAGAGCAGCACGGCGAGGCCGGCGGCCAGGGCCACCAGCGCCGTGACGCAGGCCCGGATCACGGGTCCGCCGGGTTCGGATCCCTGCATGGCGTCGTACTCCATTGGCGCCGAGGACAGCACGACAACCATGGACGACATTCGATAATAAAATAAGAATTCCCTCGTTTCAGCGCCGTACTATTTCATTATCGTATTGAAATGTACTTTTATTTCTTTTTAAATCTCTTTTCGTATTGATTTAGCATGAATCGCCCAATTCATCAGATGCCGTCTAGTCTTCACTAGATTGGCATTCGCATGAAATCAGGATCCACGAGGAGCAACGACATGACCGCATGGCGGCGGCGCAGTTCGATTCAGCCGTCCACCTTGCCGGCTTCTTCGGACGGCACCTTCAACTCTCTCCCAGCTGAATGGGTCGTCTCCCAGGGCGGACTCGGGGCGCTGCGCCATCAGGTGGAGCGGCTCGTCCGTGATCACGTCGTCGAAGCGGTCGTTCGGCAAGCCGATGTATCAGCCGCTTCACGCCTATTACGGAAGCACGGGTCCGCCTGCCGAGGCGGCGGGACCGGACAAGGGGTAACAGGTGCTCGCTCGGTGCCGACGAGGGCACCGAGCGAGCGAGTCCTCTGGAGATCAGGCGAGCGTGCGGACCTTCGCCTCGCGATCCCAGTAGCGCTTCTTGGCCGCCTCGACGAAGTCGGCGAGGTCGGTCACGCCCTCGTCCGGCTCGACGCCCGCCTTGTCCAGCAGCGGCTTGGCGGCGGCGTTGGAGCCGATCGCCTTCAGGTGTCCGAAAGCGTCCATCACCCATTGAACGGCCGCTCCCTCCTTCAGGAGCTTGGCTGTCGCGCTCTCGGAGAGAATGACCGCGCAGGCATCGACCGTCACGGACGGCTGTCCGAACAGCTGCTTGTCCGCCTTCACCGTCGACCCGTCCGACAGGGGCACGGCGCCGACCTTGGGCGCGATGGTCATCGGATGACCGCCTGCCGCCACGATCGCGGTCTTGAGCGTCTCGAGCGCCTCGGCATCCGTGCCGTCGGCGATCAGGATCCCGACCGTGCGGCCCTCCAGGGTGTGCTTCTCGAGGGGGCCCCGGATGATGCGCAGGGCCGGGGAGGGCTTCATGTCGAGGACGGGGGCCGCTGTGGGCGAGGCTGCGGGGAGGTCCATCGCCAGACCGTCCGCGACGCGACGCGCCAGGTCCTCGTCGACATTGCGCAGGTTCGCCAGCATCGTCGTGCGCACGTGCTCCAGCGAGACCTTGCTGAGTTCGAACACGAAGGCGGACGCGATGTGAGCCTGTTCGGCCTCGTCCACCGAACGGAAGAACAGGCGCGCCTGGCTGTAATGGTCGGCGAAGCTTTCCGGCCGGACCCGGAGCTTCTGGCCGTTCTCCTCCGACGGGAACGTCTTGTAGCCCCCCACGGCATCCTCGCGTGCGCCGCCCGGCTCGCCCACCTTGGCGAGACTGTTCGGCTCGTAATTGGCACGCCCCTTCGGCACCGCCATCTGCATGTGCCCGTCGCGCTGTTGATTCATGAAGGGGCAGCCCGCGGCCTCCGCACGTCCCTTCGCGGCGTTGATCGGCAGCTGGTGGAAATTGACCGAGCCCAGCCGCGAGAGCTGCGTGTCGGTGTAGCTGAACAACCGGCCCTGAAGCAGCGGATCGTTCGAGAAGCCGATCCCCGGCACCACGTGGCTCGGCACGAACGCCGCCTGTTCGGTCTCCGCGAAGTAGTTGTCGGGATAACGGTCGAGGACCATCTTGCCGACGATCCGGACGGGCAGCGTTTCCTCGGGGATGATCTTGGTCGCGTCGAGCACGTCGTAGGGCTGACTGTTCGCGAACTCCTCGTCGAAGAGCTGCACACCGAGCTCCCATTCGGGATAATCGCCGCGCTCGATCCGCTCGAACAGGTCACGCCGCTGGAAATCCGGGTCGGCCCCCGCGATCTTGACCGTCTCGTCCCAGATGGTCGAGGCGAGTCCCGCCTTCGGCTTCCAGTGGAACTTCACGAAGGTGCTCTTGCCCTCCTTGCCGATGAAACGGAAGGTATGGACGCCGAACCCTTCCATGTTCGCGAAGGTCCGCGGGAGCGTCCGGTCCGACATCGCCCACAGGATCATGTGGGTGGATTCGGGCATCAGGCCGATGAAGTCCCAGAAGGTGTCGTGCGCCGTCGCGGCCTGAGGATATCCGCGATCGGCTTCCATCTTCGCGGCATGGATCAGGTCGGGGAACTTGATGGCATCCTGGATGAAGAAGACGGGGATGTTGTTGCCGACGAGGTCCCAGTTCCCCTGCCGCGTGTAGAACTTGACCGCGAAGCCGCGCACATCGCGTGGGGTGTCGATGGATCCGGCACCGCCCGCCACCGTCGAGAAGCGCACGAACACATCGGTGCGCTGGCCCTTTTTCTGGAACAGGTCGGCGACGGTGATGTCGGCAAGGCTCTCCGTGCACTCGAAATAGCCATGCGCCGCCGAGCCGCGGGCATGGACGATGCGTTCCGGAATGCGTTCATGGTCGAAATGGTTGATCTTCTCCCGGTAGACCTCGTCCTCGAGCAGGACGGGTCCGCGGGGACCGGCCTTCAGCTGGTTCTGGTTGTCGCTGATGGGCGTACCGTGGTTCGTGGTCAGAACCGGGTGATCGTCGTCAGCGATCTGATGTGTTTCGCCACCGCGGACGGCGTTCGGCGAGGTGTGATCGGTCATGGAAGTCCTCTTTGTCTGAGGCACACAACGGATTGCCCGAAGGCGAGTTGCAGGAACGGCCCCACCCATTTTGATCCACGCGTTGCGTCGGCATGATCCGTAGCCGGCACGGATCGGTTCGCGTCGTCCGATCGACGTCCTGCCGGGCGCGCCAATTCCTCCATGCGCCGGTCGGCAGCCTGCCCCCGTCCGGCTTCTCCAAACCGCCGATCGCAGCGGACTCGTCGCGGAACGGACAGATCACGCCATCCGCCGCTCAGACCGGCAGCGTCACCTCGGCCCGCAGGCCGCCGCCGGCCCGGTTGGCCAGCGCCACGTCACCCCCATGCGCGCGGATCGCCGACCGCGCGATGGCGAGGCCGAGGCCGGTCCCGCCGGTGTCCGCATTGCGCGAGCCGTCCAGCCGCGCGAAGGGCACGAACATCTCCTCGATCCTGTCGGGAGGTATCCCCGGCCCGTCATCGTCGACGAGGATGCGGATGCGGTCACCAGCCCGCTCGAGGGTGACACGCGCCCTCTCGCCGTAGCGGACGGCGTTCTCGACGAGGTTGTCGAGGGCCCGACGCAGCGCCACCGGCCGGCCATGGAATGGAAGCTTGGCCGGCGACGCGACGGTGACCTCCCGCCCCAGGACCACGTGGTCGTCCGCGAGCGCCCGGACCATCTCGGCGAGGTCCAGGGGACCGCTCTCCTGGGCGAGCGCATCGTCCCGCGCGAACGCCAGGGTCGCGTCGACCATGCGACTCATGTCCGAGATCGTGCGCACCATCGCTGTCCGCAATTCGCTGTCTTCGACCATCTCGGCGCGAAGCCAGAGCGAGGCGATGGGGGTGCGCAGGTCGTGGCTGATGGCGGCCAGCATCCGGGTGCGGTCGACGACGAAGGCCCTCGATCGCTCCTGCATCCGGTTGAACGCCGCCGTCATGGTCCGCAGCTCGCGCGGGCCGCGCTCCGGCAACGGTTCGAGCGCGGCTCCCCGACCGGCCATCTCCGCGGCCCTTGCGAGGTCCGCCACCGGGCCGACGATCCCACGCCTCGCGATGGCCACGACCACCAGCACCGCGACCACGCTCGCCAGGACCTGGATGAGGGCGATGCGCATCCAGGGCGGCGTCCGCAACGCGAGCGGGGCCTCGGCGTTGAGCCAGCGCCCGTCGTCGAGCCGGACGGAGACCCGAAGGGCGTGGGGCCTGTCGGACAGGCGGTCCGGGCGCGCGTCCTCTCCGGCGTCGCGCTCGACGAGAGCGATCCGCGCCTGGCTCGCATCGTCCTTCATGCGACGGTCGATCCGCCGGGCGAGCCGCGCCTCGTCGGCCCCCATCGCGCCCTCCGGCACGAGGCTCCCGGCATCGATGGTGAAGCGGTGGCGAGGGGAACCGTAGGCCGCGACCACGCTGGGGACGGCATCGGGCTGGACCGTGTCGAGCAGGCGCACCAGCGTGGCGATGCGGTCGACCACCTGGGTCCGGGCCGCCGCGCGACCGACCCGCGACGACTCGTGCGCGAACATCGCGAAGGCCGCGGCCTGGGCGCCGACGACGGCGAGCACGAGCAGCAGCGCCAGCCGTCCGCCGAGCGAGTGCGGCCCCCGCCTCACGGCACCGTCCTCACCTCGGCCGCCAGGACGTAGCCGCCGCCCCAGACGGTCTTGAGGAGCTCCGGATTGGCCGGGTCGCGCTCCAGCTTGCGCCGGAGGCGGCTGACCTGGTTGTCGATGCTGCGGTCGAACGCGTCTGCGGTCCGGCCGCTGGTCAGGTCGAGGAGCTGGTCGCGGGAGAGCACCACCCTCGGATGCCGGGTCAGCGCGGACAGCAGGCGGAACTCCGCCGTGCTGAGCGCGACGGGGGGGCCGGCACCGTCGACGAGCTCGCGCCGGTCGGTGTCCAGCGTCCAGCGGTCGAACGCCAGCTTGCGCCCGTCCGCCCCGTCTCGGGCTCGCGGGAGCGCGCGCGTGCGCCGGAGGAGGTTCTTGATCCGGGCGAGGAGCTCGCGTGGCTCGAACGGCTTCGTGACGTAGTCGTCGGCCCCGATCTCCAGGCCGACGATCCGGTCGGTTCCTTCCGCCAGGGCGGTGAGGAGGATGACGGGCGTGTCGTAGGCCTCCCGGATATGGCGGCAGAGCGAGAGCCCGTCCTCGCCCGGCATCATCACGTCGAGGAGCACCAGGTCGATGGCGCTTCCCGCCAGAACGACGCGAGCGGCCGCCGCGTCCGCCGCGACGGTGACCCGGAGCTCGTGTCTCTTCAGGTAGGCCGCGAGCGGATCGCGGATGTCGCGATGGTCGTCCACCACCAGGATGTGTGCGTCGTCCATGTCACAAGCCTTTCGTCCCGGACCCTAACGCGCCCCGGCCTCCGTCTCCCGGACGATTCTGTCGCGAAATGTATCGAGCCCTCCGAACCGGCGACGGTTCGCGACGAAAACGCGGGTTCCCGGCAAATCCCTGCGACAGGCTGGCGGCAAGGTACGGCCAGTCGAAACACCGCATCGGGAGACGAAGCGATGACGAAGGAAGCGGTACGCGCGCCGACCCTGTTGAAGCGCCTTCTACCCGCGGCCCTGCTGGCGGCCGGTCTGGCGGCGCCGCTGACCACCGCCGGCACGGCCGAGGCCCGCGACGGCTGCGGCCTCGGGTTCCATCGAGGATTCTACGGATACTGCCGGCCCAATCTCGGACCGAGGGTGTTCTACCGGCCCTACGCCTATCGCCCCGCCTTCTACGGACCGCGGCGGTTCGGCTGGGGCGGTCCGCGCTGGCACCGCTGGGGCGGAGGCTACGGGCGTGTCGGCTGGCACGGAGGATGGCACCGGGGCTGGCATCGCCGTTGGTGAACCCCGCCCGGGCTTCCGACGCTCGGGACCGCGCCGCCCGGCACGTCCCGGGTCGATCCGGTGACGCGAGAGGTACGATCATGACGAAGACCATCGTCTGCCTGGCCCTGTCCACGCTCCTAGCGGTGACGGCCGCCTCCGCCCAGACACCCGCCGGCACCGATCCGCCGAAGGGCGCGGGGGCGGCCGGCGTCGACCTCGCGACGTTCCTCGCGCGGAACCGCACCCGGCTCATGCGGGCCGATGCCGACCATGACGGACGCGTCAGCCGGGCGGAATGGGCGGCCTGGTGGGACGCCCGCCCGGGCAAGGGACCCTACGACCCTGCCGGGCGGTTCCGGGCCATCGACGCGGACGGCGACGGCTTCCTCACCGCGGAGGAGATCGACGCGACGTCCACCAAGCGGTTCGCACGGCTCGACGCCGACCGCGACGGTCGCGTCGTCCGTGCGGAGCGGCCGTGTCGCAACAAGTGACCCTCGGCGCAAAATGAACCGAATGCCCGGGATCGGGGTTCGGATATCGACTTCCCCCAGGGCACGGCCGATGAGCCGTGCCCGCCACAACGAAGGAATACGGATGAAGCTCACAGGTCTCATCGTCGGCGGTTTCGCGACCCTGCTCATGGCAGGCGGAGCCCAGGCCCTTCCCGTGCCGGCCGGCGGCATCGGTCTCGACGCTCCCATCGTCCAGGTCCGCGCCGGTTGCGGCTTCGGCGCCCATCGCGGCCCGTTGGGGGGCTGCCGCCTGAACCGCGGGCCGCGCGGCGCCATGCGGCGGGCCATCACGGGCGCGCCGCGCGGTTGCCCGCCCGGTCTCTATCGCGGTCCGGGCGGTCGCTGCCGCCGCTGACGACGGCACGTCTGCGGTTTCTTACCGAGTACCTCGACGCTCGCAGCCCCCCGCCCGGTTCGGTGACCGGGCGGGGGGCCGGCGTGACGGCTCCGGATCGTGTCCGTGGCCCGGGACGAGATCGTGCAGAGGTGCTCGCAGCCACTGGACGCATGGAGCGCGAAGGGCAGGATCTCTCGATCCCTTGCGGTAGCGGCCGAATTCGATCGACCGGTCAGGACAGAGGACGCCTGCCGGCCGCCAGGGTCGCCCGGTCGATGACCTGTACCTGGCCGCGCCGGACCTCGACGAGGCCCTCGTCCGCCCATTCGCCCAGGAGGCGGCTGACGACCTCGCGCACGCTTCCCACGTCCGAGGCGAGTTGCTGGTGGGTCTTCCAGACGATCCCGTCGGTATCGGCCTCGACCAGCAATCGCCGGGCGAGGCGTTGCTCCAGGGGCGCGAACGCGATCTCCTCCACCAGGTCGAACATCCCCGACAGGAGCTTGGTGTAATCGTCGAGGACGAAGGTTCGGAAGGCGTCGCTCTCCCGCATCAATTGGCGGAAGGTGTCGGATGGAAGAGCGGCCAACTCGGTCCGGGCCTCGGCGACGCTCTGCGCCGGAAAGCCCTCGCCCGAAAGGAGGCACTGGGTCGTGAGAACGCAGGTCCCGCCCGCGCCGACCTTGTAGATCAGCATCTCCCGTCCACCCTCGGACATCCGGAACACCCGTGTCCGGCCGTCGATGCACATCAGGTAGTCCGCGCAGACGTCCTGGAGCTCGTAGGCAATCGCCCCCGCCTCCAGCACGGGGAAATGTACCGTGCCGCGGGCGATCTGGAGATGTCCCGCGCTGAAGTTGCGGATCAGCGGGAAGCGCTCGATCCAGCGCTCGACCTGATGGGCGCTCTGCATGGTCGTCCTCCCGGGCCCCGCGGTCGTTGAGCGCCGCCGTGACCCCATCGATGCATCGTGTTTCCGGTATCCGCAGACATCGGTGACCTGGGTCACAGACGGTTGCGATCTACCTCAGTACCACCTTCCTCAGAGAACAAAAATTTCGTCCGGGCGACATCGAGAGGAGGCACAGGCTTCCCGCGGCCGGGCGACATCGTTCGGGAGAAACCATGCGCCGCCTCGCCCCCCTCCTGCTCGCCCCCCTCCTGCTCACCTCCGTCCTTCTTACCGCCCCGGCCCATGCCGAGCAGGACCTGCTGCTGGGCGCCGATATGGGCTCGGCCGCGATGACCAGGGCCGAGATGACCCGCGCCGACATCGAGGCGATGATCGCCGAGGCGGACGGCAAGCCGGTCGACCTCTCCGACAAGGCGCTCGCCGGCCTCGATCTGTCGGGGCTGAACCTCAGGGGCGCGAACCTGCGCACCGCCCGTCTCAACAAGGCCAGCCTGCGCGGCGCCGACCTGACCGGGGCAAACCTGGAGCAGGCCTGGTTCATCAAGGCGGACCTCTCCGGCGCCAAGCTCGTCGGCGCCAAGATGTTCGGCATCACCGCCCGCGACGCCAACCTCAGCGGGGCCGATCTCAGCCGGTCGATGCCCATCGGCGACTTCAGGGGCGCCAACATGAGCGGGGCGACGCTGGTCGACCTCAAGGGCGGCGCCGACATCAAGAACCAGTCCATGGGCCTGATGCGGGCGGTGTTCGTCTCGGTGAACCTGAAGGGCGCCAACCTGAAGGGGGCGAACCTCGGTCGCTCGCGCCTGGAATACGCCGATCTCACGGATGCCGACCTCACCGACGTCGTGCTGATGGGGTCGGATCTGTCGGGGGCGAACCTCACCGGCGCGACCGTCACGGGGGCCGACTTCAGGAACGTCGACGTCAGCGGCGCCCGGCTCGTGTCGCTCAAGGGACAGGACGCCGCGAAGGACTGGGACGCCCGCGTCAACATCGACAGGGCCGTCACCCGCTCGATCGATTGATCCGCCATGGGCACGGACGCCCCCCCCGCGACCGGGCATAGGGAACACAATCGGCGCAGGGACGTCACACCCCGTCATAGCGGAACGGGAACAGGCGTCGTGAGAGCATGAGCGGGAGAGCGGAACGGCAGGGTGAGGCGGACGGGACCGAGGAAGCGCGGGACCTGCATCCGCGCAAGTTCGATCTTCTCAACCTGACCCTGGTCGACGTGAACGGCGGGCTACGGCCCTATCTCAACGTCTTCCTGCTGGTGCATCGGGAATGGAGCGCCACGACCGTCGGGTTGGTGACGACCATCGCCGGCCTCATCGGAGTCGCCCTGCAGGCTCCCCTCGGCGCCGTCATCGACGCCGCGCGCGACAAGCGCAAGGCCATCGTGGCCGCCCTGCTGGCGGCCTCGGCCGGGGCGACGGTGATCGCGATCTGGCCCCAGTTCTGGCCGGTGCTGGTGGCCTTCACGGTGCTGACCGCGGCGGGCAGCAGCTTCACCCCGACCATCGCCGGCCTCACGCTCGGCATCTTTCCGAAGGCGCGCCTGTCACGCCGGATGGGCCGCAACAGCGCCTGGTACCGCGGCGGCAACGTCTGCATCGCCGTCCTGATCGCACTGGTGGGCTACGGCTTCCCGGACCGGGCGGTCTTCTTCCTCGTCCCCGCCCTGTCTCTCCTCGCCGCTGCGGCGGTGCTGTCCATCCCGCGCGACATCGTCGGGCAGGAGCTCGCCGAGGAGGTCAAGCCGAAGGCGAAGGGCGGCTCCGCGCTCAAGGTGCTCCTCGGCAACCGTCCCCTCCTGATCTTTGCCGCGTCGATCTTCCTGTTCCAGCTGGCGAACGGGCCGATGGCCTCTCTGGTCGCCCAGAAGATCTCGCTGGCGCACGAGGACTGGTCGGCCGCGATCACGTCGACGACCATCATCGCGGCCCAGGTGGTGATGCTGCCCATGGCCATCATGGTCGGGCGCTTCGCCGACGGCTGGGGGCGCAAGCCCATCATCCTGTTCGCCTTCGCGATGCTGCCCGTCCGGGCACTGCTCTATACGTTGTCCGACGACGCCATCTGGCTGTTCGCGGTCCAGTCCCTGGAAGGCGTGAGCACCGGCCTCTACAGCGCGATCAAGCCGCTGATGATCGCCGACTTCATGGAGGACAAGAGCCGCTACAACCTCGCCTCGGGCGCCATCGCGACCGTCCAGGGTGTCGCGATCGCCCTGTCGAACGTACTCGCCGGCAGCATCGTCGATGTCAGCGGATTCACCGCCGCGTTCCTCGTCTCATCCGCCATCGGGACCGCCGCGGCCCTGCTCCTGACCCGGATGCCCGAACCGTCGAACCACAAGGCCTGATACGGGTCGACGAGCAGGGAACATGGAAAAGGCCCGGGCGCCACCCGAGTGGGGCGTCCGGGCCTTCGCTGGTCGAGCACGAGTCTGTCAGACCCGAAAGGAGTTACTTCTTCTTGGAGTAGTCGAAGCTCGGGGCCTTGTTGAGCGTGTCCTTGTCGGTATCGACATAGGCCGCCCACTTGTTGTCCTTGTTGCTGACCGAGATGGTGGAGGGGTCGAGGACGACGTAGCGCTCACCGAGGCCGAGGAAGCCGCCGACGCTGACGATGACGCCGGTCACGGTCTTGCCGTTCTCGATGACGAGATCCTCGATCTCGCCGACAGTCTCCTTGTTGTTGTTGTAGACGTTCGTGCCGATCAGCTTCGACGACGTGATGTCGGCCGGCTTCACGGTCACGAACTTGAGCTTCACGGTCGCCGTATCGGCCATCTTCATGCCCATCTCGGACGAGGAGTGCGCAGTGGTCGCCGGTGCGGGCGTCTGGGCCAGGGCGGGGACCGAAACGCACGAAAGGACCACGGCGGCGACGAGATTACGGTATGACAAAGATTTTTCCCCATAAGTAATAGCGCCGGAGACGAACAGTATTAGCAAATCCCTCTTCGAGATTTCTGCTTCGTCACTTGGGTCGCATCGGGAAGCACAACGTACCCATCCCGGAAACGTTCAGAATTTTTTTGGGTCAAATTTCAGTGGCTCGCCGGATGACCCCGGGTCGGTGCGGACTATCCTCGGACCGGATGGGAACACCGGCATCGCGGGGGCATTGCAGAGTTTGAAAACACGGCCCGCAAAACACGGCTCGTACGGAGCCGGAACGGACGATATCCAGTCATGACGATCAGATTCCCTCGCAGATTCCCTCGCGCCTTCTCCTTCGCCGTCCTGGTGGTCGGCCTCGGCTTCGCGGCTCCGGCGTTCGCGCAGTCCGCGGCCAGCCGGATCGACCAGCCGACCCCGGGGACCTTGCCGACGGGCACCGCGCATGACGGCGACAACGGTCACGTCGCGCCGGCCGGCGCCATCCGATCCTCCACCGACGTCATGAAGGGCGGGGCCGTGCAGGGCGACGGCGCGCCGTCGCGGACGAACCCGATCCAGCATCTCCCCAAGGACATGCGCTGACGCGAAGGACATGCGCTGACGCGGAGGCAGTGCCGATCGCCTGTACGACCCTGCCTCTCGGGTTCGTCGCAGCCTCAGATCATCAAGCTCGACACGCGCGCGTCCGGCGAAAGGCTTGAACAACGAGCCATCTGGGGGAGGGCCTCGGACGGCCGAAACTGGACGTCCGAGGCGATGGTCCCCTTCAGAAAGGCCATGACCGCCCTGACCCGAGGTGCGAATTGCAGGTCGGCGTGGACGTTGAGCCAGAGTTCCCGCGTGGTGAAGGCTTCGTCGTGCAGGACCGGGACGAGGTCGTCACGAGCCGTCACCGCGAAACTCGGCAGAAGAACGAGTCCTAGGCCTCCGCGTGCGGCGTTCTTCTGCGCGATCATGCTGTTGGATCGAAACACCGTCTGCCGCTCTTCGAGAAGGTCGTCCAGCCAACGGACGCAATCGACCTGCACGAGATCGTCGACGTACGAGACGAAGTGATGCTGCTTCAGCGCCAGTAGATCGGCCGGGCATCCATGCCGCGCGAGGTAGCTCGGCGCCGCATACAATCCGAGCCGGAACGCGCCGATCTGCTCCGAGATCAATCCTTTTCCGGGCGGCCTGAAGAAGCTGAGGAAGAGGTCGGCCTCGCGACGGTTGACGTAGACGGTCTGGGCCGAGGTCACGAGGTCGACCATCAGGTCGGGGTGGCGCTCCCGCAGGCCCCAGAGGCGCTCGGCCAGGTACAGGGAGGCGATGCCCTCCATCGTGGCGAGCCGCACCCGCCCTCCGATGCCGCCGCCGGGGTGATCCTCGTGCCGGAGGGAGATGACCGCGCTCTCGACCTGCTCGGCGTGCCGGAGCAGGCGCTGCCCCACGTCGCTGAGGCGCAGGCCCGACGGCAGGCGCTCGAAAAGCGCGAGCCCGAGAGCACTCTCCAGATTGGCGAGCCTCCGGCTCACGGTGGACTGGTCGACCCTCAGGCGTTTCGCGGCGGCGGCGAGGCTCCCGCCCCGGGCCGCCCCCAGGAAGATCTTGATGTCGTTCCAGTCCAGGAGATCGAAGGTCTGCATGGCCCGATGGCGGGCAAGATGCGCGCCAGAGAATCCCTCACGCTCGTCGGCAGGCCCGGCCTCCGCGGACATCCTGCAAGGCGCCTTGCAGATTTGTCGGCTTTGCAGGAAGCGCCCGCGCCGTAATCTCGCCGTGGAAAGGGAAATTCCATGCTCCCACGGTTCAAGGCCGCCGCCGTCCACGCCGCTCCCGTCTTCCTCGATGCGACCGCGACCACCGCCAAGGCGGTCGCCCTGATCGAGGAGGCGGCGCGGGCCGGCGCCGCACTGATCGCCTTTCCCGAGACCTTCATCCCGGCCTTCCCGGTCTGGGCGGCGCTCACGGCCCCGATCGACAACCACGACCTCTTCGCCCGCATGGCGGAGCAGTCGGTCCTCGCCGACGGGCCGGAGATCGCGCGCATCCGGCAGGCGGCGCGGGCGGCCGGCATCGTCGTGTCGATCGGCATCAGCGAGCGCTCGCCCGCCAGCGTGGGCTGCCTCTGGAACGCCAACCTCCTCATCGGCGAGGACGGGACGGTCCTCAACCATCACCGCAAGCTGATGCCGACCTATTACGAGAAGCTCGTCTGGGCCCCCGGCGACGGCGCCGGTCTGAAGGTGGTCGAGACCGCCATCGGCCGCATCGGCCAGCTCATCTGCGGCGAGAACACCAATCCCCTCGCGCGCTACGCCCTGATGGCCCAGGGCGAGCAGTTCCACATCTCGTCCTGGCCTCCGGTCTGGCCGACGCGCCGGCCCAAGGGCGGCGGGAACTACGACAACCTCGCCGCCAACCGCCTGCGCGCCAGCGCCCATTGCTTCGAGGCCAAGGCCTTCGGCCTCGTCACCGCCGGGGTGCTGGACAAGGCCGCCTACGACCTCCTGGCGGCGCGCGATCCGGGCGCCGCAGATGTGCTCGACGGAACACCGCGCGCCGCCTCGTTCTTCGTCGATCCGACCGGCGCGCAGATCGGCGAGGCGCTGCTGGAAGAGGGGATCCTCTACGCGGAGATCGACCTCAACGCCTGCATCGAGCCCAAGCAGTTCCACGACGTGGTCGGCTACTACAACCGCTTCGATGTCTTCGACCTCAGCGTGAACCGCCAGCGGCTCGCGCCCGCCCAGTTCCGCGATGGCCCGCCACCGGTCCCCGAACCGCTGCCGCCGGTCGCGACCGGCGCGTGACTTGCTCGCGCCGTGTCCCGTTCTGCGCGCCCCTGATCTCCACCGAGACCCACGCCCCCGAAGCCACAACCGAGAGGCCCCTCATGCTCGATCGTCGCAAACTCATCCTCGGAGGCGCGGCCGGCCTGATGCTGCCGGACCTGCGCGGGGCTCTCGCCCAGAGCCCGGCCGGGATCGGGACCTTCCCGGAGGGAGTCGGAGCGGATTCCGTCTTCATCGGCCTCAACATGCCGCTGACCGGGGTGTTCTCCGGCGACGGCAGCGACCTCAAGCTCGGCTACGAACTCGCGATCGCGCAGATCAACGCGGGCGGCGAGATCCCCGCGGCCTGGGGGCTCAAGGGCAAGGGCGTCCTCGGCCGCCAGATCCGCCACAAGATCGCAGACACCGAGGGCAAGCCCAACGTCGCGGTCCAGGCCGCGACCCAGTTCATCCAGCGCGACAAAGCCATCATGTTCCAGGGCTCCGTCAGCAGCGCCGAGGCCATCGCCCTCGAAGAGCTCGCGAGCCGCGACAAGGTCCTCTACATGGTCGGCATCGCCGGCTCGAACGACGTCACCGGCAAGAACTGCCAGCGCTACGGCTTCCGCTCACAGCAGAACGCCTACATGGCCGCCAAGGCCCTGGCCCCCGTCGTCGCCAAGGCGCTTGGCAAGACGCTCAAGGCCGCCTTCCTGGTGCCCGATTACACCTACGGGCAGACCGTCTACGACTCGTTCTCCAAGTTCTCGAAGGAGCAGGGCTGGACGCAGGTCCTGAAGGAGACGGTGCCGCTCGGCACGGCCGATTACAGCTCGGCGCTCCTCAACATCGCCAACAGCGGCGCCGACGTCTTCGTCAACATCTGCTTCGGCTCCGACGCGGTGGCCTCCACGAAGCAGGCCGAGCAGTTCGGCGTCCTCTCCAGCATGAAGCTCGTGGTGCCGAACCTGTCCTCGTTCCAGGACAAGGAGGTCGGCCCCGAACTGATGCAGGGCGTCTACGGCTCCTGCGACTTCTGGTGGACGCTGGAGGATCGCTATCCCCTCGCCAAGACCTTCGTCGAGTCCTTCCTGGCCAGGAACACGTACCGCCCGCGCTGGGGGGCCCACATCGCCTACATGCAGACCTACCTCTGGGCGCTCTCGGTGGAGCGGGCAGGGGGGTTCAACCCGGTCGATATCATCAAGGTGATGGAGGGCTCGAAGGCCCAGCCCTACGAGACCACCATCGGGCGCGTCTATTACCGGGCCGAGGACCACCAGATGGTGCGCCCGATCCCGATCCTGCGCGGCAAGGCGCCCTCGGCCATGAAGGGCCCGGAGGATTTCTACGAGGTCGTCGATCTCGTCGACGGCGAGAGCGTGATGAACCCGCCCGATCTGTTCGGGTGCAAGCTCGGTCCCTACAGCTGAAGGCGCGCGATCATGCCGAGCACCGCCGTCCTCCTCTCGCAGGCCTTCAACGGCCTCGCGCTGGGCAGCCTCCTGGCCCTGGTCTCCAGCGGGTTGACCATCATCCTGGGCACGCTCGGCGTGCTCAACTTCGCCCACGGCGCATTGTTCGCGGTGGGCGCCTACACCGCCTTCGTGATGATGCAGGCGACGCATTCCTTCGTGCTCGCCCTGCTCGGCGGCTGCGCCATCATGCTCATCATCGGCTTCGCCATGGAGCGGCTCATCATCCGCCATTTCTACGCCCGGCCGGACGAGGACCAGATCCTCGTCACCTACGGGATCGGCATGGTGCTGGTGGAGGGCCTGCGGAGCTGGTTCGGCGGCAACAGCCAGCGGGTGCCGGTGCCCTCCTGGGGCACCGGCGCGACGAAGCTCGGCTTCCTGGTCTACCCGACCTACCGCCTCCAGCTCATCGGCATCATCGCGGCGCTGCTGGTGGGCCTCTACCTCGTGCTCTACCGGACCTCCGTGGGCCTCGTGGTGCGGGCGGGCATCGAGAATGCCGGCATGGTCGGCATCCTCGGCATCGACGTGCGGCGCACCTTCCTGTTCGTCTTCGCGGTTGGCATCGTCGCGGTCGGTCTGGCCGGCATGCTCTACGCCCCCGTCGTCGCGGTGACGCCCGACATGGGCGCGAGCTTCATGGTGCAGTCCTTCGTGGTGATCGTGCTGGGCGGCCTCGGCTCCTTCCCCGGCGCCATCGTGGGCGGCCTGATCGCGGGCGAGATCATCAGCCTGACGAGCGCGTTCAACTCAGCCTATTCGGAAGTGATGCTCTACGGCCTCATGGCCCTCGTCCTGGTGGCGCGGCCGCAAGGGCTGTTCGGCACGGAGGGCCGGGTCTGATGGGCCTCCGCCCCTTACGCGCCGCCTGGCCCGAACTCGCTCTCCTCGTCGCCCTCCTGGCCGCACCGGTCCTGCTGCCGCCGCTGGGCTTCTCGCACGACCTCCTGTCGCGGGCGCTCAACTGGGCCCTGTTCGGCCTCGGCCTCGACATCCTGTTCGGGCTCGCCGGGCTCCTCTCCTTCGGGCAGGCGGCCTTCTACGGGGCCGGCGGGTTCGTCGCCGCCTACCTGCTGGTCTCCGGCACCGTCGGAAGCGTCTGGCTCGCCTTCCTGATCGGCACCCTGGCGGCCGGGATCTTCGGTCTCGCGGTCGGCTGGCTCGCTGTCCGGCGCATCGGCATCTACTTCGCCATGATCACCCTGGCTTTCGGCCAGATGGCCTATTTCATCCAGAACTCGCCGCTCTCCGACTATACCGGCGGCGAGAACGGCATCGCGGGGGTGCCCGTGCCGGTGATCGGCTTCGGGGCGAGCGCCGTCCGGATCACCGCCGGCCTGCCCATGTACGCGCTCCTCGCGGTCGCGTTCTTCCTCGGCTTCGTACTGGCCCGGCGCATCGTGCACTCCTCGGTGGGGCTGATCCTGAAGGCGGTCAAGGAGAACACCCCGCGCGTGGCCATGCTCGGCCACGACGTGCCGGCCTACAAGCTCGCGGCCTTCACCATCGCGGCTCTCTACGCGGGTCTCGCCGGCGCGATGCTGGGGTCCTTCCAGAGCTACATGCCGCCGGACGCCTTCGCGCTGGAAACCTCGGGCCAGCTCGTGGTGCAGACCATCGTGGGCGGGGTCGGAACCCTGATCGGTCCCCTGGTGGGCGCAGCACTCTGGCTGTGGCTGCGCGACAATCTCCAGCTCATCCCCGGCTTCGGCTCCCTCTGGAGGCTGATCCTCGGCGTCGCCTTCATCGGCCTGGTGATGGGCCTGCGGCGGGGCATCTGCGGCGAGATCCTGCATCGCTGGCGCCAGCGCGGCGAGGCCGCGCGCCTTCGCGCCGCGAAGGCCCGCACCGAGGCGATCGAGGAGGCCATCGCCTCGGAAAGCGTGGTCGTTCCGGAAATCCCGGCCGAGGTCGCGCTCCCCATGCCCCGGCCGGCCATCGACGGACGCACCGCCCATGCGGAGATCGCCCTGGAGGCGCAGGGGCTCGCGCGGCACTACGGCGGCCTCAAGGCCGTGGACGGCGTGAGCTTCCAGGTCCGGCGCGGCTCGATCCACGCGGTGATCGGCCCGAACGGCGCCGGCAAGAGCACGCTCTTCAAGATGCTGTCCGACGAGGTCGGCCCGAGCGCCGGGTCGGTTCTGCTGTTCGGTGAGCGGCTCACGGGGGCAGGGGTCACGGCGGCGACGCAGCGCGGCGTCGCCAAGAGCAACCAGCTCAACCAGCTTTTCCTCAATCTCACCGTGCGGGAAAACCTGCGGGTGGCGGCGCTGGCCCGTGCCCGCGGCCGCTTCCGCCTCGACCTTCTCGCTCCGGCCGGCGCCAACGCGGACGTGGAGGCGCAGGTCGAGACAATGCTGGGCATCCTCGACCTCGGATCAAGGGCGGAGACGCGCGTCGGCGTGCTGGCCTACGGCGAGAAGCGCCGCCTCGAAATCGGCATGGCCCTGGCCACCAGCCCCAACGTGCTCCTCCTCGACGAGCCACTGGCCGGGATGAGCTCGTCGGAGCGCGCCGCGACCTGCGCGCTCATCCGCAGGATCGGCCGCTCCTGCACCATCCTCCTCGTGGAGCACGACCTCGACGCCGTCTTCGGTCTCGCCGAACGCATCACCGTGCTGAGCGAGGGACGCCTCCTGGCGGACGGCCCCGCCGAGACCGTGCGACGCGATCCGGCGGTCCAGAAGGCCTATCTGGGCACGGCCCCGGACGAGGCCGCCGCCGAGGGAACCGCGATCCTGGGAGCCATGCATGAGCCTGCTTGAGGTCGAGGGCATCAACACCCTCTACGGGGATTCGCACGTCCTCTTCGACGTCTCCCTGCGCGTCGAGGAGAACGAGGTCGTGGCCCTGCTCGGCCGCAACGGCGCCGGCAAGACCACGACCTTGCGGACCCTGATGGGCGCGCTCGCGCCGCGCAGCGGCACGATCCGCCTCGACGGCCGGCCGATCCAGGGCTTGCCGCCCGAGAAGATCGCCCGCGTCGGCATGCAGCTGGTCCCGGAGGAACGCGCCATCTTCGGGACCCTCACGGTGGAGGAGAACCTGCGCGTCGCCCGCCTCACCGCGCCGAAGGGCTGGTCCCTGGACCGGATCTGGGAGGTCTTTCCGCGATTGAAGGAGCGCCGGACGTCGCGGGGCCGGACCCTGTCGGGCGGCGAGCAGCAGATGCTGTCGATCGCACGCGCCCTCATCCGCGATCCCCGGATCATCCTCCTCGACGAACCGTTCGAGGGCCTGGCTCCCCTGATCGTGCAGGACCTGATCGCCCTGGCGCGCCGCCTCGCCGAGGAGGGCCGGACCATCGTCGTGGTCGAGCAGAACGTGGCCGCGGTGCTCAGCTTCGCCCAGCGGGTCTACGGCTTCAACAACGGGCACGTCGTCTACGAAGGATCGGCGGCCGACCTTCGCAGCGATCCGGCGCCGATGCGCGCCTTCATGGGGCTGACCGCATGACCCGCGCATCCCGCCCTTAGGCGAGGACCGAAGGCCCGGCGGATGGCCGGGCATCGTCGACCGCGCGAGCGTGCTCCCGGCGGCTCCTCGCGTGTTCCGTCCCCTGCCGCGAAGGCCGCCGGCGCAGGGCGGCGAGGGCGTTCCGGCACTCCTCGACACGCGAAATTAACGGGACCGGTGATCTGAAGGCTGACGCAGGGTCGGGACGTTCCGGCCCTGGTCTCGAACGGCCGGGCGGGACATCGCACCCTGTCTTCATCGTTCCGGCGATCCTGCCGCCGAGATCGCTCCAGAACGATCGCGGCGAGGCAGGGCGCAAGTCCGTAGAAGCCGCCTCCCGCCAGCCGCCCGCACGGACGATTCCAGCATGAACCCGTATCTCCTCCTCGCCTTCGCCATCAGCGCCGAAGTGACGGCGACGCTCGCCCTCAAGGCCGCCGATGGACTGACCAAGCCGGTGCCGACGATCATCGTCGTGCTGGGCTACGGCACCGCGTTCTGGCTGATGTCGAACAGCATGAACATGCTGCCGATCGGGATCGTCTACGCGATCTGGGCCGGGGTCGGCATGGTCGGTGCGGCATTGGGCGGCGCGCTGCTGTTTCACGAACCCATCACCCTGCCGATGATCCTCGGCATCGCGGTGATCGCCGTCGGCGTGACGATTCTCGCCTCGGGCCAGACCGCGCCGCATTGAGCGGCCGGACACGCGTGCAGTTCGTTCCCGGTCGTCGAAGGGGGCCTTGAAGCCGATGTCGAGAGCCCGCCGCCTCCGGCCGCGTTTTCGCCACCCCTGGCTCGCCGGAGCGTTGGCGGGCGGGGTGGCCCTGGGAGGAGCGTCCTTCGCGCTCGTCGCGCTGCTCGGCGTGCCGAACCCGATCACCCTGGCGGCGCTGGCGATCGTCGAACCCTCCGCCATCGGCACATGGTTCGCGAGCCGGGTCGTGGCGGCCCCGGGCATCTCCGGCATCCTGCCCGTCCGGACCCGCCCCATCCCCGATCGCGTCCCGTGGAAGGGGCGCAGCCTTCCCCTCGGGGAGGTGCTGGCCGCGACCCACACCAATGCCTTTCTCGTCAGCCACAAGGGCGTCCTGATCCACGAATGGTACCGCCCCGGCTGGGATCAGACGACGCTGTTCCCGTCCTGGTCGGTGGCGAAATCCGTGGTCTCGCTGCTGGTCGGGCAGGCGATCGCCGGTGGCCGGCTCGCCGAGACCGACCACGTCGCCACCCTGCTGCCCTCTCTGCGCGGAGAGCCCGCCTTCGGACGCATCACCGTCCGCGACCTCCTCGACATGACGAGCGGGCTCGCTGTGCCGGAGAATTACGACCCGTGGCGACCGCTGGTGGGCACCGCCGGCATGTACCTCACCCGCGACATCCGGGACTTCGTGAAGGAGAGTGCCCGCCTGTCGTCCAATCCCGGCAGCGAGGGCCAGTATCGCAGCATCGACACGGAGATCCTCGGCCTGATCCTCGCCGAGGTCGAGGGCAGGCCCCTGGCCGACCTCCTCTCGGACCGGATCTGGAAACCCATGGGGGCGCAGGCGAACGCGACCTGGAATCTCGACCGGCCCGGAGGGACGGAGAAGGCCTTCTGCTGCATCAATGCCGTCGCCCGGGACTTCCTGCGCCTCGGGCTGATGGTGGCCGACCATGGCCGGGTCGGCGGCACGAGCGTCGTCCCCGCCTCGTGGATCGGGCGGATCGAGACCCCGGCACGCCGGGAGGTCGATGGCTGGCCCTACTCGGCGCAATGGTGGCACATCCCGGAGGGCGACGACGACATCTCGGCCATCGGCGTCTACGGCCAGTACGTCTACATCAACCGCGACACCGATACGGTGATCGTCAAGCTCAGCGACCACGGCGCCGAGGAGGACGAGGCGGACACGCTCGCCGTCATGCTGGCCATCTCCCGAGAGGTGGCCGCACCGCGACCGGCCCCCTGATGCTGGACACCGGTCGCAGGGGATACGTACGCTGGATGGTCCGCGGGATCACGCCGCCGGGGATCGCCGGCGGCCGAGATTCCGCATCCGCGCGACGGTCTCCGCCCGCCAGTTGCGCAGCAGCCGGCGTCTCACGCCCTCCCAGCGAATGGCCGGAACCGGCGAGACCGGATCGACGAGGGCACTGAGGGCGCGCGAGTAATCGAGCACGAGACCCGGCGTCCACGTCATCGCGCCCGCTCCGTTGCGCAGGATCGCGGCCGCCCAGAATTCCGGGCTCATCACCGCACGGGCGAGGTGCCGCCACGGCTTGCCGTCACGGTTGAACGCGCCTTCGACGGCCGCGTCCAGGGCGGAGGCCACCGTCGTCGAGCAGTTCCGACCCACGAGGTTGTAGGTCGCGTCGCGTCGATAGGCGGCCCAGAAATGCCGCAGGCGCGCCGCGTCGACCCCGCGGAGGGTGACCGTGACGGTCGCCTCGCACCAATCGTCCGCCTCCTCGCGATAGCTCGGCAGGAAACGTCCCGGCACGTCGTTTTCCGGGCCGGCGCGCAGGGTCGCGCGCAGGTTGTCGGGCGAGCGGTCGATCTCCACGGCCGGATAATGGCTCACATAGAGCGCGTCCTCCGTGACACCGGCGCCCAGTTCCAGCGCCGCGTGGCCGGTGGAGACGTGGCCGCGCCCGTTCACCGACACGACATAGCGATGGACCAGCCGCTGCCGGGCCGGGATCGTCGCCGTCCCGGTCGGCGTCCAGACATGGACGGTCAGCGCGTCCGAATGGGCGTCCGGAGCTTGCGCCAGGGGCTCGGCCGGCAGGTGCCGCATGCGCGCCCCGAGGATCGCCACCTTGATGCCGGCCAGCATCAGGAAGGCACCGATGCAGAAGCCGACCGTGCCCGCGTACCAGGTCGGCCAGGGCTGCAGGGTGATGATGCCCAAAGCCACGACGAGCGCCCCATGCGCCGCCGACAATCGCCATCCCGGAAAGCGCAGCACGTTCGCGAGCGCGAAGCGCGACAGGCCGTCGAACAGGAAGGCGGTTCCGAACAGCATGGCGAGCAGAAAGGTACTGGAGGACGATGCCAGCATCGTCAGCACCGCCACGACGAGGAGGAGCGCCGCCTTGAGGATGCGGAGGCGGCGTGCCGCCCCGGTGGCGACGAGGCCGCGCACGAACGAGCCCGCCGCCTCGAACACGAGGAGGAGGCCGAACCAGCGGTCGGGAATATGCGTCGCGCCGTCGAGGGCATCGATCACGAGCGCGCCGCCCAGAGCCGTCCAGACGATGCCGGCGCCGGTGACGAGGCCCCAGTGCCTGTGCACAACCTCGCGTCCGACCAGCAGCAGCCAGAGGGGAAGCGCCTTCGGACTTGCCGGGGATTCGGTGGACCCGAACGCATCCTCGACGGACCGATCGGTGGCCTTGATCGAGGCGAGGTCCAGAACGGCCTTTTCCTTCGGGCAGGCCCGCTCGGGCGCAGCATCGTCGTGCCTGGAATACGCGCCTTTCCCACCCGTCGGAATCTCCGCGGAGCCGTGGTGGCGTGGCTGAGGCGGTATGGTCACCCGTATTCGTCCCCCGGAGCGCATCGTCCCCCTCAACGAGAGTCCGAAACGAAGCAAAGGATCGATTAACGTCTCCGCTCCGGGCCGCCCTTTTCCGCGACGGACGACCGTTTTCCACCATCGCGTGACGTCTTCCACCCGGGCAGCGCATCCCGGTCTGGGCGTGCCCGCGATTCCTGTCCGGGCACCTCCCGCACTCCGTACCGGACACTATCGTCCGCGATTCCGGGACCCCTTTTCGCAAACCAGGAAAATACTCGAACAGAGATCGGGGTAGACTTGGCCCAGTTCGTAGCATCCGTCGAAATAGGCGGGCGACACGATGTCGGTCTTGAGCAGGGCATCCCACTGGAAGTTGGCGAGAGCCTTGAAGAAGATTCCCGAGCGGTGGATCACGCGCAGGCCCGCTTCCGTCGCCTCACGTTCGAGGGTGTCGAGCGTGTAGGTGCGCCGGTGACCATGCTGGCGCTCCGCCTCGGTCACGGCCGTGTTGTGAGAGATCAGTCCCATCTTCACCGCGATCTGGCGGGACGGCGCGTTGGCGTTCGGGCAGGCGATGAAGAGCCGGCCGCCCTCCGACAGCCACTCGTCGTTGACGCGGCCCAGGACACCGACCGGGTCGTCGAGATGTTCGAGGACATGCGTCAGGATCGCCGTGTCGTAGCGGTGGGGCAGGGCCGCCTCGTCGAAGGTCGCATGGACGAAGCTCACGCTCGGGTCGAGCCGCCCGCGAGCCGCGGCGATCGCCTCGCCGGAGGCTTCGATGCAGGTGACATCGGAGAAGAACGGCGTCAGTCGCCGCGTGAAATCCCCCCGGAAACTACCCAGTTCGAGCAGCCGGCCCGGCCGGAAGAACGGCGCGAACGCCCGCACCATGTATTTGTGCATGACGTCGAGGTCGAAATCGTAGGCGTAGCGGTGCCCCTCCACATCCTTCGTCTCCCGGTCGAAATCGCGCGCCTCGCTCATGGCTGCCCCCTCAAAGCTGTCCGACATCGATGTCCTGACCATTCAGACCTGCTGTCCATGCGGATGCAGGAGATCGAGCGACAGGTGCAAGGTCTCTCCCGCCTCTTCATCCGTGGTGAAACCGAGCCTGCCGTAAAGGCTGAGCGCGCTGGCCTTGCGATCGACGCTGAGAGCCAGCCGAGGGAAGCCGAGGCCGCGGACATGGCCGATCGCCTCCTCGATGAGACGGCGCCCGAGACCGGCCCGGGTCAGGTCCGGCAATACGCTGACACTGGTCACGAAGGCGCAGTTCCGCTCGGGATCGTCGCAATAGACCGCGACCAGTCCGACGACGGCCGAGTCCTTCCAGAGCTCGAACCGTTCCGCCCGCGCCACGAGCTTGGCGGCGTAATCGGGAACCGACACGCGCAGACTGAGCGGCGGCGTGAAGGTTCGGTCGCAAAGGGTGAGATGCGCCAGGACATCGTCGAGCCGGGAGCGGTTCCGCTCGACCCGCAGGCCCGTCACGGCTCGAGCCGCGCGGCGCCGAACCCGAACCGGCCGAAGGCATTGCCGTTGTAGAGCAAGTATGTCGCGCCCTCGCAGGTGAAGACGTGCGGATAGCATTGCATCTCCGCGTCCCAGGCACCCGAGGTCCCGCCCAGGGGCAACATCGCATCGTCGCGGGTCCAATGGACGACATCGTCGGACCATGCATGCCCGATCCGGTAGCCGCGCTCGGGATTCGTCCTGAAATCGAGCTGCTCCCGGTAGCAGAACACCATGTGCCGGCGGGTGCCGAGGTCGAACACGCTGGGGAGTGCCTGGCACTCGTCCGGACCGAGCCGATCCGGGATGATCCGGCGCCCTTCCTCCTTCGTCCAGGCGACACCGTCGGTCGAGGTGGCATGTCCGATCTTGTAGACGCGTTCCGGCGCCGCGCCCGGTTCCGGGAGGCTCCAGGCAGTGCCGAAGATGTACCACATGTGGAACAGGCCATCGATCACACGGACGAAGCCGTCACCCACCAGGAACGGCTCGCCGAGCGAGGCGGAGAGGACGGGCCCCGCTCCCCGCCGCTCGAAGGTCAGGCCGTCGTCGGAACTCACCGCCAAGCCGATCCCGGTCTCCACGGGGACCGAGACGCGCCGGCTCCAGCCGGTCGTGTAGCCGTAGACGAGGTCGCCGTGGCGCAGCACGTTCAGCGGGAAAATCCCGTGCTCGTCGAACGTCCCCAGACCGCCGGGGGGCAGGACCGGTCGCGGCGAGACCTGCAGGACCGTGCTCAGGTCCTTCCGCATGTCGACGAAGGCGACATGGCTGAGATACTGGCCATCCGGCTCCCGGCTGCGGGTCGAGAAGAAGATCCGCACACGATCGTCGAGGACGAGGGCCTGCGGAGATTGGGCGAAGGCACCGCATCCGAACGGAATCGGATGCTTCCGCGGATCGAAAATCTGGCCGAGCTTCTTCCAATGCATGGCGGTTCAATCGAAGGGGCCGTCGAGCGCGGCGAGGCCGAAGCCGCCGCGGCCGACCTCGTTGCCGAGATAGGCGAGGTAGACCTGGCCATCGACGGCGAAGACGTGGGGGTAGCTGATCATCTGCGCATCCCAGCCCTCGTCCGATACGTCGATGCCGCAGCGGGCGTCGTCGCGGGTCCAGTGGAGGAGATCCGTGCTCCAGGCGTAGCCGATCCGGTAGCCGCGCTCATGGCTGCGAAAGCCGGCGCTGTAGCGGTAGCAGAAATGCATGTGGTAGCGCCCGCCCGCCTCGAAGACGTCGGGGCTCGCCTGGGCTTCGTCCGCCTCGATCCGCGGCGGGATCAGGTCGCGGTTCGCCTTCGTCCAGGACAGGCCGTCGGGCGAGGTCGCCATCCGTATCCGGTAGACCGGCTCCGGACGGCCGTCGACCATCTTCCACGAGCGGCCTGCAATGTAGAACAGGTACCAGGCATCGCCGAAGCGCCGCACCTTCGGTCCGCTCATGACGAAAGGCTCGTCCGGCGAGTAGGGCAGGATCGGGCCGGGTCCCAGGCGTTCGAAGCGGCGGCCGCCATCGCGGCTCACGGCGCAGCCGATCGCCGTGTTGAAGGGAACCGAGACGCAGCGCGTCCATCCCGCGTAATAGGCGCGGACCTCCGATCCCGTCCGGATGACCGAGACGGGATAGGTCCCGAACTCGTCGAACGTGCCGGTGCCGCCGAGCGGCAGGATCGGTTCGTCCGCTACGCCGCGGATCTTGAACAGGTCGCTCCGGTCGAGATCGACATAGGCGCTGTAGCTCACGTACCGGCCGTCGGCATCGGGATCCGGCCGGCAGGAGAAGTACATCCTCACGACGTCGTCGCAGACGAGGGCGCAGGGCGCCTGTGCGAAGGATCTCAGCCAGGGCCTGCCGCCGACGGCCGCGGGATCGAAGACGCGTCCGAGTTTGCGCCAGCGGGGCAAAGGCTGTCCTCCTTCTCGATGAGGTCGTAGCCGTCCGTCAGCATGGTCCGGAGCGACGCGCGCGGGTTGAACATCAGGACGTCGAGGATCGACAGCCACGGGACGAAGGGATGCCCGGCCTGACCATAGGCGAAGGGCCGGCTGCGCAGGAAGCGCAGGGAGATCCCGCGTTGGGCGAAGGCGGCGGGATCGTAGAGCGTCGTGCCGCCGATCGGGTTGATGTAGGTGGAAGCCCCCAGCCGCTCGCAGATGTCGAGCACGCGATCCTGCCGGCGCAGCTCCGTGCCGCCTTCGATCTCCGATGCGATGCGGATCGGCGTGTCGATCGCCAGATGCGCGCAGGTCCGGACGAGGGCATATCTCAGGTGATCGAAGAGATTGTCGCCCTCGAAGCGCAGGACCGCCTCGACCAGGGGCATCGTCTCGTCGAAGGACGGCGCGCGTCGGTAGGCCTGCGCGATCTGGGCGCAGAGCCTGTCGGGAGCGTAGCTCGCCGCGACCCGCCGCTCGCGGATGTCGAGTTCGTCGCGATCCTTCTCCAGGGGCAGGGTGAAGACGATGGGCTCGCCGTCGCGCAGGAAGCGGTTGCGGTTGATCCAGCCCTTCTTGGTGTATTTCACCGTATCGTAGATCACGAAGACATCGACGGCCGCGATCAGCTGGAAGTAGCCGATATAGGGAAGCAGGTAGGGCTGCATGATCGCCACGGCGGGCGAGCCACCGGTGGCGCAACCCTTGGCGCAACCCGTGGCGGACGTCATGGATTCGCGATCCGCCGGATGATGCGCGCGACGATCGCCTCGTCGAGATCCGGATAGATCGGGAGGCACAGCACGGACTCGGCCGCCGCGGCCGCCACGGGAAGGTGCTCCCGCCGGGCCGAGGGGAGGGTCCGATACATCGGATATTCCGAGATGAGGGGATAGAAATAGCGCCGCGGATGGATGCCGTCGCGCTTCAGCGCCTCGTTCAGCGCGTCGCGGCTGATCGGGTAATCGGGGCCGAGAAGGATCGGGAAATACGCGTAGTTGGCGGTATCCTCCCCGCTATCCTCCAGGCAGCGCACGCCGCGAACCTGGCGCAGCCCCTCCCGATAGGCCGCGTCGATGGCCTGCCGCCGCGCATGTGCCGCATCGACATAGTTGAGCTGCACGAGGCCCAGCGCCGCGTTCATCTCGCTCATCTTGCCGTTGAGGCCGACATCCACCACCGATGTCTCGCCATCGTGACCGAAGTTCTTCAGCTTGTCGATCTGATCTTTCCGGGCCGGATCGGCACAGATGATGGCGCCCCCCTCGAAGGTGTTGAACACCTTGGTGGCGTGGAAACTCAGGACCGACAGATCGCCGTAATTCAGGACGCTGCGGCCCTTGCGGCGCACGCCGAAGGCATGGGCCGCGTCGTAGATCACCTTGAGCCGGTGCCGGCGGGCGATCGCGTCGATCGCCTCGACGTCGCAGGGATGCCCGTAGCAATGGACGGGCAGGATCGCGCTCGTGCGCGGCGTGATGGCGTCTTCGATCCGGGCCGGATCGAGGTTCAGTGTCCGTGGGTCCACGTCGACGAAGACGGGGGTTAGGCCGCTCCAGAGCAGGGCGTGGGAGGTCGCGACGAAGGAATACGGGGTCGTGATCACCTCGCCGGACAATCCCAGCGACCGCAAACCCACGATCAGCGCAGTGGTCGCGTTGTTGCACAGGGCGACCTGGGGGACGCCGAGATGGTCCCTGAGGCGCCCTTCGAGCTCTCGGTGATAGGGGCCGCCATTGGTCAGCACCCGCGTCTGCCAAATGCGTCGCAGAAGCGGTTCGACCTCGTCGAACGGTGGCAGGAAGGGGCGCGTCACGAAGATCGGTTCGCCCGCCGTCGTCTCGCTGGCGCCGTCGCTCACCGGATTGTCCGCCGCGGCGGAAGATTCCGCGGACGTGTCGAGGATGCGTGCGAATTCCTGCTCGAGCCGCCGGAGGGTCGCCAGGGCCGGGTCGATCGGCGCGCCCTGCGAAGCCGGCTCGGAGGTGCCGTCGGGATCGGGGGCGGAATTATGCGGCGCGGCTTGCATCGACCCAACGCCTCCACATGGCGCGGAAGGCCTCGCCGACATCGGCGGCCAGGCGCGCGTGATTCATGAGAGGGCTGGCGAGCATGCGCTCGCGCAGTCCCGACCGGATATCCCGCAATCTATCGGGATCCCGTGCGAGGGCCAGCGCGCAGGCGGCATAGGCCTCCGGGGTCTCGGCGGCCAATTCCGCGAGCCCGACGGCCGTCAGGACGGCCACCCCCGTGCGCGCGACCGCGCTCTCGCCCTGCAGGGCGATGAAGGGGACGCCCATGTAGAGCGTGTCGCAGCTCGTGGTTCCGCCATTGTAGGGGAAGGAATCGAGGGCGATGTCGATCTGGTGATAGAGCTCGAAATAGCCCTTCGAGACACGCGGATGCAGGCGCACCCGATCGAGCGGCAATCCGGCCCTCGCGAGGCGCTCCTCGACCTGCGCCAGAATGTCCGGCTCGCCGACATCGGCGACGACCATGAAGAGGCGCGCATCGGGAAGCGCCTGGAGCATGCCGGCCCATGTCTCCAGGGCCCGGTCGCTGATCTTCTCGAAGCGGTTCAGGACCCCGAAGGTGACGTAGCCGTTGTCCTCGAAGGGCGGGCGGTCACGGACCGCGGGAACGTCGCCCCGCATCTGGTAGGTCGCCGACACACCCGGCAACCGCCACACATTCTCTGTGTGCAGGGCCTCCGACCGGCCGGGCAGGTCGTGCACGCCGTCGGTGAGACGGTAGTCGATGGCGCGCAGGCCCGTCGATGCGGGATGACCGATCCAGGTGACCTGAACCGGTGCCGGCTTGCGTGCGAAGATCAGCAGCCTGTGGCCGGAACTGTGGCCCGACAGATCGACGAGAATGTCGATCGCGTCCGCCTCGATGAGATCCGCGGCCGCGTCGTCGCCCAGGCCGGAGATGTTGTGCCAGCCATCGAACAGCGTGCCGAGGCGCGCCGACACCTCGTCCTCGTGAGAGTGGGTCATGTAGGCGCGGACATCCATCGATGACCGGTCCAGATGTTCCAGGAAGGGTTCGATGAACCGGGCGACGGCATGCGTGCAGAAGTCGCCGGAGACGAAGCCGATCCGCAGCCGCCGCTCGGGGTCCCGGTCATGCGCGAACGGGCGCCGCCGCAGGAGGGGGTCGGCGAAGAGGGTGCCGAAGATCCGGGCGTCGGAGGCGTAGTCGGCGGCCGGAACGGCCTCGGCATAGAGCTTCGCGAACAGCCGGTTGGAATAGGCGATGACGTTGAGGGGCTGGAGAGCGAGGGCGCGGTCGAAGCTCCCGATCGCCTCGGCCAGGTGGCCGAGGCTCTTCAGGCTGCAGCCGAGATTGATGTGGGCGCCGACGCAGCCGGGATCGAGCGCGATGGCCTGCTGCGCATGGCTCATCGCCAGGCCATGTCGCGAGACCCGCTGGAGCACGCCGGAGAGGTTCGAATGCGCGATGGCGAGATTCGGAGCGAGGCCGATCGACTTCTCCAGCGCCCAGACGGCACCGCCGTTGTCGCCCATCGTGATCAGGAGTGCGCCGAGGCTGGCGAAATAGACGGCGTTGTCCGGCTCCCGGTCGATCACGATGCTGAAGAGATCGAACGATTGCTGCAGGCGGCCGGTCTGCGCGGCGACGGCGGCCGCGAGATAGATCGCGCCGGAATGCGTCTCGTCGAGGGAGAGGACGAGATCCGACAGGGCCTCCGAGGCGGTGAAATCGCCTTCCTTGAGGCGGGCCTGCGCCAGGGAGAAGGCGTGATCGACGACGTCCTTGAGGGTCGCTCGCGATTCGTCGTCGGACACGCCTCGGTCGCGGAAGCTATCCATCAGGGAACGTGCTTCTCCGATACGGCCGACCTCCAGAAGCGCGCCGGCGAGGGCGAACCAGTGGGCGGGCCGTTCGGGAGCGGCCCGGAGGGCGGCGACGAAATGCGGGATCGCCGGCCCGGGACCATCGACCTTACAGGTCAGGACGCCGAGCTGGTAATGCGCACCCGCATCGCCCGGTACCCGTTCGAGGGCGAGCTGAAGGTTGCGGTTCGCCTTGTCGAAGCGGCCGGCCGCGAGATGCGTGGCCGCCTTGGCGAGATAGCGGCCCACGGGTTCCATGGCGCGAGGGCGCTCGACCGTGCGCATTCTGCGATGTTCGAGCATATCCGTCCCTTCACATGGAGAAAGGTTACGAACATCACGGTTAAGAGGTCGTTAATGCGTGACCATCAGTGCAGACCCGATCAAACCACCGTCGTGACACGAACAATTCTTCGTAACGCCGTGAACGATCGGCACGCAACTTGGCCGTGGTCGAGACGCCGCCGGCTCCGATGCGGCGCGGCCCGCCTGGTCCATCGCGCCGGAGCGGCAGGCCGCTCCCGCGCCGGCGGCGCTCAGCGCACGCGCGGAAACACCTGCTCGGCGAAGCGCCGCATCTCGGCCTCGAAGGGCTGGAACTGCAGCATGAACAGGTCGATGCCGGCGGCGTGGAAGGCGCGGATGCGCGCGGCGACCGTCTCGTAGCTGCCGACGAGCCCCGCCGCCGTGCCGCCATTGGTGCCCACATGGCGCGAGGCGGCGGCGTCGGTCTTGGCGAACATCACGCTCGCCGCATCGGTGCGCGATCGCGTGTCGGCCCGCAGGGCCTCGTCGCGATGAGCGAGACCGAGGAGACGGGCATGCTCGGCCTCGGCCTCGTCGTCCGTCTCGCGGGCGACGACGAAGGCCGAGAGGCCGTAGCGCAGGGGCGCGTTGGCGGCGGGACGGCGCACGACGTCGGCGATCAGCGCCGCGACATCGTCTAGGGGCTGACCGTTGATGAACCAGACATCGGCCCGCTCGGCCGCGAGGGCGCGGGCCGGCTCGGATTCGCCGCCGAGATAGATCGTCGGACGCGGCCGGAAGGTCCCCGCCGGCCGCAACCGGTAATCCTCCATCCGGAAGTGCCGGCCCGCATGGGTGACGCGTTCGCCGCGCATCAGCCGGTCGACGAGGCCGATCCATTCGGCGCCGTAGGCGTAGCGGTCGTCATGGGCCGGGAAGGGCAGGCCGGCCCGCTCGAACTCCGCCCGGTTCCAGGCATTGACGAGGTTGAGGGCGAACCGCCCCTGCGCAATGTGCTCGATCTGCAGCGCCATCTTGGCGAGGACGGCCGGGTGGTAGAGCCCCGGCTTGATCGCCGCGATGATCTCGATTCGCCGGGTGAGGGCCGCCAGCGCCGCCGAGGCCGTCCAGGCTTCCAGCTGGTCGCGCGCGTCGTCATAGGGGTTGGCGGTATGCTGGGCGACGAGGACCGAATCGAAGCCCAAAGCCTCCGCCTCCAGGACCAGGGCGCGGTTGCGCGCCCAGCTGGCGTCGTCGGGCTCGTCCGGATCGTGATGGGAGGCGCGCGAGCCGTGGACGGCGGCCCAGATCCCGAAGCGGGGTGCATGGCTCATGGTCAGCCCGCCCGCTCCACGGAAGGCTGCCAGATCCTCACCGAGGTCGCGTCGAGCTTGCGCGGGATCAGCTTGGCCTCGAGGAACGTGTCGGCGATGTCCTGCTGCTCGCCGAGTTCCGCGCGCAGGACCGGCGTGACCGCGTAGGTCCGGCGCCGGTTCACCGTGGCGACGACGTCCGGCGACAGGTCGCCCCAGATCGGGGCCAGCAAGGCCGCCGCCGCCTCGGGCTCCGCCTTCACCCAGCGGCCCGCCTCCACCAGGGCGTCGTAGACCGTGGCGACCACCTTCGGGTTCTCGGCAACGAAACTGTCGTTGGCGAGGTAGTAGCGATGGTAGCTCGACAGGCCGGTGGCGTCGGCCAGCACCCGCACCGGGCGCTTGGACTGCGCGATGGCGAGGAAGGGGTCCCAGATCACCCAGGCATCGAGACTGCCCTGGCCGAAGGCGGCGAGGCCTTCCGGTGCCTGGAGATAGGCCGGCTTGATGTCGGAGAAGCCGAGACCCGCATTCTTCAGGGCCGCCGCCAGGATGAAATGGCAGCCGGAGCCGCGCGACACGCCGACCGTGCGCCCTTTCAGATCGGCGATGGTGCGGATCGGCGAGTCCGCCGGCACGATGATCGCCTCGGCCGAAGGCGCGCCGACCTCGCGGGCGTAAAAGGTGAGCGGCGCGTCGGCGGCCTGGGTGAAGATCGGCACCGCATCGGCGACATCCGCGTGGAGATCGACCGCACCGGCATTCATCGGCTCGATCACGCTGGTGAACAGGTGCCAGGACGGCGCGAATCCGAGCGGCTTCAGGCGCTCGTCGAGCGTCCCCTTCGTCTTCAGGATGGTGAGCAGGGTCGAGGACCGCTGATAGCTCAGGCGGACGACGCGCTCGGCGGCGTGGAGCGCCGGCATGCCGAGGGGGAGGGCGGCCGCGACGGCGGCGCCCGCTCTCAGCAGGCGGCGTCGGGACAGCAGGTCGTCGGTCATGGTCGTCTCCCGAGCCGCGAGCGGCCCGCTTTCAGGATGAAATCGTCGGGCAGGATGGGATCGTCGGGAATTCGGCCGCGGGTCAGGCGGCGGCGTAGCTGAGATAGGCGACCATCATCTCGGCCACGGCCCGGTGGGCGTAGTCGGAGACGCTCTCGCCGCCATCCACCGGGAAGGCCTCGACGACGCGGCGCCCGCCGAGCACTTCGGACAGTTCCTCGGGCATCAGCCCGTTCTCGATGGCCGCGGCCACCGCCGCCCCGCCATAGGCGCGGCGGAAGTGCCTCTGCGCGATGGCGCCCGCGAAGGCCCCGGAGCCAGCCGTTTCAAATCTCGCGTCGTGATAACCCATGACCGTGAACCCCATTCGCCAGAAACGTCCCATGATGAGCACCGCCGAGATCGGCGGGACATGTCGGGTCGCAGCAGCGAATGTGTTCGGGATAGAGGATCTTCATTTCGCCCTCGCATCGGCGACAGGCCGATAGACTTGATGACGAGCGAGACTATAGGCGCACACGCACGAAATGTGCTTCCAAATGTCATGCTTTCGGAAGGCGGGACCTCTCGCCGACGCCGCCGTTCGGAAAAGTTCCTGATCCCGGCGCTCGCCGCCGCCGCGGCGGCGTCAGTGGGCGACGCCCGCCGCGGCGCCGGGGACCGGTGCGTCGGGGGCCTCGTCGCGGGCGCCGACGAAGCGGCCGAACAGGCGCCCGAGGAGGTTGCCGAGGCTGTCCATCAGCAGGAACACCGCCGGCACGAAGACCAGCGAGAGCAGGGTCGAGACGATGAGGCCCGAGATCACCGCCACCGCCATCGGCGCGCGGAACTCGCCGCCGATTCCGAGCGCCATGGCCGAAGGGACCATGCCGGCCGCCATGGCGATGGTGGTCATGACGATGGGGCGCGCCCGCTTGCGGCCGGCATCGACGATGGCGGTGACCCGGTCGACGCCGCGCGCCATCTCCTCGACGGCGAAATCCACCAGCATGATCGCGTTCTTCGTCACCAGCCCCATCAGCATGAGGATGCCGATGACCACGGGCATCGAGATCGGCATGTTGAGGATGAGGAGGCCGAGGATCGCGCCGCCGATGGAGAGCGGCAGCGAGAACAGGATGGTGAGTGGCTGCAGGAACGAGCCGAACAGCAGCACCAGCACGGCATAGACCATCATGATCCCGGCCCCCATCGCCAGGAGGAAGCCGGAAAAGACCTCGCCCATGATCTCGGCATCCCCGGTCTGACGGATGGTGACGCCCGGGGGCAGGGACTTCGCGGTCGGCGTCTCGAGGGCCTGGGCGATGAGCGAGCCGAGGGCGTCCGAGCCCTCCATATTGGCCTCCACCGCCACGCGGATCACGCGGTCGTAGCGCTCGATGGCGCCGGGGCCCTGGTCGAGCTCGATATCGGCCACTGCCGCCAGCGGCACGGCGGTGCCGTTCTTGGCCGGGACCTTGAGGTTCTCTAGCCGCGAGACCGCGCCGCGGGAGGATTCGGGGAGCTGCACACGGATCGGGATCTGGCGGTCGGCGGCGTTGAACTTGGCGAGGTTCAGGCCGATATCGCCGATCGTGCCGACCCGGACGGTCTCCGCGATGGTGTCGGTGGAGACGCCGAGATCCGCCGCCGCGCCCTCCTTGGGGCGGATCCGCACCTCCGTGCGGTTGAGCGGCGCCGTCGACATCACCGAGACCAGATGGGGGATCGCGGCCATGTCGCGCTGGAGGCGGGCGGCCACCTCCGCCACCACTTCGGCATCGGGGCCGCCGACCACCAAAGCGAGGTCGCGCTGGCCGCTGTCGCGCAGGGACCAGGAGCGGATGTCGGGCTCCTCGGCCAGCAACGCGGCGATCTCGGTCTCCACCGCCGCCTGCTTCCTCGCGCGCGCGTTCTTCGGGGTGAGGTTGACGATGAGGGTGGCGAGCCGGGTCTCCTTCTTGCCGCCGACCTGGCGACCGCCATCGACGAAGACCGAGGTGACTTCCGGCAGGGAGCGGATGCGCTCGACGACGCGGTCGGAGACCGAGACGGTGTCGGCGAGCTTCGCGCCGGGGGCGAGCTCCACCATGAACAGGGTGCGGGCATTGTCCTGCTTCGGCACGAAGCCCGAGGGCAGCAGCCCGGTGGAGGCGAGCGATCCGGCAAACAGCGCGAGGCCGACGATCAGCGTGATCACCCGGTGGCGCACCGACCAGCCGACCAGCCGGCCGTAGGTCCGCATCACCCAGCCCTCGCGCTCTTCCGTGTGGGCATGGTCCCGCAGAAAATAGGCGGCGAGCATCGGCGTGATCAGCCGCGCCACCAGCAGCGACATGAACACCGAGACGGCGATGGTGAGCCCGAACTGGATGAAGTAGCGCCCGGCGATGCCGCCCATGAACGAGACCGGCGCGAACACCGCGATCAGCGTCGCGGTGATGGCGATGACGGCGAGCCCGATCTCGTCGGCGCCCTCGAGTGCCGCGCGGTAGGCGGATTTGCCCATCCGCATGTGCCGGACGATGTTCTCGATCTCGACGATGGCGTCGTCCACCAGGATGCCGGTGACGAGGGTGATGGCCAGCAGGCTGATGCCGTTGAGGGTGAAGCCGAGGGCGTCCATCGCCCAGAAGGTCGGGAAGACCGAGAGCGGCAGGGCCACCGCCGCGATGAGGGTGGCGCGCCAGTCGCGGAGGAACAGGAACACCACGATGACCGCGAGCACGGCGCCCTCGATCAGCGTGTGCATGGCCGAATCGTAGCTTCCGATCGTGGCCGAGACCGAGGAATCGATCGTCTCGAACTCGAGGGCGGGATAGGTCTGCCGGAATTCCGCGATGCGCTTCTCGACGCCCGCCGCCACCTCGGCGTCGCTGGCGCCCGAGCCGCGCGACACCGCGAAGGCGACCACCGGCTCGCCGTTGAAGCGGGCGAAGGTACGCGGCTCCTCGATGGAATCCTGCACCAGGGCGAGGTCGTCGAGACGGACCTTGCGGCCGCCCGGCAGGACGATGGAGGTCGCCTTGAGGTCGCGCAGGGTGCGGGAGGCGGCGAGCGTCCGGATCGACTGCTCGCGGCCGCCGACCTCGCCGCGCCCGCCCGCCATGTCGGCAGAGGTGAGGCGCAGCTGGCGGTTCACGTCGGCCGCGGTGATGCCGAGGGCCAGGAGGCGGTCGGGCTGGAGCACGACCCGCATCTCACGCGCCACGCCGCCGACGCGCTCGACGCCGCCGACGCCCTTCACCCCCTGGAGGGAGCGGGCGATCTTGTCCTCCACCAGCCAGGACAGGTCGGCGGGGGTCATGGCCGGCGCCTTCACGCCGTAGATCAGGATCGGCAGGCCGGCGATCTCGACGCGGCTGATCACCGGCTCGTCGATGGTGCGGGGCAGGTTGATGCGGATCTTGGAGATCGCGTCCTTCACGTCGTTGACGGCCCGGTCGGTGTTCACCTCGAGGCGGAACTCCACCGTGGTGACGGACGAGCCTTCGGTGATCGCCGAGGTGATGTGCTTGACCCCGCGCACGCCGGCGATCGAATCCTCCACCCATTTCGTCACCTGGGTCTGGAGTTCGGACGGGGCCGCGCCGGACTGGGTGATCGCCACCGAGACGATGGGCACGTCGACATTGGGCATGCGCGTGACGGCGAGCCCCCGGAAGCTCACGAGGCCGAGCACGATCAACACGAGGAACAGGACCAGAGGGCCGATCGGCTTGCGGATCGCGTAGGCCGAGACGTTCAGGCGCATGGGGCGACTCGGTGGGGGTTACGTTCAGGGTTCATGGGCTGTCCGGCCGATCGCACCGGCCCCTTCATGGAAGGCTCGCCTGCTCACGCAGCGTGGAGCCCGCCGGCGCGTCTCCCTTCCCCCTCTGCGGGAGAGGGTGGATGCACGCGGCGCCCGTTCAGGGCGTGCCCGCCTCGGCGGATGCCCGCGGGGAGGGGGCAGTGGCGACGGCCGGCACCGGTTCGGCGACGGGGATCGCACGAACCCGGTCGCCGTCGCGCAGGAAGCTTCCGGCGCGCGCGACCACAGCCTCGCCGTCGTCGAGGCCGGCGCGGATCTCGATGTCGTCGTCGTCGGAGAGGCCGGTGCGGACGGCACGCGCCTCCACGATCCCGTCCGAGACGACGAGGACGCTGCTGCGCTTGGGGCCGCCATAGAGGACGGAGGCCTGCGGCACGGTCACGCCGCGGGTGCGGGCGATCTCGATGGCGCCCCGGGCGAAGGTGCCGATGCGCAGGCGCGGATCGGGATCGAGGCGGACGCGGACCTTGCCGAGGCGGCTCGCCTTGTCGACCTCCGGATAGACGGCGCGCACGCTGCCGCGCACGCGCTCGCCGTCGGGGAGCTCCATCGTGGCGGGCGTGCCCTCCTTGAGCAGCGGCAGCTTGGTCTCGATGACCTCGCCTTCGAGCTCGATCTCGCCGCGCGCGATCAGACGGAACAGGGGCTCGGCGGAGGACGAGGCCGCCATGCCGACGCGGGCGGTGCGGCGGTTGACGATCCCGGCCTCTGGGGCGCGGATCTCGGTGCGGGCGAGGCGCAGGTCGAGCTCGTCGCGCAGAGCCTTCGCCTGGGCGAGCTCGGCTCTCGCGATGACGAGGCCGTTGCGGGCGAAGGCGAGCTTGCCTTCCGCCTGGCGCAGGGTGGCGGTGCGCCCTTCCATGATCGCCGCCGTGCCGTTGCCGCTGGTGAGGAGCTGCCTCGCGCGGTCGAAGGACAGGCGCGCCTCCGTCTCGGCGGCCTCCGCCTGCTCGATGCTGCTCTGGGCCTGCGGCACGGCGGCGGTGGCCTTGTCGACGAGGGCGTTCTGCTGGGCGATCTGCCGGTCGATCAGGTCGCGGGAGAGCCGCGCCAGGACCTGGCCGCGCTCCACCCGCATGCCTTCCTCGACCAGGACCTCGGTGACCCGGTAGCCCTCGATCTCGGGGGTCACCAGGATCTCGTCGCGGGGGACGAGGGTGCCGGTGACGACGACCTGCTCGACGATCTCGCGGCGCTTGGCCGCGACCACGCTGACGGCGGGCATCAGCTTGGTCGCGACGGGAATGGGCGCGACCTCGGCTCGAGCCGGCAGCCCGAGGCAGAGACCGAGATACAGGCCGGGAATCGCGAAGCCGGCGGCTCTGGAGACTGTCTTCATCGGCTCGCCCCTCCGTCGGGTTTCGAGGATTTCGACAACCGGCCCGCGAGGCCGGCATCGATGACGGCATGGAGCTGGGCCACGGCGGGGGCTGGATCGTAATCCGGCGTCAGGGCCCGGTTGACGATGATGCCCTTCATCAGCGCGTCCATCGTCTCGTAAAGCGAAGCGGGGTCGCACTCTCCCGAGGTGGCGAGCCCCGCCAGCAGGTCGATGAAGAAGGCGCGGCCCTCCTCCTCGAACCGCTCGTGCATGGCGGCGATGGCGGGGTTGCGGGTCGCTTCCGACCAGAGGTCGAGCCGAAGGATCGCCACCTCGCGCGGGATTTCCGCGAAATGCTGGGCGATGATGCCGGTGAGGATCATCCGCCGGTCGCCGGCCCGGGCGAGGTCCGCGACGAGGGCGGCACCGCGGGCGCGTTCGTGCTCGGCGAGCCCGAGGACGACCGCCTCCTTCGACTTGAAGTAATGGTAGATGTTGCCGGCCGTCATGCCCGCCTGGCGGGCGAGGTCCTGCATCGTCGTGCGGTGGAAGCCGTTGCGGACGAAGCAGGTCTCGGCGGCGTCGAGGATGTCCTGGCGCCGGGTCGACGGGTTGCTCCGGGCCTCGGCGAGGGCGCCGGCGCTCACGAGGTCGACCTCTCGCCGGCGACGGGGGCGGCCCCGTCCGCCGGGACCATCCCGCACGACCGGGCCTGCAAGGACTGGCCATGCGCGCCGAGATCGGCGCAGACCCGCGCCTGCCAGCCGTCCGACCCCGAACCGGTCCAGCCGACGAAGGCGAGCCAGCCGACGAGGATCAGCAATCCCGGCAGAAGATTGGAGGGCCTGCAGGCCGAGCGGATCGAGGCCAGGACAGGCATGACGCCCCGTCCGCGAGGCGCGTCGACATCGTCATACCAGCCCATCTCGCCCATCGCGGCCTCCTGTCCCGATCACATTTATTGAACGTTCATTCATGTGTCAATGAACGTTCATTCAATGGCTTTCGACAGGCCCGCCCGCACGCCGCCTCGACAGGAGGCGGGCCGCCCCTATGTTGCCGTCGATGCGCCTCCTCATCCTGACAGCTTCCCTGGTTTCCTTCTCGGCCCTCTCCGCCCTGCCGGCCCAGGCCGATGCGTGCGGGGATCTCATCGACCGCGTAGTGGCCGAGACGCAATCGACCGTCGTCAACCGCACGGTCGATTTCGCCGAGATGTCGGCCGCCGACGGGATGACCCTGACCCTGGCCTGCGGCGACCCGTCCGCGGTGGGCGTGCAGTTCAGGGGCGAGACACCGGGCGATTCCTACTACGCCCTGTTCGGCCGGGCCGGCCGGATCGCCACCGGCATCGCCCCGGACCTGATCGAGGCTGCGGCGCGGCGCGCCCGCGGGGAGGCGGTGACCACCCGCCACAGCCATGCCGACGCGGCCACGGCCCTCGTCACCTGCTCGGTGACGAACGGAAGCCGCGGCCCGATGACGGGCTGCGCCGTGGTCGACAAGGGCCAGCGCTGACGGCTCGTGAACCGCCGTGAAGGCGGGCGGTGCGGGATCGTTAAGGCCATGTTAACCATGAGCCGACGATCGTTCATCCGATGGACCAGCGGTCTGCCGATCCGACCGAGGAGCCGATGGGCCGCACGATCCTCGCCAGCCGCATCTTCGCCTTCTGCCTCGTCTGCGCCCTTGCGGGATCGCCGGTTCTGGCCCAGGAACCGCTCCTCCTGAGAATCAGGCCCTCCGATGCCGCCCCGGCCGAGATCGGCGCGGGCGGAGGGATGCCCTCGGCCGAAGAGGTGGCACGGGCCCGTGCCGCCCGCGAAGCGGTGTGGGAGCGGGCCGACCGCCGCGCCCGCATCGCCATCGCCTCCGTCTGCACCGGCTGCCTCCAGCCGGAGCGGGCCGCCCCTCGATCGCGCCCGGACGAGATCGCCGTCCGGGGGCAGAACGCGCCCTCCGAAACGCCTGACGCCGAAGTGCCGGTCTCGACCGGCACCGTCGCCCAGCACCCAACCAGCCAGACAGGTAGTCCATGACCCAGTCGCATCCCACCAGCGGCGCCGAGCCGGATCCGGCCTGCCCGGTCTCCCTCGACCTCCTCGGCGCGGTCTACCGCGCCGAGCCCGAGGACCTGCCCGAAATCCTCGCGGAGATCCCTCCGACCACCCGCGCGAAGCTCGCCGTCTACCTCTACGGCAAGAGCCACATGCACCAGCTCGGCCTGTCGGTGGCCCGCGCCTGCGAGCGCGACGACCTCGTCCGTGTCGCCGGAGAGATCGGCTCGGTCGTCCACGGCCAGGCGCAGATGAAATCCGCCCGCCCGGCGGCCCAGGGCCCCGCCGCGGCCCCGGCCCCGCGCAAGATCAGCCTCGGCGGGTCGGCCCCGAAGAAGATCAGCCTCGGCGGGTCGGCCGGAAAGTCGCGCTCCTTCGACTGAACGGCGCGCACGTTCGCGTGATCGCGAGGCGGCGAAGGGCTTTCGACCGAGGTCGCCCTTTCGGCCCGGCCAAGCCGCGTGGCATAAGCGCGGCCATTGTGCCCGTGGGCACAGAGAGGGATGACATGTTCGGTGCGTGGTGGAAGCTCGGCATGGACGCGACCCTGCTGGCGATGGAATCGCAGCAGGTGATCGGCCTCCGCCTCGCCAAACTCTCCCTGGGCGGGCCGGCCGCGCAGGTCGAGGTCCAGCGCATGGTGAGCGAGAAGATCATGGCCGCCAACGAGGCGGCCATGCTGATGGCCACCGGCGGCTCGACCCAACGTGTGGTCGCCGGGTATCGCCGGAAGGTCCGCGCCAACGCACGGCGCCTGTCGAAGGCCTGATCCGGCCTCGCTGCGGCGCAGCATTAACCGAGCATTAACCAACCTCCGCTTCCATCGGGGTCACCACCCACGAGGAGAGCGCGTATGAACCCCTTCGAACAGCAGGTGCGCGAGCGCGCCTATTACATCTGGGAAGGCGAGGGCCGAGTGTTCGGCCGCGCCGACGAGCATTGGCTGATGGCCGAGGCCGAGCTGCGCCCGGTGACCGTTTCGGCTCCCGTCTACGTCCAGAATCCAGCCGCCGATCTCAGCCTTGCACCGAGCCCGGCCAAGGTCCTGAAGCCGCGCGCCTCGCGCAGCGCCGGCGCTGCCGCCAAGGCCGTCTCGGAGACGTCCGTCGCCGCGAAGTCGGAGACCGCCCCGCGCCAGGCCAAGGCCGCTGCAACGAAATCCACTGCAACGAAGACCGCTTCGGCCAAGGCGGCCGCCGCCCCGAAGGCGACCAAGGCCGCAGCGAGCAAGACGGTTTCGAGCAACGGCGCGTCCACCAAGCCCCGCGCCATGTCCAAGCCGCGCGCCGCCGCGATGGAATCCGCCGCCACCGTCCACTGACGCCGAGCGGTCCCGGTTCGAGCCCGCCGCCCCATCCGGGGCGGCGGGCTTCTCCTTGTGCGGCACCGTCAGGTTCAGGCGCCGCACCGCCCCTCGATCCGCCACAGGCGGAGCGCCACGACCATCGCCAAGGCGAGGAGCACGGCGTTGAACCCTGCCACATGCGCGAAGCCTCGACCCCCGCAGGACGGAACGTGGCGCCAACCTTTGCCGTTGTAACCATGAGAGGCCGATTCGCGCCGACGTCCCGGCCGAAGTCCGGCCGATGCTTTCGAGGTCCGCCATGAAGACCGTCCTGCCCGCCCTCCTCGCCCTGACGATGGCAGCCGCGCCGCTCACGGCCCAGGCGGGCTCCGGCCCGTATCGCGAGCGTCCAATGGTTCGCGACATCGACTCCACCGGCGGCATCACCGTCGGCGGCCGTGCCCCCTGGAACCAGGCATGGGAGTACGACTCGGGCAGCGACAACGATCGCCGGCCGGAACTGCCCTATTATCAGCAGGGCCGCGGCCAGCAGACCGGAGGTCCGGCCCGCAACCTGCTCCCCGATGACGGGCTCCATATCTTCCCGCGCTGAAGCGGCATTCTGGAACCGATCTGCATCCCACACATGACACAAATGCGTCAAAACCGACCGCCGGCTATGGATAGTCGGCGAAAGGGGCTGGCGGAGACGAACGTCTTCGCGTAGCCAACCGCCCGGGGAAAACGGCCCCGAGTGACGGAACGCAGACCATGCCCCAGCAGGCCCAGTCGAGCTTCGATTCTCAGCGTCCTTGCGAGCGCATGCCGCTCCAGGATCAGGTCGAGGCCGCCGTCCAGGACGGCACGACCCCGATCAGCCGGCTGCTCCGGCTCATGTTCGCCGTCGACGCGGACGCCACCGCCAACGAGAACCTGCGCCTGCGCCTGCGCGCGCGCATCGGCGCCCCGCGCAGCGTCTGATCACCTCCGGGCCGACGCCCTATCGCCGCCTGTGCTTAGCCTGGCGTTGCGGGCGTGCCATGCAGGTCATGTAGATCTGCCGTCCGAGCGCGTAGAGCCCGATCCCGTTCGGATCGGGTGTCACGAAGACCTTGGCCCGCGCCTCGTTGCGGCAGGCCGCATCCTGCGGGCTCTTGATCGGCGCCTCGGCGCGCGCCTGGGACGCGGCTCCCAACAATCCCACAGCGACCATACCGGCGATCCAGCTTCCTCGGCGGCGCGCCTCGCTCTTCGCGCCTGTTCCGGCCGTTCCGCCCATGATTCTCGCTCCCCCTCGTTACGGTGAAGGTAGGGCGGATCGACGGGAAATCTCATACGTATTGTGCACTTATCCCGGGCTCATGATCGCATCGCCGGACGGTCCGCTCACGGCATGATCCAGAGGCAGGACGGCTCGTCCTTCACCGCGAGGCATTCGAACGGCGCCCCGCCGATCATGGCGCGGTGCTCGGCCGCGCCGACGCGGTCGCGGGCGACGGTTCGGCAACCGGGATGGCCGGGCAGCGCGGCCAAGGCCTGGTCATGGTCGGACTGAGTCTGCCCCATCAGCACGCGCAGGCTCACCAGGGTCTCGCAGGCCACGACCTCACGCCGGGCATCGTCGGCCCTCGCCGCACCCGCCGCCAGCGCGAGGAGACATGCGGCTCCCCATCTCGTCGATCGCATCATGGCGGCGTCCCCCAAGCCAGGTCGTGACACGGGCATGTAGGGCGCTCGCGACGCGCCGGGAGCCTCGGCGACGTCGCATCACGACTTGGACGCATCACGGTCTGGACTTGCCGGGCGGCGTCTTCGCGGGAGGCGTTTTCTTGGGCGCGCGTGCGGGATCGGCGGGGACGACCGTTCCCGCGATGGTCCAGGAGCAGATGCTGGTCCCGGTGACGCCGACGCAATCGTAATCGTTGCCGTTGAGCGCGGCGTGGTCGGTGATGGCGTTGACCGTGTCCCGGCCGAGCAGGCTGCAGCCGAGATGGTCGGCCTTGGGATCGGCGAGCGTCGCGGCCGCCTTCTTCGCATCGCCCTCTGACTGGCGCAGCAGAAGACGGAGATTGGCCAGCGACGGGCAGCCGATGGCGGGCGCCGAGGCCATGGCGGTAGCGGGGGGCAGCGGGGCGGGAGTCTTCGCCGTCTGCGCCTGGGCGAGTGTTTGACCCTGGACGAGCGAACAGGCCATCCCGGCGAGGACGGGCAGGACCGCCGGATGGCGCAGGCGGAAGCCGATCCTCGATGCCGCGTCGCTCATGCCGCCCGCCTCGCCTTGGCATAGCGCTTCACCGCCCGCTCGCGCCGGAGCCGTGACAGGCGCTCGATCCAGAAGATGCCGTCGAGCTGGTCGATCTCGTGCTGGAGGCAGGCCGCCTCGAACCCTTCCGACTCGATCTCGTGCCCGGTCCCGTCGAGGTCGTCGTAGCGCAGCCGTACCGTCACCGCCCGCTCCACGGTATCGGACACGCCCGGCATCGAGACGCTGCCCTCGGTCTGGGGGGCCGTCTCGGGCGAGGCGAAGACGATCTCCGGGTTGACGTAGAGCGTGGCCGGCATGCCGGGTTCGAGCCGCAGGGCCACCACCCGGGCGAGCCAGCCCACATGCGGCCCGGCGAGGCCGATGGCGGAGACGCGGATCAACGCCGCCACGAGGGCATCCGCCTCCCGCCGCAGGGCGTCGTCGAACACCGTGACCGGCTCGGCCCGCAAACGCAGCCGGGGATCGGGATAGAGGATCAGCGACTGGACCGGCACGGGGCAAGGGACCTTCCGAGGGAGCCGGGCCGTGGATACGCGATCGATCGGGCGGTGTTCAAGGGAGGCATCAGCCGCACGTGCCGATGGGTCTGGCACGGTGGACGGTGTCGCCCCGCACCACCCCACCTTCCGCTTCCGCACGCCATGCCGTAAACGCGCGGGATCGTCTCCAAGGTATCCGCGCACCCATGATCCGCCTCGAAAAAATCGGCAAGCAGAACGGCCGGCAGATCGTCTTCATCGAGGCGTCGGCCGCGCTCCAGAAGGGCGAGAAGGTCGGGCTCGTCGGGCCGAACGGCGCCGGCAAGACCACCCTGTTCCGGATGATCACCGGCGAGGAGGAGCCCGACGAGGGCCAGGTCGCCACCGACCGGGGCATCACCATCGGCTATTTCAGTCAGGATGTCGGCGAGATGGCCGGCTGTTCCGTGGTCTCCGCCGTGATGGACGGGGCCGGCCCGGTGAGCGTCGTCGCCACCGAGCTGAAGCAGATCGAGGCCGGCCTCGCCGATCCCGACCGGATGGACGAGATGGACGCCCTCGTCGAGCGCTACGGCGAGGTCCAGGCCCGGTTCGAGGAGCTCGACGGCTACGCCCTGGAGGGCCGCGCCTACGAGGTGCTGGCGGGGCTGAGCTTCAGCCAGGAGATGATGGACGGCGATGTCGGCAAGCTCTCCGGCGGCTGGAAGATGCGCGTGGCGCTCGCCCGCATCCTCCTGATGAACCCCGACGTGATGCTCCTCGACGAGCCCTCCAACCACCTCGACATCGAGAGCCTGATCTGGCTCGAGGCCTTCCTCAAGAACTACGAGGGCGCCCTGCTGATGACCTCGCACGACCGCGAGTTCATGAACCGCATCGTCTCCAAGGTCATCGAGATCGACGGCGGCACGCTCACCACCTATTCGGGCGATTACGTCTTCTACGAGCAGCAGCGGGCCCTCAACGAGACGCACCAGCAGGCGCAGTTCGAGCGCCAGCAGGCGATGCTCGCCAAGGAGATCAAGTTCATCGAGCGGTTCAAGGCCCGCGCCAGCCACGCCGCCCAGGTGCAGAGCCGGGTCAAGAAGCTCGACAAGATCGAGCGGGTGGAGCCGCCCAAGCGCCGCCAGTCGGTGGCCTTCGACTTCCTGCCGGCGCCGCGCTCGGGCGACGACGTCGTCATCATCAAGAACGTGCACAAGCGCTACGGCAGCCGCAGCATCTACGAGGGGCTCGATTTCTCCATCCGCCGCCGCGAGCGCTGGTGCGTGATGGGCATCAACGGCGCCGGCAAATCCACGCTGCTGAAGCTCGTGACCGGCTCGACCCAGCCCGACGACGGCAGCATCGCGGTGGGCGGCAGCGTCAAGCTCGGCTATTTCGCCCAGCACGCCATGGACCTGCTCGACGGCGACCTCACCGTGTTCCAGGACCTGGAGGCCAGCTTCCCGCAGGCGGGGCAGGGGAGCCTGCGCGCGCTCGCCGGCTGTTTCGGCTTCTCCGGCGACGATGTGGAGAAGCGCTGCCGCGTGCTCTCGGGCGGCGAGAAGGCCCGCCTCGTCATGGCCAAGATGCTGTTCGACCCGCCGAACTTCCTCGTCCTCGACGAGCCCACCAACCACCTCGACATGGGCACGAAGGAGATGCTCATCACGGCCCTGGCGAATTACGAGGGCACGATGCTGTTCGTGAGCCACGACCGCCACTTCCTCGCCGCCCTGTCGAACCGCGTCCTCGAACTCACCGCCGACGGCATCCACCAATATGGCGGCGGCTACACCGAATACGTGGCTCGCACCGGCCAGGAGGCGCCGGGCCTGAGGAGCTGAGCGGGGACGGGCGCTCAGCTGGTGCCCCGTCTTTTCTCCGGCGCCCCTTTCCCGGCCGCCTGGCGCGAAGCGGACGATGAGCCGGGACCCGGCGCAAGACGCGCCGCGCCGGCGGCCCGCCGCAACCGGCTTGGAGGTTCGGACTTGGAGGTTCGGACGCTTCGCGCGTTCTTGTGCTAGCCCCCGGATCGGGTTCCGCCTCGCTCCACCCGTCCGGGGACGGGGCGCGTATGGAGAACAGGAGCCCGGACAACCGCATCCGATCCCCCCCAGGAGACCGACCATGGATGCCAAGCTCGCGGATTTCGTCAGGTCGGCGGCGGCGCAGGCCCGGAGCAAGGCCCGCGCGTTCGGCGCGTCGTCGTCGAAGGACGCGCTGCCCTGGGCGGTGATCGAGGCCTTCGATGCCGATGTGCGCGGCCATGTGGAGCGCGACCGCCGCATCGAGGAGGAGCGTGACCGGGTGCTCATCGCCGCCGTCGATTTCGCCGAGACGCCGCCGGAAGAGGGCGAGGAGGCCGTCGAGGCCGCGCGCCACGCCCTCATCGATGCGATCGACTATCTCGAACAGGCCGTCCTGCGCTTCGGCACCGTCAACCGCCAGGGGGCCAGGCTCGGCTACGGCGAGGCGGGGCAGAGGGTGGCGGCGAAGACCTGACCGGGGATCAGCGGAACAGGCCGGTGATCCAGTAGGAGCCCGCCGCGATGAGGGCGGCGGCGGGCAGGGTCAGCACCCAGGCGACGACGATGTTGCCGGCGACGCCCCAGCGCACGGCCGATGTCCGGCGGGCGGCACCGACGCCGACGATGGCGCCCGTGATGGTGTGGGTGGTCGAGACCGGCACGCCGAGCCAGGTCGCGAGGAACAGGGTGATGGCGCCGCCGGTCTCGGCGCAGAACCCCTGCATCGGGTTCAGCCGGGTGATCTTCGAGCCCATCGTGTGGACGATGCGCCATCCGCCGAGCAGGGTGCCGAGCGCCATGGCCGACTGGCAGGCCAGCACCACCCAGAGCGGCACGTGGAAGTCGCCGCCGAGATGGCCCTGCGAATAGAGCAGCACCGCGATGATCCCCATGGTCTTCTGCGCGTCGTTGCCGCCATGGCCGAGGGAATAGAGCGAGGCCGAGACGAATTGCAGGAGCCGGAAGCTCCGGTCGACGCCGAACGGCGTGGCCCGCCGGCAGGCCCAGGATACGATCAGCACGAGGAGGAGAGCCAGCAGGAAGCCGAGGAGCGGCGAGAGCACGATGGCCGCGATCGTCTTCGACAGGCCGGACCAGACCACGACGTCGAGGCCCGCCTTGGCCGTTCCGGCCCCCACGAGGCCGCCCACCAGGGCGTGCGAAGAACTCGACGGGATGCCGAGCACCCAGGTGGCGATGTTCCAGGCGATGGCGCCGATGAGCGCGCACAGGATCACGCGCGGATCGATGATGCCGGCATCGACGATCCCGGTGCCCAGCGTCTGCGCCACGTGGAGGCCGAAGAACAGGAACGCTATGAAGTTGAAGAAGGCGGCCCACAGGACCGCGTATTGCGGGCGCAACACCCGGGTCGAGACGATGGTGGCGATGGAATTGGCCGCGTCGTGCAGCCCGTTGAGGAAGTCGAAGAACAGTGCGATGGCGATGAGGCCGGCCAGGGCCGGCAGCGCGAGCGAGGCGGCGTCCATGCCGGTCACACGTTCTCGATCACGATGCCGCTGATCTCGTTGGCGACGTCCTCGAACCGGTCGACCACGTCTTCCAGGTGCCCGTAGATCTCGGCGCCGATGAGGTAGGCCATGGTGTCGCCGTCGCCGCCATCCTTGCGATGCGCCCTGTAGAGGGCCTTGAGGCCGCGCTCCTGCAACTCGTCCGAGCGCCCCTCGACGCGGGTGATCCGCTCGGTGAGGGTGTTGATCCGGCCCGCATGGGTCCCGACCGCGCTGAGGAGGGGGATCGTCTCGGCCGTGAGCCGGGCCGCCTCGATCACGGTCTCGCCCATCTCGCGCATCAGCGGCTCGAAGCTGCGCACCTCGTAGAGGGCGATGGTCTTCACGGTCTTGTTCATCTGGTCGATGGCGTCGTCCATCGACTGGATCAGGTCCTTGATGTCGCCCCGGTCGAAGGGGGTGATGAAGCTCCGCCGCACGGCGAGCAGCACCTCGGCGGTGATCGCGTCGGCCTCGTGCTCGCGATCGACGATGACCTGGCAGTGGCGCGGCACGTCCTCGCCGCCCTCCAGCACCTTCTGGAGCGCCTCGGCACCGGCGACGAGGGTATGGGAATGGCGTTCGAACAGATCGAAGAAGCGGTCTTCCCGCGGCATCAGCGCCCGAAACCAGCCCAGCATCCGGCGCGTCCCCTTTGCTCCGACGACGGGCACGCCCGCACGGGATTGCAGGCTACATGAACCCTCGCGGCGGCGTCACCATCAGGAACCCGCCTTCCGGTAACGCTTTCGTGGCGGGTCCGGTACCGGATTCCGGCGCATGGGATGCCGGCGCACCGAAAACCGGCACATGGGAGCTCAATATTCCCACTCGGCTCCCACACCCACGGCGGTGCGGCCGTCGCTGCCGGCCTCGCCCTGGATCTTGATGCGGCGGGTCACGTCGTAATCGACCGTGGCCGCCGTGTCCTGGGGCTTGGCGCCCGCCTTCACGCCGACGCTGAGGCGGTCGCTGAGATAGCGCGAGGCGCCCAGGGCCGGACCGCCGGAGGCGCCGGTGGAGACGTCGAGGCTGTCGAGGCCGAGACCCTTGCGGGCCTGCTCGAACACGTCCGGCCCGCCGGCCCCGCCGGAGAGCTGCGACACGGCCTGGGCGAGCTGGAGCGCCTGGAACGGCGAGAGGCCGCCGGCCGCCTTCTTGAACAGCAGCCGCGACAGCACCTCGTCCTGCGGCAGGGTCGGGTCGGAGGTGAGGACGAAGTCGGGCTGGTTGGCCGGGCCGGTCACGGCGACGCGGGCGGTGACCTCGGCGGCCTTGGTCTCGGCGAGGAAATCGAGCTCGGGGATCGCGAGCTCGCCGTTGAAGGCGAGGCGGCCGCGGGTGAAATCGAGGCGCTGGCCGATGATGCTGAGGCGGCCCCGGCGCATGGCGAAATCACCGACGGCCACCGGATCGCGCGAGGTGCCGGTGAGGCGCAGGTCGCCGCCGAGCTCCGCGTCGATGCCGCGCCCGCGCACGAAGATCCGGCTCGGCGCGGAGACCGTCACGTCCAGCGTCGCGTCGAAGGGCGGGGGCGCCTTCTTGCGCCGCCCGATCGCGGCGATCTTCGCCCTGCGGTCGGCCTTCGCGTCGAGGCGCGCCCGCACGTCGCCGGGGGTGTTGACCCGGCGGACGCCGGGCAGGGGCTGCACCGTGGCGGGCAGGCGATCCGGGACCGTCACGTCGACGGACGCGAGATCGACCCGGCCGGAGATCTTCGGCGTGCGCGCCAGCGGACCGCTCAGGGCGAGGTTGAGGCTCGCGGTGGCGGTGACGATCGGGCTGGAGACGAGTTCGGCCCGCTCTGCGGTGAGCTTGAACGTGCCGGGGAACCCGGCCGCCGGGTCCAGGGCGACGCGGCCGCTGGCCTGGAGGCCGCCGCCGTTGCGGGTCTGGGCGGTGAGCCGCTCCACCACCAGCGTGTCCCCGCGCCCGGTGACGCGGCCCTCGATCTGCTTGAGGGCGATGCCCTGCAGCGGATCGGTGAAGCTGCCGCCGGACAGGGTGGCGACGCCCTCGGCGCGGGGCGCGTCGAGGGTGCCCGAGACGCCGCCGTCGAGGGTGACACGGCCCGCGACGCGCTGGCCGCCGGCGCTGAGCAGGCTGTTGGCCATGGCCGCGTCGAGGGTGCCGCGCAGCTTCAGGGCGATCGGCCCGCCCGCCGAGACGGGCAGGAAGCCGGCGAGGGTGAGCGCGGCGCCGCGTCCGGCATTGACCGTTCCCTCGATCCCGGCGCGGCCGTCACCGAGTGTGCCGCTCGCCTTGGCGTCGATGGGGGGCAGGCCGGCCTTGCGGGTCTCCGGCGTCACCAGCTTCGCCACCGACAGGGCGTAACGCCCCTCCGGCCGCGCACTCGTGCCGCGGATGTCGGCGTCGCCGTCGAGGGTGCCGGTGAGGGCGAGACTCGGCGAGGCGATGCGGGCGAGCGCCAGCGGCACAGCCCGGATGCCGAGCTTCAGGTCGAGGCTCGACCCGGCCCGGCCGGCGAGACTGACCCGGCCGGTGCCGGCGGCGACGACGAGGCCGTCGATGACGGCCGAGCCCTTGTCGAGGGTGATCGTGGCGGGGCCGGCCAGCGCCAAGCGGTCCTTGCCGCGCGCGGCGGAGAAGCGCGCCAGTTCGATCCGCGTCCGCTCGGAGGGAACCAGCCGGGCGGCACCGTCGAGGTCGAAGCCGCGCGCCTTGGCGGTGAGGGTGATGTCGCTGGCATTGGGCGATCCCACCGCCAGGACACGCACGGTGTCGATGGATTCCCCGGCGGCGAAGACCCGGTCGGCATTGATCCTCCCGTCGATGACGGGATGGGCGAGGAGGTCGCGGCCGGTGAGGTCGGCGTCGAGCTGCGCGAGGCCGATCTCGCCCGAGCGCAGGGAGGCGCCCCTGGCCTTCACGGCGGCGTCCTGGCGTCCGCCGTCGCGGGAGAGGGCGATGGAGGCGTCGAGGCTGCCGGCCAGGGGCGTGAGGGCCAGCGGCGACAGGTCGTCGAGATTGGCCGCCGAGAGAGCGACCGTCCCCTGGGTCAGCAGGGTCGCAGCATCGACGGTCGCCTTGCCGTCGAGGGTGGCGGAGCCGAGATTCACGGCGAGCCGGTCGAGGGACCAATCCGCGCCCGTGCGGGCGAGATGCACGTCCCCGCGCAGGGTCTTGCCGCCGATCTCGCCGCCGAGGGCCAGGGTTCCGTCGAGGGCGCCCGTCAGGTCCTTGAGCGTCGCGGCCACGCGCAGGTCGCGGATCGGGCGGCCGAGCGCCCGTCCGTCCGCGGCGGTGAGGGTCGCGGTGAGGTCCGGCTTCTCCAGGGTGCCGGAGAGACGGCCGTCGAGGAGGGCGCGGCCGGAAAGGCGCGGATCGAGGGCGGAGAGGGATTTCAGGTCCACCAGGAGCTTGGCATCGGCGAGGCGCGCCGTGGCCTTGCCTTCCAGCCGCGCGACCATCTCGGCGCCGTCGAGCTTGGCCCCCTCGAAACTGTAGCCGTCGAAGACCTGCGACAGGCGACCCGAGAAGCGCGGTTCGCGCCCGAGCAGCCGGTCGAGGGCGGGCAGGCCGAGGGCGAGCCCCCGGGTCGTCGCATCGACATCGGCGGTCACGGCCTTTCGGGCCGGGTCGCCGCTGAGGGCGGCCTTCACGGCGACGCTGCCGGCCAGGGTCCGGTCGGCGACATCGGAGAAGGCGGAGAGGTCGGCGAGGCCGGCATTCAGCGTGCCGGCGAGGGTGTTCTGGCCCACCCGGCCCACATAGGACAGCTTGGCGGTGGGCGCATCGAGATCGAACGTCGCCACGTCGACCACGCCGTCGGGCTGCAGCGTGCCCCGGAAGGTGAAGGCACCGCGCGATCCGACGGCACGGCGCAGGGCCGCGTCGGCGAGCTTGAGGCCCTCGACGGTGGCATCCGCGCTCAGGGCGAAACGCGTGGCGGCGGGGTCGCCACCGGTCGGCTCCATGGCGAGGGTGGCGGCGATCCGGTCGAGGGCGTTGCCGTCGGCGCGCAGGCCCGCGGCCTTGAGGTCGCCCTTCACCTGTGGCCGGGCGATGGGCCCCTTCACGCTGCCGTCGAAGACGAGGGTGTCGAGTTCGGCATTGGCCGCCTTGGTGACGCCGCCCTCGGTGGGGACCGCACGGGCGGAGATCGTGAAGTCGGCGACCCGGTCCGGCGTCAGGCTGCCCGCGGCGTCGAGGCGGGCGGTGCGGGAGGCGAGCGCCAGGCGGTCGATGCCGAAGGCGCCGCTATCGCCGAAGCGCAGGGCCCCGTCGAGCTTGGTCGTGCCGGAGAAGATCGCGGCCGCCGGGCCGGGCAGCAGCCCCTCGATCCGCGAGGACAGGTCGAGGGTCAGCTGGCGGTCGGCACCGGCGCGGGCGATCCGGGCCGTGCCCTTCGCGCCGAGATCGGGGCCGGCATCGAAATCGAGCCGGGCGTTCCAGGCATCGAGGGTGCCGCGCCCGTCGAGATCGAGGTTGATCGGCGGCTCGCCGGGCAGGTTGGCGAATTTGGAGAGGAGGCCGCCGGCGGCCTCCACCAGCGTCGTCTTCACTTCGAGCTTCGAGCCCTTGGGCACGAACAGGAGGCGGGCGGCGAACTGGCCGACGGCATCGAGGCGGCGCACGGAAAGATCGAGGTCGAGCCCCTCGGACGGGGCGCCGAGCTTGGCCTTGCCCTCGGCGGAGAGGCGGGCCGGCTGACCGGCGACGGTCTCGCCGAGCACCAGTTCCGCGAGCTTGAAGGCGGTGATCTCCACCTTCACCGGCAGGTCGGGCAGGAGCGTGCCGTCGGGCTCGGGCGTCGCAGAGACCGGGGCGGGGAGGGGGCGGCGCAGCACTTCGAGGCGGCCGATCTCCAGGCTGTCCACCTGCAGCCGGCCGGAGAGCAAAGCGAGGCGGCTCCAGACGAGGCGGGCCCTGTCGAGCTTCAGCCAGACGCCGTCGCGATCGCTGATCGCCACGTCGCGGATCGTGGCGTTGGAGGAGAGCGCCCCGTCCACCGCGCCGATGGAGACCTGCGACCCGGGGGTGGAGAGCGCCTTCGACAGCAGCCCGCCGAGCACGGTCTTCTCGCCCTCGTCCGCGTGAGTGAGGGCAGGAACGGCGACGAAGGCGGCCAAGCCGAAGGCCACCACGATGGCGCGCGCGACCCTCCCCCCTCTGCGGGGGAGGGTCGATGCGCACCGGCCGATGACCCGTCCGAAAAATCCCATCAGAACGACTGCCCCAGGCTGATGTAGAGGGCCACGGGGCGCTCGCGATTGCCCTTGATCCGGTCGAGGGGGAAGGCGACGTCGACGCGGATCGGGCCGATGCCGGTATAGTAGCGAAGGCCGAGGCCCGCAGCGTAGCGGATGCGCTCCTCGAAATCCGGCAGGCTGCCCTCGAAGGCGGTGCCGGCATCGAAGAACGGCACCACGCCGATCGTGTCCGTGATCTTGATCCGTGCCTCCACCGAGGCTTCGAGCAGGCTGCGCCCGCCCACCGGCAGGTTGAACGGCCCGCGCGGCCCCAGCGTCCGGTAGGGGAAGCCGCGCACCGAGCCGCCGCCGCCGGCGAAGAACCGGATGTTGGCCGGGATGTCCTCGAGCGCCGCTCCCGAGATCGAGCCGAAGCCGACGCGGCCGGCGAGGATGTAGCGGGCCTCGTCGTCGAGCGCGTAATAGGTCGAGCCCTGCGCCTTGGCGACGAAGATCGAGGGATCGGAGCCGAGGAACCCGGCATAGGGGGTCACCGAGGCGGTGGCGCGGAACCCCTGGGTCGGATCGAGGAGGTTGTCGGTGGAATCGTAGGAGACCGAGAGCGGCACGCCGACGAGGCGGTAATCGACCTTGCCGAGGGCATCCTGCGAGCGGCCGGCCTGACCGTCGATGCCGATCTGCGCGAAGAACGTGTCGGAGAAGCGGTGACGGATGCCCACCGTGCCGCCGGCCGCGTCCGAGACGTAGGATTGCTGCGCCTCGCGCCCGGCGAAGACGTTGGCCACCAGATCGTTGCGGGTGCCCCACAAGGCCGGCTTGACGAAGGTGGCGGAGATCCGGCCGCCGAGGCCGTTCGAGTCGATGCCGGCGGCCTTGCGCTGCTTCGCGTAGAGGTCGTTGCCGAGATAGTAGATGTCGGCGTCGAGCCGCAGGGTCTCGCCGCCGCCGAACAGGTTGCGGTTGGCGTAATAGGCGCGGATGCCCGGACCATCGACCGTGGAATAGCGGGCCGAGACGCCGATCAGGTTGCGGTCGCGCTCGGTCACGTCGACGAAGATCGGCAGGTTGCCCTGCGGGTCGAGCGTCTCGCCCTCGCGGACCCGGACGGAGCCGAGGGCCTCGACCTTCGCCACCGACCGGCGGATATCGGCCACGGCCTTGGGCGAATAGGGATCGCCCGGCTCGCTGTAGATGAAGGAGCGGACCACGGCCGGGTCGATGCCGGTGGTGCCGCGCACGGCGACCTCGCCCATCCCGGCGATCGGGCCGGGATCGATGGTGAAGCGCACGTCCATGACGTGGGCGGTGTCGTCCACCACGGGATCGCGCGAGACCGCCTTGGCGAAGGGATGGCCCAGCGCGCGGAAGCGATCGACGATCTTCGCCTCGCGGGCGAGCACCGTGGCCGAGCGGGCGGGGACGTCGTCGCCCACCCGGGTGAAGCGCTCGGGCAGCACTTCGGCCGGGAACTCGTTCCCGCGCGGATCGGAGGCCGCCACCGAGCGGAGCGTGTAGAGGGGGCCGGCATCGACCACGATCTTGACCGGCACCAGGGTCCGGGCCCGCGCGCCCTCGGCGGCCCGCGCCGCGGCGGCGATCGAGGCCTCGCCGGAGAGCTCGACCCCGTCGATGCGGATGGCGACCTTGCCCTGGTAATAGCCGTAGCCCGAGAGCACGTCGGCCAGGCGGCGGATGTCGGCCTCGGCCCGCCGCACGATGCCCTCGCCGTCTGGCGGAGCGTCCTGGCGCAGGCGATAGAGCGTCGAGGTGTCCTGCAGGGCCTGCAGCACGTCCTCGTCCTCGATACCCTGGAACTTGACCGAATAGGGGACGGATTCGCGGTTCGGCGCCGGCGGCTCCTCCTCGGAGCCGAACAGGCCGAACAGGTCGAAGGCCGCCGCGGGCGAGCAGGCGAGGGCGCTCATCGACACGCCGCCGATGACGGCCAGAACCACGCCCGCACAGCCGTGCCTCAGGCCCCTGGCCTTCGCATCACGCTTGTCAAACTTCACGAAGCACGACCCACCGGTGATCCCGCCGGCCCGGCTCCCGTCATCCGCGGCGACGGGACCCCCCCGCTTCGCCCCGATGTTTGCCCACCGGCCTTCGACTCCGTCATCCCGCCCCCGCTTCGATGCCGGTCAACCTTCCGTGACGACCCCTCACCGGGTCGTTAAGGTCGTTCCTCGCCTCATGTCGCAGAGTGGCAAGCCTAGCCGCCGCCTCCCGCCAGGGCAACCTCGGGCGGTGCCGCAGCGGGGACCGCCCGTCATTCAGTCGGCTCGCTTCACCGATGGAAATCGCGGGCCCGGTCGGGAACCGGGAACGGCCGGGAGCCTTGTCTGAGCATCGCAGGCAACCTAACTTTCACCTATCGGACCTTGTCTTCCACGATCCCCCGCCGGTTCATTCCGGGTCGCACGCCCAGCAGTCGCTGCAGAACTGCCGCGGGCCGTCGCTTCGATCCCATCGCATCTCCGAGACCCTGCGCCCTGTCGGCCGCGAGCAAAGCTGTGCGGCCCGAGAGGCCCCTCCACACCCCATTCGAGACGAGGCCGCGACGGCTGCAATCGCGTTCCTCCCGACGGCGAGAAGGACACCACCATGAGCACGGGCACCGTGAAATGGTTCAACGAGACCAAGGGCTACGGCTTCATTCAGCCGGATGACGGCGGCAAGGACGTGTTCGTCCATATCTCGGCCGTGGAGCGCGCCGGCATGCGCAACCTCATCGAGGGGCAGAAAGTCTCCTACGAGATCGAGAACGACCGCCGCACGGGCAAGCAATCGGCCGGCAACCTCCAGGCCGCCTGAGGCCGGGGCCCGGCGAGGGCCCCACGGGTGAGGCCTTCGTTCAACACGTGTGAAAGAAGCCGCCCTACCAGGGGCGGCTTCTGTTGATTCCGGCCGGATCGTGAGGCATTGGCTTTCCGATTCGACCCAACCCCGAACTTCGATGATTCCCGGCAAGGCTTCGCGCCGCGTGCTTCCAGTCGCGGATCGGGCCGAGACGCACACATGAGAAAGGTCAGATGAGCGCCTTCGACTACAGGAATTTCGACGACCGCCGTAAGAACTCCGCCAGCGCCAAGCAGATGCTGCTGGAAAAATTCAAGGCCCGTCCCCCGGCGGATGACCCGGACATGATCGCAAAGGCCCAGGCCCGCGCCGAGGTCGCCCGTGCCCGCGAAGAGAGAGCACGCGAGCGCGAGGCCGCCCGCATCGCCGCCGAGAAGAAGGCCGCCGAAGAGAAGCGGGCCCGCGAAGAGGCGGAACTCGCCGCCCAGATCGCCCGCGAAGAGGAAGAGGCGCGCATCGCCGCCGAACGCAAGGCCATCGACCTCGCCGAGAAGAAGGCCCAGCGCGACGCGCGCTACGCCGCCCGCAAGGCCAAGGCGCGTCGGTGATCACTCGCCGATAGAGGCCCGACACACTGTATGCGGCGGCCCTCACCCGTGAGGACCGCCTCGTCGGACGAAAAGCGCCAAGAGCTCGGATCGCGGCGCCGGATCTCTCGTCCGGTCCTGCGATCCGAGCCCTTGGCGTGACTGGGACGCGTCCCGGATGCGTGATCCGGGGAGGCGGCCTCAGGCCTCGGCTTCCGCCTCGCCCTCGTCCTTCTCGGACGTGGCCTCGACCTCACCCTTCGGCTCGGTATCCGCTTCCGGGCGGGGACCGGCCTTGAACGAGCGACGCGGAGCGTTGCCGCGCTTCATCTGCGCGGGCTTCTCGATGGCGCCGAGCCGCTCGGAGAGCTGCTTGGCCCTCTCGTTGAAATCGTTGGTGGTGCGCGATTGGGACGCACCACTCTTGAACGCATTCGCCACTTGGGCCTCATGGGTTTGCCCAGGGCACGGGTTCGTGCGGGGTTGGGACTCTTCTAGCACGCTTTGCCGCCGGGCGGGCAGATAAAGGCCCACCACCGCATCCGGCCGCCGCCGGCAGGCCCCTCCCGCCTATCCCGGAGACCCCTGACGCTCTCAGAACCGTGCCGTCAGGAACAGCCGGACATTGCGGCCGGGCAGCAGGATTTCGTCCTTCTTGAACGAGGCCGAGTTGCGGATCCGGTCGTCGAGGAGGTTGCGGCCCTGGAGGCCGAAGGTGATCTCGCTGGCGCCGTAGAGGGTCCGGTCGAGGGCCCTGGTATGGCTGATCTCGGCGCGCAGGTCGTTGTAGCCCGGCGTCGTCGTCTCCAGGGGCGCGGTCTCGAGATGGGCGAAGGCGTGGAGCAGGTTCACGCGGGCATACCATCCGTCGGCCCGGATGAAGGCGCCGCCGCCGAGGCGGTGCGGCGGGATGCGGGGCACGTAGGAGCCGTCGTCGAACTGCGCGCGGACGAAATCGTACTGCGCCTCGATTCCGGCGAATCCGTTCCCCACCGGCAGGAGATCGAGCTGCGCGCCGATCTCGGCGCCGTAGAATGCGGCGTTGCGCTGCGAGTAGACGATCTGCTGCAACTCGTCGTCGCTGCCGCAGGAGGCGAAGTCGTCGCCGCAGCCGATGCCGGTCTCGCGCTTGTAGATGAAGCCGGTATAGCGCGTGTAATAGCCGGTGGCGTCAAGGCGGAACGGGCCCTCCGCGCGGCGGATGCTGACCTCGACGGTGCGCGCGCTCTCTTTCTTGAGGTTGGAATCGCCGATCTCGAACGTCTCCGTGGCGTCGTGCGGTCCGCGCGAATACAGCTCGAAGGCGGTGGGCGCGCGCTCGACATAGGAGCCGTTGAGGCTCGCGACGAAGCCGTTGGGCAGGTCCTGCAGGGCGCCGAAGCTCAGGCTCTTCGGGGCGAAGGAGCGTCTGCGGCCGTAGGAGAGAGGGTCCTGCCCGTCCACCGGCAGGTAGTCGCCGGGGAAGATCGAGGCGGTGCCGGTGGAGCGGTCGCCCTCGATCCGCCCAGCCCCCTGGAAGCGCAGACCGTTGCCGACGGCGATCTCCTCGAACAGGTAGACGGCGTTGCTGCGCGAATCCGTCGGCGCGAGAAGACCGCCGGCCTCCCCGGACGTGCCGATGGTGCGCCGGCCTGTCTGCAGGCCGAGCGCCCCGGTCAGCGTGCCGAAGCCGAGGGCCACCGGCACGTGCTGCAGCTCGACCCGGCCCTCGGCCTCGCGGTTCTTGAACGTCGCCTGGATTCCGTCGATCCCGTCCTCGCCGATCCCGGTCTCGTTGTGCCGGTAGACCGAGCCGCCGGCCCAGAAACGGATCACCTCGAACGGCCCCTCCAGGGGGCGGTACTCGCCGCGTGCGAGAAGCCGGTCCTGGTTCGGGTCGAGGCGGGTGCGGCTCTCCGCCGAGCCGCCGCCGGGGATCTGATAGAGCGCGTCGTAATGGCTGTAGGACAGGCCGACGAAGCCGCGGTCGCCGATGAACGACATACCCACCGCGCCGCCCTGCGATTCGTTGGCGGAATTGCGCTGGATGCCGGCCGGGGTGTTGTAGCTGTCGGCGGCGGTGCGGAAACCGTCGGCATGGATCGCGACGTTCTGGCCTCCGGCATCGACGCTGACCGCACCGAGCCGACCGTTGTCGACGGAGGAATAGCCGGTGGTGGCCTGGCCCGAGATGCCGCCGGCGGGGATGAAGGTCGGGACGCGGTTGTTCTCGGCGCTGACCACGCCGCCGATCGCCTGCGAGCCGTAGCGCAGGGAGGCGGGGCCACGGATCACCTCGATCCGGTTCGTCACCAGCGGGTTGATCGGAACACCGTGATCCTCGCCGAGCTCCGACACGTCCTGGATGCCGACGCCGTTCTCCTGGATGCGCACCCGGTTGTTGTCGAGGCCGCGGATGATCGGCCGGCTTGCGGCTCCCGGCGCATAGGTCGAGGCCGAGATGCCGGGCCTGTCCATCAGGGCGTCGCCGAGGGTGCGGGGCTGGTCGCGGGCGATCTGCTCGGCCGTCACCACCGTGACCGGCGAGAAGGTGCTGGTCACCACCGGCAGCACGCCGGTGGGAAAGCCCGACGCGGTGGTGGCGCGCGGCGCGGCGATGATCGGGCTCGCGGAGGTCACCGTCAGTTCGGAGAGCGTCGCCTCGGCCTGCTGCGCGATCACGGGGCCGATCATCGACGCGGAGGCGAGACCCGCGCCGGACAGCATCGTCCCGGCCAGCCAGATTCCCGATCGTCTCATCCGCATCACGCCCCGAAATAAGTATGTTATAATGTTTCATTGCCGAGCCGCTCCGCTCCTGCAAGGGGGTCGGCGGGCGGCGGCGCGGGTTGGGAGCCGGCTGTTGCCGCGCTGCATCATTGGGGCGACGGTCGTCGCCGGCTGGGAATGCCGCACCTGCGACGAAGGCGGAGCTTGCATGAGGCACCGCGCCGGCAAACATCTCCCCTCGTGATCTCCCTCTCTCTTCTCGGCTCGACCCTCCGCGTCCTCGGCCTCGTCCTGCTCGGCCTGTTCCTGCTGCCGCTCGGCACCCACGCCCTGTGGTGGATGGTGCGCGGCGGCGGGGCGGCGGACTGGTCCGTGGCAGACTGGTCGAGCGCCGGGCTGCTGAACCCGCCCAAGGCATCGGACCCGGCGCTCGTCCGGGTCTATGCGGCGCGGGTCGGGCGCTGGCGCGGGATCTTCGCCCATCACAGCTGGATCGTGGTCAAGCCGGCGGGTGCCGCCCGCTACACCCGCTACGACGTGGTCGGCTGGGGGATGCCCGTGCGCACCGATGGCTGGGCCGCGGACGGGCGCTGGTTCGGCAACGATCCGCAGACCGTTCTCGCCCTCGACGGGGACGAGGCGGCCCGCGCCATCCCGGCGATCCGCGCGGCGGTGGCCGATTATCCCTACCGGGCGCTCGGGACCTACCAGGCCTGGCCCGGACCGAACTCGAACAGCTTCTCCGCCCATGTCCTCGCCCGCCTGCCGGAGCCGCAGGCGACCCTGCCGCCCACGGCGCTCGGCAAGGACTGGGCCCCGCCCGGCCGCATCGTCGAGCGCACGCCGAGCGGCACCGGCATCCGGGTGACCCTCGGCGGCTATGCCGGGATCACCCTCGGCTGGGTCGAGGGGATCGAGGTCAATCTGCTGGGCCTCGTCGCGGGGCTCGACCTGCGCCGTCCGGCGCTCAAGCTTCCCGGCTGGGGACGGATCGGAACGACATGACGGCGCCTCTCCTCGTCCGCCCGGCGGAACCCGGCGATGCCGACGCGGTCTGGTCGATCCTCGAACCGGTGATCCGGGCCGGCGAGACCTATGTGCTGCCGCGCGACGGCACCCGCGATTCCATGCTGGCCTATTGGTTCGCGCCCGGAAACCAGGTCTTCGTCGCGGTCGACGAGGGCAGGGTGCTCGGAACCTCTATGCTGAAGGCGAACCAGCAGGGCGGCGGGGCGCATGTGGCCAATGCCGGCTTCATGACCCATCCCGCCGCGGCCGGGCGCGGCGTCGCCCGGGCCATGGGGCGGCATGCCCTCGAGACCGCCGCCCGCCAGGGTTTTCGGGCGATGCAGTTCAACTTCGTCGTCGCCAGCAACACCCGCGCGGTCGCCCTGTGGAAGAGCCTCGGCTTCCGCGAACTCGCCCGCCTGCCCGAGGCGTTCCGGCATCCGACGCTCGGGCTGGTCGATGCCCTGGTGATGCACCGCACCCTCGACGTTGTGGCGCCGCGATGATGCGGTGACGCGACCGATGCGCACTCGCGGCCGCTGAAGCGGAACCTCGGCCCGGCGCGGGCCTTGTCGGAGGGACTTCCCTCAGCGAGCCTCATGTCCGACCTCTCTTCTCCGCCGACCGCCTCGCCACCCCTCCGCGTCACCGTCGATCTCAATCGCTGCCAGGCCTATGCGCAGTGCTGCTACGCGGCACCGGAGCACTTCGCGCTGCACGGCCGCGAGGCCCTGTTCTACGATCCAGCACCCTCGGCCTCCGCGCGGCTCGCCATCGAGCGAGCGCGGGTCTCGTGCCCGGTCCAGGCGATCCGGGTCGAGGAACCGCGATGAGCGACGGGCATGCGGTGGTGGTCGGCGCCTCCCTCGCGGGTCTGCGCGGCGCCGAGGCCCTGCGCCGCGCGGGCTTTGCCGGCACGCTGACCCTCGTCGGCGACGAGCCGCACCGCCCCTACGACCGGCCGCCGCTCTCGAAAGCCGCGCTCACCGGTGCGGTCGCGCCCGAGGCGACGCTGCTGCCGAACCTCCACGCACTGGAGGCCGAGTGGCGGCTCGGCATCGCCGCCACCGGCCTCGACAGGCAGGCCCGCAGGATCCGCCTCGCCGACGGCGCGACGCTTCCCTACGACCGCCTGCTCATCGCCACCGGTTCGCGTGCGCGCTCCTGGCCGAACCCCGCCGAGGCCGGGCTCGTCGGAATCCACACCCTGCGCGGACGCGACGATGCCGCGTCGCTGCGGCGGGCGCTGGCCGCCGGCCCGAAGCGCGTCCTCGTCATCGGCGCCGGCTTCATCGGCTGCGAGGTCGCGGCCTCCTGCCGGGCGCTCGATCTGCCCGTCACCCTGATCGATCCGGGACCGGCGCCGCTGGCGCGCATCCTCGGGCAGCCGGTGGGCGAGATCGTCGCCGCCCTGCACCGGGCGCTCGGTGTCGACCTGCGCAGCCGGACCAAGGTCGAGCGGCTCGAGGGCGATGCCTCGGGACGGGTGGTCCGGGCGGTGCTCGGCGACGGGTCGAGCGTGGAGACCGATCTCGTGGTGGTGGCGCTCGGCGCCGTGCGCAACACCGAATGGCTGCACGGCTCCGGGCTCGATGCCGGTCCCGGCGGCATCGCCTGCGACGAGGCCGGCCACGTCCTCGATACGGAGGGACGGCCCGACAGGTCCATCGCGGCGGCCGGCGACGTGGCGCGCTTTCCCCATCCGCTCTATGACGGCCGCCCCGTCGCCCTGGAGCATTGGGGCCATGCGGTGGCGCAGGGCGAGCATGCCGGCCGCCTCCTCGCCGGAGCGGCCTCAGGCGCGGCCTATGCCGAGATGCCGGCCTTCTGGTCGTCGCAAGGGAGCATCACCATCAAGTCCGTGGGGCTGACGCAGGGTGCCGATTCCATGGTCTTCGCGCAGGGGAGCCCGAAGGAGGGGCGCTTCGTCGTCGTCTACGGCCGCGAGGGCCGCTGCATCGCGGCGGTGTCGTTCGATTCCGCCCGCTGGCTCCCGGCCTATGCCGAGCGGATCGCCGCCCGCGCGCCGTTTCCGCCGATCCGCGGCGGAACCGACGAACACAGTCTCGCGGTGCTGGCGCCGGACTTTCCCGAGGAACGGACCGCCCCATGAAGACCGGACGCCTGTTCGAGGCGGTCAAGGACGAGGCCAACCGGGCCGACCCCTATCCGCTCTACGCCCGCCTGCGCGAGACCCCGGTCTCCCGCCAGGACGACGGCACCTACGTGGCCTCGACCCATGCGGCGATCGCCAGCCTCCTGCACGATCCGCGGATCAGCTCCGAGACCCTGCCGCCGAGCGAGCGCCCGCGCACGGGCAACCCGCTCTCGGACTGGATCGTCAACCCGGTGAAGAACCACGTCACCAACACCCATCGCCCCTTCATCTTCCGCGACCCGCCGGACCACGACACCCTGCGCGGCGCCGTGATGGGGCAGTTCACCCCCCAGCGGGTCCACGCCATGCGCGAGCGTTCGCATGTCCTGGTCTCCGAGCTGCTGGACAAGCAGGCCGGCGCGACGCGCATCGACCTCGTCGAAGACCTCGCCTACCCGCTGCCGGTGACGGTGATCTGCGAGATGCTCGGCATCCCGCGCGAGGACGAGCCGCAATTCCACGGCTGGGCGACGCAGCTCGCCTCGGCGCTGGAGCCCGACAATCTCGGGAACGCGGAGGCGCGCGCGGCCAACATCACGACGTTCGACGAGATCTCGACCTATATGGCCGGCCTCATCAAGGAGAAGCGCCGGCATCCGCAGGACGACATGCTGTCGGGCCTCGGCGGCAAGGCCGGGCCGGGGATGGGCGAGTACGACCTCATCGCCACCGCGATCCTGCTGCTGGTGGCCGGGCACGAGACAACCGTGAACCTCATCGCCAACAGCATGCTGGCCCTGGTGCGCCACCCCGACATCCTCGCGCGCCTCGCCTGCGAGCCGGACCTCGCCCCGCGCCTGATCGAGGAGATGCTGCGCTACGACCCGCCGGTGCATTTCCGGACGCGGCGCGCCCTGAACGCCATCGACATCGCCGGCACCACGATCCCGGAAGGCGCCGACATCGTGCTCCTGCTGGCCTCGGGCAATCGCGATCCGGCGGTGTTCGAGGACCCGGACAGGTTCGACCCGGACCGGCCCGACATCCGTCATTTCGGCTTCGGCGGCGGCCTCCATTACTGCGCCGGGGCGCCGCTGGCGCGGTTCGAGGCGGAGGCGGCCCTGGTGGCCCTGGCGCAGCGCCTCACCCATCCGCGCCTCGTCGACGATCCGCCGCCCTATCGCCCGGGGGCGGCCCTGCGCGGTCCCAAGCACCTGCGGCTCGCCATCGACGGAATCGCGCCCGGACGCTGACGCCACGGGGCAGGGGGCACGGCGCTACCGCGATTGCGGCCCTGCAGCCACACAAGGTCCGAAAAGCCGAGGCGAGGCACCTTTCCCCTCTCATGCCTCCCGGATTGCCTTGCCGTCAGCGCAATTGCCGGTGACGCAGCGGCCTATTGCCGATGTCCCTGCCGGGAAGAGAAATCGATGCCGCGTCAGTTCCTGTCGACCGTTGCCCTCGTCGCCCTTGCCGCAAGCCTCGGTGCCTGCAGCTCGTCGCGCCTCGACGGACCGAGCCGCGGCAGCCGCGCCGGCCTCGGTGCGCAGGCCGCCCTCGAGCCGGTCGCCCCGGCCATGCCGTCCGGCCCGGTGACCTCCGCTCCCCTCGCGCCCCCGCCCGGCGCCAGCGCGGCCCCCATCGACGGCCCCCCGCCGGTGGGAACGGACGTCGCCGTGACCCCCTCGACGCCCGTGATCGCCGAGCCGACCTACGTGCCGCCGCCCGCGCCGCCGGTCGTGTCGAGCGGCCGCTCCTCGGTGGTGGGAAGCTGGAACGCCAAGGACGCCACGGGCGCGACCTGCAAGGTCTCCCTGTCCAGCGCCCCCGCCCTCGACCTCTACAAGGCCAATGCCTCCGGCTGCGCCAACAAGGACCTCGCCAAGGTCACCGCCTGGGATTACCGCGACGGCGAGGTCTATCTCTACCAGCCCGGCGGCACCGTGACGGCCCGCCTGCGCCAGGGCGGCGGAGCCCTGGACGGAGCGCTCTCGAAGTCGGGCGCCTCGCTGGCATTGGCGCGGTAGGGCGAGAGCCCGGCATGCACACCCATCCCGAACGCCCGTGACGGATGGAGAGCCGATCTTCCGTCCGGAAGCGGGCACGATGACGATGTCCAGGTGCGCCTCTGGTGAGAGCCGGATGCGGCCGGACCGCTACCAGGCCGTGAAGATCAGTTCGCCGAATTGACGATGGTCCGCCCCGGTTCTGAACGCGATCTCGATCAGTCGATGAACCTCGCCGATGGCGACCCGTCTGCTATAGGACCCGCTCAGTTCCGGTTGCGGAAAGTCCATCAGGACGATTCGGAGATGGCCGGCATCGTCGACGTCATCGGGAACACCGGCCTCGAACAGAAACTGGATCGTCCTGTCCCGGCCGTCGATGAGCCCGAGGAAGTTGCCTTCAACGCCGCGGACTTCGTCGGACCAGAGCGTCATGGCCTCTCGAAGGTCGACCGTTCTGGGGTGATCGGAGCTCACGCCGTTTCCGCAATCGTCCCAGAACGCTCTCATCCGCACATCCTCGACCCTGCCTCGATCGCAAGTCCAGGCGGGTCTCGCAAAAGGCGCCCTCTCAGGGGCTCACCCGCAGCCCCAGCAGCCAGGTATTGGCGCTGAAGCTCGATCCGGCGGAGCTGCTGTCGATCTGCTGGTAGATGTAGCTGCCGCGCAGGGAGAGCCAGCGGTTGAAGCGGTAATCGAGCCGGGCGGTGGCCGAGAAGCCGCGCTCGGTGATGTTCACCCGGTCGTAGTCGCTGGCGAGGTAGCCGGCGCCCAGCGTGATCGACAGGTTGCGCAGCAGGTCGTGCTGGACCTCCAGGGTGGCCGCCTGGGTCAGCACGCCGCTCGATCCGGGGATCGCGGTCTCGATGATGCCGGTGGTCGCGTTGAGCCGCACGGTGGTGAGCGGGCTCGCCGTCCAGATCAGCGCCGCGTTGACGATGGGGGCGGTAAGGTCCTTCAGGCTCGGATCGACATAGGTCCGGTGCTGGAGGCCCGCGGAGACCTCTCCGCTGATGAAGCGGGTGAGGGCCACGCGCGCGCCGCCCGTCAGGGTGACGCCGTCGGAATCGCGCCGGATGCCGTTGGAATCGGTGCGCAGGTCGTAGACCCGGGTATCGGCCAGGACATCGACGAAGGGCGTGATGGTGGGCGAGATCTCGTAGGCGACGCGCAGCCGCAGGCCGTACTGGTTCAGGTTGCGGTCGCTCTGGTTCAGCACCGCGCCGTTCGACAGCGCCGCGTTCTCGAACTCGCTCCGGTCGATGAGGCCCCGCAGGGAGACCTGCAGCCGGTTGAAGGTCTCGGTGACGCCGATCGTCGTGCCGTAGCTCGCCACGATCGGGCGGTTCGACAGGGTCGCGTTGATGTCCGGCGAGCCGGGCCGCTGCGTGTCGACGAGGAAGCGGGTCTCCACGTCGATGCTGGTGCTGCGGTTGGCATCGAGGCGCAGGCGGACCGCGCCGGCGCCGTTGGGCCGGCTGGCGGCCTGGTTGTCGGGAAAGTCGAGATAGCCGCCGCGCAATTCGCCCGCGAGCTCATGGTTGGACCAGTCGCTGCGGAAGGCGAGCTCGCCCTCGGTGCGCAGGGCCAGGGATCCCTTGGCGCGGTTGGCGGTGATCTGGTCAGGATTGGTGTCGTAGCCGACGCTCTGCTGGAACACCGGCAGGAAGGTGAAGGTGCCGACCTTCACGCCGAGGGGGGCGTAGGCCTGGTCCACCGCGAGCGGCTGGCGCAGGGCCGCGCCGAGGAACGCACCCGGCGTGCTGATCCCGGCGAGCGGCAGCAGGGTCAGGGAGGGTGGCAGAGGCGGGGCGGGGGACGGGGTCGGCAATGGCGCGCCGACAACGGCGCTGCGGATCACCGGCGTGAGGCGCAGGTCCGGCGGCGGCGTCTGCACGATGGCGCGGACCGGCCGCACCGTGGCGAGGCCGAAGCGGCGCGGCGGGATCGCGCGCTGGCGCAGGATGTCGGTGAGCGTCCGGTTGTTGCCGGCTCTGGTGGTCGCGCTCGGCACCGGGGCGCGGGACCGCGGCCGGGCAGGGGCGCTGGACGGGCCGTCCCCCATCTGCGAGGCGGAATCGTCGATGGGGGAGAGCGCCCCCGTGGAGGCGTCGCCGGACGCGCCGCTGCCGCGCAGGGTCGGGCCGCCCTCGCTCGAGGCTCCGGACGCGGAGGAGGGGTTGCTGCTGCCGAAAGTTGCCGTGCCGGGCCGCGTCCCCCGGTTGGAGAGGGTCTGGTTGGACGGGGTCGGGATCGCCTGGGCCAGGGACTCTGCCCCCGGCAGGGCGATGGCGGCCGTCAGGACCAGGCCGTGAAGCCCTCCCTTGCGCCATCCAGCGATCGGCCCTGCACGCGTCACGGATGAATGTCTCTCCGCGGAGGGGTGAACACGGCCATCCGCTCGCGCATCCCGGGACCGGCGCGACGGACGTGGCGGTGAAGGTCCGTCACACCGGACACCGCGATCGAGACCGCGCGGCACCCTCGTGAGGACGGCCTTCGCCGACCTCAACGTGGTAAAAGAACAGGGTTAGCGTTGTCTTAAAGTCGAGCCGTCGACATCGGCAAAGGTCATTCCCACCCCCGGTACCTTTCGGGTCGGACGTTCCCGCGAAAAGAACAAAAAGCCCGGCACGCCATGACGGCGGCCGGGCTTAACTGGATTGAAAATGGCGCTCGCAAGAGGAGCCGAACCCCTGCCACGAAGGTATCGACCCCGCGTTCTCACCGTTAAACTATGCGAGCATCAACGGGAGTTGGGACCAAAGTATCGTTACTGCAAGGCCGGAAAACGCTTTCCATAAGGCGTAGGCCTCCAGGGTCCATGTAATCGGATGACTACCGACCGGAGCCGCTTCTTGGATTGATCCAGACAGTCGGGGGAAGCATCCAAGCAGGTGGTACGTCCGCATGACGAGATTGATCGGCATATAAATTTGTTTCAGGCATAACAACTGGAGCGTGCCCTATCACCGAATAAGATGGTGCATGCTGATGCTCGCTGGCCACATCCGCTGCCGGCAGCGCCAATTTTCGCGCATAGAGCTCAAGTACATACTTTTCAGCTATCTTTTCGATAGTAAAGTTATCGTACTTTTCGTTGGCGTCTGCCTGAAATTCGCAAGGAGGCTTAACGTGGAGCGACCACGGATTGGCCTCGGCCAAGAACCGCAGAACGTCTCCTGGGTTTTTTGCTAGCTCGCGGGCTTTGCCGACTTCCTCACGCATCAACTGAATGCGGCTATCAGCCAGCTCTCGAGATAGGAGATCCATCCCCCCCAACAGACTTTTCGGAACTTCGGAGCGCATAGCTAAGCCAACCACCCAAGCGTCCGATCGAACAAACTCAATAACGAGCCCAAGTGGGATCGCGCCCTCGGGCCGGGCGGGGTTAGGCCGGTACTCCACGTATGAGAAGTGGACCGTGTCCTTTGCAGGCATGACGTCTCTCCTTACAGGCCAAGAGAACTGCGCAGCTGATCGCGCCGTGTGACGAGACTCGCTACGATGTTCTCTCGGCGCTGTTCTTCCATGAATGCGTCGGGTATCCGACGCACGATTTCTTCGATCGTGGTTGACGGCAGCTTCTCAATCGCGAACACCGTTTCAGCGAGAATTGCGCCGTCGACTATCACTTCCTCTGGATATGGTCCTCTGCGTATAGAGGTGGGGTTCGCTGGCGCACATCCCCAGCCGTGCGACAATGAGAACGCGTAATCGATGTACGCACACCCAAAGCCTTGGGGGAGCGCCAACGATACGATCATGTTCCCCCCATTGATCCGATCAATGTTCTCTACCCAGCTATCAAAAGCCACCATCGCGGACGCCGCTTGCGTCAACGCTGGCATCATTCGCGTTACCGCGCTTGGCGCCTGTCGAGCATGATCCCATTTAAATGCGGCAGTAAATGGTAGGCGAGAAACAGCCCGACGTGCGGCACCGTCCTCCCATAGCACCAAAGGCGGCACCGGAAGCCCAAGATCGAATGCTAAGTCCGAGGCGATTTTTTCGTGGGCAGCGCGAAACGCGCCTCCTGAGTCCTTGGCATAGCCTTCAACAGATCCACACTGGACAAAGAAACCTTCGGCTTCTCCGCCAGCCGCTCCAGCTTGACCAATCTGCTGCCACGCATCGGCAGACACAAGGGTTGCGCGCCATTCAGCGGAGCAATCTCGCGCTTCATCGGAAAACCAGCGGATATCCATACGGAAATTATAGAGAGCAAAATTCACGAACGGCAATATGCCCGTTGGAATTAAGACCGAGCGTGTTTTTTCGCAGCTCGCCGTGAGAGACATCGGGGACGGCTAAGAACGACCATTAATAGTTTCAGCGGCTTAGGTGCATCTGAATTGGCGTTCTCTTAATGCAGAGAGCCGCCCGGTGACGTCAGCCGAGGCGGTGATAGGCCTTGAACCAGCGCACGAAGGCGGGAATGCCGATCTCGATCGGCGTCGTCGGGGCGTAGCCGAGGTCGCGGGCGATGGCGCCGAGATCGGCGTAGGTCTCCCGCACGTCGCCGGGCTGCATCGGCTCGGCCCGGCGGATCGCGGGCCGTCCGCAGGCTTCCTCCAGCACGTCGATCATGCGCAGGAGCGGCACGGACGTGTTGTTGCCGATGTTGTAGATCCGGTGCGGCGCATGGCTGCCGCCCGCCTTCTCGGCGCCGTCATCGGCGGGCGGGTTGTCGAGGCAGGCGAGGATGCCGGCGACGATGTCGTCGATATAGGTGAAGTCGCGCCGCATCGCCCCGTCGTTGAACACGCGGATCGGCTCGCCCGCGAAGATCGCCTTCGTGAACAGCCACAGGGCCATGTCGGGCCGCCCCCAGGGCCCGTAGACGGTGAAGAAGCGCAGGCCGGTCTGGGGCAGGCGATGGAGATGGGCGTAGGTCTCGCTCATCAGTTCGTCCGCCTTCTTGGTGGCGGCGTAGAGCGAGACCGGATGGTCGACGCGGTCCTCGACCCGGAAGGGAAGAGAGGTATTGCCGCCATAGACCGAGGAGGACGAGGCGTAGGCCAGGTGCGACACCGCCCGGTGGCGCGCGAATTCCAGGATGTTGAGATGGCCGACCACGTTGGCCTGGATGTAGGCGCGCGGGTTCTCGATGGAGTAGCGCACCCCGGCCTGCGCGCCGAGATGGACGATCCGGTCGATCGCGTGCCCGTCGAGCCCCCTGTCCAGGGCCTCGTGATCGGAGAAGTCGAGGGTGAGGAAGCGGAACGCGTCGCCCCGGCGCTCCTCGAGATCGGCGATCCGGTCGCGCTTGAGCGTCACCGGATAATAGTCGTTGAGATTGTCGATGCCGATCACGGTCTCGCCGCGCGCGAGCAGGCGGTCGGCCACGTGGTAGCCGATGAAGCCCGCCGCTCCGGTCAGGAGAATCGCCATTGTCGGGTCGAGGCCTCACCGTCGCCCGGACCGCCGGGAGGCGGTCCGGAAAGGTCCGTTCAGAGCCGGTCGTACAGTTCCTTGAGGCGCCCGCGATAGATCTCGGGGCTGTATTTCGCCGCCTGGACCTTGCCCATCTCGGAGAGGCGCCCGCGCAGGTCCGCATCCGAATCCACCGCACGGATCGCATCGGCGATGTCGCGGGCGTCGTAGGGGTTGATCAGCAGCGCGGCGTCACCCGCGACTTCCGGCGTCGAGCCCTCCTTGGAGGTGATGACCGGCGTGCCGAGCAGCATGGCCTCCAGCACCGGCAGGCCGAAGCCTTCGTAGAGGGAGGGGAACACCACGCCCTTGGCACCGCGGATAAGGCTGACGAGGAGCGAGAACGGCGCGTAGTCGAACCGCCGGATGCGGTCGCGCTGGTAGGTCATGTTGTCGATCTGCTCGAGATACGAGTTCGTCGTCGGATTGATGAACTTGAACTCGACATCCGACTTCCAGGCCGCGCCGCCGACGATGACGAGGGGCGCCGAGACCTGGCTCGCGAGATAGGCCTCGACGAGGCGGCCGACGTTCTTCTTGGGCTCGATGGCGCCGAAGAACAGGAAATAGCCCTTGTAGGGCAGTCCGAAGGCGCCCTCGATCTCGCGGCGGACCACGTCTTCGGGCTTCTCGGCGAACTTCTTCGGGATTTCCACCGACTGGTAGGTGTTGGTGATCCGGTGCTCGGGGCAGCCGAGCAGGTTGATGATGTCGCGGCGCGAGGTCTCGGACACGGTGACGATGTGGTCGGCATCCTTCACGATGCGCCGCATCAGGCGCAGGTAGCGCCGCTTGATGTCGCCGGTGGTGAAGGGCAGGCGCAGGGGCACGAGGTCGTGCAGGGTGTAGATGTTCTTGGCGCCCGGAACCCGGATCGGCAGCGGATAGGTCCAGTGCATGATGTCGGGCGTGCGCAGGCCGCTGACGCGCAGGGTGCGGTTGTAGGTCTTGAAATAGGCGAGCGCGACGTCGAACAGGTTCACGCTGTTCCAGATCTGGTCGAAATACGGCATCCGCGCTTCGAACGTCTTGCTGATGACGGTGCCGGTGATCGGCACCTTCACCGCCCGCCGCCCAAGGGGCGAGGTCAGCTGGTCGCGGATGTAGCGCAGGATCACCAGCCATTGCGGCGGGACACCCACCGCCGGATCGAAGAACGAGATCTCGCGCAGCAGCGGGTCGATGCCCGGCGAGGCGCGGGTCCCGTAGAGGACGTCGGTCCGGTAGCCGAGCTCGTGCAGCTCGTAGCTCAGGTTGCGGGCGTAGGTGGCGACGCCCGTCCCCTTCTCCAGGCCGAGATTGTACCCATCCAACATCACACTTTTAGGCATTCCGGACTTCCTCGGATGGTTCTGCGATGGGTCGTTGGCGACACGGATGAGGGAGTCGGACCGGACGTCGTCATCGTCCCGACGCTCCGGTCCCCCGTCTCGGGCTCCCTCGTCCCGCGTGCGGGCCGTGCTCTAGAACTTGAGCGCCTTGAGCACCCTCGGTTCGACGGGCCAGGGCGCGGCCTCGAACGCGACCGCCTTCGGCAGCGGGAAGGCCTCGAACAGGCCTTCGGGCGAGTAGGTCAGCGGCCGCCACGTGGCCTTGATCCAGTCCAGCGCCTTGTCCCATTCCGGCTTGGCGCGCCGCTCCAGGCAGAAGGCGTTGAGCCGGGTCACGCCGGCCCCGAGATAGAAGTCCCGCACACGGTGATCGACCTTCTCCGCATCGTCGTCGAGCTTGAGTTCGCGGCCCTCGCCCGCGCCGTAGGTGGCGAACCATGCACAGGGAATGCCGTAGCATTCCGCGATCACGAGGCCGTGGAGCGAGGTGGAGAGGATGTGCCGGCAGGACACGATCTCCTCGACCTTGGCGCGGAGCGACGGGGTATCGCGCTCGGTGATCGTGTTGATGATCCGGATGTCGCCCTTGCGCTCGGGCGGGATGCCGTAGCGCGTCATCACGTCGAGGACCGTGGCGGCGGGGTCCTGCGAGGCCAGTTCGGTCAGGTGGACGATGACGCCGATCTCATGGGTCTTGGCCACGTGGTCCATGGGCCAGAGCCTGGGCAGCAGGTAGACGGGATCGCCGTAGATCTCCGGCACCGCGATGCCCTGCGCCCTCAGCACGGCGCCGGTCTTGGGCCCGCGCACGGCATGGACGTGGAACTCGGTGCCGGCCGGCCGCTGGTACGGGGCCGGGTTCGGATTGCCGGGGCAGCGCTGCGCGTCGAGGCCGGTGCCCCACATGTGGAGCGTGCCGTTGCTCACCGCATGGCCGATGGTTCCGACCGCCACGAGGCGCTCGGAATCGCTGTCGAAGGCCGCGTGCCGCACGACGCGCCCGGAGATCGAGGCGACCATGACGGCGCTCAGCGCGTCGCCGAAATTGGCGTAGGGGAACTTCTTCGAGCTGGCCGCCCAGGCCAGGGGAACCGAGCCGGGCGGCAGCGTCGATTTAATGCGCTTCAGGAGCGCGGCGGAGCTCTTTTTTTTTTCTACCGCCGCCGCAGAGGCCAGGCCAGCGTCTTCGCCAGCCGGCTCGCGAGCGGTCTTCCCGACCACAGGCTTTTCAGCGCCAGGCTTGGCAGCGCCAGATTTGGCAGCGCCAGATTTGGCAGCCGGCTCGGGAGCGCCCTTGGCAGGTTCGTCAGGAAATCGGGCGGCGGCCACCTTGGCGCCTCCCGGGAATTCCTTGCGGTCGACTCGGTTCAGCTCGCCGACATCGTGGCGCAGCTTCAGGTCGGTGAGGGCCTTGTGCTCCCAGATCGTCTCGCCGGGGGCGGCGGAGATCGGGCTGAGATCGACGGGGAAGGCGTTGATCAGGGCATCGCCGTCGAAGCTCTTGGGCGACCAGGTCTGGTCGATCGCCTTCATGATCGCGGGCCAGTCGCTCGGCTTGGCGCGGGGCTGGTTGAACACGTCGATCTTCGGCAGGCCGAGGCCGGTATAGAGATCGACGATGCGCAGGTCGACGTCGCCACCGGGGACGAGTTCCACCGATTGCAGCCCGTCCTTCGGCAGGCTCGGGGCGAAATACAGGCAGGGGATGCCGTAGGATTCCGCGATCACCATGCCGTGGAGGCTGGTGGAGACGATGCGCTCGCAGGAGAGGATCTCGTCGATCTTCGATTGCAGGGCGCCGACATGCAGCTCGGTGACGGTGGTGATGAGATGGATGTCGTCGGCGAGCTCGGCGGGGATCCTGAAGCGCGCGATCTCCTTGCGCGGCACGGCCTCCATCTCGCGGTTGGCGAGCTCCGACAGGTGCAGGATGACGCCGAGCTTGTAGCGCTTCTTGACCGTCGGCTTGTAGAACCGGGGCAGCAGCCAGACCGGATCGCCGTAGGGCACCGCATGCGACAGCGTCTTGGCCGAGAGGAGCGATTCCGAGACCGGTCCGCGGGTCGCGGTGACGGTGAAATGCGATTCCGCCGAGGGGACGAACGGCTTCTTCTCCGCCGCGGGTGCCGACGGGTTGGCCCAGTTCGAGCAGCCCGTGCCCCAGAACCAGACCTCGCCGTTGGCGAATCCGTGCCCGATCGTGCCGACGCAGGCGAGGCGGGGCCCGAAGGATTTCATCGGCGCCCTGCGGATCGGCTTGCCCGACAGCAGCGCGATCATCACCGGGCTCAGGGCATCGCCGAAGTTGAGATAGTTCATGTCCAGGGTCGAACCGGCCCAGGCCAGAGGAATCTCGCCTTTCTCGCGCACGTGCCGGGTGATGGATGTCGCCATGATCACGTCCTTGCTCTTTGATTTTCTAAACGAAAACAATGATCGCATCGTCATGGCATGGTCCGGACCCGCGAGCATCGATGGAACCGATGCTCATGTGCTCCTCCCATCGCAGCCGAGGGAACGGCCACGCACAAATGACATCGACGCTCTATCGACTATACGCGCTTCGTCTCGACGACATCATCGAGACGGGCCCGACGGTGGACGCTCGGTTTATTCCGCATTTGCATGCCCGATACCAAGCCCGTCGACCCCCTCAAGTCATTGGTGCGTCTGATTAAGGCGGATTCCCCAGGGTGTCCAGGGCGGGATGTGGCGGCAATGGCATGACCGCAGGGCGGGAAACCTCCCGTCCCGCATCCGTCCCGGCACCGGTCGGCGCGAGCCTCCGGCATCACGGCGCGGACTGCGTGACGCGCTGCCTCGCGCCCTCCGAGGGCGACACGACGCGGCGCGGCGGTGCCGGCTGCTTCACCGTCCGGCCGGTCCCGGCCCGCTCGTCGAACCGCTGCAGGGCCGACACGACCTGCCGCCCGGTCTCCGTCCACTTGGTCGGCCGGAAGTTCCTGTCGATCTCGCGCTCCTTCTGGCGCAGCAGTTCCGGATCGGTCGCGTAGGCCCGGATCTTGTCGGCCCATTCGCGCGGCATGTGGGGCGTGGCGTAATCGACGAAATGCTGGCCGACCTCGGGCAGGGAGGTGGTCCTCGAGACGATGCCGAACTTGCCGAAGCTCAGGGCCTCGGCGACCGGCAGGCCCCAGCCCTCGTATCGGGACGGGAACACGAACATCTGGCAATTCTTGTAGAGGGTCCGCAACGCCAGATCGTCGACCTTGGCGAGGAAGTGGAGCTTCCTGGCCAGCGGCGTCCGGCGCACGATGGCCCGCAGCATCATCCGCTTCTTGCGCTTGCTGTGCCCGACGCAGACGAGGCTCGGGGCCTCCTGTTCCCGGCCCTTGAAGGCCAGCGACCAGGCCTTGATGACGACCCGATGGTTCTTCCGCGGATGCACGGAGGAGACGTAGAGGATGTAGGGCTGGGCCACCTTGAGCGGTTTGGGCGGGGTGTTGTCGCCGATCTGCGACACGCCGAAATCGAGCGTCACGATCCGCCCGCAATCGAATCCCTGATAGGCGATCAGGGCCTCGGCGGTGGCGTGGGAGGGCGTGAAGATCACGTCCGCCGTCTCGAGGACGAGGTCGATCCAGCGCTTGAAAGTCGCGTGCGCCGACCGGAAGGTGAGCTTCGGCCGCTCGATCGGCAGCATGTCGTGGACGAGGACCGCCTTGCGGCACGCGATATCGGCGGATTTCAACGCGCTGACGATGCCGGCGTAGTTCGAGCGCGACCAGCTCGCCCCGAGCATGACCAGCCACTGGTTGGCCCGGGGCATGGAGATGTCGGCGGCGGCGGCGGCCTGGCCCTTGAAGATGCGGACGTAGCTCAGCTCCTCCACCGCCTTGGCGACGAGGGAGCGGCCCTGAACCGTGTTGGTCCGGCCATAGGCCTCGATGAGTTCCAGCATCGGGGCGCCGATGGGGGCGAGCCGCCTCTTGAACGGTGTGATGCCGATGGGGGTGATGACACAGTCGCGATCGTCGGCCTGGATCGCGCTGGTGATCTCGTAGACGACGCGCTGGATACCGGTGATCGGAAGTCCTCTTTTGAAGAAGGAAACCAGATCCGTGTAGTCCATCAGGATGTTTTCGACGGTCATGGAACCAGCATCGCGGATTCGACGATCGACAAACACTCACGCATGACATTCAGCGCTCTCTGACCGCCCCCGTAGTCAGCGATTTCTGCCATCGTTCGAAACGCCCCGCTTGTTCGAAAACGCAAAGGCCATGTGGGAGGACTTGGCGCCCAAAATATGGCACTTCGATTCCCACCGGTCGAGGCTACCGCATCGCACCAACCCCGCATAGCCGGCCGTGCGACATGGAACGCCCTTCGGCCGCGACGGCGAAGCGGGAGTGTGAAGAGAAGCGGAACTGGACGCGGTGAGCGGGCTATGCCGGGAGCGCTCGGGCCTGGACCGTCGGTCACCTGTCCGGCACTGGATCGTCCTGGAACAGGTATTTGGCTCCCCGAGTAGGACTCGAACCTACGACAAAGCGATTAACAGTCGCTTGCTCTACCAACTGAGCTATCGGGGACCACGGCCGGGTCTCTACACACGGCTCACGCAGGATGCAAGGGCCGTCGGCATGTTTGTCGGCTTTGTTCGCGGCATCGCACGGCATCGGGCCGGCGCGGCGGAATCCCCGTTGCGGATGGGGCTCGGGCTCTGTAAGAGACCCGTCACCCCGGATCGGCCGCTCGATCCGGCGGCGCCGTTCCCTCGTCGAAGAGGGACGTGCCAGAGGCCTCGTGGCGGAGTGGTTACGCAGAGGACTGCAAATCCTTGCACCCCGGTTCGATTCCGGGCGAGGCCTCCATTCTACCCTAAGCGCAGTTGAGATTTCCCGCGCGTCCCGCCGAGGCGGCATTCGCTCACCCTACACCTGAATCATTCGAAGTCCTGGCCCAAGCGCCATCACGGATGGGTTCCGATCCCGTAGCGGCCCATCGAGATCGCAATCTTGAGGGCATCATATCGAATCCAAACGCCGCACCCGTCACCCCACGAGATCGTCGATCGTCAGCTTCAGCGCGTCGGCAATCTTCCGCAGGGTATCGACGGTCCCTTCGCGCTTCCCCGTCTCGATCTGAGAGAGGAAGGGCTTCGCGATCCCAGCCTTCTCGGCCAAGGCCTTGGCAGACAGGCCGCGATGCTCGCGCCAGACGCGGATACGGTTCTCGCCATCGAGAATGCGGTCCGCGATCTCGGAGGGGACAAGCTCTTCTTCGCCGGAAGCCAGGCGCTTCTCGAAGCGGTCGAACGCCGCATTGTCGGCGGCATCTGCGGCGGCCTCGACGAGCGCGGTATACTCGGCCTCGGACATGAGAACGAGGCGCTCCCCCGCAGGGGTAACGATGGTCTGAGCGTTCATGGTCATGCCCTCCTGGCATTGGCCGTGGTTTCAGTCGTAGGCTCCTCCTCTCGGGGCAACCTTCACGACGGCGACGACCACGCCGGTTTCGGCAAACAGCACGCGCCAGTCACCGACGCGAAGACGACGGCGATTGTCGTGCCCCTGCAGCGTCTTGACATTGTTCGCCAGCGAGACCGGGTCGTCGGCGTATTGCTTCACCTTCGCGCGGATGAGCTTCGAGACGTTGGCCGGCATCCGGCTCAGCGTCTTGATGGCCTCCTTGCTGTAAGCGATCCGGCGCATGCCGATTTGGTAGCATATCGCTAATCTCTTGGAAATAGCAGAGTGCTAGTCGACGCCATCTGTGTGCTCGAAAATGGATCGCTTACTGTCCCATTCTAGACCGCGGCGGTGGCCAACAGTACTAGGAAGTCTGATTCCCTCATGATCCTGATAGGATGGCCCTCGGCGATCATCTTCTCTGCCTTCATGTGCTTGGCGCTTTTCCCAGAGGAGCCTACGCGCCGGGCGTCCTGATCTCCTACAACCAAGAGAGTGGTGAATTTCGTTACCGATGGCGCCACGGCATAGCCGGCATTGGCAGCCAGAATAGCCATCTCACTTTTCAACATCGAAAGTGTCCCGGTCATCACAAGCACTTCGCCAGCCAAGGGGCCGTCGGCGATCCCGGCTTTCGTTTGACCTGCTCTGTAAGTTACGGAATGAGGAATGCCGCTGATTGGAAGGCGAACTCGTTTCGTCCATTTATCCAAGTCTATACCGCTATCAGCAATGGCCCGCATCATGATGATCCCAGATGCTCTGGCATCTTCACGTGCATCGTGGTGGCGGAATTGGATTCCGAAGGCTCTAGCAAGACTCCGCAATCCGTATCCGCCAGACCCCGCAAATTCAGGCCACGACCTTCTAGCGACCATCACGGTATCGAGCCACTGACAGTCAAGCGGGGGATGGCTATGCTTTATAGCTGCCCGCTGAAAGGCGGTGCGATCAAAGTGGTGATGATGAATGACGACATTTTTCGTCAGGGCTCGGGATATCACCGGCAATAATTCTCCCATTTTAGGAGAACCTGTTACTTTTTCTGCAGTAATGCCATGAATGGCGACGTTCATCGGGTCGAAATAGTCCTCTGGATCAACGAGGAAGTGCGTATCCGATACCGGCAACCCGTTCTCAAACCTCACCAGACCCACAGCGCAGATGCTGGCCATATCAGGATTCGCTGTTTCGACGTCCAACGCAATGAAGTTCATGCTCTGGCCCTCTCATTGAGCCGCTTAGGCGGGCACTGACCAGGATACAACCATAACTAGTTGAAGCTGACGATGGCTCGCCTCATTCCGGCGCGTCCGTCCAGTCGAACGAGCGCGTCACGGCCTTGCCCCAGGCGGCGTAGAGGCGGTTGCGCTCGGCCTCGTCCAGGCGCGGGTGCCAGCGGTGGTCGACGCCCCAATTGGCCACGAGGTCGCCGGTACCGGCCCAGTACCCCGTGGCGAGGCCCGCCGCGTAGGCGGCGCCCAGCGCCGTGGTCTCCGTCACCTTCGGGCGCAGCACCGGCACGGCGAGGAGGCTCGCCTGGAATTGCATCAGGAGGTCGTTGCCGACCATGCCGCCATCGGCCCGGAGCTCGGTGATGGGAATGCCCGAATCCGTCTCCATCGCCTCGATGACCTCGCGGGTCTGGTAGGCGGTGGCCTCCAGGGCGGCGCGGGCGATATGGCCCTTGTTGGCGTAGCGGGTGAGGCCGGCGATGATGCCGCGGGCGCTCTCGCGCCAATGCGGCGCGTAGAGCCCCGAGAAGGCCGGCACGAAATACACGTCGCCATTGTCCTCCACCGTGCGGGCGAGGGGCTCGATCTCGGCGCTGTCGCGGATCAGGCCGAGATTGTCGCGCAGCCACTGGACCAGGGCGCCGGTGATGGCGATCGAGCCTTCGAGGGCATAGACCGGCGCCGCGTCGCCGAGCCGGTAGGCGAGGGTGGTGACGAGGCCGCGGGTGGAGGGCACCGGCGCCGCGCCGGTGTTCATCAGCACGAAGCAGCCGGTGCCGTAGGTGTTCTTGGCCTCGCCCGGCGCGAAACAGGCCTGGCCGAACAGCGCGGCCTGCTGGTCGCCGAGGATGCCGGCGATGGGCACGCCGGGGAAGGGACGTACCGTCTCGCCGTAGACCGCGCTCGACGAGACGATCCGCGGCAGCATCGCCCGCGGGATCGCGAAGGCCGAGATCATCCCGGCATCCCAGTCGAGGCTGTCGAGGGCCATGAGCTGGGTGCGGCTGGCATTGGTCGCGTCGGTGACGTGCAGGCCGCCCTCGGGACCGCCGGTGAGGTTCCAGACGAGCCAGGTGTCCATGGTGCCGAACAGGACGTCTCCCGCTTCCGCCCCCGCCCGCGCGCCGGGCACCCGGTCGAGGAGCCAGGCGAGCTTGAGGCCGGAGAAGTAGCTCGCGAGCGGCAGGCCGGTGACCGCGCGGAACCGGTCCTTGCCGCCGTCGCGGGCGAAGCCCGCCACCAGCCCGTCCACCCGCGTATCCTGCCAGACCAGGGCGTTGTGGAGCGGCCGCCCGGTGGCGCGGTCCCAGATCAGCGTGGTCTCGCGCTGGTTGGTGATGCCGATGGAGACGAGGTCCGAGGGCTGCAGCCCCGCCTTCTCCAGGGCCTCGCGCATCACGGTCCGGGTGTTGCGCCAGATCTCGTTGGCGTCGTGCTCCACATGGCCGGGACGGGGGTAGATCTGCTCGTGCTCGCGCTGGGCCACCGCGACGATCGCGCCGCCGCGATCGAAGACGATGAAGCGCGTGCTGGTCGTGCCCTGGTCGATCGCACCGACATAGCGGGACATGGCGGTCTCCCCTCCTCGATGGCGCGAATCCCGGTCAGGCCGCCTCGGGCTCGGACACGGATTTGGCCTTGGCCTCCATATAGGCGTCGAGCCGCGCCCGTCCCTCGGGCGGCAGGTGCAGGCCGAGCTTCGAGCGGCGCCAGAGGATGTCCTCCGCGCTGCGCGCCCATTCCCGGTCGATCAGGTAATCCACCTCGGCCCCGGTGAGCCCTGCCCCGAACTCCGTCCCGAGATCGGCGAGGGTCCGGGCCGGGCCGACGAGATCGTCCGTCCGGGTGCCGTAGGCCCGGGCGAGGCGCCGCGCCATCGCGGGCGGAAGGAAGGGCCGGCGCGCCGTAAGACCGGCGAGGAACCCCTCGAAATCGGCGCCCGTCATGTCGCCGCCCGGCAGTGGCGCATCGCCGGTCCAGGCGGGCTTCATCCCCGGCCGATAGGGGGCGAGCTTCCCCAGCGCGTGTTCGGCGAGGCGCCGGTAGGTGGTGATCTTGCCGCCGAAGACCGAGAGGACGGGCAGCCGCCCGTCCGCGTCGGAGACGTCGAGGACGTAGTCGCGGGTGACGGCAGAGGCCTCCGCGGCGTCGTCGTCGAAGAGCGGGCGGACGCCCGAGAAGCTCCAGACCACGTCGTCGGGGCCGATGCGCGCCCGGAACGACCGGTTGATGCAGTCGCAGAGATAGAGAATCTCGTCCTCGGAGATGCGGACGGGCCCGGCTTCGCCGGCATGGGGCACGTCCGTGGTGCCGATGAGGGTGAAGGCGCCCTCGTAGGGGATCGCGAAGACGATGCGCCCGTCGGGCTGCTGCAGGATGTAGGCGTGGTCGCCGTCATAGAGTCGCCCGACGACGATGTGGCTGCCCTTGACGAGCCTCACCGCCGCCCGGCTGTCGAGGCCGAGCGTGCGCCCCAGGGTCTCGCTCACCCAGGGACCGGCCGCGTTGACGATCATCCCCGCCCGCACGGCCTCGCTGCGGCCGGTCCCCACGTCGCGGATCGTGGCGGCCCAGGCCGTCCCGTCGCGGCGGGCGGTCTCCACGGCGGTGCGGGTGCGGATGACGGCGCCGCGCTCCCGCGCATCCATGGCGTTGAGCACCACGAGGCGGCTGTCCTCGACCCAGCAATCCGAATAGGCGAAGCCCCGTGTCAGGCGCTCCTGCAGCGGCGCGCCGAATGCCGAGCGTCGCATGGCCACCGAGGCGGAGCCGGGCAGGGCGCCGAGACGGGCGAGGTGGTCGTAGAGGAACAGGCCGAGCCGCAGCATCCAGGCGGGGCGCAGGCCCTCGTCATGCGGCAGGACGAAGCGCAGCGGCCAGATGATGTGGGGCGCCAGCCGCAGCAGGCGCCCGCGCTCGGCCAGGGCCTCCCGCACCAGCCGGAACTCGTAATGTTCGAGGTATCTCAACCCGCCATGGATGAGATTCGTCGAGGCGGACGAGGTGAATTCGGCGAGATCGCCTCTCTCGCAGAGCAGCACCCGAAGGCCGCGCCCGGCGGCGTCTCGCGCGATGCCCGTACCGTTGATGCCGCCGCCGATGACGAGCAGATCGTAGTGGGTGGGGTCCAAGCCCTGTCCTTTCGAAGCCTTTGCTTCCTATCAGGGTGTTGAAGAAG
>NZ_BPQT01000041.1 GCF_022179405.1 Methylobacterium marchantiae
GTCGCCGGACAGACACTGAGCCGAATCGCGTCTCCAGATATGGGCGCTTGCGACAGCGCCTATCGCAGCCGAAATCTTATGTATGAGCGGCCGATTCCATATCTCTGGCACGCTCCTGAGCCGGTTCTGACCCTCCGATGTTGAGACTGTTGGGTCGCTATCGTCGATTGCCGCCTCCGGTAGTGGGGGTTGCGACTTCCGGCTTGTAAGCATTGCCGACGCGGCCAGAATTGTTCGCACGGCTCTCGGCGCCGACCGCACCAAACGCTTCGCTGCCGACGGAGCCGGGCCCGCTGTTATCGATGCCGCCTGGCTTTACCACCGGAACATTCCGACATTCCCGGTGTCGTCATAGACGAGAGACCGGCTGCTTGATCTCGGCTGGTCCGCTCGACTGAGCAAAGTTCGGCACCGATGCCGTCAGCAACAGCGCAAAAGCTGAAGTCGCAAGCTTCGCCATAATTCATCCCAAGGCTCACGATGGATCAATGGGACATCAACCGATGCGACGAATGGAAGTTTGAAGCTTAGCCGCGCAACTCGTGCGCGATTGTCGGTATCTCAAGACCCTCAAGAGTGGCGGCTCGAAACTTCATGAAGCGTGGCTATCATTGATACGCTCCGCTACTTCTGCTGACGAAATATCGTGTGTCGTCCTTAAATCGTGACCATCGCTTCCCGGCGTGATGTCATCCTGTTCCATTGAGACGTTGGTCGGCTTATCCGGAAGCGGCGGCCAGATCGGGCGATCCGGTTGTAGCGGCTTTCTCATGAAACGGCCTCCAGCGATCAGCACCAAGCATGCGATCTCTGGGATACGATATGCCAAGATTTTTGCAAATGCTCGCTAGTCTTCGATCCCGGCCATTCAGGTCGAAATCCGGCGCGTCAGCCCATGCATCGCATGACATCGTCCACTTCGGATGTCTCCGAAGCGGATGATCGAATGAGAAAATTCCGTCTGATGATCAGGCCTTACAGTCGAACTCCGCAGCCCGGCGGCATGATCCGCGGCCGATCGGGTCTACGCGATCGCGAAAAGGCTGCCTTAGCGCTCACCGAAGCCGGACAGCAGCTTCTCGATCTGGGCGAGCCCATTTTCCTTCGCCTTCGCCTCGCTGGTGAGGCTGCGATCTGAACGCTGGACCAGCTTGCCGCCCTTGCGGATAGCCCACTGATAGGTCGCGCCCTCGGTACGTGGGCTCAGGATCTCGAGGGTGTAGGGGTAGGTCGATGTCTCAGTCATGTCCCCTATATGGCGCAAGCCGAGCGTGCCTTCCACCCTTTGGCGGCACCCGAAAGGCGTCATTCGCGCAGCATGACGCCCGAAAGGGAAGCATTTCGACCGCGTGGAGACGCTGACCTTCATTGCTTGGAACGTGCAGTCAGGTTCGTCAGCGTCATTGGATGGATCAGAATGCTGTCGTCGATTCGCTTCGCGTTCAAGCGTCGGCCTCTGCGAAACGCCGCGTATCGACGAAGGTACGCCCGTCCGGAAAGCGATAGCTGACGCTTTCGGAAAGACGGCCGTTTGCCCGTATCAGGATCGCGGAGGGGCCGGTGAGGTCGCCGGCCCGCGCCAGAGCCTCGGCCACCGTCATCGGAACGTCGCGGCCGCCACCGAGTTGGCGCCACCACTGGACCGCCTTCTCACGTGGATAGCCAGTCCGCTCCAGGGCGATCCGTACCCTGTGGCTCCCACCGTCCTCAGTCTGGAGATCCACGTCCAAACTGCCGGAGCCCACGTGTCGACCGAGCCGCCACCGCGTGACGCTGCGCCAGACAGGGACGTCGCGCGACAGGATCGGATGCTCGTCCTCGGCCGCCGCTTCATGGCTCGGTCCCTCTTGGTCCGCCTCGTCAGGTTCGACCCAACACCCTTCGCAAGTGCTGGCATTGAGCGGGATGAGCGCGCCACAGCCGGGACATGGCTTGGCCCGAACTTCGCCCTCCCGACCCTTGATCGCGGCGGCGCTGCGCGCCGTGACGATGTCCACAGGTCCGTGCATCCGCACCAGCCCGGCATAATCGAGGATAAGCGCATCCGCTTTGCCCGATGCCGTGCGCAGTGCACGCCCCACTTGCTGGACATAGAGGCCGGTGCTCTGGGTCGGCCGCAACAGCGCAATGAGGTCCACCCGCGGGACGTTGAACCCGGTAGAGAGCACGCTGACGGAAGTGAGGCAGCGCAGTCGCCCCTCGGAGAAGTCACGCAGGATTCGGTCGCGCTCGCGTTTGCCCGTCTCGCCCGTCACCATCTCGCAGGTGTAGCCTTCCGCTCTGACGGCGTCGCGCACCGCCTCGGCATGGGCGATACCGGCGCAGAAGGCGAGCCAAGCCCGGCGTTCGCGTCCAAAGACCGCCATCTCCTCGACGGCGGCACGGGTGATCCAATCCTGATTCACGGCCGCTTCCAAGGCACTGGGGACGTAGTCGCCCCCGCGCTTGCCGACGCCGGAGACATCGAGCGCCGTGGCGGTTGCCTTGCAGATCAGCGGGGCGAGGTAGCCCTGGTGGATGAGGTCGCCGACATTGGCCTCGTAGACGATGCGCTCGAACAATCGCCCCTCGCCTTCGTCCAGACGGCCACTGTCGAGACGGTACGGGGTGGCGGTGAGTCCGACGACGCGCAGGTGCGGTCGCGCTGCCCGCAAGGCCGCGAGGAAACGGCCATATCGGGTCTCGCCGTTGCGCGGAATCAGGTGAGCTTCATCGACCACGACGACGTCGAAGGCACCGATCGCTTCGATGCGGTTCCAGACCGACTGGATGCCGCAGAACAGGATCTGGGTCGTCGTATCGCGGCGGTCGAGTCCGGCAGAGTAGATGCCGGCTGGCGCATCGGGCCAGTAGGCCATGAGCTCGCGGTGGTTCTGGGCGATGAGTTCGCGGGTGTGGGTGACGATGACGACCCGCGCCTCGGGACGAGCGGCGATCACTTCCCGAACCAGAGCGGCGATGACGAAGGCCTTGCCAGCCCCTGTCGGCAGCACGATCAGCCCGTTGCCGGCATCGTTTCGCCATGAAGCGTAGAGGGCATCGAGGCTGGCACGCTGGTAGGGTCTGAGATCCATCGCCGGCTGTCTAAGGCCGTTCACCGAGAACTGGAACACCCGCCGCGACAGGGCACTCCCTATGGATCATGTATCTTCGTGGGACATTTCCTCGCGCATTACCTTGGCGATGCGTTCGACCATACCTTGCGACAGACGAACGAATTGCCCGGTGCCGTGCCCACGTCCGTCGAGGAGTTCGGCGAAGACAGGTCTCGCCGGCTCGCAGGCGAGAGACGCAACGGGCCTCGTATTGCGCCGTTTGGCCCGCAATCGCTCGGCCAGCGCATCGGGAACGAAGGGATCGCGCACGACGTGCATCTCCTGCCAGGACCGATCTTCCGGGTCGGCATGGAGCTAGGCGCGAGGAGTTGCCGAGGCCTTAAGGCCGAGGCAGTTGCGCGTTGCAAGTTCACCGGACCGGCCTTCCGCCGGGACCGAAGTTCGGTCGAAACCAAGCAGGTCGAACAGACAGCGCCAACCTTCCGTCGGCGTAGGACAATGCCGGGGCGAGGAACGATGGCCGGTCCGCTGGACCTCTCTCCACGTTCCTGGCATCACCTCCGACCATACGGGGAGCCCCCCGACGCTTCCCCCCTACGGCTCGTATGCTGGCCAGCTTCCGACCAATCGTCACCCCGCGAACCCGCCGATGCCGATGCTCTCGCTCCTGTCGCTCCGCGCCCGTATCGAGGCGGGCTCGCTCACCCCATCGCAGGCCGTCGCGCTGACCAGAGCGGCGATCGCGGAGCACGAGCCGTCGGTTCGCGCACTGGTCACGAGCGATCCCGATCCCGTAGTGCCCGAAATGGGGCCGCTGGCCGGTATCGCGGTGGGCATCAAGGACATCATCGACACCGCCCACCTGCCGACGCAGATGGGATCGTCGATCTACACCGGTTGGCAACCCCGCGCCGATGCGCCGATCGTGGCTCGGCTGAAGGCGCTCGGCGCAGTGCCCATCGCCAAGACCACAACGACCGCTTTCGCCTTCATCGATCCGACCGAGACGTGCAATCCGCGGGCGCCTGGGCGGACACCGGGCGGCTCGTCGTCGGGCTCGGCTGCGGCCGTCGCCGCGGGAATGCTGCCATTGGCCCTGGGCACCCAGACCGGCGGTTCGGTCATCCGCCCGGCGGCCTATTGCGGGGTGGTCGGCGTGAAGCCGTCGTTCCGGCTGCTGCCGACGGTCGGGGTCAAGTGCTTCTCGTGGACCCTCGACACCCTCGGCCTTTTCGCGGCGACCGCGGCCGATGCCGCTCATGCCCTCGCCCTCATCGCCGGCCGGCCGGAGATCGAACGTCCGGTCGGCGCGCCGCGGATCGGCCTCCTGCTCCCGGAATTCTGCGACGCGGCCGAACCAGAGGCATTGGGCGCGCTTGACCATGCACGGGTCGCGGCCGAGGCGGCAGGTGCGAGCATCCGCGCCTTCTCGCTCCCCGACCTGTTCAAGGAGGCGTTCGACCAGCACGCCACGATTCAAGATTTCGAATCCGCGCAGGCCCTTGCCTGGGAATATACGACGCATCACGAGACATTGCCGCCGTTCCTGCGTGCCCATCTCGACATGGCCCAATCGATCGATGCCGCCGCCTACGACGCGGCGCGGCGCATCGCGCATCACGCGCGGCGCAGCCTCAGGGATATCCTGCGGAACGCCGATATCGACGTCATCCTCACTCTCTCGGCCCCCGGCTTCGCTCCCCAAGGCTACGCCTCGACCGGTGATTCGCGGTTCAACCGCCTCTGGACGATGATGGGCGTTCCGTGCGTCACCGTGCCGGTACCGGGGGAGGATGCTCCGCTCGGGGTCCAGGTCATCGCCGGGTTCGGCCATGACGCTCGGGCACTGTCCGCGGCGACGTTCCTGGAACAGACTCTCGCGGAGCGGAGTCGAGATTACGGCTGACGCAGCGATGCTGGACGACAGAATTTTCATGCGAGTGTCATGTAGAGGAAAACCTTAATCGCCCGAGCGTCATGAAAACGCCGGTGCCGCGGTGCAGGAGCGCGCGAGGCGGCCTCGCTGCTCGCGAATCTGTCCGAACTATCCGCCGAACGGTGAGCCACGTGTCCATGCGCCTGTTCCGGCTTCTCACGATCGTGCCGCTGCTCGCGACCTCCGGTCCGCTCTACGCGGTGGAGACGCCGCCGGCGATCGATGCAACGGCGCCCGCGCCTGCGGTGACCATCGTTCCGGCCGCCGATCGCGAGATCGTCGAGCAGGCCGTCGTCACCGGTACGCTGGTTCCGCGCGACGAGATCCTGGTGGCTCCCGAGATCGAGGGCTACCGCATCACCGAACTCTTCGTTGAGGAGGGCGCGGAGGTCGAGAAGGGGGACGTTCTGGCGCGGCTCTCCCTGGAAATGATCGCCACCCAGGAGGCCGCCAACATGGCTGCCATCGCCAAGGCGGAGGCGGCGATCGTCCAGGCCCGCAGTCAGATCGTCCAGTCCGAGGCGGCTCAAGTCGAGGCCAATCTCTCGCTCGAGCGTTCGCGCTCCCTGCTCAGGACAGGAAACGCCACGGCGGCGGTGCTGGAGCAGCGTATCTCCGCAGCCCAGGGAAGCGAGGGTCGGCTTGCTTCCGCGAAGGGCGGCCTGCAACTCGCCGAGGCCGATCTTGCCGCGGCACGCGCGCAGAGCACGGAGATCGCGCTCCGCCGCGCCCGCACCGACATCAAGGCGCCGGAGAGCGGCATCGTCAGCCGCCGCACCGCGAGGGTCGGTGCGACGGCGACCTCCGTCGGTGAGCCGTTGTTCCGACTGATCGCACGCGGCGAGATCGAGCTCGAAGGCGAGGTGCCGGAAACCTGGATGCCCCGGATCAAGCGCGGCAACGCCGTGAGGCTTGAAGCCGAACAGGGACGAATCGTGATGGGGAAGGTCCGGCGGATCGATCCCGAGATCGACCGGCTGACGAGGCTCGGCAAGATCCGGATCAGCCTCGACCGCGACCCTTCCCTGCGCATCGGCGCCTTCGCCCGCGGGAAGGTCGAGGTGGCGCGGCGGAACTCGGTGGCCGTTCCTCTGTCTGCCGTGCTCTACGGGATCGACGGGTCGGCCCTCGTCTACGTGGTGGAGGACGGCAAGGTCGAGGCCCGCAAGGTCGTCTCCGGCCTGGCCGCGGATGGCTTCATGGAGATCCGCGACGGCCTGAGATCGGGCGAGGCGGTCGTCGCGCGGGCCAGCAGCTTCCTGCGCCACGGCGACCGGGTGCGGGCCGTCCAGTCGAAGGCCGAGGCTGCGGCCACCGTGACTCCCCGCTGAGATCGGACCGGACAGCCCATGCGCCTCAACGTCTCCGCCTGGGCGATCCGCAGGCCGATCACCTCGATCGTCCTTTTTCTGGTCCTGATGATCCTTGGGCTCGTCAGCTTCCGCTCGTTGCCGATCACGCAATTCCCGAACATCGACATCCCGATCGTGGCGATCCAGGTCACCCAGGCCGGCGCGGCTCCCTCCGAGTTGCAGACCCAGGTGACGAAGGTGGTGGAGGATGCCGTCGCCGGGGTGAAGGGCGTCAAGCACATCATCTCGACGATTTCCGAAGGTGTCTCGGCCACCACCATCGAGTTCCGTCTCGAAGTGAACGTCGATCGTGCCGTCAACGACGTGAAGGATGCCATCGCCAAGGTGCGGGTGACTCTTCCCCGGACCATCGACGAGCCGATCATCAGCCGCGTCGAGATCGCCGGCCTGCCGATCATGGTCTACGGCGCCTCGGCGCCGGCGATGACGCCGGAAGACCTGTCCTGGCTCATCGACGACGTCATCGCCCGTCAGATCCAGGGAGTGAAGGGCGTCGGCGGGGTCGAGCGGCTGGGCGGCGTCGCCCGCGAAATCCGGGTCACGCTGAAACCCGACCGCCTGCTGGCGCTCGGCATCACTGCCGCCGATGTGAACCGGCAACTCCGTCTTACCTCGGCCGACATGGCCGGTGGGCGCGGCGAACTCGGCGGTCAGGAACAGTCGATCCGGACGCTGGCGGGTGCCGCCAGCCTCGAAACTCTGTCCCAGACCTCCATCGTAGTCCCTGGCAACCGGAAGGTCCGTCTCGACGAGTTGGCGACGCTGGTCGACGGCTCTGAGGAGCCTCGTACCTTCGCGCGGTTCAATGGCGAGCCGGTCGTCGCATTCGCGATCTCGCGCTCGACGGGAGCCAGCGATGCCGACGTCGCCGCCGCGGTCGCGCGCAAGATCGCTGATCTCGGAGTGAAGAACCCTGGCGTCCGCTTCGACCTGATCGACACCTCCGTCACCAACACGGTCGGCAATTATCACTCGGCGATGCTGAGCCTGATCGAGGGTGCGGCGCTGGCCGTCTTCGTGGTCTTCATCTTCCTGCGCGACTGGCGGGCGACGCTGATCGCCTCCATCGCGCTCCCCCTGTCCGTGCTGCCGACCTTCTGGGTGATGAGCACCCTGGGCTTCTCGCTCAACGCCGTCAGCCTGCTCGCCATCACCCTCGTCACCGGCATTCTGGTGGACGACGCCATCGTCGAGATCGAGAACATCGTGCGGCACATGCGGATGGGTAAATCCGCCTATCGCGCGTCCTTGGAAGCGGCCGACGAGATCGGTCTCGCGGTCATCGCGATCACGGCGACGATCATCGCCATCTTCGCGCCGGTCTCGTTCATGAGCGGTATCGCCGGCCAGTATTTCAAGCAGTTCGGCCTGACCATCGCGGCGGCGGTCTTCATGTCGCTGCTGGTGGCGCGGCTGATCACGCCTTTGCTCGCCGCCTATTTCCTGCGCGATCACGGGCCGGACCATGAGCGCGAAGGACCGGTGATGCGCACCTACACGCGCGTCGTTGCCTGGTCGGTGAGGCACAAGTTCATCACCCTCGTCCTCGGTCTCGTCTGCTTCGCAGCATCGATCATGTCCACTGGCCTTCTGCCGGCCGGCTTCCTGCCCGCCGAGGATGCGGCGCGGACGATCTTCGTGGTCGAGTTGCCGCCCGGTGCCCGGCTCGCCGACACCACCCGCGTCACGGACGCCCTCGTGGACAAGATCAGGGCCCTCCCTGAAGTCCGCAGCGTGTTCGTGGATGGCGGTCGCCAATTGCCGTCGAAGAAAGAGGTAAGACTTGCGAGCTTCACTATCAACCTGACGCCGAAGAACACGCGCCATCGCACCCAGAAGCAGCTCGACGTGGTCATCGGCAAGATTCTCAGGGAGGAGCCGGACATCCGGTTCTGGTCGCTTCGCAACAGCGGCCAGCGCGATCTCGCGTTGATCGTCTCCGGCCCCGACCTGCGTCTCGTGTCGGAGACCGCCGCGCAATTGCAGCGCGAGGCGGCCGCAGTGCCCCACCTCGTCAATGTCCTTTCCACCGCCCCCCTCGACCGCACCGAGATCCGCATACGCCCCAAGGCGGGTGTCGCGGCGGATCTCGGGGTTTCCACGGATCTGATTGCCGAGACGGTACGCGTCGGGACGATCGGCGACATCGGCGCCAACCTCGCCAAGTTCAACGCCGTGGACCGGCAGGTGCCGATCCGGGTACAATTGCCTCTCGGATTGCGCGGAGACCTATCCCAGCTCGAGACCCTGAAAGTGCCGGTGAAGGGGGGCGCGTCGGTCCCTCTCTCCACGGTGGCCGACCTCAGCCTCGGCCGCGGCCCCACCGCCATCGACCGCTACGACCGCTCGATCCGCGTGGCCCTGGAGGCCGACATGGAGGGCTCGGACGCACTGGGCACCCTGATCGAATCTGTGATGGCGCTGCCGACCGCGAAGAACCTGCCGCCCGGCGTCGCCATCAGCCAGACCGGCGACGCCGAGATCATGGGCGAGGTGTTCGAAGGGTTCGCCCTCGCCATGGGCGCCGGCCTGATGATGGTCTTCGGAGTGCTGGTGCTCCTGTTCGGAAACTTCCTTCAGCCGCTGACCATCCTGTTCTCGCTGCCGCTCTCCATCGGCGGTGCGATCCTCGGGCTCCTGATCTTCCACATGCCGATCTCGATGCCGGTGGTCATTGGCATCCTCATGCTGATGGGCGTCGTGACGAAGAACGCGATCATGCTGGTGGATTTCGCCATCGAGGAGATGGCGCGGGGCGTGGACCGCGCCACCGCCATCATCGATGCGGGGCGCAAGCGTGCCCGACCCATCGTCATGACCACCATCGCCATGGCGGCAGGTATGGTGCCCTCGGCCATGGCACTCGGCATCGGCGGCGAATTCCGTGCACCCATGGCCGTCGCCGTGATCGGCGGTCTGATCGTCTCGACCGGCCTGTCGCTGATCTTCGTGCCCGCCATCTTCGTCCTGGTGGACGACCTCTCGCGCCTCTTCGTCCGGCTCTTCAGCCGCTTCATCGGCAAGAAGGATGAGCCCAGCGAAGGGGAGTTCTCCCTCCCGGCCAAGCTAGCCAATGACGGGAAGACGTTCTCGTCGAGGGCGGCCGCGGAATAGATCGGCGGACGGTCGCTTCTCGGCAGACAATCGATGCAGGGCGAAAATCCAGAGCCCCGCCCCGAATGAGACATTCGGGGCGGGGCTCGATCCGCGGAAATCAGCCCTTCTTGTCGAGCGGACGTCCGAGTAGGCGGGCGAATTCGGCCTCGATCTCTTCCACCGAGAAGGGGTTCTGGCTCGGAGCGGCGGCCCGGCGCGGGGCAGGGATCTCCGGGGCAGGTGCAGGCTGAGGCGGGATAGGCTGCGGCGGCGGAGGGGGAGCCGGCAGGAAAGGCTCGGGCTCGACCGGAGCGGGCTCCTCCATCCGTGTCCTGGCGGGCGCAGCGTTCTCCGGCGCAACGTCCTGTGTCGCGGCCATGGCGGCGGCCATCGGATCGACCGGGCGCTCCTGCGGCGTACCGCTCACGGGAACAGGCTCGCGATCCGGTTCAGGTGCCGGGGCTTTGCGCTCCGCCTGCGGCGCGGGCGACGTCACCTGGGATTGCGGAGGGGCGCCCGTCGAGGATGGAGACACCGCGCCGGAGGGACGGCGTAGAGCTTCTTCGAGTTGCCTTGCCATGTCGGACAGGATGGCCGCGTCCACGGGGCGGGAACTGGTCGGCCGGGCCAGCGGCGGCGGGATGGCGGGAGCCTGCTCCACGGCTGGCGCCGGCTCCTTCGTTGGCTGAGGTGGCGCTGGCTTCGCCGGGGCCGCTTGCTCCGTGACCGCGGGAGCACGGGGCTTCTCCGGTACCGGCGGCTCGGGGGCGTCGAAAGTCGGCTCGACAATGTTGCTGACCCGTTCGGCAGGCCCTCGTTGCCGTTCCGGCGCTTCGGCTTTCAGGTTGGCGAGAGGCGGCGGATTGCGTCGTGCTGCCTTCGCGGCAATTACCTCGGCGCGGCTTGGCCGACCCACCGGTGCCGTCTCAGCCGGAACCTCGCGGCGCGGCGCGATATCGTCGGCGGGTGTCGTCGGCAAGCTGCCGTCCGACCGCGGTTCCCGACTCTTCGCCTCGGGCCGCTCCGAAACCATGGATGGCGAAGGCGTCGGCTGGACGATGGGCGGTTGGAAAATCGGGGGAGCGCCCGCTGCGGCCGGCTCGACCGGTCGCATGGGCTCAAAGGCGGTTTCCTCGACCAGCGGCTCGACCCGGGCCGTCTCGTCGAGGGGAAGCCGGGCGCCGGCGCCTCGATTGATGTTGCGCTCCACGATGACGTCGTTGGGCCCGCCGACGAGGAGCAGATGCTCGACATTGTCGCGGCGCAGTAGGATCAGCTGCCGCTGGCGATCGAGTTCGTAGATGTCGACGATGCCCAGGCGCGGTTGGCGTCCGCGTGGGCCTGACTTCGACAATGCCATGCCTTTGCCGGAAAACCGCCGGTAGATCAGCACGATCGCCGCCAGCACCGCGAAGATGACGGCAAAAATGGTCACGAACTGGAGCGGAAACGACCCGTCCGAATTGAAGAACGCTGACAAGATCGGGCTCTTTCGGGTTCCGGGCCGACGGCCCTACGCAGCACAGGCCTCCTTGATACCACGGCCGGCCTAGGCCCAGGCAATAACCTTAAGACTTCGTTAACAGGCAAAGGCGGTGCCGGGCATTAGCCGCAGGTGCACAGGCTCTTAACCGGACGTTAACCATGGAGGCGGCAGATTTTGCCCATCGCTCCGGGGTCATCCGGCGGCGCCAAGGGGCTTCGAGCACCGTGTCCGTCACCGATCTTCCCATTCTATCCATGCTCCGCACGCGGATGCAGTGGCACCAGACCCGACAGAAGCTGCTCTCGGAGAATGTCGCCAATGCCGACATGCCGGGCTTCAAACCGCGCGACCTCGCCAGCCCGAATTTCAACAGCCGGACCGGTGAACTCGCGCAGCCCTCGGGAGCCATGGACGGGAATTCCGGGCTCGCCGTGACCAGCCCGGCGCATATTGCCCTGTCGACGGGGCCCGAAGGTCCCGGCGCCGACCCGCGCCGTTTCAAGGGGTTCGAGATCAGGCCGAGCGGCAACGGCGTCAATCTCGAGGAAGAGATGATGAAGGCCGGCGATAATCAGGCCGACTACCAGCTCGCCGCCACGATGTACCAGAAGAGCCTCGAAACTCTGAAGATCGCCATCGGCAAGCGCTGATCGGACAAGCGCCGATCATCCCGAATCCTGAGCTTGCGGAGCACGCACCGTGGACTTCCTGAAATCCCTGACCATCGCCGCTTCGGGGCTCAAGGCGCAGTCGAGCCGCATGCGCGTCATCGCCGAGAATATCGCCAACGCCGATTCGGCGCCGAGCGGCGTGGGTGCCGAACCTTACCGGCGCAAGATCCCGACCTTCAGCCAGCACGTGGACCGCGAGACCGGCGCATCCATGGTCGATGTCGGCCGGGTCCGTCGGGACACGTCGCCGTTTCGCACCAAGTACGATCCCGGCAACCCGAGCGCCGATGCGCGCGGCGAGGTGCGGATGCCCAACGTCAACGGGCTGATCGAGAACATGGACATGCGCGAGGCCCAGCGCTCCTACGAGGCCAACCTGAACATGGTCACTGCGACCCGCAAGATGATCAACGCCACCCTCGCCATCCTCAAGGCCTGACGCTCCTCTCGTCCCGAAAGCCCGCCGCCATGCCGACCAACGCCTTCGCCGCTGGAGCCTATGCCGCCGTCCAGAACATCGGCGGGATGAAGGGGGGAGCGCCCAAGATCGCCCCGACATCGGGTGCGGATGGCGGCTTCACCTCGCTCCTCTCCTCGGCCATCGATAAGATCGGCGAGACCGGCGTGAAGGCCGACGCCCAGGCCATGTCGGTGGCGGGCGGCAAAGCCAACGTGGTCGACGTGGTGACGGCCGTCGCCGAGAGCGAGACGGCGCTCCAGACTCTGGTCGCCGTCCGCGACCGCGTGATCTCGGCCTATGAGGAGATCATGAGGATGCAGATCTAGCGCGGGCCCCTCATTCCCCTCCTAATCCCCCTCATCCTGAGGTGCCCGCGGCAGCGGGCCTCGAAGGAGCCTTCCAGGGGCCGATGCGCGAAATGGAACCCTTCTTCGAGGCCTTCGCTCCGCTCCGGCACCTCAGGATGAGGGGATCTGATGAGAACGATCGGTCGACGCCGATGCTGCCCCCGACACAATCCGTGAGCTCACTCCCATGACCGGCCTTGCCATCCTCGACGTCTCCCGCGACGGGATTTTCGTCTTCCTCAAGGTCGCGGGGCCCTTGATGATCGTTGCCCTCGTGGTCGGCCTCGCGGTCTCGCTGCTGCAGGCGCTGACACAGATTCAGGAACAGACGCTGATCTACGTGCCCAAGATCGTCGCCGTCTTCGCGGCCTTGCTCCTCATGCTGCCGTTCATGGGCGACGCGCTCGCCGGATACATGACCCGCATCGCGGCCCGCATCGTCTCGGGTGGCTGACGCGCCGGCGCGAGCGCTGCTATGCAGAATCATGAACCTGCTCCTGCCTGGCATCGCTGCGGCCTACCTGCTGACCTTCGCCCGGATCGGCACGCTGATGATGCTGTTGCCGGGCCTCGGCGAGCAGTCGGTTTCGCCACGCATACGACTCGCCTTCGCGCTTCTCGTCTCGCTGATCCTATTTCCCATGGTGCGGCCGCTCCTGCCGATGCAGGGGGCCGCGATCGCGGGTCCCGGCCTGATCGCGCTCCTCATCGGCGAGTTGATGATCGGGCTGGTTCTCGGGCTCACCGTGCGGATGGTGCTCGCCGCGCTCCAGACCACCGGCGTGATCGTCTCGCAGCAGCTCGGCCTCTCCTACGCGATGACCGTGGACCCGACGCAGGGTGGCCAGCAGGCGGCGCTCGGCAACTTCCTGATGCTGCTCGGCATCACCCTCATCCTGGCCACCGACCTGCATCATGTGGCGCTCGACGCCATCGCCCGCAGCTACATGCTGCTGCCGCCGGACGGCGTGCTGGCCATGGGCGAGGCGGCCCAGCTCGCTCTCAGGGCGATGGCGCGCGGCTTCCTGCTGGCGGTTCAGATCTCGGCGCCGTTCATTGCCTTCGGCATCCTGTTCAATGTCGGCCTCGGCGTGCTCTCGCGTCTGATGCCGCAGATGCAGGTTTTCTTCGTGGCGGTTCCGGCCTCGGTGCTCATCGGCATGCTGATCCTGCTCGGCAGCCTCGGCATCATGATGAGCGTCTTCCTGGACGATCTCGGCCGCTATCTCGGCGAGCTCACCGGGCGATGATCCGGACAGGGGAGCGCTGAGCCGTGTCCGACGACAGCGATCAGGAGGACAAGACAGAAGAGCCGACTCAGCGGCGCATCGAGAAGGCGATCGAGCAGGGCAACGTCGCCAACAGCACCGAAGTCAACACGTTCTTCATCCTCTCGGCCTTCACCCTGGCGCTGTTGCTGGCCTCGGGACCGATCGCCAACGACCTACTCGTCAGTCTGCGCGGCTTTCTCATGAACGCGCATCAGGTCCCGTCCGACCCGACCGCCTATACCGAGATGGGGGTCCGTACGCTCCTGATCTGCGCTCAGGCGCTCGCCATCCCGGTGGGACTCGTCCTCGTCGCGGGCCTCGCCGGCGGCCTGGTCCAGCATCCGCTGGTCTTCACCACCGAGACCCTGATGCCGAAATTCGAGCGCATCTCGCCGATGTCCGGCTTCAAGCGCATCTTCGGGATCGAGGCTCTGGTTCAGTTCCTCAAAGGGCTCGCCAAACTGTCGCTGGTGGGCATCGTCGCCGGCACCATCTTGTGGAACGAGCGCGACCGTCTAGAGGTCTTCGCCCGGCTCGACCCCGCAGCGGCGTTGCCCGCCATCCTCGGTATCGCGCTCAAGCTCATGGGCGGCATGCTCGCCGTCTTCGTGGTCATCGCGATGGGTGATGCGCTCTACCAGCGCTTTCGCTGGCGCTCGAAGCTGCGCATGACCAAGGAGGAGATGAAGCAGGAGCACAAGGAGAGCGAGGGCAACCCGGAAGTGAAGGGCCGGATGAAGCAGATCCGCGCCTCACGCGTCCGCAAGCGCATGATGGCCGCCGTCCCCACCGCCACGGTGATCGTGACCAACCCGACCCACTACGCAGTGGCCCTCCGCTACGAAGCCGGGATGGCGGCACCGATCTGCGTCGCGAAGGGCGTCGATTCGCTGGCTCTGCGCATCCGCGCAGTGGCCAAGGACCACGACGTTCCGATCCTGGAAAACCCGCCGCTGGCGCGTGCGCTCCACGCGACGGTGGAGATCGATGCGGAGATTCCGGCCGAGCATTATCGCGCGGTGGCCGAGGTAATCGGCTTCGTCCTGAGGCTGAAGCGCAGGGCGGCGTGAGAACGCCACCCTTTATGCACCTTTTTTGACGAGATTTGTCCGTAACGTCCGACGGATACCCCTTGCTGCCGATGCGGCCTGGGCGCTAACCGGGATCGCTCAAGGGTAGAATGGCGCCGAGATGGCTGAGGTGAGCGGACCAACGAAGCCGGTGTCGAGCGCCATCGACCGGTCGGAGAGGCCTGGGCGGGTCGGATTGCTCCTCGTCCTCGCCGGTCTGCTGGTGGGCGCGGCTGTCGGCCTGTCCTTCGTCGCCAATGAGCAGGCCCAGCCGCTGATCCTCGGCCTCCTGGCCCTTCTCGCCATGGCCGGCGTGTTCTGCCTCTTTGCGCTGGCGATCGGTGCGATCCAGCTCTCGGGCCAGACCGGGCGCGACGACATCACCAAAGCCATCGTCGATGCCTCTCCCGAGGGCGCCATCGTCGTCGAGGATGGAGGCCGGCTCATCTACGCCAACGAAGCCTATCTGCGGATCTCAGGAGGAGAAACCTTCTCCAACCTGCGTCCCGTCGAGCGGGTCTTCGTCGGCTCGCCGGAGGTGTCGGAAGCGGTCTATCGGCTCGCTCAGGCGGCCAATGACGGACGCGGTCATGTGGAAGAGATCCGCATGGCGCCCCCGCCGCAAGGCGAGACCGACCGAGCCTTCGCCTGGTTCCGCATCGCCGTGAGGGCGGTCGAGCGGCCCAGACTGCCTGCGACCCTGTGGACGGTCACCGACATCACCCACGAGCGCGAGCGCCAGGAAAACGTCTTCCAGGAACTCCAGCACGCGATCGACTATCTCGACCACGCACCGGCCGGCTTTCTCTCCATCGATCCGGCCGGTTCCATCGTCTACATGAATGCGACGCTTGCCTCCTGGCTCGGATACGACCTCGCCACCGTGGGATCGGGCGGGCTGCGTCTCCCCGAGATCGCACCGAGCGCCGACGTGCTCACCGCCACCGAGGGTCTGCCCGGCGAGGTTCGAACCGATCGGTTCGATCTCGATTTGCGCCGCCGAAACGGCCAGCCGCTTCCAGCCCGGCTCTACCACCGCGTCGCCTTCGGCCAGGATGGCAAGCCCGGTCCCTCGCGCACTTTCGTACTCAACCGCTCGGCCGGTGCCGAGAGCGACGAGCCGCAGCGCGCGGCAGAGGTGCGGCTCGCCCGCTTCCTCAACAACAGCCCCATCGCGATCGCGACCCTCGACCGTACCGGACGCATCGCGCGCGCCAATGCCTCTTTCGCCCGGCTGTTCGGCGGCACGCCGCGCCAGGCCGTGCCGGATGGCAGGGGCGAGCTCGGCACCGAACCGACCATGTGGGAGGCCCTTGTCGACCGCGACCGCGCGGCCCTCGAAGCCGCCCTGCTGAAGGCCGCCGACGGCACGGTGGAGGTCCAGCCGATCGAAGTGGCGCTGGCAGGGCCGGGCAACCGTTCGGCCCGGGTCTGGCTCAGCCCGGCCGGCGGCGACACCTCGACGGCGACGGAACCGGCCGATGCCGCGTCTCAGGCCGACCGAGAGCGCGTGATCCTTTATGCCCTGGACACGACGGCCCAGCGTCAGCTCGAGCAGCAGATCGCCCAGACCCAGAAGATGGATACGGTCGGCCAGCTCGCCGGCGGTATCGCGCACGACTTCAACAACGTCCTCCAGGCCATCATCGGCTATTCCGACCTGCTGCTCGCGAGCCACAGGCCGACCGATCCGGCCTTCCAAGACATCATGCAGATCAAGCAGAACGCCAACCGGGCCGCGAGCCTGGTGCGTCAGCTACTGGCCTTCTCGCGGCGTCAGACCTTGCGCCCGGAGGTGATGAATGTCGGCGAGGCGCTGTCCGACCTGACACTTCTGCTGAAACGTCTGCTCGGCGAGCGGGTCGACCTCGACCTCAAGCACGGACGCGACATCTGGCCGATCAAGGCCGACGTGAATCAGTTCGAGCAGGTCATCGTGAACCTCGCGGTCAATGCCCGCGACGCGATGCCGAATGGCGGCCGTCTTCTGATCCGCACCGCCAACATCCTCCAGGGCCTGGAGAACGGCGAACCGCAATCCGGCGCGCCGGCCGGCGACCACGTGCTGATCGAGGTGCTCGATACCGGCGAGGGCATCCCGTCCGATGTGATGGAGAAGATCTTCGAGCCGTTCTTCACCACCAAGGATATCGGCAAGGGCACCGGTCTCGGCCTTTCCACAGTCTTCGGTATCATCAAGCAGAGCGGCGGCACCATCGACGTGCAATCGACCGTGGGCAAGGGCACCGCCTTCCGCATCTATCTGCCGCGCCACGAGCCGGCCGCCGAGCCCATATCCGACACGATCCCGCCGCCCGCCGCTGGCCAGAGCAGTGCTGAGATCGCGGTCAATCGACTCAAGGGTACTCCGGAACTCGAAAGGCCGGCGGGCTCCGACAGGTCGGCCCCGCGCAAGCCGTCGCCGGACCATACCGGCCAGGGCGTGATCCTTCTCGTGGAGGACGAGGACCCGGTCCGCGCGGTCAACAGCCGTGCGCTTTCGGCACGCGGCTATACCGTGCTCGAGGCGGCGTCCGGCCTCGACGCGCTGGCGCTCATCAGCGACGCCGACCAGCCCATCGACCTCGTCGTGTCCGATGTGGTGATGCCGGAGATGGACGGACCGACGCTCTTGCGAGAACTGCGCAAGCACCGGCCCGACCTGAAGGTGATCTTCGTCTCGGGCTATGCCGAGGATGCGTTCCGAAAAAACCTGCCGGACGGGGAGGATTTCAACTTCCTGCCCAAGCCCTTCAGCCTCAAGCAGCTGGTGGAGACGGTGAAGCAGACGATCGCTCGATAATTTTTTATTCTTTCAAAAGCTGCTGGAATTCGTCCACTGAAACCGGACTGTTGCTTGTTTCGAGAAGCCATCTCCTCTCATTGGATCGAAACAAAACTTCATTTCTAGAGCTTTTAAAAGCTGGGATCAAATTTTTATCTCCAGTCCAATGCACGATGCCCTTGTCAAATTCGAGTGCCGTGTCAGAAACTGTCAAAATCGGAACTTCATTAGCAAAATCGACTACCTTTAATTCCATCAAGTGTAGTAATTCCAGGCGATCTTTCGAAAATTTTACGTGCATCGTTGTATTATAGCTATCTTCAAAGGTCATTACTGAAGGATATCGCAAGCCTACTGTTTTATCTTCGCGTATATCTAAATCTACAGCTACATCATAATTTGCCGTCAGTAGCTGGGCAATAGCTGCCGTAAATTTATAGTCGTCGGAAAATGTTTCATGAATACGTCGCGTGAAAATTGTATCTAAATGCGGGGTAAGAATTTCGGATGCTGTAGACGAAATTTCCTCATCCCCTTTTATTACCCACGGATCAAATACACGATTTATTGGAACTGGACCTTTGCCGATCCATTGACCAAGATAGAATTGATCGCCAAGATTTGGACGGCATTCAATTATCGCTGTTATTCTTTTTGATGCACAATAAAACATCGGAATATGTGGTGGATTGCATCTCTGAAATCCGGTGACTGTTGAAATTGGCGGCGCGCCCATCTCATCGACATGCAAAATCTTCGATCGTGGGTTCTTACGGGCGCGGAAGAAAAGCTCTCCGCCCGAGCTCATCACAACGTTGATCAAAAAACCTTGAACTATTTGTTCGTAGGCGCTCTTGATATATTGGTAATCACCCCGCCTAGGGTCAATTCTATTGATTTTCCTTATTTGTTGATGCAATTCGAATTTAGATAATTGTTTTATGGTGCCGTTCATAATAATCTCTAATAGAATTATAACTATAGAAAGTATATTTCAGATAGAAACGCATTGATGAATCTATACGCCGATTTATCGATTTTGGCGTGAGATAGATTTACTAAGCACGCTTCGAAGCTGCTCACATCGAGATACGAGCGGCTTACGGGCACGCTAACCAATCGATAGCCCCTTGCGCAATGAGAACAAAACAAGTACATAAGTCACATCCGAGGCGCATTGAGCCTTGAGCTCTCCCCATGCATAAGGATGCCGACGAATGGCCCAGCCCGCGCTGAAAATTGTGGATTCCCCGATGGTGGACAAGGACAAGGCGAAGGCGATCGATGCCGCGCTGTCCCAGATCGAGCGTGCCTTCGGCAAGGGCTCGATCATGCGGCTCGGCAAGAACGACAAGGTGGCAGAGGTAGAGACCGTCTCCACCGGCTCGCTGGGCCTCGACATCGCGCTCGGAGTCGGCGGCCTACCGCGCGGCCGCGTGATCGAGATCTACGGTCCGGAATCGTCGGGCAAGACCACGCTCGCCCTGCACACCATCGCAGAGGCCCAGAAAAAGGGCGGCGTCTGCGCCTTCGTCGATGCGGAGCACGCTCTCGACCCGATCTATGCGCGCAAGCTCGGCGTGCAGCTCGACGATCTGCTGATCTCGCAGCCCGATACCGGCGAGCAGGCCCTCGAGATCACCGACACGCTAGTGCGTTCGGGCGCCATCGACGTGCTGGTGGTCGATTCGGTTGCGGCGCTCACGCCGCGCGCCGAGATCGAAGGCGAGATGGGTGACAGTCAGCCCGGCCTCCAGGCGCGCCTCATGAGCCAGGCCCTGCGCAAGCTCACCGGTTCGATCTCGCGCTCAAAATGCATGGTCATCTTCATCAACCAGATCCGGATGAAGATCGGCGTCATGTATGGCAGCCCGGAGACGACGACGGGCGGCAACGCCTTGAAGTTCTACGCGTCGGTCCGTCTCGACATCCGCCGTATCTCCACCCTGAAGGACCGCGACGAGGCCATCGGCAATCAGGTCCGCGTCAAGGTGGTGAAGAACAAGGTCGCTCCGCCGTTCAAGCAGGTGGAGTTCGACATCATGTTCGGCGAGGGCGTGTCGAAGGTCGGCGAGCTCATCGACCTCGGTGTGAAGGCCGGTATCGTCGAGAAATCCGGCGCCTGGTTCTCCTATGCGAGCCAGCGGCTCGGCCAGGGTCGTGAGAACTCGAAGGGTTTCCTGCGCGATAATCCCGATATCGCCAACAAGATCGAAGCTGCGATCCGACAGAATTCGGGTCTGCTCGCCGACAAGATTCTTGAGACCGCCAAGCCCACGGCCGACGATCTGGACGAAGGCGAGGCCTGATCGCTCCGGACTGAATCAAAGAGGCCGCCGCAGATTACTGCGGCGGCCTCTTTTGTTCCGGGCTGCCTCAACGCTCAGCTGCTATAGGGCAGGATCTTGATGAACAGGCCCCAGAGCACGAAGAGAATCCCGACGATCGACACGCCCCAGACGATGCTGCGCACCTTCGGAATGCCGAATCCGAAAAGCGGCAGGTAGATCAGGCGCGCGAAGAAATAGAGATAGGCGCCGAGTACCACCGCGGTGTTGTGCCGCCCGGTGACGGCACAGGCGAGGACGAGGGAGGCGAAGATCGGGAACGTCTCGAAAAAATTCTTCGAGGCCTTCTCGAGGCGGGCAGCCGCTCCAGTCACCTCCGGCGTCCTTCCATCCCGGTTGCTGGCGGCCCAGGCGTAACCACCACGCTGCTGCAGGCCGCTGGCGGATGCCGCGATGACGTGAACGAGTCCGAGCAGGCAAGACCAGGCGAGAAGGCGAATTTCAACCGGCATATGTGTGATCCTTGGAGACCGGTCGTCCCGGTCTAGGGCTGAAGCGGCGGCTCGTTCCTAGCCCGAGCCGTGAAGAAAGCGAAACCGTCTGCAGGGTACCGGGCGTGACTCGGCGCTCCGGCCTCCTTATGAGGGCGCGAGCTACGAAGAAGCCCTCGGGCGGTCCGAATGACCGTCCGAAGCCCACGACAGAGTCAATTCACGATGAGCGGCGTCAACGAGATCCGGTCGGCCTTCCTCGACTATTTCGCCAAGGCGGACCACGCCGTGGTGCCGTCATCGTCACTCGTTCCCCGCAACGACCCGACATTGATGTTCACCAATGCGGGGATGGTGCAGTTCAAGAACGTCTTCACCGGTGTCGAGAAGCGCGCCTACAATCGGGCGACCACCGCGCAGAAATGCGTGCGCGCCGGGGGCAAGCACAATGACCTCGACAATGTCGGTTACACCGCGCGTCATCACACCTTCTTCGAGATGCTCGGCAATTTCTCCTTCGGTGATTATTTCAAGCCGCAGGCGATCGAACTCGCCTGGACCTTGATCACGAAGGAATTCGGTCTGTCCAAGGACCGGCTGCTCGTCACCGTCTATGCCGATGACGACGACGCTGCCGCACTCTGGCGGAAGATCGCCGGGTTCTCGGACGACCGGATCATCCGCATCGGCACATCGGACAATTTCTGGCAGATGGGCGATACTGGCCCCTGCGGGCCCTGCTCGGAGATCTTCATCGATCAGGGTCCCGGCCTCCAGGGTGGACCGCCCGGCTCGCCGGATGAGGACGGCGATCGGTTCCTGGAATTCTGGAACCTCGTCTTCATGCAGTACGAGCAGATCGAGCCGGGCAACCGCCTCTCCCTGCCGCGTCCCTCGATCGATACCGGCATGGGGCTGGAGCGCATGGCGGCGATCCTCCAGGGCGTTACCAGCAATTACGACACGGATCTGTTCAGGGCGCTCATCGATGCGGTCAGCCACGCGGTCGGTCGTCCTCCCGAGCCCGGCAACGTCGCCTCCTACCGCGTCATCGCCGACCATCTGCGCTCGGTCTCGTTCCTGATCGCGGACGGCGTGCTGCCGTCGAACGAGGGCCGCGGCTACGTCCTGCGCCGGATCATGCGCCGCGCCATGCGCCATCTTGAACTTCTCGGCTCGCGCGAGCCGGTGATGTTCCGCCTCGTACCGACCCTCATCCGCGAAATGGGGCAGGCCTATCCGGAACTCGCCTGTGCCGAAGGGCTCATCTCCGAAACCCTGCGCCTGGAAGAGACCCGCTTCCGCCGTACCCTTGAGCGCGGCCTCGCAATCCTCGATTCCGAGAGCCGCACGCTCATCCCGGGGCAGAACCTGTCCGGCGAGACCGCCTTCACCCTCTACGACACCTACGGCTTCCCGCTCGACCTGACCCAGGACGCCCTCAAGGCCCGTGGCATCGGCGTCGACACCGACGCGTTCGGCCAGGCGATGGAGCGCCAGCGCAAGGCCGCCCGTGCCGCCTGGACCGGCTCTGGGGAGGCGGCCACCGAGACGGTCTGGTACGGCATCAAGGAACGCCTCGGCGCCAATGAGTTCCTCGGCTACGAGACCGAGATTGCAGAGGGGATCGTCACGGCGATCCTGCGGGACGGCGGCGAGGTCGAGAGCCTGTCCGCTCGAGAAACCGGCCTCGTCCTGGTGAACCAGACGCCCTTCTACGCCGAGTCGGGGGGGCAGGTGGGCGACACAGGTATCCTCGCCGGGCCCGGTCTCAAGGCCCGAGTGACCGCGACCGAGAAGAAGCTCGGCGACCTCTTCGTCCATCACGTCATCGTGGACGAGGGACGACTCGCCATGGGCCAGGCGGTGGAACTTTCCGTCGATCATGCGCGCCGCACGGCGATCCGGGCCAACCACTCCGCGACCCACTTGCTACACGAGGCCCTGCGCCAGGTGCTGGGCGATCACGTGGCGCAGAAAGGCTCCCTGGTCTCGGCCGAGCGCCTGCGCTTCGACTTCAGCCATCCGAAGCCGATGGACGAGGCGGAGATCCGAGCCGTCGAGGATATCGCCAACGCGGTGCTGCTCCAGAACACACCCGTCGTGACGAAGTTGATGGCTCAGGACGATGCCGTGGCCTCCGGCGCTCGCGCTTTGTTCGGCGAGAAGTACGGCGACGAAGTCCGCGTCGTCTCGATGGGACGTCCCGTCGACGACGAGGGCGATATCGCGGAGGCGCGTCGTCTACCGGCCTTCTCGATCGAACTCTGTGGCGGCACCCATGCCGAGCGCACCGGTGAGATCGGCCAGATCTCGGTCCTCGGCGAGAGCGCCGTCGGCGCCGGCGTACGCCGGATCGAGGCCCTCACCGCCGGTTTTGCCCGTCGTCATCGTGCCGAGGAAAGCCGGACCTTGGGACAGATCGCCGGGCTGTTGAAGGCACAGAGTGCCGATGTACCGGAGCGCTTGGCCGCCCTCATCGAGGACCGCCGTCGCCTGGAGCGCGAATTGTCGGAGGTGAAGAAGAAGCTGGCGATGGGGGGCACGTCGGGAGGCGATGACGGCATCGTCGAGATCGCCGGCATCACGTTCATGGCCAAGATCGTGGAGGGCGTGGAGACACGCGACTTGAAGAGCTTGGTCGATGCCGGCAAGAGCCGCATCGGCTCCGGCATCGTCGCAATCGTCGGCTTGTCGCCCGATGGCAAGGCCGGCCTCGTCGTCGGTGTCACCGAGGATCTGACCGGTCGCTACGACGCGGTGGGCCTCGTCAGGGCCGGCGCGGGGCATCTCGGCGGCAAGGGTGGCGGCGGACGCCGCGACATGGCGCAGGCCGGCGGTCCGGAAGGGACCGGCGCGCAAGCGGCGATCGACGCCATCGCCGAGGCCCTGTCGGTCAGTTGACGCGTTTCCAAGTCTGCCGCTTGCAGAATACGCTCATCACGCAACCGGCGACCTCCACCACGTTCGGCCCCTTGATCGTGAGGCTGCCGGAATAGGTCTTCCCGTCGTTGGGGTTGTAGAGCGAGCCGTCGTAGCCGTCCCCGGACGGGGTTCCGGCATTCATGATCTGCACACCGATCAGACTGCGGGAGTTCAGCGACGCATCAGGATTCTTCGAGTCGAGGCCAGGCCCGGGCACGCTGACGAGGGTGCCGCAATAGCCGCTCCCGCACCGGGAAATCCGAACTTTCGAATCACCGTTCTCGGTGAGCCACACGCCGCTCGGGTCTACGCCCTTCTCGGCGAATGCCCCCCCTGTCAGCAACAGACTGATCAATGCGGCAGCGGCGGAACGCATCGAGGTCGATCTGAACGTCATTTTTGTCCTTCGCCTTCCCGCAGGCCTGCCAAAGCCGTCTAGACGGCCCTTGTCCGAGAGGGACGGGACTTAGTCCTCCAAGACGTGACGGGCAAGCGAAGGCTCAAAGCTGGTCAGAGACTGGGCCGCACTCCTTGACAGGCAGCTCCGAGACGCGCCTAGAGGCAACATTTGAGAAAGGCCATGTATCGCGATGCGTGTAATCGAGACGCAGATTCCTGCGGTGAAAGTGATCGTACCGAACCGTTTCGGCGACGACAGGGGCTGGTTCTCGGAGACCTTCCGGGCCGATACCCTGGCCGGGGCCGGGATCGACGATGTATTCGTCCAGGACAACCAATCGTTCTCGACGCAGAGCGGCACCGTTCGCGGATTGCATTTCCAGCTCGAACCGGCGGGGCAAGCCAAGCTGGTCCGCGTTCTTTCCGGCTCCGTACTCGATGTCGCCGTCGATCTCAGACGAGGCTCGTCGACCTATGGAAGTCACGTTGCGGTTCGGCTCGACGCAGCGGACGGCAAACAGCTCTACGTTCCCGTCGGCTTCGCCCATGGATTCTGCACCCTGGAACCCGACACGATGGTCGCCTACAAGGTGTCGGCGTATTACAGCCGTGAGCATGACAGAAACCTCGCATGGAACGATCCGGACCTCGCCATCGACTGGCCGGTCGACGAAGGAAAGGCCATCCTCTCAGATAAGGATCGTGCGGCGCCATCCTTCACGCAACTGAGTTTGGTATTCTAGCGGCCCTCTCGGCAGCAACGCGGCGATCAGATGTTTCGGCAAGAGGACACGGACCGGCTCATGCATGAAGATAAGGGCAAGTCTCGACGTATTCTGGTCACCGGTGGCTGTGGCTTCATCGGTTCAGCGCTGGTCCTGCATCTTGTTCAAGGGCTCGGCCACGAGGTCGCGACACTCGACGCTTTGACCTATGCGGCCAACCCGATCTCGCTGGCGCCCCTCGACGGTGATCCGCGCCATCGACTCGTCACCGGCGACATCTGCGATCCTCAGGCTGTTCATGCGCTCTTTTCGCAGTTTCGCCCCGATGCCGTGATGCATCTAGCTGCCGAAAGTCACGTGGACCGTTCGATCACCGATCCCGGCGCCTTCATCCGAACCAATGTCGTCGGCACCCAGGTGATGCTGGACGGCGCCCGGACCCATTGGGAGAGCTTGACCGGCGAGGCGAGGGACGCATTCCGGTTCCTCCACGTCTCCACCGACGAGGTCTACGGCTCGCTGCCGCCGGATGGTTTCTTCACCGAGGAGAGCCGATACGATCCGCGCTCGCCCTATTCGGCGTCTAAGGCCGCCTCCGACCATCTCGCCAGGGCGTGGCACGAGACCTATGGCCTGCCGGTCCTGGTCACGAATTGCTCGAACAATTACGGCCCCCGTCATTTCCCGGAGAAGCTGATCCCGCTGATGATCCTCAACGCGCTGGAAGGTCGTCCCCTGCCGGTCTACGGTGACGGGCTCAACGAGCGCGACTGGATCCATGTCGAGGACCACGCCCGAGGTCTCGTGGCGGTGCTGGAGTCGGGCAAACTGGGAGAGACCTACCTCCTTGGCGGCCGTTCAGTGCGCAACAACCTTGCGGTGGTGAACGCGCTCTGCGCCGCCTTCGACCGGTTGCTGCCCGATCACGGACCACATGAGCGCCTGATTTCCTTCGTCGCAGACCGACCTGGCCACGACCGTCGCTACGCCATAGACCCCGGCAAGGCCGAACACGAGATCGGCTGGGTTCCGACCAAAAACTTCGAGCAGGCGCTGGAAGACACCGTGCAGTGGTATCTCGACAACGAGGCTTGGTGGCGCCCTATCCGAGAGGGCCGTTACACCGGTGAGCGTCTCGGCCTCGGCGTCTCCGCCGCCGCGGGCGCCTGACATGGATATCCTGATCCTCGGCGGTGCGGGCCAGGTCGGCACGGAGTTGCAGGCTTTCCGACACTGGCCCGAGGGTGTTAGGGTCGTCGCCCCAACGCGCTCGGACCTCGACATCACCGATGCCGAGGCGGTGACGCGCCAGTTCTCCGAACGCACGTTCGGAGCCGTGGTGAACACCGCTGCCTACACCGCCGTGGACAAGGCAGAGACCGACATCGTCGAGGCTTGGCGCCTCAACGCGCTCGCGCCGGCGATCCTTGCCGCCGAGACGACGCGCCACGGCATTCCCCTCGTCCATGTCTCCACCGACTACGTGTTCGACGGTACGGCCTCGGGTGCCTATGCACCCGATGCGTCCGTGCGGCCGACGAGCGTCTACGGCGCGAGCAAGGCCGCCGGCGAAATGGCCGTCCGCACGGGCAACCCACGCCATGCGATCATCCGCACGGCCTGGGTCGTCAGTCCACATCGGTCGAACTTCGTCAAGACGATGCTGCGGCTCTCCGCGGAGCGCGACGCCCTCGGCGTCGTCGACGACCAGCATGGTTGCCCGACTTCCGCCATCGACCTCGCCGAGGCGCTGGCGACGATCGCATCACGTCTGTCCGGCGACGCCGATGCACCGACGGGTACGCACCATTTCGTCAATGCCGGAGCGACCACCTGGGCAGGCTTTGCGAAGGCGATCGTGGCCGGATCGGCCGCGCGAGGTGGCCGCCTCGTTCCCGTGAACGGCATCCCCACCAGCGCATACCCGACGCCCGCCAGACGCCCCGCCAATTCGGAACTGTCGACGGACAGCCTGACGCAGGCCTACGGGATCGAACCGAGGCTTTGGCAGGCTGCGCTCGACGACATTCTCGACAGGCTGATCGGACCCGTGCCGTTCCAGCCGGCTTATGATCCAGCGGAGATTCGGTCATGAAGGGCATCGTTCTCGCCGGTGGCTCCGGCACGCGCCTTCATCCGGCGACGCTGTCGATCAACAAGCAGTTGCTTCCCGTCTACGACAAGCCGATGATCTATTATCCGGTCTCGGTGCTGATGCTCGCCGGGATTCGCGAGATCCTGATCATCTCGAGCCCGGAGCATCTCGGCAATTACGAGCGCCTGTTCGGCACCGGCGAGCAGTTCGGACTGACCTTCAGCTACGCCTTGCAGCCACGTCCCGAAGGCCTCGCCCAAGCCTTCACGATCGGCCGCGACTTCGTCGGTTCGGATGACGTGGCACTCGTGCTCGGTGATAACTTGTTCTTCGGCTCCGGCATGAGCGCCATGCTGCAGCGGGCGCGCGAACGGACGAATTGCGCGACGATCTTCGCCTACCACGTGGACCATCCCGAGGCTTACGGCGTGGTCACCCTCGACCGCGATGGCCGGCCCCTGCGCATCGTCGAGAAGCCGACGCAGCCGGAAAGCCCCTGGGCCGTGACCGGCCTGTACTTCTACGACAACCGGGTGCTCGACATCGCCGCCGCGGTGAAGCCCTCGGCTCGTGGTGAGCTCGAGATCACGAGCGTCAACCAAGCCTATCTCGACCTCGGCGACCTTCATGTGGAGAGGATGTCGCGCGGCTACGCCTGGCTCGATACCGGCACACATGACAGCCTGCTCGAAGCCGGTGAATTCGTTCGCACCCTGCAGAACCGCCAGGGTCTCCAGGTCGCGTGCCTGGAGGAGATCGCCTACCTCCAGGGCTTCATCGACAAGTCGCAGCTCATCGCTCGCGGCGAACTCTTCGCCAAGACCGCCTACGGACAGAACCTGCTGAAGCTGTCCAAGCTCGACCCGGACTCTCGCTTCACCGATTGAGGGCGGAAAGGCTGGAATGGATCCCTGCCGACGACGTCTATTCGTCACCAAGGGCGAGGATCGCACCGGTATAGGTCTCGCTGACTTCGCAGATCGGACGGCCGGCCCGGTCCGACAGGACGGCTTCGATCGCGAAGACGAGATCAGACCGGCCGGGAAGCCCGGCGGCCTTGGGCCACAGCCGGTGAACTTTGAGATTACGGCGTTTGGGGAACAACGCGTGGACCACGCGGCCGAACGGCTCCTCGGTGACGTCCAGCAGCCGATTCATCTCCGGCGTCAATCGGGCCGGCACGTACCAGTTCTCGGCCTTCGACAGGATGTACGGCCCGCAGCTCAAGCTGACATGCCGGTAGCGGACCGCCTCGTCGTCGAGGAGACAGAGCCTCTCGCTCTGGACATCGCTGGGTGCCCGCATCGGACCTCCAACCCGGGTCGCCACGAGACGGGGTTCGGATGAGAGCCGGCGCTCTGCACACCAATGTTCAAGGACGGATGTCGCGCTGTCGCCGCTGAGAAGACGTGCGCAGAGCGTCTCGATCAGCATTTCGGCCGTGGGGAGAGCGGAGGCAGTCAGGGCACGCGGCTCGGCGGGAAGAGTCATGGCCTCGAACTATCACGCGGTCGGATGGGGCACACTCCGTCATCCCGCACCTTCCCATGCATTCCCTGCACCGGTTCACAGAATGCGGACAGCGCCAGATCGAGAGATCAAGCCGAACGCTTCCAAACCGAGCGGAGGTCTTTGACGCGGCTGTCGATCAAGCGATGGAGCAATAAAGTCATCGTTGATATTCGCGCATATGTTGCATGTTTATTTCAATCGACTGTAGTATTTTAAAAATATTGCTTAATTAAAAAACGAGTCGAATCAATAAATCACGCAAATCTGATTGGACAGATGGCTGAGTCGACAATCTGCAATCTTATTGCTGACGGCGACACTTACCTCAATCCTTCGGACCAAATCGATACGGTCGACTTCCGGAACGACGAACTCTTCAGCGGGACCCATGGCGCTGGGATCGACGTGGCGGTCGGGACTGCGACCGACACATCCGAAGGGACGGATACCCTGACGTCGATCGAGTCCGTGATCGGCTCGGTCTTCGCCGACGCGATCGCCGGCAGCAAGAGCGCCAATACCCTTTCGGGCGGGGCCGGCGACGACTCGCTCGACGGTCTCGCCGACGAGGACGTCCTGACCGGCGGCACAGGCCGTGACACCTTCCATTTCAGAACGACGTTCTCCAGCGCCAACGTGGATCACATCACTGATTCCAAAACCGTCGATATCATTGAGATCGCGCATGCGATTGCCACGACACCGCCGGTGGGGGTTCTGGCCGCTGAGGCCTTCAAGGACCTTTCCAACGGCTCGGTGGATGCGACCGGCCGCATCCTTTACGACCCGACCAGCGGTGCGCTGTCCTACGACAAGGATTGCAGCGGCAGCACCAGCGACGTTACCTTCGCGACCCTTGATCATCCGATCGCGCTGACGGATCTCGATTTCCACATCGCGTGACGGCAAACAGGTTTCGACCGCGCCATCCGCAACGGCGCGCAGTCGATCTTGCTTGCAAGAAAGTGACGATCGTACGCGAAGCTTTGTCGGCGCCCGGCCGGAGCTCCGTCGAGAAATCGAATGGTGGAGCCTAACGGGATCGAACCGATGACCTCTTCCATGCCATGGAAGCGCTCTCCCAGCTGAGCTAAGGCCCCACATTTCGCTACGACCGCGATCTCGTCTTGCGGCCGCTTTCATCATCGATGAAGCATCGACAATGACCTGCTTGTTCCGAATCAATTCTGACCAACCAACGGTCAGTATCCGATACTCGGAAGGAAAAAGAAATGGTGGAGCCTAACGGGATCGAACCGATGACCTCTTCCATGCCATGGAAGCGCTCTCCCAGCTGAGCTAAGGCCCCATTTCTGGAACCACCGCAATCAAGTCTCGCGGTGGCCGTGCCGACCGGCTTGCCTTTCGGCGTCCGGCGGAGGCGGTTCTATATTCGGCGGCTTGCCTGGACTCAAGCCCCTAATCGCATTCGCCGCGCAGATTTTTGCGGGACATGCTTTCGGCGGGAGGACGCCGCCCGAAGAAAGGACTCAGCTTTCCTCGTCGTTCTCGATGTCGCCGTCGATGAGATCGGCCACATCGTCGTCGCCGGCATCTTCCTCTTCCAGGAAGGTGTCGTCGCTGTCGGTGGAATCGGCATCGTCGTCGCCGGGCGTGGTGTCTGCTTCGTCCTCGGCGGCCTCGACTTCATCGAGGGAGACGATCTCGGGACCGCCCTTTTCGCCGTCGGTGTCCTCATCGTCGTCGGCCGGGACGGCCGCGGCGCGGGAGGCCAGCGCAGGAGCCGCGACACGGGAGGTCGCCGCTGCCTGATAGATCGTCCCGCATTTCGGGCAGGTCGCCGGATCTTTGTCGAGATCGTAGAATTTCGCGCCGCAGCTCATGCATTGACGCTTCAAGCCGAGTTCCGGTCTGGCCACGGGCGAACCTCTGATAGGGTTTTGGGAGAGGCGCCCCGTTAGTCGGGTGAAACCGTCCTGTCAAATGCTCTCGCTGTAATCGTACACTTCAATCGGCCGTGCGCTTATCCAGACGCAACCACATCGAGGCGTTGTCGGGTCGGATGACGCCGCCCCGAGTGCATGGTAACCGGCCCCATGGCGTCGTAGCCGGCTGAACGGCCGGCCGTTGACGGCCCTACCGCGCCCATAAGCCGAAAAGTCACCATTCCCGTGTCTCACCATTCCGCACCGCAGCCCCTGACCGCTTCTGCCGGCACGTCCTTGCGCGGCACGCTGCGGCCGCCGGGCGACAAGTCGATCTCCCACCGGGCGATGATCTTCGGACTGCTCAGCATCGGCGAGACCCGCGTCGAGGGACTGCTTGAAGGCGACGATGTCCTGCGCACGGCCGCCGCCGCGAGGGCTCTCGGCGCCGGGATCGACCGCCTCGGCGAAGGCCGCTGGGTAGTGCGCGGCGTCGGCATAGGCGGAATGACCGACCCCGCGGACGTGCTCGATTTCGGTAATGCCGGCACGGGCTCGCGCTTGATGATGGGCGTCGTCGGCGGCCAGCATGTCACCGCGACCTTCGACGGCGACGCCTCCCTGCGTAAGCGCCCCATGCGCCGCATCCTCGATCCGCTGATCCGCATGGGGACCGAGGTGCTCGGGGAAGAGGAGGGCGGCCGCGTGCCGCTCACCCTGCGCGGGCCGCGTGAGGCCATTCCGATCACCTACGAGACGCCCGTCGCCTCGGCGCAGATCAAATCCGCGGTGTTGCTGGCTGGCCTCAACGCACCGGGCACGACGACGGTGATCGAGGCCGCGGCGACCCGGGACCATAGCGAGCGGATGCTGCGCCTCTTCGGCGCCGAAGTGAGCGTGACCCCGCACGGACCGGGAGGCCATGGCCGCTCCATCGCCCTGACCGGACAGCCGACCCTGCGCGGCACCGACGTGATCGTGCCGGCCGATCCGTCCTCGGCGGCCTTCCCGCTGGTAGCGGCCCTCCTCGTTCCCGGCTCCGAGGTGACGATCCAGGGCGTGATGATGAATCCGCTCCGCATCGGCCTCATCACAACACTGATCGAGATGGGCGCGGATATCGAACGCCGCAACGAGCGCGACGAGGGTGGCGAGACGGTGGCCGACCTCCATGTCCGCGCAAGCCGCCTGAAGGGCGTCGACGTGCCGGCCGAGCGCGCGCCTTCGATGATTGACGAATATCCCGTTCTCGCCGTCGCCGCCGCCTTTGCCGATGGCGTCACCCGGATGAACGGGCTGCACGAACTGACCGTGAAGGAATCCGATCGCCTCGCCGCCGTGGCGGATGGATTGCGCGAGAACGGTGTCTCCTATCGGATCGAGGGAGACGACCTGATCGTCGAGGGTGACGGCTCGACGGCGCGCGGCGGCGGCACGGTGGCGACCCATCTCGATCACCGCATCGCCATGGCCTTCCTGGTCATGGGCCTCGCGACGAAGGAGCCCGTCACCGTCGATGACGGCGCCATGATCGCCACCAGCTTCCCGAGCTTCCTGCCGACGATGCGGGCGCTCGGCGGCCATATCGCGGAGTGACCCCCATGCCGATGGTCATCGCGATCGACGGGCCGGCCGCTTCCGGCAAAGGTACGCTCGCCAAGCGGCTCGCCGCGCATTACGGGCTGCCGCATCTCGATACCGGGCTGCTCTACAGGGCCGTGGCGCTCACCGTGATCGATGCCGGCTGCAATCTCGACGACCACGCTGCCGCCGCGCGCGCCGCGTCGACGCTGATCGTCGACCGTCTCGCGGATCCGCGCCTGCGGGAGCGCGCGATGGGAGATGCGGCCTCCCGGATCTCGTCGATCCCGGCCGTACGTGCGGCCCTGCTCGCCTGGCAGCAGCGTTTCGCCGGAGGGGCCAGCGGCGCCGTCCTCGACGGTCGCGACATCGGTACGGTGGTGTGTCCGCAGGCCCAGGTGAAGCTGTTCATCACCGCCGCCGCCGAAGAGCGTGCCCGGCGCCGTCACCTCGAACTCATGCGGCGCGGCGAGCCGGCGAGTCTCGGCGCGATCCTCGCCGACATCGTCGCCCGCGACGCACGTGATGCTCAACGCTCGACGGCGCCCCTGAAGGCCGCCGCCGATGCCGTGGTGCTCGACACCACAGATCTGGATGCGGACGAGGCCTTCGCGGCGGCCCGCGCCGTCGTGGATCGCGCGCGAGTGCATTGAAGACGTCTCAGCGCCCGGGTTCGGGCCCGTAGCGGTTGCGGCCGGCCGTGCCCCGGCGGCCGAGGGTCTCGATGAGAAACCACAGGCTGAATCCGGCCAGCGCGAGCGTCACGGCTATCACCGCCACCGGATAGGCATCGGCAAGCGTCTCGATCGGCGCGAAGCCGGCGAGCGTGACCAGAATGTTGGGGAGCAGCCACCAGCCGGTTCGGTCCCGATCGTGCAGGCGTTGGACCGTAGCCACAGAGGCGAGCACCGCCGTTCCCATGATACCGGTGGAGAGGATCGCAAGCGCCGCAAACCGGGCCTCCAGAGACGCGAGCAGGATGGACAGGCTGCCCAGACCGATGAATGCGAGCAACATCCGGATAAGTCGCCGGCCGTAGCCCGCGCGGGACAACCTGCCTCTCGGATCGAGCAGCGCTCCGAGTTCGAAGAACCTCTGCATCATGTTCCCCTAGGCTTTACGCGCCGGGTGGGCGGCTCCGTCAGGGGATCGTCCGGCCATGGATGGCGTGGGTAGCGGCCGCGCATCTCCGTGCGAACGGCGCTCCATGAGCCGCGCCAGAAGCCGGGCAAGTCCTTCGTGATCTGGATCGGCCGCGAGGCCGGCGACAGCAGGTGGAGCACCAGCGGTACGCGGCCACCAGCGATCGTGGGGTGGCGGTCGAGGCCGAACAGCTCCTGCACCCGGACGGCGAGGACCGGTCCACCCTCGGCATCGTAGTCGATGGCGATGCGCGATCCCGTCGGGACCTCCACATGAGTCGGCGCCTCGGCATCCAGACGATGACGCTGGTCCCAGGGCAGGAGCGAGTGCAGTGCCCGGCCGAGATTATCGGCCGTGATGGCATCGAGGCTCGTGCGTCCTTCGATCTCCGGCGCGAGCCAATCCTCGATCGTCGCGCTCAAGGCCGCGTCGGAAATGTCGGGCCAAGCTTCGCCCTCTGCCGCACGAAGGAAACCCAGGCGGGCCCGCCATTGGGCCAGAGCGGGTGTCCAGGGAAGGCTGTCGAGGCCGATGCCTACAATGCCCCGCGCCAGGATCGTGGCGGAAGACGCATCCGGCGGCACGGGCAGGATACGCTCGCCCAGGGTCGCCGAGCCGAGGCGGCGGGACGCGCGAGCCCGCAACGATCGGGACGCCTTGTCGAAGACGACTTGGGTGATCGACGTGATCCGATCCGCGAACAGAGCCTCGATCTCGTCCAGGCGGATCGCGGCGGCGGCGAGGATACGCCCGGACGCCGCGGTGCCGGCGATGTCGGCCACGACGACGAAGGGTTCGCGGGCAAGCGCCGTGGCCGGATCCAGGCGTCCGGCGCGACCGTTCGCCATCACGAATTCGCCGTCCCGCCCGCGCGCGCGGGCGACCCTGTCGGGATAGGCCAACGCCAGGAGAGGTCCGGCGCCAGAGAGATCGTGCTCCTGCGATGCGGCGGGAAAGCGCGGGGCGAAGCCCTCGGCCTGCTGGGCCCAGCCGCGCGACAGCCGGCGCATGTCGGCGGCGCGGGTGCCCCGGTCCCGGGTGAATCGGTCGGCACGGACGGCGAGATCGACATCGTCGCCTCCGAGGCCGCGCTCGACGAGCACGGCCGCGAGGTCGGCCGCCTCACGTGCCCGGCCGAGCCCGGCGGCCGCGACCACCATCCGCGCCAGGCGAGGCGGAAGGGGAATGGCACGCAACGCCCGCCCCATCTCGGTGAGGCGTCCGTCGGTATCGAGCGCGGACAGGTCGCGCAGCATCAGGCGCGCCTCGGCCAGCGCCGGAGCGGGCGGAGAATCGAGGAACGACAGGGTCGCGGGGTCGGGGACCCCCCAGGCTGCGCAATCGAGGAGCAAGCCGGAGAGGTCGGCCGCCAGGATCTCGGGCCGGGTGAACGGTTCGAGCGCGTTGGTCGCAGCCTCTGTCCAGAGGCGATAGCAGATGCCCGGTTCGGTGCGCCCGGCGCGACCGCGCCGCTGATCCACCGAGGCGCGGGAGGAACGGGCGGTGACGAGGCGAGTGAGGCCGATGCCCGGCTCATACAGCGGTACCCGCGACAAGCCGGAATCCACCACGATCCGCACCCCCTCGATGGTCAGCGAGGTCTCGGCGATACTGGTGGCGAGCACCACCTTGCGCGTGCCCGCAGGAGCGGGTGCTACGGCACGGTCCTGCTCCGCCGGGGGGAGGGCGCCGTAGAGGGGCGCGATCTGCGTGTTCTCGTCCACACGTTCGGCGAGGAGATCAGCCACCCGCCGTATCTCCCCCTGTCCGGGCAGGAAGGCGAGGACGGAGCCGGGATCGGCTCGGAGCGCCCTTCCGATGACATCGGTCATTGCCTCTTCGATCCGCCGGTTGGGATCGCGCTCGATATGGCGTGTCTCGACGGGATAGGCCCGGCCCTCGGATCGAATGATCGGTGCATCACCCATGAGGCGCGAGACCCGCGCGCCGTCGAGCGTGGCGGACATGACGAGGACGCGCAGGTCGTCGCGCAGGGCTCCTTGCGCGTCGAGGGCGAGGGCGAGCCCGAGATCCGCATCGAGAGACCGCTCGTGGAACTCGTCGAAGATGACGGCGCCGATACCCTCGAGCTCGGGATCGTCGAGGATCATGCGGGTGAACACCCCCTCTGTGACCACCTCGATGCGCGTCGTGCGCGATATCTTCGAGCCGAGACGGACGCGCAGGCCTATCGTGTCGCCGACACGCTCGCCTAGGGTCGCAGCCATACGCTCGGCGGCCCCGCGCGCTGCGAGGCGGCGCGGTTCGAGGAGGATGATCCGTCCGGTTCGTCCGAGCCACGGAGCATCGAGCAGGGCCAGTGGCACGCGTGTTGTCTTGCCGGCGCCCGGCGGTGCCACGAGCACCGCCGACGAACCGGCTTCGAGGGCGGCGAGGAGAGCCGGTAGAGCCGCATCGATCGGCAGCGGAGTGGATAAGGAAGCGTCTTTCGCCATCACGGATGTGCTGGTGGGACGAATAGCAGCGATCTGCAACCCCGGTCGGCAGGCTCGCGACGGACAACGAATACGATGCGAAAATCATCCCATGAATCGAAGGATATCGACAGGTTTTCGCTCACGAAATTTGCTGTCGAGAGGATGGGAACGGAGTCCGCACGAGCGACTTGTTGCCTCGACGCGCGCGGCGCGATCCGAACGGATGGACTACATGACCAAAATTGCCTTTGCCCTCGCAGCAGGAACTTTCCTTAGCGCCCTGGGCCTCACCGCTGCTTCGGCTGCCCCAGCCATGCCGACCGCCCCGGTCATCGCCGGCGAAGCGCTCACCACCGAGGTGGTTACCCGCGGCCATCACCCGGGCTACGCCAGCCGCGGCATGCGTCATCGCCACCACCATCACCGCCATGGCATGCGCCGTCACCGCGCCCCCGCCGCCTACAGCCACGGCGATCCGAACTCGCGTAACCCGCAGCAGCCGGGATACATGCAGCGCAAGGGCACCACGTCGGGCGGCCCGCGCTACTGAACCACGCTTCACGTCGTGCTTGGGGGCCGGTGCGGAAACGCATCGGCCTTTTTTCGTCGGCGGACGGTTCTCCCCAGATGATGCGAAGGGAGCGCTGATCCGGTCCGACGGCCTCTGCTATGAGGGTCACATGTCCCAGCGTGCCGTCCGCTCCAGCCCGAAGACCAGCGTTCCGGCCGAAGAGACCGTGAGCGCGTCCATCCTCGACATTCCCGGCGCCACGCCGATGATGGCGCAGTATATCGAGATCAAGGCGGCGAATACGGATTGTCTCCTGTTCTACCGGATGGGCGATTTCTACGAGCTGTTCTTCGAGGATGCCGAGATCGCATCCCGTGCCCTCGGCATCGTTCTGACGAAACGTGGCAAGCACGGCGGGGCGGATATCCCCATGTGCGGCGTACCGGTGGAACGCTCGGACGATTACCTCAGCCGGCTCATCGCGCTGGGCCATCGCGTCGCCGTCTGCGCCCAAACGGAGGATCCGGCCGAAGCCAAGAAGCGCGGTCCGAAATCCGTAGTGCGGCGAGAGGTGGTCCGTCTGGTCACACCCGGCACGATCACTGAAGATCGCCTGCTCGATCCGTCCAGGGCGAGCATCCTCCTCGCACTGGGCCGCCGCAAGCACTCGGAAGCCGGCTACGCCTACGGGATCGCCGCCGTCGATATCTCCACCGGCCGCTTCTCGCTAAGCGAGGTCCCCGAGGGCGAACTCGGCGCGGCCATCGCTCGGCACGATCCGCGAGAGATCGTCCTGTCCGAGGCGATCCATTCCGATCCCGCTCTGGCGGGGCTCTGGCGTGATCTGAAGGCGCCGGTCACGCCTCTGGCTCAGGCAGAACTCGAACCGGCCTCGGCCGAGCGGCGGATCAAGCAGCAGTTCGGTGTCTCGACCCTCGAAGGGTTCGGTCAGTTCGGCCGCGCCGAGCTCGCTGCTGCAGGGGCGGCCCTGCTCTATATCGAGCGCACCCAGATCGGCGCCCGACCGGCACTCTCGCCCCCGACACGGGAAACCAGCGGCGCGACGCTGGCCATCGATGCGGCGACGCGGGCCAATCTCGAACTCACCCGCACGCTTTCGGGCGAGCGCACCGGTAGCCTGCTCGACGCCATCGACCGCACCGTCTCCGCCATCGGGGCACGCCTGCTCGCAGAACACCTCGCCGGCCCGCTGACAGATCTCCCGGCCATCACCAGGCGCCACGAAGCTGTGTCCTTCCTGGTGGAGAACGGCAGCCTGCGCCGGACGCTGCGCGATACCTTGGCGAGGGCTCCCGATATCGCCCGCGGCCTGTCGCGGCTCGGCCTCGGACGCGGCGGACCGCGCGACCTCGCCGCCCTGCGCGACGGCCTCGACGCGGCAATGACCATCTCGGAAAGCTGTGGACAGGTGAGGGCGCTGCCGGACGACCTTGCCGGCATCGTTCAGCGCCTCGGTACGGTGGATGCCGACCTGGTCGAGCATCTGCGCGCAGCCCTCGCCGACGACCTCCCCCTCAACCTGCGCGACGGCGGCTTCGTGCGGGCGGGCTACGATTCCGAGATCGACGAGGCACGCCTCCTCGGCCAGGATTCCCGCAAGGTCATCGCCGGCCTGCAGGCGCGCTATGCCGAAGAGACCGGCTGCCGCACCCTGCGGATCAAGCACAACAATATGCTCGGCTACTACATCGAGGTGCCTCAGGCGATCGGCGAGACCTGCCTCAAGGGGGTGATGCGCGAGACCTTCATCCATCGTCAGACGATGGTGGACGCCATGCGGTTCTCGAGTGTTGAACTGCATGATCTCGAAAGCCGGATCTCGGGGGCGTCCGACCGGGCGCTCGCCCTGGAAACCGAAGTGTTCGATGCCCTGACGGCGCGAATCCTGGCGCAGGCCGAGACGATCGCCGCCATCGCCGACGCCCTGGCCTGCCTCGATGTGACGGCCTCCCACGCCGAACTCGCGGTGGAGCGAGACTGGCGCAGGCCCTTCGTCGACGACAGTTTCAGCTTCGTCGTAGAGGGCGGCCGGCATCCTGTGGTGGAATCGGCCCTTCGTCGCTCCGGTGAGCCGTTCATCGCCAACGATTGCGATCTCTCCGGCGAAGGGCGCGGACGCATCCGGCTCATCACCGGGCCGAATATGGGCGGCAAGTCGACATTTCTGCGCCAGAACGCCCTCATCGCCGTCCTCGCGCAGATGGGCGCCTTCGTGCCTGCGACCCGCGTCCATCTCGGAGTGGTCGATCGTCTGTTCTCGCGGGTGGGCGCCGCCGACGACCTCGCGCGCGGGCAATCGACCTTCATGGTCGAGATGGTGGAGACGGCCGCTATCCTGAATCAGGCAAGTCGGCATTCCCTCGTCATCCTCGACGAGATCGGCCGGGGAACCGCGACCTTCGACGGCCTGTCGATCGCCTGGGCCTGCCTCGAACACCTGCACGAGCACAATGGCTGTCGCGCCCTGTTCGCGACCCATTTCCACGAACTCACGGCCCTCAGCCAGCGCCTCACGCGGCTCGACAATGCCACGCTCAAAGTGGCCGAGCACAGGGGCGAAGTCGTGTTCCTGCACGAGGTTGTGCCGGGCGTGGCCGAGAGATCCTACGGCTTGCAGGTCGCACGCCTCGCAGGATTGCCCGCAGCAGTGATCGCCCGTGCCGGATCCATCCTGAAGAACTTGGAAAAGGCGGAGCGCGACCGCCCGACCCGGCCGCGGATCGACGATCTGCCGCTCTTTGCGAGCCTGGCCCCGCCGCCTCTGCCCGAGGTCCAGGCTCCTCCGCGCGAGGACCATCTGCGTCAGGCGCTGGATCTAGTCGATCCCGACACGCTCACGCCTCGGGAGGCCCTGGAAGTTCTCTACACACTGAAGAAAGCAGCGCGCGAACCGGCGGATTGACGGTCGATCCGACTCAATGCTTCGGCCCTGACCATGGCGCGCTCGGCCAGATGGGATCGTCCGGCACGCCGTCGACCGCGAGCCGAAAGCCGTCCAGCCCCTCCGGTCGGGGCTCAAGGCCAGCGCGGATGTCCGCCACGTAACGAAGCGCACCGGCAACGGCGCGTTCCGAGTACGGTTTGGCGATGACGCCGAGCGCCCCGGCGAAGTCGGCGGGAATGCGCTTGTCGTTGGCGGTCATGAACACGACGCTCGTCCGCGGGTCGAGGCTCAACGTCCTCGCCACGTCGATCCCCGTCGGACCATCGACGAGGTGGATATCCACCAATGCGACATCGGGAAAGGTCGTCCGCCCCAGTTCGATCGCCTCGGCCGAACTTCCCGCCACCCCAACGATGACGTAGCCGAGATCGTCCAACAGGCATTCGAGTTCGAGGGCGATGAGCGCCTCGTCCTCGACGACGAGGATACGAAGGCTGGTGTCCCTGCTCACGATGCCCGCCCTGCCGAGGCTGAAGCCGAACCGGTCGGGGCGTCCTGCTGCAGCGGAATGACGATCTCCACCCGCGTGCCCGGAACCGGATCGTGCCACGTGATGACGCCTCGCAGTTGCTTCACCACCATCTCGACGAGAGAACATCCGAATCCGGCGGGGTTCGGTTTCCCAGCCTTGAGCCCTATCCCGTCATCCTCGATCAAGACGCGAAGACCGGTCTCGCACCGGCGCGCCGAAATCGTGATGCGGCCTCCGCGCTCGTCGGGGAAGGCATGGCGGACGGCATTGGTGGCGAGTTCGTGGAGCATCAAGGCCAGGGGCGCCGCGATGGCCGCCGGCAAGGAGATCGGTTCGATCTCCGCCGAGACGGCCGTGCGTTCAGGATCGATGCCGGCAGTGAGGTCGGACATGAAATCGTCGGCGAATTCTTCCAGATTGAAGCGGGTGACGTCCCCGGCCGAGTAGAGCATCCTGTGCACCATGGAGAGGGCGCCGATACGCTCCGCCATACCCTGGAGGGCGTCGCGCGCCTCGCCCTGGGGGGTACGCCTGGCTTTCAGCAGAACCAGCGACGAGATCACCTGGAGGTTGTTCTTGACCCGATGATCCACTTCGTGAAGCAGAGCGGTTTTCTGTTCGAGAGCTGCCCGAAGATCGGCCGTCTGCTCGTTGACCTGGCGAGCGAGTTCGTCGTTCGTTCCCTTCATGGCGAGTTCGAGCGCGTGCTTCTCGGTCATGTCCGCCTGGGCGGCGTAATAATAGACGAGTTCGCCGTGCTCGTTGCGGACCGGCGTGATCGTCATTGCATTCCAGAAAGAGGTCCCGTCCTTGCGGTAGTTGCGGAGCTCCACCTCCAGGGAGGCCTGTCGCTTCATCGCGTCCCGTATGATCTCGATGGCCCGCCGATCGCTTTCCGGCCCCTGGAGCATGCGGCAATTGCGGCCTTCCAACTCCGATCGGGAGTAGCCTGTCAGATCCACAAAGGCGTCGTTCACCCATACGATGGGGTTGTCGGCAAGCCGTGGGTCGGTCACCACCATGGGGGTAGGGCTGGCATCGAAAGCCATGGCAAACGTCCTGGCGTCGACGGCGGCACTCTCCACCTGACTGTTGTAGGCGGACCCAGTATCGTCACCGCTATCCATCATCGCCACATCACGCCCAGGCCGTCGCCGCGTAAAAGAGGAAAATACATCGGCGGTACAGAGTGAGACGACCGCCAAAGCCAATAAATCAAGGTGGCGTTGTCTCGTCGTCTTGAATCATCTGCATGGAATATGTCTCATTATGGGCCATTGGCTACCCGCAAAGTGCTGGCGCCCATTAAGTTCTCGTCGACCATTCTTCAACTCTGTCACGCTTTGTGGCGTGTGTCGCAGCGCGCGGAGCAACCTCCGGACGAACCGCCTCCGGATGAGCGTGGCGATCGACCTTCAAGGGTCGTAGGCCTTTAGGAGTTCCACGAATGGGTCAAACCGCAGCGGTATCGGACAAGGTGCGCCGAAAACTCACCTTGCGGGATGTCATCGAAGATCCGCGCATTATCCTGATGCTGGCGCTCGGCTTCTCGTCCGGCCTGCCGCTTCTCCTCGTACTCGGCACCTTCTCGACGCGGCTCGCCTTCTCGGACGTGGACATCAAGGCCATCGGCCTGTTCAGCTATCTGGCGCTACCCTACACGCTGAAGTTTCTGTGGGCGCCGCTCATCGATCGGTTCGACGTTCCATTCCTCAGCAACCGGATCGGCCGTCGGCGCTCGTGGATGATCACGACGCAGGTCGCCGTCGCCCTCGCGCTCTCTCTCATGGCAACGGCAAATCCGGCGACCAGCCTCGTTCTGCTCGGTCTCGGCGCGTTCCTGGTGGCGATCTGCGCCGCGACTCAGGACGTCGTGATCGACGGGTGGCGCATCGATGCCGCTGGCACCGATCTCCAGGGTGTCATGGCGGCGACCTCGAACCTCGGCTATCGCCTCGCGCTCATGTGTGCCGGGGCCGGCGCGCTGTTCATCGCCGACGGAGCCGGCTGGTCGGTGGCGTATTTCAGCATGGCCGCACTGATGGGCGTCGGCATGATCGCCGCTCTCCTGGCGCCTGCCTACGACAGGGCGCAGGCGGAAGAGCAGGAAACCAAGGCTGCGGAGCGGGACGGCGCGCCCGCGAAGGTCTGGACGTTCCGCGGCGCGGTGCTCGAACCGCTGACCGAATTGCATACCCGCCTCGGACCGGGCCTGTGGGCGATCCTCGTCCTCGTCGCCTTCTACCGTATGCCGGACTTTATATCCGGCGTGATGGCGAGCCCGCTCTACCGGCAGGTCGGCTTCACCCTCACCGAGATCGGTGCCGTCTCGAAGCTCTATGGCATCTGGGTCGGCATCGCCGGTGCCTTCGTCGGCGGCTGGGCGATGACCCGGCTCGGGCTGTTCCCGACCCTGGTGACGGGGGCCTTCCTCGGTGCGGCCTCCAATCTCGCTTTCTCGTGGCTGTCCTTTGGCGGGCCCGAGGTCTGGCGCCTGACCGCTGCGATCTCCATCGATAATTTCTGCGGATCCTTCGCCGGGATGGCGCTGATCGCCTACATGTCGAGCCTCACGGCACCGGGCTTCGCCGCCACGCAATACGCCTTGTTCTCGTCGCTCTATGCCCTTCCGGGAAAACTCGTCGCCGGTACGTCGGGCTTCATCGCGGCGAGCTACGGCTATCCGGTCTTCTTCGCCTTCACGGCCGCCGTGGGCATCCCGGTGGTGATCCTCTGCTTCTTCGTCGGACGCGCAGGCGAACGGAGTGCCGCCCGCGCTGCCGCCGAGACGGCCGCCAGCGGAGACACCGAAACCGTGAGCGGGAACCATCCTGTGGGCCTCGCGCTTGCTTCCAGCGATCGGCCCGGCGCCGCGGCGCCCGGAACACGGATGAGACCGCAGAAGTGAGCAACATCTCCCTCGTCGACGAAACCCGCTCCGCCCCCGGCGGAGCCACTGCCAGCCCGACCCTCAGCGATGCCGACCACGCGGCCCTCGCCCGCGCCGTCCGCACGCTGGAGACGCCGGGCCTAACCGCACGGCTCTCCGCGGCGGCCGGGGCGCCCCTCGACATGATCAGCCGCAGCCTCCCGGCTCCCGTCACGGATGCGGTGTCGCGCGCCACGGAAGGGGCGATGCGCTCGGCATTGCGCGTGGCGCTCGCCACTCTGCCGGAGGCCGAGAAGACGATCGTTCCGGCATCGGAGTCTGGAGACGCTGCGTCGGCGTCCTCCGACGCTCTTACCGTTCCGGTGGCGCGCACGGCCGGTGAGCGGTTCGCCCGCTTCCTGCCTTCGGGCGATTTCGGGCATAAGGCGATGGCCGCGCTATCGGGCGCCGTCGGCGGCGCCTTCGGCATCGCGACCCTGCCGGTGGAGCTCCCGCTCTCGACCACGCTGATGCTGCGCTCTATCGCGCAGATCGCCAGGGAGGAGGGAGAGGATTTGTCCGATCCCGAGAATGCGCTCGCCTGCGTGCAGGTCTTCGCGCTCGGCGGACGAAACGGCGCGGATACGGCGCTGACGGAGAGCGGCTATTTCGCGGTTCGGGCGGCGCTTGCCAAGACCATGTCCGAGGCGGCGCGCTATGCCGGCAACCGTGCCCTCCTCGACGAGGCTGCCCCGGCCCTGATCCGTTTCTCGACGCAGATCGCGGCGCGCTTCGGCCTCGTCGTGTCGCAGAAGGTCGCGGCACAGGCGGTGCCGATCCTCGGCGCCTTCGGCGGTGCTGCCGTGAACACCGCCTTCATGAACCATTTCCAGGCCATGGCACGCGCGCACTTCACCGTGCGCCGCCTCGAACGGTCCTATGGAAAAGGTGTCGTACGCATCGCTTACGACGCGGAGAAGGCGATGCTCGCAGCCTGAGACGATCGATCCTTCGCTAACGGGCAGGATAGCGGGTCTTGAGGAGTGAATAGGCCAGGCGTGCGGTCTGGACCTCCCCACCTTCCGGCCGTGCGGGCTTTGTCGATGGGTTCCAGCCGTAGAGATCGAAATGGACATGCGCCCGAGTATTGGGCGCGAACCGCCTCAGGAATAGGGCCGCGGTGATCGCTCCCGCGAAGGGGCCGCCGGAAACGTTGTTCAGATCGGCGACCTTCGAATCGAGCAGGCTGGCATAGGGTGCGTGGAGCGGGAGCCGCCAGACCGGATCGAACGCGGCTTTTCCCGCGGCCGAGACGGCGAGTGCCAATTCGTCATCCTCGGTGAAGAAGGCCGGCAGGTCGGGTCCGAGGGCCACGCGCGCCGCGCCGGTGAGGGTCGCGAAATCGATGAGGAGATCGGGCTTCTCTTCGTCGGCGAGAGCGAGGGCATCGGCGAGGATCAGGCGTCCTTCGGCATCCGTGTTGCCGATTTCCACGGTCAGGCCTGCACGGCTCCTGAAAACGTCGCCGGGCCTGAACGCGTTGCCGGCGATGGCATTCTCGACGGCTGGAATGATGAGGCGCAGACGCAAATTCAATCCGGCGCCCATGACCATGGAGGCGGCGGCGAGCGCGGCGGCCGAGCCGCCCATGTCCTTCTTCATGAGAAGCATGCCGCTCGACGGCTTGATGTCGAGGCCGCCGGTATCGAACACCACGCCCTTGCCGACGAGGGTCACCTTCGGAGCATCGAGATCTCCCCAGGTGAGATCGATGAGGCGGGGTGTGCGGGGCGAGGCGGCGCCGACCGCATGGACCAGCGGAAAGTCGCGGGCGAGCGCATCGCCTTCCGTCACCGAGACGTCAGCATCGTAGCGAAGGGCCAGAGTGCGGGCGGCGGCTTCGATCTCGTCGGGTCCCAGATCGTTGGATGGGGTGTTGACGAGATCGCGCCCGAAAGCGACTGCCTCGGCGACTCGCCCGATCTCGGCATTGTCGACACCGTCCGGACCGACGAGAATCGGTCCCTCCGGAGCAACTTTGCGGTAGCGCGAGAAGCGATAGCGTCCGAGCGCCCACGCCAACGCCGCTGCCGACAAGTCCAGGAGTGGCCTCGGTTCGAGCCGGTAGCGTCCCGGCGGAAGGAGCGATGGCAGCTTCCCGGCGAGGAACAGGTCTGCCCCGTCCCCCAGGCCGAACAGGATCCGATCGATATGGCCGTCCTCGGCAGGCAGGAAGGCGACGTTGCCGGCTTTCGGGAGGAAGGCGGTCGCTTTGGCGAAGGCCCGATGCCTTGGGGCGAGTTCCGCTTCGAAAGCGCCCCATTCCTCGGCCCGCAGGCAGCAGATCGGCAGGGCAATGATATCATCGGACCGGAGATGGGGCAGGTTCAGCACTCGCGGGCATCGGGGCAGGACAGCCGATCGACCCGTGGAAGCCCTAAGCTCGGGTTAACCGGCGATTAGGGTTAACGTTCTATCACTGCACGACCGGTGGCGTGAAGCGCCGACCGGAAGGCTCGTGCGGAGCACGTCATGGCGTCGTCGCGTTCAGACCAATTCCCGTCCCACTCTGCTGCGCTCGTCCGGGCGGGACTATCCCTTCCCGCGCGCTTGGCCGGAGTGGCGTTGATCGGTCTCCTGGCCAGCGCCTGCCAGTCACGGTCGCCGGAGACAACCGGCTCGATCGGCGGCTTCTCCCTCAAGAATTTCGGCCGTTCGCCGAGCCGTGATGTGGTGACGCGCCGCGATGTCGACGCGCTCGGCGAGAAGTACAATGCCGACCAAAGCGATGTCGGCCTCGCCCTGCGTTATGCCCAGGCGCTCAGGGCCACGAATCAGAAGACGCAAGCCGTCGCCGTGCTTCAGCAGACGGCCTTGCGCAACGCCAAGAATCCCGTGGTGCTCGCGGCTTATGGCAAGGCCTTGGCCGAAGTCGGTCGCCTCAACGAAGCAGCTGAAGTCCTCCAGAACGCTCATACCCCGGCCCGGCCTGATTGGCGTGTCCTCTCCGCACAGGGCGCCGTCGCGGATCAGTTGGGCGACCATGTACGGGCTCAAGGGTTCTACGAGGCCGCCCTGAAGATCCAGCCTAACGATCCGGCAATCCTCTCGAATCTCGGCCTCTCATACGCCTTGGCAAAGCAGCTCGATCAGGCCGAGGCCGTGATGCGCAACGCCGTGGCCCAGCCGCGCGCGGATGCGAGGGTGCGCCAGAACCTCGCCTTGGTGCTGGGGCTGCGGGGCAAGGTCGCGGAGGCCGAAGAGCTCACGCGTCGCGACCTGACACCGGAAGAGGCTGCGGCCAATGCCGCGTCGCTCCGCGCCATGACGGCCCAGGCGGGACAGCCGAAGGCGCAGCGGCCCTCGGCACGATCCAGAGCACCGGAATTGCCGCGCGGCTGAGCCAGCGTTCATCGAGCCCATCGCTTCGAAGACCAGAAGGCCCCGGA
>NZ_BPQT01000042.1 GCF_022179405.1 Methylobacterium marchantiae
GGAAAACCCGGCGCGGTTCAATAACCTGTCACGCCAGGATCTTGCTTCGATGCAGGCGATCACTCCGCCGGCTGAGGCATCCTTGTACCATCAGTCTGCTCCCGCGATGCAGCCGGCTTACCCAGGAGGCGCTCGAAGGCGACGTAGAATGTCGGCGTCACGAACAGGGTGATGAAGGTCGCGACTAATAGGCCGCCGATCACCACGGTCCCCATGGAGACGCGGGCGTTGGCGCCGGCGCCGCTGGCGATGGCGAGGGGCACAGACCCCATGATGAAGGCGAACGACGTCATCAGGATCGGGCGCATACGAAGGCGGGCGGCGTCCTGCGCGGCCTTCAGCACGTCCTCGCCCTGCTTGCGCAGGTCCTCGGCGAAGGCGACCAGCAGGATCGAGTTCTTGGCGGCCAATCCTACCAGCAGCAGGAGCCCGACCTGCCCGAAGATGTCGAGGGCGAGGCCCCGGATGGCGAGGAATCCCACCGCCCCGAAGATGGCGATCGGCGTGCCGAGGAGGATCACGAAGGGTAAGCGCAGGGACTCGTACTGTCCGGCCAGCAGCAGGAAGATCATCAGCGTGCCGAGGCCGAAGATCAGCGGTGCGTAGCCGCCGGCGATCTTCTCCTGATAGGCGACATCGGTCCATTCCACAGCGTAGGTCGTTGCCAGCTTGGCCTCGGCCAGAGCCTCGATCGCCGCGATGGCGGTGCCCGAGCTGGCGCCCTCCGCCGTGTCGACCGCGATCTCGATGGTCGGGTAGGTATTGTAGGACAGGACTGCCGTCGGCCCTGTGACGAAGGACGTCTGGATCAGCGAGCCGAGCCGCACGGGCTCGCCGCGATTGTTCAGCACGGTGAGGGCCTCGACGTCCTGGATCGTGCGCCGGCCCGAGGCTTCGCTCTGGACATAGACCTGATAGACGTAGCCGAAGCGGTTGAAGAGATTGACGAAGCTCGAACCCACATAGGTTCCGAGTGCGTCGAACAGGTTCTGCAGCGGCACGCCGAGCTGCTCGGCCTTGGACCGGTCGATCTCGAGCCGCATCTGCGGCACGCCGAAGGTGGTCGTGGGGATGGCGCGGCCCACGGAGGGCAGCTTCTCCATCTCGGCGATGAAGCGGTTGGCGGCTTGCGCCAGTTTCAAGCCGCCGGTGCCGCTGCGATCCTGCAACTCCAGGGTCAGGCCGCTGCGTGATCCGAGGCCCGGCAGGGGCGACGGGTTCACCACCCGGACCTGTCCGTCAGGGTCGTGCTTGAAACGCTTCTGCACCGTGGCGATGACGTCGTTGACGCTCTGCTCGCGCTCGCCCCAGGGCTTCAGAGTCGGGATCTGGAATCCGTAGAACGGTGCGATGGCGTCGGCCAGGATACTGCGCCCGGTCACCCCGATGGTGTGCTCCACGCTCGGGATCTCGCGCAGGGTCTCGCCCAGGCGGTCCACCATGGCGTTGGTGCGCGCCACCGAGGCGCCCTTCGGCAGGACCACGTCGGCGAAGAAGTAGCCCTGATCCTCGTCCGGGACGAAGCCGGAGGGGCGCTGCATCGTCATCCACACCGTCACGGCGGCGAAGAGCACGAAGGCGACCCCCACCAGGGCGATGTGGCCGGTGAGCCAACCGATGGCCGCTACGAGCCGGCGGCTGGCGCCTTCCAGCAGGGTGTTGAACCAGCGCAGGGGGGCGCGCCAACGGCTCTCGTCCTTAGCGTCCGCGTCGCGATGCTTCAGGATCAACCCGCACAGGGCCGGGGTCAGGGTCAGCGAGACCACCGCCGAGATCATCACCGAGATGGCGATGGTGAGGGCGAACTGGTTGTAGAGTTTGCCGGTGAGCCCGGGAATGAAGGCCACCGGCACGAACAGGGCCGCCAGGACCAGGGTGGTGGCGATGACGGGGCCGGCCACCTCCGTGACGGCCTCGCGTGAGGCCTCGCGCGGCGCCATCCCCTCGTCCATCAGGCGCTCGGTATTCTCGACGACGATGATGGCGTCGTCGACCACGAGGCCCACGGCCAGCACCATGCCGAGGAGGCTCAAGGTGTTGAACGAGAATCCGAGCAGCGCCATCGGCCCGAACGTGCCGACGAGGGCCACCGGCACCGCGATGGCGGGAATCAGGGTGGCGCGCCAGTTCTGGAGAAACAGGTAGGTGACGATCACCACGAGGACGAGGGCCTCGAACAGGGTGTGCACCACCTCGGCGATCGCCTCCTTGACGAATTCGGTGCGGTCGAGGGCGATCCGGTACTTGAGCCCCGGCGGGAAGCGCTTGGCGAGATCCTTCATGGTGGCGCGGGCGCCGTCCATGACCTCCACGGCATTGGCGTCGGGGTTCTGGTAGAGGCCGAGGGTGGCCGAGGGGGCGCCATCGAAGCTCGACCGGACGCCGTACTGCTCGGAGCCGAGTTCGACCCGGGCGACGTCGCGGATGCGCACCACCGACCCGTCCGGGTTCGCCCGCAAGAGGATGTTGCCGAACTCCTCGGGCTGACGCAGGCGTCCCTGCGTCACGAGCTGCAGCTCGAAGGCGGTCGCCTGATCCACCGGCGGCTTGCCGAGGGTGCCGGTGGTGATCTGGGCGTTCTGCTGGCTGATGGCGGTGGTGACCGCGCCGGGGCTTATGCCGAGCGCCTCCATTTTGAGCGGATCGAGCCAGACCCGCATGGCGTAGCGCTTGTTCGAGAAGTTGACGATGCGGCCCATGCCCTGCACGCGCCGCAGGGGCTTGATCACCTGCGTCTCGGCCCAGTTGGCCAGGAAGAGCTCATCGTAGGGCGCACCGTCTTCCGCGTAGAGGACGATGTTGCCCAGCCGCTGGCGCGAACTCTTCGTGATCTCGAGCCCCTGCGCGTTCACCGAGGGCGGGAGCTTGGCCTCCGCCCGGTTGGCGCGGGTGAGCACTTCGGCGGCGGCGGCATCGAGGTCGGAGCCGACCTCGAAGGTCGCGTCCATGCTGACGCTGCCGTCGGTGTTGCTGGTCGAATTGATGTAGAGCAGGTTCTGCGCGCCGTTGATCTCCTGCTCCAGGGGGATCGCGATGGCCTCGTAGGCCTGCTGCGCGCTGGCACCCGGATAGGTCGCCTGGATGTTGATGATCGGCGGCGCGATCTCTGGAAATTGCGCGATGGGCAGAGTCAGGCCCGCCACCGCGCCGATGAGCGTGATGAGGACGGAGATAACGCCGGCAAGTACCGGCCGATCGACGAAGCGAGCGAACATGCGGGATCGTGAGGTCCAGTCCGAGCCGCAATCGTCGACCCGGCGATGCAACGTCCGGTCCTCGGGCGTGTTCCTCTGGCGCCGGGCGGTCGCGTTGGACCCGCCCGCCGGTTCCGGGAGCGTCAACGGTGCGGACAACAATGAAGGTCGGGATTGGGGTGGGGCTGGTCGTTTTGGCGGGTGCGGGTGGATGGTACGCGGTTGGCCGCCCCACCCCGGACCGAATGATTGCTGCCCTGCCTTTTACCAGCGCGAAACCTGCGGCCGAACCGGAGGACCCGCCGCTGGAGATCCGGATCGTCACCGCCCGCAAGGTTCAGGTCCCGATCAGCTTCACCTATACGGGCACCATCATCTCGCAGCAGGACGCCACGCTCCAGGCGCGGGTGACCGGCAACGTCATGGAGCGGCCCTTCGAGCCGGGCGGTCACGTCAAGAAGGGACAGGTGCTCTTTCGCATCGATCCCCGCCCGTTCGAGGTGGCACTCCAGACCGCCAAGTCGCAACAGGCCCAGGCCCAGGCGCAACTCACCTTCGCGCAGGCAGAGGTCGACCGCACCGAATCCTTGGCCGACAAGGGCTACGCCACCGAGCAACGCTTCCAGCAGCTGCAATCGAATCGGACCTCCGCCGTCGCGCAGGTGCAGGGGGCGGAAGCCGCGATGGCCCGGCAGAACCTGAACCTCGATTACGCGATCGTGAACGCTCCCTTCGACGGACGTGCCAGCCTCTCGACCATCAATCCGGGCGACCTCGTCATCGAGAACCAGACGCAGCTGGTCTCGGTGGTCCAGCTCGATCCGATCGACATCCAGATGGCGCTCTCGGCGGAGGATTCCGAGGCGGTCCGGGCGGCGATGAAGGACGGCGGCATCACTGTCGCGGTCCTCGATGCCGAGGGTAAGCCCGTGCGCGAGGCCAAGATCTACCAGCTCGACAACCGCTTCGATCCCCGTACCGCCCGCCGCCTCGTCCGCGCCCTGATGCCGAATGACGACGAACGCTTCCTGCCGGGTCAGTTCGTCCGCGCCAGCATCCGGACCGGCACCAAGGACAGGCTACTGGTTCCGACCGCCTCCCTCGACGCGCAGCTGGCGCAGCAGATCGTCTACGTCGTCGACGCCAGCGGAACGGTTCAGCAGAGGCCCGTCACCACCGGTGACACCTATGGCGAGAACACCGCGATCCTCGACGGTCTCTCCGACGGCGACCGGGTCGTGGTCGATCACCTCCAGGAGATGCGTCAGGACCTCAAAGTCCTGGTGCAATCGGCGGGCGAGATCGAACCGGAGCGAAAGCCCGATGATGCGGCCGTGCCGGCATCGGGCAAACCCGGCTGAGCGTTGGGCTCGATGCCACCGCCTGATGTTCCTCCCGCCCCCACCCGACATTGCCGTTACATTGCTGGTCCCCCATGTCGAACCTCCGTTCCGCGGCCGCTGTGGCCGCCCTCCTCGCCGTTGGCATAGCACCCACGAGCGCGACCTCTTCCGAGTGCCGGACTACACGCGCAGCGTATGGTGCTCTTGAACACGGCATGAGCTACCGACGCGCCGTCGAGATCCTCGGCTGCCACGGGCGGGCGGTGACCAGCATGAGGATCGGCAAGACTCACCGGTCGACCTACTCTTGGCGCGGGACTGGCAGCTACGGTGCGAACCTCACCCTGTCGTTCCGCAACGGATATCTGACGAGCAAGTCGCAGCTTGGACTGAACTGATAGCCGGATCGGCTTTCGTCAAAGCATAGCTCGCGGGCGGGCGCAGCGGTGATCATCTATATTATCGCACATACCTGCCTGCGATTCGCTACGACGTGGTCCTGGGAACCCGCGTCGAACGTGAATTGAGTTTCCCCAAGCTGGCTGCAAGCTCTGCCTTGGATTTCGAAACAGCACCGGAAACGGTGGTGAAACACCGCTCCTGCAGCGCCCCGGAGAGGTCCGTCAGCGCGTCCTCAAGCTGACCCGTGAGGGACATACTCGCCGAGGCTCGACAGCGCGCGATTGGCGATGTCCGCGAGCCGCTCGGCAGTCGGCTGGTCGACATGGCGAAGCAGGATGCCGAGGGTCCCGATGTACCAGCAGGAAGACATTGAGATAGGGCCGTAGCCCTCCTTTCACGTCGACCAGGGTCAGGTTGAGAAGATCGAACTTGCGCGGATGCAGATCCCGCGCTTCCTCGGTCCCGTCCGCCTCACCCTGCCGTTCCGCTCTCCCGCTCATGCTCTCACGACGCTTGTTCCCGTTCCGCTATGACGGGAGCCACGAGCCTCTCGAGCAGGCGGGGGCTGCCCATGGTGCGTAGGGTGAACATGGGTGCTGATCCTTGGACGGGCGTATGAAGGGGGACTCAGTTTGACGCCTGGATGATCGCGCGGTCGACGTTCACCCGGGCCGACCAGTCCTTGGCGCTGTCCTGGCCCTTGAGGGACACGAGGCGGGTGCCGCTGACGTCGACGTTCCTGAAGTCGGCCCCGGCGAGGGCCGCACCGGTGAGGGTCGCTCCCGACAGGTCGGCCCCCATTGGCACCACGTCGGTCAGGTCGGCGTCGATCAGGTCTGCGTATTCCAGGCGCGAGCGACCGAGGCTCACCCCTTCAGGTTGGCGCCCTTCAGGTTCACCGAGGTATTCAGGAACCGGTATCTCGCTGAGCGCCTCGCAGGACACAGTCTTTAGGCCCGTGTGTCTTGCTCTAGGCCCGTGTCTCGACACCGACGTCCGACGCGGCATGGCGCCCAATCCTACCGAATACGGACCCCATAAGCCGGCATGATCCTAGTTCGGGATCAACTCGCGGGCGGGACCGCCGGTCTCCTGGCCACGGGCCTGGGCATAGCCGGGCAGAGCGGGGTTCTTGACGTTTCCGCTGTCGGTGTCCGGCCCGCCGAGCCGGTACGCCGACTGCGCAGGCGCCAGGATCGAGCCGGTGTTCGCCGGGCTTTCCGTCTGATGCGGGACCGTTCGGGCTTCGGAGACCCCAGTTAGGGCGGCGAGAGTGCAGGCGGACGCAAAAAAGACGGCTGAAAAGGTCTTGATCATCATCATGTCAGGTCTCCAGTGTTTCCCGCTCGATTCAACATCATCAAGCAGCGATGCCGGACAGACGACGTCTTCGGCTGCTTATTCCATGCCCTGTCGAAAAATTCTGTCCTCATGATCGGGACCATATCGCGTGATCGAATAATCGATGCCGAGTGCGAATTTGTTCGTGCGGATTTGGAATAATCACGATTTCGCAGCGTCCATGCCTCCGTAGCCAGCCCCGGAAGATCTCCGGTCCGGCTGGTGCGAATGCAGGAGCCCCGCCCATGCCAGAAGACCGGACATGACGGACATGATGCGCCTCATCGAGCCGCTGATCCCAGCGCTACGCCGCTATGCGCGGGCCCTCCTGCGCAATCCGACCGATGCGGACGATCTGGTGCAGGACTGTTTGGAGAAGGCAGTCAGTCGCTGGCACCAACGCCAGGCCGACGGCGATGCCCGGACCTGGCTCTTCGCGATTCTCCACAACCTCGCCATGACGCAGATGCGCCAGCGCGCCCGACGCGGGGCTCACATGCCGATCGAAGACACGGCGGAGGCGAACCTCGCGGTGGCGCCGACGCAGGAGAGCGGCCTGCGCCACCGGGACCTGATGACGGCGCTGGACGCCCTGCCGGAAGAGCAGCGCAGTGTGCTCCTGCTGGTGACGGTGGAGGGCCTGTCCTACGCCGAGACCGCCGAAATCCTCGCCATTCCGACCGGGACCGTGATGTCCCGCCTGTCCCGGGCTCGGGACCGAATGATCCAGTTGATGGACGGCACCGAAGCTGCCGTCTCTGCCAAGCGCCCGCTCCTGCGGAGGGTGAAATGATCATGCGACCGATCTGCGAAGACGATCTCCAGGGCCTCGTGGACGAGCGGCTCGATACCGCCCGGAGGAACGAGGTCGAGGCCTATCTCGATGCCCATCCCGGGGCGTGGGCGCGGGTCGAGCGCATGATCGCCCTGCGCGAGGACATGCGGGCCGCCTTCGCGCCCATCGCCGCCGAGCCGGTGCCGGCCCGGCTCAACCTGACGCGCATCGCCGAGGCGCGCCGCCGGCCGGCACGTCCGGTCTGGCAGGCGATGGCGGCGGGGCTGCTGCTGCTCGTCGGAGGCGCCGGTGGCTGGGGCCTGCGCGAAGTGGTCTCGTCCGTGCCCACCGGTATCGAGGCGCTGGCTCAGTCCGCGAGCATGAACTACGCGGTCTATGCGCCCGACCATACCCGCCCCGTCGAACTCGCCGCCGCCGACCGGGGCGAACTCGCCGGCTGGTTCTCCGCCCGGATGAAGCGGCCGGTCGCCGTGCCGGACCTGAGCGGCTCCGGCTACCGCCTCATGGGCGGGCGTCTCGTCGCAACGCCGCAGGGGCCCGCCGGGCTGCTGATGTACGACGATGGGCACGGCGCGCGCTTCGTCATGCTGATGCGGCCCATGAGCGTTCCCGGCGACGCGCCGATGCGCGCCCACACGACGGAGACGTCGAACGGCTACGCCTGGGCCCAGGACGGGCTCGGCTACAGCCTCGTGGGTGCGGCCGACCCCACGATCCTGCACCCGCTCGCCAACGAGATCCGCCGCGCCACGGCGAAAGCCAGCTGAAGGTCCGATATGTCCCTCCTCAACGACCTCGCCGGGGCCGATCCGGGCCTGAGCCCGCGTTCAACCTATTTCCGCCTCGCCGCCATCGGGGTGCTCGTCGCCGGCACGACGGGGGCCTTCGCCTATGCCGGCGGCTGGCTCTCTCCCGGTGACCTGATCCAGGCGCGGATCGTCGATCGCTTCGAGCAGGTGAATGGCCCCCATCCGGGCTTTCGGCGCAATCACGCCAAGGGGCTCTGCCTCGCCGGGCGCTTCGAGAGCAGCGGCCGAGGCGCGCGCGTGTCGATGGCGTCGCTGTTCGGCGCGGGCCGGGTGACGCCCGTCACCGGTCGCATCGCACTGGCGGGCGGCCAGCCCTACGCGGCGGACGCGGCCACGACGGTGCGCAGCCTCGCGCTGCGGTTCCACCTTCCCGACGGCGAGGAATGGCGCACCGGCAACAACGACATCCCGGTCTTCCCGGTCCGCACCCCGGAGGCATTCTACGCGCAGCTCCTCGCCGCCAAACCCGATCCGGCCACGGGCAAGCCCGATCCCGAGGCGCTCAAGGCGTTCTTCGCCGCGCATCCCGAGAGCGCGAAAGCGGCGGCCCTGATCAAGGCGCGGACGATCACATCCGGCTTCGCCGACGACACCTTCCGGAGCCTGAACGCCTTCCGGTTCATCGCCGCGGACGGCACCCGGACGCCCATACGCTGGGCGTTCGTGCCGGAACAGGCCGCCTCGGTGGAGAGCCCAGCCGAGCGCGCTCGCGCGGACAAGAACGTTCTGTTCGACGACTTCGACTCTGCCGTCCGCCGGGCGCCCGTGCACTGGCGCCTCGTCGTCACCCTCGGTCAGCCCGGCGACCCTACGGCAGATGCGACGCTTCCCTGGCCGGTCGAGCGGCGGAACCTCGACATCGGGACCGTGATCGTCGCCGCGACGCAGCCGGAAGCGGCTGGCAATTGCCGGGACGTCAATTTCGACCCCCTCGTCCTGCCCGCCGGCATCATCGGATCGGACGATCCGCTGCTCAGCGCACGCTCGGCGGCCTATTCGCAATCCTTCACGCGCCGCGCCGGCGAACCGAAGGCGCCGAGCGCCGTCCACGACACCTCCGCTTCAGGAGCCGGATTGTGAGCCACACCGCGCGATTCAACCGGCCGGCCAAGCTGCTGCACTGGACCATGGCGGGCCTGATCTTCGCCATGCTGTTCATCGGCGTGGCGATGATGACCTCGTTGGCGCATTACCACACCCTGGTCGCGCTGCATCGCCCTCTCGGAATGGGCATCCTCATTCTTGCGGTGCTGCGCCTGCTCAACCGCTGGCGCCATCCGCCGCCCGAACTGCCATTGGACCTTCCAGGCTGGCAGCGGCGGGCGGCTCTTGTCTCGCACACCCTGCTTTACGGGCTGATGCTCGCGCTGCCGCTGCTCGGCTGGGCGATGCTGTCGGCGGCCGGCTATCCGATCGGGCTCGCCGGCTCCCTCGTCTTGCCGCCGATCCTGCCGCGCGATCCCAGCCTTTATGCGTGGCTCCGTCCGCTTCACACAATCCTGGCCTACACCCTGTTCGGTCTCATCCTCGCTCATCTGGGGGCGGCTCTGATGCATGGGCTGATCCGCCGGGATGGCGTCTTCTCCAGCATGGTCACGCGCCCGACGGCAGCCGGGTCCCGATAACGTCGAGGCAGGCTGCGAGGCGAAACACGATGGACGATCGCGAAACAGGCAGGGTGCTCATCGCCGGTGGCGGCATCGCAGGCCTCGCCATGCGGCGGGCGCTGCGGCGGCGCGGGCTGCCGTCGCTCACCCTCGAGCGTCGGGGGGAGCCGGCGGATGCGGGCCTCGCCATCAATCTGCCGAGCAACGCGGTCCAGGCTCTCGGCCAACTCGGCTTGGGGGAAGCCCTGCGCAGGGTCGGCTCGCCCGTTCGTCGGCGCGAGTACCGCACCGAAAGCGGGCGTCTCCTCTTCGCCGTCGACGAGACGGCGTTCTGGGGCGAGGAGGCACGGCCACATTGCCTCCGTCGCGCCGACCTGCTGCGCCTTCTGACGCTCGACCTCGACCCGGGCGACATCCGACGCGCATGCGAGGTCGCCGCCGTCAGGCAGGGGCCGCACGGCGTCACGGCCGAATGCGGGGACGGGCGTGTCGAAACCGGGCGACTGCTCGTCGGCGCGGACGGGGTGCATTCGCGGGTCCGACGCAGCGTGCTCGGCGGTCGTGCGCCCGATGCGGCGATGCTGGCCCCGGCGAGCTGACGCCTCATGGCGCCGAATCCGGGCCTCGACGCCTGGACACTCTGGGCAGGATCGGATGGATTGTTCCTGCTCATCCCCGTCGACCGGGGCGAGGTCTATGGCTGGGTCTCCGTTGGCAAGGCTGCCGGACAGGGGCATGACTTGGCCGCCTCGCGCGCTGCCTTCGCATCGTTCCCGCGTCTCGTCCGCGACACCCTCGGGTCGGTCTTGGCTCGGCCAAAAGCGCTCTATCACTCACCGCTCGAAGAGGTTCGGATCCCGAGCTGGACCCGAGATCGGGTGGTGCTGGTGGGAGATGCCGCCCATGCGACGGCGCCCGTCTGGGCCCAGGGCGCCGCCCTCGCCCTGGAAGACGCGCTTGTGCTGAGCGCTCTGCTCGCGGAGCGGGCGGACTGGGGCACGGTGGGTACAAATTACGACGCGCTGCGCCGGCATCGCGTGGCCCATGTCCAGGCCATGACCGATCGCCTGTCCCGCACCGCGCGGATGCCGGGCTGGGCCAGAAACCTCCTGCTTCCCGTGATCGGCCCGCGCAGCTACCGCGCCACGTACTCTCCACCCGCAAACCGGTCTCGGCGTGAGTCTGGCTACGGCGATTCAGGTTATCCCCAGGATCGCAGGGCTGCCCCCGACCATGTGAATCAGGCGAACGTTCCCGGACGGGGGCGCGTCGGACGGAGAGATGAGATCCCTCGCCGACGATGACGACCGTCGTGTCCCCCGTCTCCGAGTGACCGCTTCCGGGGGAGCCATGACGGATGGCGTGGTCGGATGGCTTTCTGCTTGTCTCCTTCGGGGTGTAGAGCCGAGAAAGCCGCACTCCCAACAGCCGGTTGCCGGGCGGGCTAGACCGTCACTTCCTCAGCGGCACGCCCTTGGTGGTGAAGCGCGGCGCGCCCGGATGGCGCATGGGGCGCAGCTGGCCTCCCACCTTGCCTCCCGCCTTGCCCGAGCCCGTTCCCGGCGGCTGCGAGAGCGGAATGAGCTGGTCCGGCCTCGGCCCGATGAGATCCGCGCGGCCCATCGCCCGCAGCGCCTCGCGCAACAGCGGCCAGTTCTCCGGGTCGTGGTAGCGCAGGAACGCCTTGTGCAGCCGGCGCTGCCGCATCCCCTTGATCGCATCGACCGGCTCGCTGCCGCCGCGCCGCACGCCCTGCAACGGATTGATCTCGGTGTGATACATCGTCGTGGCGGTCGCCATGGGCGAGGGCAGGAACGTCTGGACCTGATCGGCGCGATAGTCGTTCTTCTTGAGCCAGACGGCGAGGTTCATCATGTCCTCGTCGGTGGTGCCCGGATGCGCCGCGATGAAGTACGGGATCAGGTAGTATTTCTTGCCGGCCTTCTTGGCGGCGGCGTCGAACATCTCCTTGAAGCGGTCGTAGGTGCCGATCCCCGGTTTCATCATCAGGTCGAGGGGGCCGCGCTCGGTGTGCTCGGGCGCGATCTTGAGACGGCCACCGACGTGGTGGGTCACGAGTTCCTCGACGTATTCGGGGCTTCGGACCGCGAGGTCGTAGCGCACGCCTGAGGCGACCATCACCTTCTTGACGCCCTCCACCTCGCGGACCTTGCGATAGAGCCGGATCAGGTCGTCGTGCGAGGTGTTCAGGTTAGGGCAGATGTCGGGAAAGACGCAGGAGGGCAGCCGGCACGCCGCCTCGATCTTCGGGTCCTTGCACGCCATCCGGTACATGTTGGCCGTCGGCCCGCCGACATCCGAGATCACGCCGGTGAAGCCCGGCGTCTTGTCGCGGATCAGCTCGATCTCGCGCAGGATCGAACCTTCCGAGCGGTTCTGGATGACGCGGCCCTCGTGCTCGGTGATGGAGCAGAAGGTGCAGCCGCCGAAGCAGCCGCGCATGATCGTCACCGAGAACTTGATCATGTCCCAGGCGGGGATCTTCGCGTCGCCGTAGGAGGGATGGGGCGCGCGGGCGTAGGGCAGGTCGTAGACCGCATCCATTTCCTCGCTGGAGAGCGGGATCGGCGGCGGGTTCAGCCAGAGGTCGCGGTCGCCGTGGCGCTGGACGAGGGGGCGGGCGTTGCCGGGGTTGGCCTCCCGGTGCAGCACCCGCGAGGCGCGGGCATAGGCCTCCTTGTCGTCCTTGACCTCGTCGTAGGCGGGGAGCCGGATCACGGTCTCGCCGCCTTTGCGGGCAGCGGCCTCGTCGGCCGAATCGAGATCGTCGGCGGGCAGCTCGGTGTAGTGCTCGGGCACGCGGCGGAACAGGGCGACGCCCCGGACGGAGTCGAGCTCATGCGGCGCCTCGCCGGCCGCGAGGCGGCTGGCCACCTCGACCACGGCGCGCTCGGCGTTGCCGTAGAGGAGCAGATCGGCCTTGGCGTCCGCTAGGATCGAGCGGCGCACCTTGTCGGACCAGTAATCGTAATGGGCGATGCGGCGGAGCGACGCCTCGATGCCGCCGAGGATGATCGGCACGTCCTTGTAGGCCTCGCGGCAGCGCTGCGTGTAGACGATGGTGCAGCGGTCCGGGCGGGCGCCGCCTTCCCCACCCGCCGTATAGGCGTCGTCGCTTCGCAGGCGGCGGTCCGCCGTGTAGCGGTTCACCATCGAATCGAGATTGCCGCCGGTGACGCCGAAGAACAGCCTCGGCCGGCCCAGCGCCTTGAACGGCTCCGCCGATTGCCAGTCGGGCTGCGCGATGATGCCGACCCGGAATCCCTGCGATTCGAGCAGCCGGCCGATGATGGCCATCCCGAAGCTCGGATGATCGACATAGGCGTCGCCCGTCACCAGGACGATGTCGCAGGCATCCCACCCGAGCCTGTCCATCTCGGCGCGGCTCATAGGCAGGAACGGCGCCGCTTTCCCGTAAAGCGGCAGCTTGCAGGCGAGGGGAGCCGGGGATCGACTCGCGGAAACTTGGAGGTCCATGGGGATGTCCATAAACCGCCAGGGCCGCGAGCTCAACGAAGAGCGAGGGGGCCGGGCGCCGCGACCTCGTCGAAGCGCCTGAGACGTGACTCCGGTCTGCGCCGGAGGCGGAACTCGGGCACGGCTGGGCAGCGGGTGTTCCTCTACCGTCTCGCATTCGGCCTGCCGCGGTGTCTGTCCGACGTCCGCTCACGCACATCGGAGCGCGCCGTCAGCCTTTGCGGGACGCGCCTTGGCTCGCTTCAGCGTCCAGCGAGCATCGCGATCCTTCTGAGCGAGTTTTTCGGCTTGGCCGCCCATTCCTCCGGGACCCGGCCTTCCTTTAGAGCCGCCTTCTCCGCGTCGGTGTTGCGTTGGCGCGGGGCCGCGATGATCGGAGCGTCGATGATCTGCCCCGACATTGCGAGGTAGCTCTTGCCCTTCAGCCAGGCGTCGAAGGCGGCAAAGAGCTCCTCGATTGCTCCGCTCGGGTTAGCTGCTCTCGGAACAGCCACACCGTCTTGGCGTCGGGCACCGCGTCCTCGAAGCCGAGACCGAGGAAGCGCATGAACGAGAGCCGATCCCGGATCGACCCGAAGGGCGCGGAGCGAAACTCCATGGCGTCGTCCGACAGCGTGTAGAGCGTCTGAAGGATCGGGTCTTGAACATCAGCGCCGGGTCGTAGGGCAGGCGGCCACCCCTCGATCCATCGGACCGCTTCAGCGCGGTCGCCGGCTTCGGCCGGAACGCCTCGAAATCGATCAGGGCCGCGAGCGTCACCAGAGGATCGCCGCTCTCGGACAGCCGCTGATAGCGCTCATCCAGATCGAAGACCCCCGGCTGACCCATTCGAGCCTCCCACGCCGATAGCATCAGGGAATCACGGCACCGCCCCGCATGGAAGGGGCATTTCGAGGTGTCCGGCGTGCCCCGAGAACTCTCGGCCAGTCAGTACCGCCACCAGGATGCCCGAGCAGCCGGGCACGGCGTAAACCCATCAGAAAAGCCAATGCCGTTTGTGATGAGCCTATTCAGGTCAATGATTACGAAATCCGGCCCAACATCGGCCACATCGTCTGAACGAACCGAAGCCGCGAGAACGACGTCGTCCCTTCCTGGCTATGCGATCTGCCGGCGGTGGAACGGTTAGCTCAAGGACCCGACTGGGAAGTGAATACCGGCTCTGGCGAATTACGCCACACCCTTGCCGGATAGGCCGCGCGGCCCTCCGAGAACGAGGATGCCGCTGAAGACCAGGGCGGTCGTGATCACGGCGAACATCGTATGTGGGCCGTTGGCCGCGAGAATGGGCAGCAGAACGATCGGCGCTAGTGCGGAGGAGACCCGGCCGCCCGCCCAGGCGTAGGCGAGCGCCCTGGCGCGCACGGACGTCGGCAAGATTTCCGTCGTGTAGATCACCAGGATGCCGCCATAGGTCGCTGCAGCCGTGTTGAACGCGATGCCGGACAGAACCAAGGCGGAGAAAGTGCTGCTAGAGGCGAAGACCGTGCCAAGCATCGCCATCGTCCCTGCCAAGGCGACAAGGCAGGCGCGCCGCTCCAGGCGGTCAATGACGAGGGCAGTGAGGGTGGTTCCCAGGAGCGGACCCAAAAGCGATAAGGCTCCGAAGATGAGGGATTGATCGACCCGGAACCCCTTCTGCAGCATCACGACCGAGCTGAGCAGGGGAAACCCCAAGGTTGCCCAAGGGGCGACGGTGTAGAGGGCGATGAACAGGACTGTTCTGCGCCTCTGCGCAGGCGCAGAGTATGGCGCGTCCAACCCGACCCGCAGAACGCTCCCTGGCACCGGAGCGATCTCGTCCAAGCTCGCTGACGGCGCGATCCGGGCCGCATGCTCGAAGCGTCGACAGACGCGGTCGGCCTCCACAGTGCGTCCGACCGAGGCGAGCCAGCGTGGCGACTCAGGCATCAGCCCGAACAGCACGGCCCCCAAGACAGCCAGGACCGCGCCGAGTCCGAGCACCCAACGCCACGGCTCGACCCCGAGGGGCGGCGTGAGTGCGAGGGCGTAAACGAGACCGATCACGGCGACCCCACCGAGGGAGCCGAGACCACTACACACTAACAGCATCGCGCCACGCCTGCGCGGTGGCATCACGTCGGCAAGGTAGGTTGCGGCCAGCGGGGGAAAACCGCCGATGGCGAAACCCGACAAGGCGCGCGCGAGTGTCAGCGACGCTAGACCGGGGCTCAAGGCAGCAGCCAGCGATCCGGCGGCCATTAAGCCGAGTGAAGCTTGGAGCGCGCGCCGACGCCCGAAGCGGTCGCCAAGCATGCCGAAGATGGGCGCGCCCACCGCCCCGCCTGCAAAGACTGAGGCGAGAAGCAGGGACAGACTGCCACGCGGCATGTTGTAGGGGGGCGCCGTGAAGATCGCCGCGAAGGCATTGCTCAAGGCGACTTCGGCGACGTCCGTGAAGAGACCGAAGATGCAGACGGCGAGAATTGCCCCGTGGAGGTGTGTCAGTGGTAGAACGTCGAGCCTTCGCGCAATCACCGCCATGGAGCCGGCTGCACACTTGTCCGGACCGTCGTCTATCGAGATGACGTCGCTTTGGGCTAGGATCAACGGGATGGCTCCAGTACCGAGCCGGCCTACGATCCGGCCCGATGATGGATGGCGATAACCGGATGCAAGGCGTTGCGGAAGGCGATTTTCATCAACGCGGTTTTGCGTATCAGGAGACCATATTTAAGTTCACTTGATCCTCCCCCCGATTACACGGACACGGGGTTAGCTTGCGTTCTGTTCGACCCGCTCGGGTGCGATGTAACCGAGTGCCGAGTGAACGCGCTGTCGGTTGTAGGATCCTGCGATGTAGGCGAACAGGTCGCGTCGGGCCTCGTCCCGGGTCGCCCATCGTCGCTGGTGGACGAGCTCGACCTCGAGGGTATGGAAGAAGCTCTCCATCGGGGCGTTATCGTAGCAGCAGCACGTCCGGCTCATGGAGGGCGTCGCCTTAACGTCGGCACGCTGCGCTCTGTAGTTCTCGGCCGCGTATTGGCTGCCGCGATCCGAGTGACAGATGAGGCCGGCCCCCCGGTCGTTGCCGTTGGGTCGCCATCATCAGGGCGGCCTGCGTCAGCTCGGTCCGCATACGATGCCCGTCATGGATACGCCGGACGTCGTCGAGGAGTTGACGGTTCGGCACCGACCGAGCGCTCTCGGGGCGGGAACGCCAGTCGTCATAGCCGCCGGGGGAGACTTCGAGCACGCGGCACATGAGACGCACCGGCCAGATGCTCGCATGCTGATCGATGAAGGCGAACGTCACTTTGGCATCTCCGCGAAGATGCCGATCGCTTTTTTTGGGACGTCGCGCTCCATGCGCGTCCGATCGAGCTCACGCCGCAGACGGGCGATCTCGGCGGCCTGGTCGGAGGGGGAAGCCACCGGGCTCGCAAGCGCGGATCCCTGCGATCCTGCTGCCCGCGGTGGTGAAGAGCCTCCCATCAGCGCCGTGCGCCACGGCCTCAGCATCGAGGGTTGGATCCCAAGTTCGGCCGCGATCTACATCTGCGGCCGGCCGCTGCTTTCCAGCAGGGCCACCGCCTCGCGTTTGAACTCGGGCGTGACACCGAAGGTGCGGCGAAGCAAACTCGCGTCGCCTCTTGGCCATCAAACACCTTCCCCGCCCGTAACGAGCGTATCAGGGGCGTCCGTGAAATCAGGGGAGGATCAGCGAGCACGTTCCTCATGAAGTGGACTCCGCGTCGGCACTCTTCTCCATGAGGCCACGCAGGGTCATCATCTCGCCGGCAATCGCCGATAACCGCCTCTCAGCTACACCAATGCCTGGGACACGACCGGTGACGTCCCCCGCATGCCATCCGGATGTCCGTGCGGTTTCCTCCGCACACCCGCCTCCCGCACGCGCATCTCCCACGACGCCGGTCGCTCGAACGTTCAGGCGGCGGCGGACCGGCACAAGGCCGTGCCGTCCCGGATCATGAAGTTCACCAGCGTCGGCGACACGCCGTTCTCGCGGGCGAGAACGGTCTGGGGAATGCCGTCGATCCTGTGGGCCAGGAAGACCCTGCGCGTGCGCTCGGAGGTCGTCTCCAGGGCGGCCAGCGCAGCCTTCAGGGCCTGGCACTGTTCCAGCCGGTCGTGGGGGCAGGCGCAGGGGGCGGCGACCGAATCGGCCTGCTCGTCCGGCACGAAGCGGCAACGCTCGCGGATCGCCCGACGCGCCCAGTCGATGGCCGCATTCCGGACCATCCGGCGCAGGTAGTGGAGGGGTGCCTCGACCCGCCTGCCGTGGAGAGCCTCGTCACCGGTTTCCTCGCACAGCTTGAGGACCACTTCCTGAACCACGTCCTCGGCCGCCGAGCGGTCGCGGAGAATTTGCGTCGCGTAGGCGACGAGCCCCGCCTGCTCGGCGATGAGCGCCGCGAGCAGGGGCGCGCCGATGCCGCCTCGCGACGAATGCGGATGAGGCGGATGAGTCTGTGCCATGGACGACCTTCTCGTGATGCCCGCTCGTGATGCTCGGACCGTCGGGAAGACGTGAGAGATGTCCGAGCAACCCGACATTCCCGCTCTATGCTCAGGCTAAAGAGGCAACTCGCGCCGACTTACAAGGTGGCATTGACCAGAAAATATTTGAATTAGAAGTCTTCTAAACTCAGACGACGATGCTTTTATTTAGATCTGGACAAGGATTCATCGCATCCCGGAAGGAGTTATGCTGATTCGAAACGCTGAATCCGCACCAACTGCCTTCATGCATAGGTCGGCGCCATCCCCTGCATGCGAGGCATCGTATTCCGATCGTGATCGGTTGCGTCGACGTCAGCATGCACGCAGGGCGCACCGAAGGCCAGCCCGGCTGGTCTCGGGTGGTCCAGGGCCGAAGCGGCCTCGTCCGATCATGACGAGATCGATGCGCGCGCTTAAATTTCCGGCATGCTCGGGCGTCCTGTCTCCAGAAGGCGTCCCGCTCGCGGATGCCGGTTCAGGCGGACGACGAGACGCGATGCTCCAGGCAACACTTCCCTTTCGATGCGGCGAGGCGACAGGCCGTCCCGTCGAGGTCTTTCGCGACGGCGACCGGCTGAGCGTCGTCTCCGATGGACGGGTCGGCCTGCGCCTGAGGCTCCAGGAGCGGAATGGGCACGGCCTGCACCTCTCGTTCGAGGAACCCGCGAGGCCCGATCCGGCGGAGGCGCTGGCCGGCGTGACGGCGGCCTTCGAGATGGTCTCTGCGACGCATCCAGAAGCAGAGCGGATCGGGCTCGATCCGGCGAGCTTCGCCACCCTCGCCGAGGATCTCACGGCGCGCGGGCTCGCAATGCGGGAAGGCGATGCACTGGCCGTCGATCCGACGATGCTGTGGCAGCGCCCGGAGCCCTGGCTCGCCAGCCTCGTGTCGCGCGACTTTCCGGCTCGCCCGGTGATGAGCGGCGGCAAGCGCCATCCGCAGCGGCCACCCAAGCCCACGGGCGCGATCTATTCCCGCTTCATCCCCTGGCTCGGGGAGGCCGTGGCGTTCCGAGCCGCCACGCTCGACGACGTCGACACCCTGCATCGCTGGTTCAACGATCCGGTGGTCGATGCGGCCTGGGGCGAGGCCGGCCCGCGCGCCAAGCACGAGGCCTATCTCGCGGGCCTCATCGCCGACCCGCACATGATCCCGATGATCGGGACGATCGGCGGTGAACCGTTCGGCTATTTCGAGATCTACTGGGCCAAGGAAAACCGCCTCGCGCCGTTCTACGACGTGCAGGATTACGACCGCGGCTGGCATGTCCTGATCGGCGAGAGCCGGTTCCGCGGCAAGGCCTACATCTCGGCCTGGCTGCCCTCGCTGATGCACGCGCTCTTCCTCGACAACCCGCGCACGGAGCGGATCGTCGGCGAGCCCAAGGCCGACCATGTGCAGCAATTGCGCAACCTGGAACGGTCGGGCTTCGCCCGGATCAAGACCTTCGATTTTCCGCACAAGCGCGCGGCCCTGGTGATGCTCCTGCGCGAGCGCTTCTTTTGCGAGAGGCTGTGGTCGCCGGCGGGCGGACTTCCCGCTTCGCCCGAAACCCTCGGCCAGCTGCCGGGCTGACGGGCACCGTCAGCGGGAGGCGAGGTAGGCGCGCCAGCCACCATGCGCGGTGACCTCCTCGGCGCCCCTGACCGCATGGGATTCGCACAGGAAGCCGGAGACGTCGGAGCCGTCCTCCAGGGTGATCTTGCCGATACCGAGGGGGGCAGGGATCGCGGCGGTGAAGCGGCCGAAGCCGGCCGGCGGCAGGGCCCAGATCTCGATCTCCAGGCCGCCGCCGGCGAAGCCCGGCTCGTGGATCAGCCCGGGCTTGGCCGGTCGGGTGCCGGGCAGGGCGTAGAGGCGATATGCGCTCGAGGTCCGCGCGGCCCGCACCATCCGGCCGCCGAGATCGGTGAGTTGGTGATTGAGCGGCAGACCCGAGAGATGGGCGCCCACCACCGCGATGGCGATCTCGTCCGCCTCGGGGGCGGGGACCCGGCTCGCTTCGGGCAGGATCGCGTCACGCGCGATCCCCATTCCGCTCGCCGCCGCGCGGTGGAGCGCATCGGCCCAGTAGCCGAGCGCCTCGTCGCTGAAGCCGGGACCGACCAGGGTGACGCCGCCGGGCAAGCCATCGGCGCCGAAGCCGCCCGGCACCGCGATCGCGGCGAGTCCGAGGAGGTTGGCGAAGTTGGTGTAATGGCCGAAATGGCTGTTGAGGCGGATCGGGTCGGCCAGCATCTCCTCCACCGTGTAGGTGGTGGGGGAGGTCGGCAGGAGCAGGATGTCAACCTCCGCCCAGGTCGCCTCGGTGCGCCGCCGCAGGGCCTCGAACGCGTAGCGGCCCTCGAACGCATCGACGGCGCTGTAGCCCCTGGCGGAGTCGACGATGCTCCTCACGCTCGGATCGAGGGCATCGGCATTCCCGGCGAAGAACCCGGCGATGGCGGCCAGGCGCTCGGCGACCCACGGCCCGTTGTAGAGCAACGTCGCGATCTCGCGGAACGGCGCGTAATCGAACGGCACCGCCACGGCGCCGAGCCCTTCGAGGCGGGCGATGGCAGCGTCGTAGAGGGCCTCGCGCTCGGCATCGCCATAGAACTCGCGCTCGTCCGCGGCCGGCACGCCGAAGCGCAGACCCTTGGCGGGGAGGGGATGCGGCACCGCATGCCGTGAGAACGGATCGGTGGCGTCGAACCCCTCCGCGATGCGACGGATCTCGAGCCCGTCGCCGACGCTGAACGCGAACACGCTGATGCAGTCGAGGCTGCGGCAGGCGGGGACGAGACCCGTCGTGCTGAACAGGCCCGGCGTCGGCTTGATGCCGACGAGGTTGTTGAACATCGCCGGCACCCGGCCCGAACCGGCGGTGTCGGTCCCGAGGGAGAAGCTCGCGAGCCCCGCGGCCACGGCCACCGCCGAGCCGGAGCTCGACCCGCCCGAGACATGCGCGGCGCTGAACACGCTGCGCGGCGCGCCGTAGGGCGAGCGGGTCCCGTTGAGACCGGTGGCGAACTGGTCGAGATTGGTCTTGGCCGTGCAGAACGCCCCCGCCGCTTTGAGGCGCGCCACGACCTCGGCATCCGCTTTCGCATCGTAGGCGAAGGCCGGGCAGGCCGCCGTCGTCGGCAGGCCGGCCACATCGATATTGTCCTTCACCGCGAAGGGGACGCCCCAGAGCGGAAGCGAGTTCGGCTCGGGATGACGCGCCATCAGGTCTTCGGCCGCCGCCACCAGGGCCGCGCGATCGAGCGCCGTGATGAAGATGGCGGGGTCGTTCGAGGCCGCCATGCGGTCGGCGACCGCCTCCGCGAGGGCGACGGGGGTGAGGCGTCCCGATGCGTAGAGATCGCGCAGGGTGCAGAGGTCGAGAATGGTCGGCAGCATGTCGGTCGGCTCTCTCACCCACTCAGATCTCTTCGATGATGGCGACGAGGTCGCCGCCGCGCAGGGTCCGCCCCGGCTTCACCCAGACCTCACGCACGATTCCCGCCACCGGCGACGCGACGGCGATCTCCATCTTCATCGATTCGAGGATGGCCACCGTCTCGCCCGCGGCGATGCTCTGGCCTTCCTCGACCACCACCTTCCAGACATTGCCCGGCACGGTGGTCGGCACGCCCACATGGCCGGCGGGCACCGCGTCGGCTTCGCCCTCCGGTGCGCCCTCGTCGGAGACGAAGCTGTCGAGCCCCTCGTCCTTCCAGCGCTGCCGCTCGGCCTCGAAGGCGGTCTGCTGGCGCAGCTTCGCGGCCGTGATCTCGGGCGCGTTGCGGGCGAGCTCGGCCTGGTGCTCGGCATACGAGAAGGTGCCGTCCTCGATCGTGATCGGGTAGGCGCCGTGCGGGAAGGCGGCCCGCGCCTCGGTGAGCTCGTCGTGGCTCACCGGGAAGAAGCGGATGCGGTCGAACGGGCGCAGCAGCCAGGGATGGCCGGGGACGAACTCCTTCGTCATCCGCCAGGTGTTCCAGATCTGGATCGTGCGGCCGAAGAGCTGGTACCCGCCCGGCCCCTCCATGCCGTAGATGCACATATAGGCGCCGCCGATGCCCACCGCGTTCTCCGGCGTCCAGGTGCGGGCGGGGTTGTACTTGGTGGTGACGAGGCGGTGGCGCGGGTCCACCGGCGTCGCCACCGGCGCGCCGAGATAGACGTCGCCCAGCCCCATCACGAGATAGCTCGCATCGAAGATGATGCGCTTCACGTCGGCTTCCGACTCCAAGCCGTTGATCCGGCGGATGAACTCGATGTTCGAGGGGCACCAGGGCGCGTTGGGGCGGACCAGCTCCTGGTACTTGCGCATGGCGAGTTCGGCCTGCGGGTCGTTCCAGGACAGGGGCAGGTGGACGATGCGGCTCGGCACCGTGACGTCCTCGACAGCGGGCAGGGCGGCCTCGATCTCGCGCAGCTGTCCTAGCAGGCGTGAGCGCGGCAGCGTGGCGCCGTCGTAATGGATCTGCAGCGAGCGGATGCCCGGCGTCAGGTCGATCAGGCCGGGCAACCGCGCCTCGGCCACGGCTTCGGCGAGGAGGTGGACGCGCAGACGGATGCCGATGTCGAGGGCCATCGGGCCGTATTCGACCAGCAGGTTGTCGTCACCCTGGCGGCGATAGACGACGGGCACGGGCCCGGAGGAGTCGGTGGCGAGGATGGGCGAGCCGGCGCGAGCTTTCCCTGCCCCCAATCCAACGACCTCATCCTGAGGTGCCGCGCAAGCGGCCTCGAAGGAGGCCTCTAGGGGCGGCGGCGTTCTCTGGAGCCCTCCTTCGAGGCCTCCGCTACGCTCCGGCACTTCAGGATGAGGATGTGGTTGGGACAGGACGAGGGAATCGTCCCCCGCCCGCTCCACCGCCGTGAACCGCACCGTATCGCCCGGTCGCAATTGCCCCATCTTCCACTGCTCGTCGCGGGCGATCACCGCCGGGCAGACGAAGCCGCCGAGACTCGGGCCGTCTGGCCCCAGCAGGATCGGCATGTCCCCGGTGAAATCGATGGCGCCGATGGCGTAGGCGTTGTCGTGGAGGTTCGACGGGTGCAGCCCCGCCTCGCCGCCGTCGCTGCGCGCCCAGAGCGGGGTCGGGCCGACGAGGCGCACGCCGGTGCGGGCCGAATTGAAGTGCACCTCGTAAGAGGCCGAGAACAGATCGGAAATGTCCTCGTCCCGGAAGAAGTCCGGCGCGCCGTGCGGCCCGTAGACCACGCCGATCTCCCAGGCATGGGTCAGCGGCGCGGGCGTGGGCGTCGAGACCTCGACCTCCGGCGCATCGCCGAGATGGAGCACGTCGCCGGCCTTGAGGACGCCGGTGGCGTGGCCGCCGAAGGCGCCGAGCGCGAAGGTCGCCCGCGAGCCGAGGATCACGGGCGCGGCGAAACCGCCGCGCAGGGCGAGGTAGCTGCGCTGGCCGGGTCCGGCGATGGCGCCGATGCTCACGATCTGGCCGGGCTCGACCGCGAAAGCCTTCCCGTGCGGCTGCGCGATTCCGTCGAGGCGCGCCGTCATCGCCGCCCCGGCGAGCACCACGGTGGCGGCGGCGTGGAACCGCAGGGTCGGCCCGGACACGGTGAGTTCCAGGGCGCAGGTATCGGGCGGGTTGCCCACGAGGGCGTTGGCGTCGCGGAACGAGCGGGCATCCATCGGCCCGCTCGGCGGCACGCCCACATGCCAGAGGCCGATGCGGCCGGGCAGTTCCTGCAGGCTCGATTGCGCGCCGGGGACCAGCACCTCGATGCTGCGCGGAGCGTAGGGGAAGTCGCGCAACGCCGTGGTCGCGACCCGGCCCGAGGCGAAGAGCTCGGAACCGGCAATGGCGCGCAGATAATCGAGATTGGTCTCGATCCCCGAGACCGCGCTGTCGTCCAGCGCCTTGCGCAGGGCGGCGAGGGCGGCCGGGCGATCCGCGCCCGTCACGATGATCTTGGCGAGCATCGGGTCGTAGTTGGTCGTGACCTCGGTGCCGGTCTCGATCCAGCCGTCGATGCGGGCCTCGGCCGGGAACCGCACCTCGGTGAGGCGGCCGGCGCTGGGGGCGAAATTGGCGTGCGGGATCTCGGCATAGAGCCGCGCCTCCATCGCCGCGCCCTGCGGGACCAGGGGACCGGCGGCGGCGATCACGTCCTCGCCGGCCGCCTGGCGGATCATCCATTCCACGAGATCGATGCCGAACACCGCCTCGGTCACCGGATGCTCGACCTGGAGCCGGGTGTTGACTTCGAGGAAGGAGAAATCCTCGCGCGCCGGATCGTAGATGTATTCCACCGTGCCGGCCGAGGCGTAGGACACACTCTCGCCGAGCGCCACCGAGGCCGCGTGGAGCCGTGCGCGCACCGCGTCCGACAGGCCGGGCGCCGGGGTCTCCTCGATGACCTTCTGGTTGCGGCGCTGGAGCGAGCAGTCGCGCTCGCCGAGCGCCACGACGCGGCCCGCGCCGTCGCCGAAGATCTGCACCTCCACGTGGCGCGCCTCGCCGACGAAGCGTTCGAGATAGACGCGGGCATCGCCGAAGCTGGCGCGGGCCGTGCGTTCGACGCCGGTGTAATGCTCCGACAGCTCGGCGGCCGAGGCGCAGAGGCGCATGCCGATGCCGCCGCCGCCGGCCGTGCTCTTGAGCATCACTGGGTAGCCGATGGTCTCGGCGACCTCCAGGGCGGCGGCGAGGTCCGGCAGCAGATCGGTGCCGGGCAGGAGCGGCACGCCGCTGGCCCGTGCGAGGTCGCGCGCCGTGTGCTTGAGGCCGAAGGCGCGCAGGTGCTCCGGCTTGGGCCCGATGAAGACGATACCCTCCTCTGCCAGCCGCTCGGCGAAGGCGACGTTCTCCGACAGGAAGCCGTAGCCGGGATGGACGGCCTCTGCCCCCGTCGCCCTGCAGGCGGCGATCACCGCCTCGACGTTCAGGTAGCTCTCGGAGGCGGGTGCCGGCCCGAGGCGGATGGCCTCGTCCGCCTCCAGCACGCCGCGGGTGAAGCGGTCGGCATCGGAGTAGACGGCCACGGACGCGACGCCCATGCGCCGGCAGGTCCGCGCGATCCGCCGGGCGATCTCGCCGCGATTGGCGATGAGGATCTTGCCGAACATCAGAGCGCGTCCCGGATCGTCACGCGGATCGGCGTCGGGTTGAAGCCGTTGCAGGGGTTGTTGATCTGCGGGCAGTTCGAGATCACGCAGATCACGTCCATCGCCGCCGTCACCTCGACGTAGTCGCCGGGCGAGGAGACGCCGTCGACGATGGCGAGCTCGCCGTTCTGCTCGATCGGCACGTTCATGAAGAAGTTGATGTTCTGCGGGATGTCGCGCTTCGACAGGCCGTATTTCGCGACCTCCAGGGCGAAGTTCTCGCGGCAGGCATGGAGATACTTGGTGGCGTGGCCGAAGCGCACGGTGTTGGCCTCGCAGGAGCAGGCCCCCGCCGAGGTGTCGTGCCGGCCGCAGGAATCGGCGGTGACCTCCGCCATCACCCGGCCCTCGTTGGAGACGAGCCGCGTGCCCGTGGTGACATAGGCCGAGCCCTGGACGCGCAGGGTGTCCTGCGAGGAATAGCGCTCGCCCATGTCGGCGGCGCGATAGAACAGGGTGTCGACGGCCTGACAGCCGTCGGTATCGGTGATGCGCAGAATCTGGCCCTTGCGCACGAGGCCGGACCACGGCGCCTGGGCCGGCACGGTCTCGTCGAGAAGGAACGTGGTGTCGTTGGTCGTCATGATGCGTCCCCCTCTCAGAAACCGATGGCGGCGTTGTTCTCGAAGCCGCGCACGGCCTCGATCGTGGCCGTCCGGCAGAGATCGTCTGCGGCCGCGACGGGCGCCCGGAAGCGCGTGACCACGACCGGATTCGGTGCGTAATCCGGGTTCGGGTCGAGGGGGTGGGGGCAGTTCGAGAGGGTGACGAGGAGGTCGAGCTCGGCGCGCAGATCCACGAAGTCGCCCGCGCGGCGGCCGGCCTCGTTCCAGCTGAACCGGCCCTCCGCGCCCACGGAGACGGGGGCGAAGAAGCTGACGCAGGCGGGGATGTCGCGCCGGTCGAGCCCGGCCTTGAGGGCGGCGAGGACGAGGTTGTCGCGGGTGTTGCGGTAGGGACCGCCGGCGTAGCGCGCGGCGTTGGAGGCGGCGTTGGAGCCGCCCACCAGCGTGTCGTGCGCGCCACAGGAATCCTCGATGAGCGAGAGCATCACCCGGCCCATGTCGGAGAACAGCACTCGGCCCCGCTGCAGGGCGGCGGTCCACTGGACCTTCACGGTGTCGGCGTAGTTCAGGCGCTCCGACGTCTCGGCGGCGTTCCAGGCCACCAGGGCGACGCTGGACGGGCCGTGGTCGAGGCCGATCCGCAGGGCCTCGCCGGCATTGAGCTCGAAGGTGCAGTACCAGCCGCCGGGGATGGTCTCGGTGTGGAGGATCGCCGATTCGTCGAGGGGCAAGCCCCGCACCGAAGGCGGAGGCAGGGCGAGAGGGGCATGGCCCTGGCCCTGCGCCTTCAATTCCTCGTAGCGGCGCCGATTCTCGGCGATGATGCTGGCTGTGTCGGTCATGCCCGTCTCCTCAAGGCTGTTCTCCGGGTCGTCCCGGAAAAACAGCCCTGGCGCGGCCGGGTCGTCCCGGCGGGCATGCGTCGTTAGCGGTGCTGCTTAACCCGGCGGACCACCGAGTGTGAAGTACTTGCGGACCGGATCCCTGACGTCCCAGGTGCCGGCGAAGCCCGCGGGGGAGACGAACGCATCCCCCGCCCGGTAGGTCTTGGCGAGCCCGTTCCCGTCGGTGACGACCACCACCCCTTCGAGGATGTGGACGAACTCGTTCTGCGCGAATTCGATGTGCCACTTGCCCGGCTGGCAGGTCCAGGTTCCGGCCAAGAAGTGGCCGTCCTCGCTCTGGTAGGCGAAGCTCACCGTCTGAGCGGGGTCGCCCGAGACGATGCGCTCCCGCTCCGGGCGGTAGGGTTTGCAGGGGCGCGGCGCATCGCTGAAATCCACGGTCGCGGTGCGGCTTCCGATGCCGGTCACGAGCGTTCCGACGGACCGCACCCCGATGCCGCCGAACAGCGCCAGCATCGGCCCGCCGAACGTATGAAGCAGCCTCGCGATCTCCATGGCCAATCCCCTCTCGCGGCTCCGCCCGCGGCCAGACGATGCCTGGCCGTCTCATCGGACTATCCGAGTGACGATAGGAGAAAAGCATGGTCGGGTTGAGGCTATGCTTCGCGAAACGGTTAACGACTAGAAAAGATGGCTGTAACGCTCGATCTCCCAGGCACTGACCGTGAGGTGATATTCGTCCCACTCGGCGCGCTTGTAGCGGATGAACTCGTCGCGCAGCGCCTTGCCCAGAGTCTTCTCCACCAGCGGGTCGGCGGCGAAGGCCTCCACGGCCTCGGCGAGGGTCTGGGGCAGGAACTCGATGCCGCGTTCGGCGCGCTGCGCGTCGGTGAGGTCGTAGAGGTTGTCCTCGTTGGGCGCGCCGGGGTCGATTCGCTCGCGCACGCCCTCCAGCCCGGCGGCGAGGACCAGGGCGGCGGCGAGGTAGGGGTTCACCGCGCCGTCGGCGTTGCGGCTCTCGCAGCGTCCACCGCCGGCGGGCACGCGCACCGAATTGGTGCGGTTGTTCGAGCCGTAGGAATTGAACACCGGCGCCCAGGAGAAGCCGGCCATGGAGCCCTGGCGCACGAGGCGCTTGTAGCTGTTTACCGTGGGCGCGAAGGCGGCGCACAGCGCCCGCCCGTGCTTCAGCACGCCGCCGATGAAGTGATAGCCGGTCTCGGTGAGGCCGAGACCGCGCGGATCGGCCGATGGGTCGCAGGCGAAGGCGTTCCGGCCGGTCTCCTTGTCGGAGAGCGACATGTTGAAATGCGCGCCGTTGCCGGTGCGGTCGGCGAAGGGCTTCGGCATCATCGTGGCGATGAGGCCTTCCTCCTTGGCGTAGTGCTTCGCCATCATGCGGAAGAAGGTGAGCCGGTCGCACATGGTCAGGGCGTCGGCATAGTTGAAGTCGAACTCGAACTGTCCGCAGGCATCCTCGTGGTCGAAGGAATAGAGGTCCCAGCCGAGATCGTTGATCGTGGTGGCGACCTTGTCGAGCCAAGAGAAGTTGTCGACGAAGCCGCGCACGTCGTAGCAGGGCTTCACCAGCTTATCGTCGGGGATCGGCGTATGGAGCGAGCCGTCCACCTCCTGCTTGAGCAGGAAGATCTCGCATTCGATGCCGAGGTTGAAGCCGAAGCCCATGGCCTCTGCGTCCTTCAGCACGGTCTTGAGGGCGACGCGGGTAGAGAGCGGGTAGGGCTGGCCCTGGAAGGTCAGGTCGGCCGGGCACCAGGCGAGCTTCGATTCCCAGGGCAGCTGAATCAACCCCGAGAAATCGGGGACCGAGGCGAGCTCGTCCTCGTTCGGGGCCTGGCCGAGCCCGTCGAGGGCGTAGCCGGTATAGCGCTCCGACCCCGCCGCCATCTGCGGCAGGTGGTCGATGGGCACCACCTTGGCCTTCTGCACGCCATGGATGTCGACATAGGCGCCGATGACGTATTTCACGCCCTTGGCGCGCAGCTCGTCCTGCAGCTTCGAGATGGCGGGGTCGATATCGGTCTTGTGAGCCACGGGCTCGCTCCTCTTACGCGGGTACGTCGTAGGGATGGGGAAGGGGCGGGGTCTCGGAGAGGCCGCGCTGGACGAGGTCCGACAGGTCGTCGACCATCCAGGCGAACAGCCGCTCGCCCTCGGCGAAGCTCGCCTGCGAGGGACGGCCGGTGACGCCGTTCAGGCTGGTGCGGTTGACCGGATGGGAGAAGACCAGCCCCTCCGTCCGGTCGGGATCGTCGGCCTCGGCGATACGGTCCGGCCGGACCAGATCCGGCGCCAGCGCCAGCATCAGCGAGGTCTCGGCGGCATTGGCGTGCCAGTCACCGGCATCGGCGAAATGCGCGGCGCGGACGCGCTCGCTCACCGTCGCCGAATTCACCAGGGCGACCATCAGGTCGTCATGGGCGGCGCGCAGCATCTCCAGGGCGCAGCGCAGGGGCGCGGCGTTGGTGACATGCGCGTTGACGATGAACAGCCGCCGCACGCCGGACTGGTAGGCGGATGTGCCGATCTGGGCCACGAGCCGCGACATCATCACGGGATCGAGGGTGATCGTGCCCGGCCAGCGCCGGCTATGCCCGAGGGAACAGCCATAGGGCAGGGTCGGCAGCACCGGCACGCGGGTCCGAGCCGAGACCGCATGGGCCAGCTTTTCGGCCAGCACGAAATCCATGCCGGTGCCGAGATGCGGCCCGTGCTGCTCGGTGGCTCCCACGGGCAGGATCGCCGCGTGCGAGACGGCAGCGAGGTCGCCGGGGAGTTCGCCCCAGGTCCGGTTCGCCCAGAGGAGGGGGGAGAGGGCGGTCATGCGACGCCCCCCGATACGCAGTCGCCCATGACCGGCGCCCCTTCCCCGGACGGGC
>NZ_BPQT01000043.1 GCF_022179405.1 Methylobacterium marchantiae
TGACCCGTCAATGCCAAAATCACAGAGCTGACGGTTTTTCACGACAGAGACATGACGTACGACCATAACTCACTGAAAATGAATACGAATTCAGCGAGCCACGCCTCTTCTCAGCTTGAGCACACGGCTCGTTAGGGCATCCGTTCGATGGCGCATCGCCGTTCCGATCCCGCTTTTAGGTCAGAACCTCGTTCCCGGGCCGAGCATCCTAGAGCCGAAATGGCGACGTGGATGGCGTCACCGCCCTCATCTCATCGGATCGGCCGTCCGGTTCGCCTCTTCCTGACACGCCTCAATCTCGACATGCTCCCCTTCGACATGTCGGCCCCTAGCCGATATCGTCGGTGACGGATCACGTTCTGCCGGCCATCGACCATAGAGAATTGGCTGGCACCCTGAGAGAATGAGACACGCTTGAGAGGGAACAACGTGACGCGCGGTCGTCGCAGGATCGGAGCTCCCACGCGCGGTGCCGATCAGCGCCCAACACAGCCCAACCGGGCAACGGATGCCCCTCTCGACCTGTACGTCACCGATTCCGCCAGGATCGATCGGCGTGAGGTCAATTTGCGCTGGCTCTGCGCGAGCGCACTGACCGGACTAACGGGAGCCGGCCTCATCGGAGCCGCGATCTACGTGTCGCTACAGGGCGATGTCTCCTTTGCCGCCGTCCCCGAACATGCCGAGATCGTGGTGCGTCCCGCTCCCAGCGACGACGTGGCCAACATCGCGCGCAAGGGCGACCGGCTCGTTCGCAATGTGATGATCGCCTCAGCCAAGCAGACCTTCCGCTCGCCGGTGACAGTCCGTCTCGGCGAACGCGAGATCATCAAGGTTCGGCCCTTCGTCCGGATCTCCACCGCTCTCTCGATGTCGACGGGGGTCTTCTCGGCCGAGATGCCGCGTTTCGACCCGATGAAGTTCGTCTCCAACGAGCCGCTCGAACGGGCGGCCGAGCCGAGTGCCGCCGATGCTCCGGGCGCCGAGGTCACCGTGATCAAGCGGGATCTCACCACGATGCCGATCGAGGCGGACGCGCCCTCTCTCGGAGACGACGCCGTGACCGCACAGGTCGAGGAGGAGAAGCGGCTGGCCGCGGAGGCCGGGCGCCGCACGGCGCTCCCGATCGCCCCCCAGCTCATGCTGTCGCGCGCGCTTCAGCAGGGAATCGCATCGCCGGATTTCGGTGGTGTCGCCTCTCCATCGGGAGACGCAAGCCCCTTCAAGTCGATCGACGTCTTGGTGGTGCCTGAGAACGTCACCAATCTCGCGAAGACCAGTCTGCGGCAGGGTGAGCCGCCGCTGGTGGAGGATCGCGACCTGGCGATCAAGCGCGGTGACACGCTGGAAGCCTTGCTGAAAGCGACCGGCCAGGCGAGCGACGAACAGATCAAGGGCGTGGTCGCCGCTCTCGGCGGACGCACGCGAGTCGGCGAGTTGGCCGAAGGCCAACAGTTCCGCATCCAGATCGCGCCGGGTCCGAAGCCCGGCGATCCGCGGCAACTGACGCGGGTCACTCTCTATGGCGAGAATGGTGTCGAGGGCATCGCGGCCGTCAACGACCGCGGCGCCTTCGTTTCGGTGGCTCAGGCGGTGGACGACAAGTCGGCACGTAAAGCGCCTGCCGCCACCGATTCCGCGGATGACGGCGAAGACGAGGATGGCGGCTCGGGGCCTCGCCTCTATCAGAGCCTCTACGAGACCGCGGCACGGCACGACCTTCCGCGGGCGACCGTGGAGGATATCGTCAGGATCTTCAGCTACGACATCGATTTCCAGCGCCGGATCTCGAGCGGCGACAGCCTCGACGTCTTCTATACCTATGACGAGGAAGGCGGTCAGGCAGCACTCGACCGACCCGAACTGCTCTATGCGTCGCTCAACCTCGGAGGAGAGGTGCGCAAGGTCTATCGGTTCCAATCCCCCGACGACGGCTCGATCGACTACCTCGACGAGCAGGGACGATCATTGAAGAAGTTCCTGATCCGCAAACCCATCGCCGACGGCATCATGCGCTCGGGCTTCGGCTACAGGCGCCACCCGATCCTCGGCTATGCCAAGCTCCATACAGGAGTGGACTGGGCCAATCCGATCGGCACGCCCATCGTCGCCGCCGGCAACGGAACCGTCATCAAGGCGGAATGGGATTCTGGCTATGGCCGTCGTGTGGAACTGCAGCACATCAACGGCTACGTCACCACCTACAACCACATGTCGCGTTTCGCCCGTGGGGTCACGGCCGGCGCCAAGGTGCGTCAGGGCCAGGTGATCGGCTATGTCGGCTCCACCGGCCTCTCGACCGGCGCGCACCTGCATTACGAGGTCATCATCAACGGCCATTTCGTCGACCCGATGAAGATCCGGGTACCCCGCGGGCGCGAACTCGACGGGCGGATGCTCACCGAGTTCACGCGGCAGCGCGAGCAGATCGAGGGCACGATGCAGAAATCCCGTACCGGCACCGCCATGGCCCAGCGTGAAGGGACACGCTGAACTTCTGCCCTCATCCGAATCCGAGCCGGCGGCGTATCTCAGTCGGCGTGATGCCCTGCTCGCGGAGATCACCGAGGGATTCGGACCCGCGCGACTTGGCGAGTTTCATCCCGTCCGCATCCAGGATCAGGGGATGATGGTGATAGGCTGGACTGTCGAGTCCGAGCAGCGCCTGTAGCAGGATATGGAGGTCGGTCGCGGCCAGGAGATCCGCGCCGCGAACCACATGGCTGATCGCCTGGACGGCATCGTCGACCACGACGGAGAGATGATAGCTTGTGGGTACGTCGCGGCGAGCGATCAATGCGTCGCCCCAGCGGGCAGGATCGGCGGGATGAGAGGTCTCGATACAGGCGGTGTCCAGGCAGCGGAAGCGATGCGGGCCGGGCGCTACACCGAGGGCACGGCCCATATCGAGCCGCCATCCATGCGCCCCGCCGGCGGCGAGGCGCGACTGCCGTTCGGCTGAAGCGAGCGAGCGACACGTGCCGGGATAGAGCGGCGACCCATCCGGATCGCGGGCCGGCTCCGGTCCGGCCGCCGAGATCACGGCGGCGCGGGAGCAGAAACAGGGATAGGCGAGGCCGCGAGCGCCGAGGGTCTCGACGGCATCGCGATAGGCCGACAGATGCCGGGACTGATGCCGCACTGGTCCGCTGAAACCGATCTCGAGCCAAGCCAAGTCGGCCTCGATGGCCGAGATCAATTCGGGACGCGACCGCACCGGATCGATGTCCTCGATGCGCAGAGCGAGTTCACCACCAAGTCGATCGGCGAAATCCGCACTCACCAGCGCCGAATAGGCGTGTCCGAGATGGAGACGCCCGTTGGGGCTCGGCGCGAAGCGAAGGCGGATCACGGAAGCCAAATCACGTCTGGGCGCTGCGTTCAGCCTCCGGAATGGCGGAGGCAGTGCGGCGCTTGCGGGACGCAGGCGATCCCGGGCAGGGAGCAGGCTGGACCTTCAGCGTGACGCTGACAGATGGTGCAGCCGTTCGTCCACTCAGCGCAGGTGATGTCGTCGGCCGGAGAATTATGCCCGCCGGGTCCCCGCGAGGACGGCGCGAAGGTGCCGATGAGGACTGTGAGCACCACCAACGCGGCAACAGCCATAGCCACGAAACCGTCCCGGTTCGACGATGGCGGTGTCGGCGCCCTGGCGTCCGAAGGTGGCGAGGCTGGTGCTTGCATGGCGCCCGTGTTCGCCCGCGCGCCGCGCCCTGTCAACGCGTGGGCCGCCGCTCGTGAGAGCGTCGATGAAGGGTCGCCCAGGCCGGGATGCGGCCATCGCGCGCGCCCCCGCTGGTCATGGGCAAACCCTGACCGTTCCGCGGGAAATCCGCCTTGCTGAACGATCCATGGCGCAGCCATTTCGTGCCGGAACGTCGCCTCGGTCGTGTGGGACTGCTCGAATCCTCCCATGCAACCCTGTTGAACCGAGCGACTCAGACCGGGCGACATGGCCTCGATCGATAGCGGCCGCAGTCGTTCTTAGACTTTGATGCGGGGGCGCATCCCACGATGCTCGCCCGCATTTCATAGGGAGGGCGCTGTCCGGAACTATCGGTGACGGAAAAGCTCGAATTGCGTCGAGAGCGTCTCAGGCCGCAGCGGCGGAGGTCCGATCGAGGAGATCGGCCAAAGCCTTGAGATCGAGGGGCTTTGCCAGAAACGCGTCGAAGCCGGCCTCCCGCGCCGCCCGCTCGTCGTCTCGGCCGGTATTGGCGGTCAGTGCCACCAGATGAAGCGGCGGACGGCCGTGCTCGGCCTCGCTCGCACGGAGTCGTCGCGCCGTCTCAAGGCCGTCGATCCCCGGCATGCGAATGTCGATGAGGGCGAGGTCGAAGCGGGATGCGGGCTGATCGAGTTGCGTCAACGCTTCGAGCCCGTCCCGCGCCAGCACCACTGCGGCGCCGAGCCGTTCCAAAGCCCTTGTCGCCAGGAGGGCATTGATCGGGTTGTCCTCGGCGAGAAGGACCCGGATGCCCGACGTCCCGCGCGGCCTCGCTCTGGAAGCGGGGACCGCCCCGAAGCTGGGCGGACGTCTCGCCACGAGGTCCGCGGAAGTCTTGGAAGAGGTCGGTTCGAGGAGCCTGTCGAATAGCGAGCGGGCTCGCACGGGCTTGATGAGATAACTGTCGAACCCGGCCGCACCCGGGGCGCCGAATTCGCGACGATCGAAGGGGGAGAGCAGGATGAGGCTGCAGCGCACGCCGCATCGCGTTGCTTCCGCCGCGAGGCTGCGCACCGCCTCGTCACCGAGGGAACGGTCGGCGATGATCGCATCGAAGGGCACGTCCGACAGGGCATCGAGGCCGGCATCGAGGTTCGACACCACCAGCGCGGAGGCGCCGGATCGAGACAGGCGCCGTGCGAGGAAGGGCGCCTGATAGGGCGACTCGGCCACGATCAGGACCTTGCGGCCGTCGAGGGAGACGGGAGACGCGGCACTCGCATCGGCAGCACCCGCCGGCAGAGGCAAGTGCACGGTGAACGTGCTGCCGCAGCCGACCACGGAGCGCGCATCGATGCGCCCCCCCATCCGCGCGACGAGGCGCCGGGTGATGGCGAGGCCGAGGCCGGTGCCTTCATGGCGCGTGCTGGCGCTGCTGTCGCCCTGCTCGAATTCCTCGAACAGGACCGGGATGCGGTCTTCGGGGATGCCGGGCCCCGTATCCGAGATTTCCAGGACGATCTCGCCAGCGAACCGGCTCATCGTGATGCCGACGCCGCCGTGATGAGTGAACTTGATCGCGTTGCCGGCAAGATTGACGACGATCTGCCGGACCCTGTCCGCATCCCCGACGACCTCCATCGGGACGTCATCGGCCACGTCCAAGGCGATCTCGATGCCCTTGTCCTGGGCACGGGGAGCCAGGAGTTCGACCACACCTTCCACCACCGCCCGCAGGTCGAACGGCTCCGCGGACAGGTCGAGGCGGCCCGCCTCGATTCGCGAGAAGTCGAGGATGCCGTCGATGAGCGTCAGCAGTGCCCGTCCGGACGTCTTGACCGCTTCGACATAGGTTCGCTGTTCGGCATCGAGACCGGTATCGAGGACGAGGTCGGCCATTCCCAGAATGCCGTTGAGCGGCGTGCGGAATTCGTGGCTGACGGTGGCGAGGAAGCGGGACTTCGCGATGTTGGCCGCCTCGGCCCGATGAAGCGCCTCGTCGAGGGAGCGGGCGGATTCGATCCGCTCCGTGATGTCGGACCCCGCACGCAGCCACTGCGTCCGCCCGCCGGAGCCAGTGACCGGCGTCTCGATGAAGGAGAACCAGCGCGGGATGCCGTCGATGGGACGCACCCGCATCTCGACGCGGCTTACGCCATCGGGCTGCTGGTGGCGAAGTCCCTGTTCGAGGATCTCGAGTTGCACCGTCGAGCCGAGCAGAGTCAGAGGTTCGGCTCCGATGAGCCGCGCGAACCCGTCATTGGCGAAAGTGATGCGGCCCTGGGCGTCGCGCTGGACGATGACGTCGGTGGTCGCCTCGACAAGGGCGCGGTACCGCTCCTCGCTCTCGGACATCCGCCAGATGCTGTCCTGAAGCCTTTCGATCTCGGCACCATGGCCCGCCGGTCGGCGCTGCTTCCAGACGAACGTGCAGGTTCCGGCCAGGATCGCGAACAGGGCGAGAGCAAGAAGGACTTGCAGCGTGACCATCGAACCTCTCCGTTGGCGGCGCGAACGATCGCGACCCGAATTGCCGTATGGCAAGCCGCCGCGCGGCGCTGATGCCCTCGGCCTTCGGACACCCCGCCCCCTGTCTCGCATGCGGGATTGAAGGGCGGCTTTCGAAAGGAGCTTAAGGCTTGGTTGACGGGATACCGGGCGACGTCGATCCCTCGCCGACGGGCCGAGCCTGCTGCGGATGTCGGGCCTAGTCGGCGGGTCGCGCTTCACGGGCAGGCCGCGATGGTGTAGGCGCGACGGCTTGTTCCTGGGCTGCCCCTTTTTCGGAGGGCGGGCCGTGAGACGCAGGCACCATGACCCTTTCGCCGTCAGAGCCCCTTTCGATCTCTTCCCGCCCGAGCGGTTCCGTCGAGACCCGCATCGAGGCCACCTTCGCCCGCTGCCGTGCGGAGGGGCGCGCTGCCCTCGTGACCTACGTGATGGCGGGCGACCCCGATGCCGAGACCTCCCTCAAGGTGCTGCAGGCACTGCCGCAGGCCGGCGCCGACATCGTCGAGTTCGGGCTCCCCTTCACCGACCCGATGGCCGACGGCCCGGCGATCCAGGCCGCGGCCCTCCGCGCACTCGCGGGCGGACAGGATCTCGTCAAGACCCTCGGTCTCGTCCGTCGCTTCCGCGAGAGCAACGGCGGGACCCCCGTCATCCTGATGGGCTATTACAATCCGATCCACGCCTACGGCGTCGACCGTTTTCTCGACGACGCCGTCGCTGCCGGGATCGACGGCCTGATCGTCGTCGATCTGCCGCCGGAGGAGGACGACGAGCTCTGCCTGCCGGCTCTCGCGAAGGGCCTCGCCTTCATCCGGCTCGCGACACCCACCACGGACGAGCGCCGGCTTCCCGCCGTCCTCGCGAATACCGCCGGCTTCGTCTACTATGTCTCGATCAACGGGATCACCGGCACGGCAACGCCGGATTTCGGCCGCGTGGCCGAGGCGGTGGCACGGATCCGGCGCCATACCGAACTGCCGGTCGTGGTGGGCTTCGGTGTCAGGACGGGCGCTCAAGCCGCCGCGATCGCGAAGGGAGCTGACGGCGTGGTCGTCGGCTCGGCCCTGGTCGATGTGATCCATCGGGCGGTGGTGGATGGCCAGGACGCGGCAGAGGTGGTGAGCGCCCTTGTGCGCGAACTGGCCGAAGGAGCGCGCGGCCGGATCGCCTGATCGCGATGCCCCGGAAAGATTTGCCCGAGAGCCGATCCTCGGCTCATCCGAGACCCCTTCCCTCAAGAATGGTCCGTCGACGATGGTTGAACCCATGAACTGGATCTCGGAGGTCGTGCGCCCCAAGATCAAGACCCTGTTCAAGCGCGAGACCCCCGAGAACCTTTGGGTCAAATGTCCCGATAGCGGGCAGATGGTGTTCCACAAGGAGGTGGAGGGAAACCACTGGGTCATCCCCGGGTCGGAGCATCATCTGAAGATGAGCGCCCAGGCGCGCCTGAAGATGATGTTCGACGAGGGCACTTGGATCGACGTGCCATTGCCGGACGTGGCGACCGACCCGCTCAAGTTCCGTGACGAGAAGCGCTATGCCGACAGGCTGAAGGACGCCCGCGCCAAGACCGGCATGCCGGATGCCTTCAAGATCGGTTTCGGCCGGGTCTCTGGGCTGCCGATGACGCTCGCGGTGCAGGACTTCGCCTTCATGGCCGGATCGCTCGGCATGGCCGCCGGCGAGGCCTTCGTCCGCGGCGCCGAGACGGCACTCGACAAGCGCACACCCTACATCCTGTTCTCAGCCTCCGGCGGAGCGCGCATGCAGGAGGGCATCCTCTCGCTCATGCAGATGCCGCGGACTACGGTGGCCGTGCGCCGGCTGAACGCAGCGAAGCTCCCTTACATCGTCGTGCTCACCAATCCGACCACCGGCGGGGTCACCGCCTCCTACGCCATGCTCGGCGATGTGCATCTCGCCGAGCCCGGCGCTCTCATCTGTTTTGCCGGCCCCCGTGTCATCGAGCAGACGATCCGCGAGAAGCTGCCTGACGGTTTCCAGCGGGCCGAGTACCTGCGAGAACACGGCATGGTCGATCAGGTCGTGCACCGACACGCCCTGAAGGACACGATCTCCCGGCTCTGCGGCCTGCTGATGAACCAGCCCGCGACGACGGCGCCAGCGCGCGTGACCGCCGTCCAAGAGCCGGCCTGAGCCCACGCGATACGGCGAGCCGATCCATGGATTCTTCCGATGCGCTGATGGCGCGCTTCCTGGCCCTCCACCCCCGCACGATCGACCTGTCGCTCGGGCGGATCGAGCGCCTGCTCGAACGTCTCGGCCATCCCGAGCGCAAGCTGCCGCCCGTGATCCACGTGGCGGGGACCAACGGCAAGGGATCGACCATCGCCTTCATGCGGGCGATCCTCGAAGCCGGCGGCCTCGCCGCGCATGTCTATACTTCGCCGCACCTCGTCCGCTTCCACGAGCGTATCCGCATCGGCGCGATCGGTGGTGGCAGCTACGTGCCTGAGGACCAGCTCGCCGATGCCCTGGCCCGCTGCGAGGCGGCTAATTCCGGCGAGCCGATCACGGTTTTCGAGATCACGACGGCCGCGGCCTTCCTGCTCTTCTCGGAAAGCCCGGCGGACGTACTTCTCCTGGAAGTGGGCCTCGGCGGCCGGGTCGACGCCACCAACGTCATCGACAATCCGGCCGCAGCCGTCGTCACGCCGATAGGGCGCGACCATGCCGAATATCTCGGTGACACAGTCGAGGCGGTGGCGACCGAGAAGGCTGGCATCTTCAAGCGTGGCTGCCCGGCGATCATCGCGGCCCAGGATTACAAGGAGGCGGATGCTGTGCTGTGCCGTCTCGCCGAGGAGGTCGGGGCCGAACCGATCCGCGTCGGCAACCAGGATTTCTCGGTCCATGCAGAGCGTGGGCGCATCGTCTACCAGGACGAGCTCGACCTGTTCGACCTGCCGCAGCCCCGGCTCAACGGGCGTCATCAATTCACCAATGCCGCCACCGCGATCGCGGCCCTGCGCGCGGCCGGCTTCGGCGATATCGGAGTAGGGGCGATCGAGGCCGGCCTCAACAAGGTCGAATGGCCGGGGCGCCTGCAGCGGCTCAACCGCGGACGCCTCGCCGAGATGATTCCCGCCGGCGCCGAGCTATGGCTCGATGGCGGCCACAACATCGACGGCGGTCGCATCCTGGCGACCGCGATGGCCGATCTCGTCGAGCGGAGCGATGTGCCCCTCGTCCTGGTGGTCGGACTGCTCGGCACGAAGGATGCTGAGGGCTTCCTGCGCAATTTCGTCGGGCTCGCCCGCGGCCTCATCGCGGTTCCGATCTCCGGCCAGATGGCGGCCCGTCCCGCCGAGGAAGTCGCCCAGATCGCGGCCGACGTCGGATTGACGGCCTATGTCGCGTCGAGCGTTGAGGCGGCCTTGGAGAGCCTCGCGGATTTTGCCTTCGAGCACCCCCCGCGCATCCTGGTCTGCGGCTCGCTCTACCTCGCGGGCAACGTCCTCACCGCAAACGGTACGCCGCCGACTTGATCCCCTCTCGCCGGCGAGAGGAGTTGGTTCGACCGCAACGATTCGTCCGATCCAGACGATTCGTGAGAGGATGCGATGAATGCGGCGTCGGCATTGGAAAACTTCGTAAACAACAGGCTAAGACATCGGCCCGACAGGACGAAGATCTTATCTTTTGGTATCGTTTCCGACACAACCGCCTCGGCAATCCTCTATTTCCACCGAAGCGGCCACGGCTGATGCGTCTGAGATAGGGTGTGGCCCTCGCGCTACATCTCGGCTGTGGAAAATCGACTAGTTTCATCGTCGATCGGGCACTTCGCTGGGGATCAATGATGAAAAAGCTTCTTACCTCGTTCGCGGCCTTCACGGCCCTCACGGCGGCGGCTACCGCCGCCGACCTTCCGCGTCGCGCTGCGCCGCCGGTCTTCGTGCCGGTGCCGGTGTTCACCTGGACCGGCTTCTACTTCGGTATCAACGCCGGCTACGGCTTCGACGCCGGCAGCGACAGCAACCGTTACAACCTCCCGGCCCTCTCTGTGCTGAACTCGGGCGGCACCGATGGCGTGCTTTCCGTTCCGGGCGGCAACAGCAATGAAGGCTTCGTCGGCGGTGGTCAGGTCGGCTACAACTACCAGTTCACGCCGGGTTCGGGCCTCGTCGTCGGCATCGAAGCTGACGCCCAGTACACCGACTTCAGCAACCGTTCGCGTCTCTTCAACGCCTCGGCTATCAGCTTCACCGGCACCCCCGGTCTCGCTGGCCTCAATAACGCGTCCGTCCGGACCCCCGGTACCGAGATGAACTTCTTCGGCACGGTCCGCGGCCGCGTCGGTTACGCCTTCGACCGCGTCCTGTTCTACGGCACCGGCGGCTTTGCCTACGGCGACGGTGGTTCGGGCCGTGACGATTTCCGCACCGGCTACGCTGCCGGCGGCGGCATCGAGTACGCTCTTCCGGTCGATTCGTTCCTGAACTTCTTCCGCTCTTCGGCCGTGACGATGAAGGTCGAAGGTCTGTACGTGAACCTCGAGCAGGATGGCCGTGGCAACCGCTCCGTCTATACCCTGCCGCCGGTCAACGTTGTCTCGCTCAGCCCCTCGGCTCGCGAGACCGAGTTCGCCGTTGTGCGCGCCGGCCTGAACTACAAGTTCGGCTCGTACTAGGCCGTTACGTCGCAACGTCGACAAGGGTCTCGAAACGGAGAAACCCGGCCTTACGGTCGGGTTTTTTCGTGTTTGTGTAGATCCTGACTAGGATCAAGCTCTGCAAATCGGCGAGCATCGACACAAAAAAGAAGCCCGGCCTTCCGGCCGGGCTTCGTGACGTCAGACGATGATGCGGGATCAGGCGCTGGCCTGAATCCAGCGGGACAGGTCGCCCTTGGGCGCGGCGCCGACCTTCTGGCTGGCGAGTTGCCCGTCCTTGAAGATCAGGAGAGTCGGGATCGAGCGGATACCGTACTGCGCGGCGATGCCCGGGTTCTCGTCCACATTGACCTTGGCGATCTTCACGCGGCCCTGCATGTCCGCCGAAATCTCTTCGAGCGCGGGACCGATCTGGCGGCAGGGGCCGCACCATTCCGCCCAGAAATCCACGACCACGGGCTCGGCGGACTTGAGAACGTCCTGCTCGAAGCTCGCGTCGGTCACTTTTACCGTCGCCATCACGATCCCTTTCCCATTGCACGGTCGGCGAGACCTAGTCCGCGCCGGCTTGAAGCGAGAGTTGGCGACGCAGGCCGGGACGGTCAAGGCATAAGGTGCCGGGGACGGGGCAGGCTCTCGTTTCTCACATGCGTCATCCACCGGTGTTCCGTCGCCGCGGTCGCGCCGGTTTCCCGACCCGAGCGCTCGACCGTCCCGGTACCGTATCCAGACGCGATGTCTCGATGTGATGCACGTCGCCCCTCGTCAAAGCCCTCCTGTCGCCCCATGTCCATCCAGGCTATCGGAAGGCGGTGAGCGGGCGCCGGAGCGGGCGCGACCGTGCATTTTCGTTTCAGGGCGGACTCGGCCGCCATCCGGTGACGTGAACCCGTAACGGGCTGAGAGTCGGTCAGTCGAAGGCCGGCCATGGAGGACATCACCACGTGACGCGCATCTCTCCGACATTGCTTGCCTCCCTCACCGCTCTGGGCCTCGGCACCTCGGCCCTCGCACAGGACGGCAATACCGGGACGCCCCAGCCGCGGATCGGAGGCGATTCCTTCGCGGCGCCACAGCACGAGGCGGCGGGCGGAGAGCCTGCCGAAACGGCAGCGCCGAACACCGCCTACAAGCCTCTTCTTCCCAATCAGACGCGTGCACCGAAGCCGGTCGAGGCGACCAAGGTCCAGGTTGCCGTCGTCGCCAAGGGCCTCGACAGCCCATGGGCCATGGAATTCCTGCCGGACGGGCGGATGCTCGTCACGGAAAGGACCGGCAAGATGCGCATCATCACCAAGGATGGCACGGTCGGCCAGCCGATCAGCGGCGTGCCGAAGGTGGATGCTCGCGGCCAGGGTGGCCTCCTCGATGTGGCGCTGAGCCCGAGCTTCGTCGCCGACCGCCTGATCTATTTCAGCTATTCCGAGCCGCGCGAGAAGGGTAACGGCACGACGGTGGCTCGCGCCAAGCTCATCGAGGAAAAGGGTGGTGGCCGCCTCGACGAGATGAAGGTCATCTTCCGCCAGACGCCCACCTACGACGGCGACAAGCATTTCGGCTCGCGCCTCGTCTTTGCACCGGATGGCAAGCTGTTCGTCACCGTCGGCGAGCGCTCGGACAAGGGACCGCGTGTCCAGGCCCAGGATCTCACGAGCGGGCTCGGCAAGGTCTTCCGGATCGACACCGACGGTAATGCCCCGAAGGACAACCCGTTCACCGGCGGCGAGAAGGCGAAGCCCGAGATCTGGTCCTACGGCCATCGCAACATTCAGTCGGCGGCCCTCGACGGCCAGGGACGACTCTGGACCGTCGAGCACGGGCCTCGCGGCGGCGACGAATTGAACCGTCCTCGGCCGGGATTGAATTACGGCTGGCCGGAAGTGACCTACGGCATCGAGTATAGCGGCGAGAAGATCGGCGAGGGCAAGACCCAGGCGGGCGGCACGGTCCAGCCTGTCTATTACTGGGACCCGGTGATCGGTCCGTCCGGCATGGCTCTCTACACGGGCACATTGTTCCCGGCCTGGAAGGACGCGTTCCTCGTTGGCGGCCTCGTGAGCGGCGGCATCGTCGCGCTGAAGCTCGACGGCGACAAGGTTGTCACCGAGGAGCGCATTCCCCTCGATCATCGCATCCGTGACGTCAGGGTCGGCAGCGACGGAGCCGTCTACGCGGTGACGGATGGGCCGGACGGGGAAATCCTCAAGCTGACACCGTAATGCCGGTGCCGGACGGGCGCGGACCGAGCGAAGCGAGTGCCGACGCGATGTCGGCCTCGGCCATGCGGCGTATGACCGGCCCGGAGGTCCAGACCAGCATCGCCTCGACCTCACGGCCAGGATAGATGTCCCGCAGAAGCGCTACGTAGAGCGAGAGCTGCGCGGCATCGCCTTCGGGAATGAGAGTATGCTCCGCGGGCGGGCGGCTCGTCTTGAAGTCGGCGACGACGATTCTGTCGGGACGGATGCTCAGCCGATCGACGCGCCCAAAGACGGGTCGCAGACGCCCTGCCACGTCGACGCGGCCCGACAAGGTGACCTCGGCTCTCGCATCTCCGTCGAATAGCGCGGCGAGAGCCGGATCGTCGATCAGTCTCAGGACATCCGCCACCAATCGGTCCTGCTCGGGGACAGGCATCGATGGCGCGCGTGCCCTGATAAACGAAGCTGCCGCATTCGGCCTTTGGTTCCCGTCGAGGCGCGGCAGGTGCTCGATGAGCGAATGAAACAGGATGCCGCGGCGTCGTGCCTGCGGATTGGCCTGCCGGCGCGGGATCTCGCGCTGGCCGTCCGCGGCGCCGAGAGCACCGGATGGGGTGACAGGCGGCGCCACATCGACCTCGTTCCCTACCGGCCGCCTCAACCAAGAGGGGGCCGGCACCTCGCTCGGCTCGCCTCCCCCGGAGGTGATGTCGGAAGTTTGCGTGGCCCCATACCGCCACAAGAGCGTCGGGCCATAGGTCGTCTCGACGGATTCTCCCGAGCCGAAGGCTTGTTCCAACCCCTTGCGGACCATCTCGCACCAGGCGGTGTCGCCCTGTTCCTCATGGCCGCGATAGGGCGCGACGACGAGGCGGTCGGCGGCACGGGTCAGGGCGACGTAGAGCAGACGGTTGTGCTCCTCGCGGGCGCGGGCCTGATGCGCCTCTCGGGCAGCCGCCACGGCTTCCGTATCCTGCGTCTTCGACCCGGCCCAGACCGGCGGCAACGCGCCGTCCCGACTACCCGGCATGACGAGAAGTTGCGGATCGTTTCGCCCGAGCGGTTCGCAGCCGTCGATCATCACGACGAGAGGAGCCTCCAGACCCTTGGCGCCGTGGATCGTCATCACCCGGACCTCATCGCGGCCGGATTCGAGGTCGCGCTTGACGGTGAGGCCGTTGGCGCCTCGCCCCGGGGTGATGTCGTAGCGTGTCAGGAAACCATCGAGAGAGGGAGCCTCCGCCGCCTGCTCGGCCTCCGCCGCTTTCATCAGGAACACGCCGATGGCGTCTCCCGCCTCGCCGCCAAGGCGCGAGACCAGCCTCATCCGGCCCTCATGCGGCCCCAGCAGGCTCGCGTAGAAGCCGAACGGACCGTGCCGGGCGGCGAGATCGATCCATAGGGTGAGGGCGGCATGCCCCCGGATCGCAGCTGGATCGCCCGCGGCTGCGTGCCGGGCGAGGGCATCCTCCAGCGTCTCGGAGTCTTCGCGGCGGGCGGCGATGCGGACGAGATCGTCGTCGTCGAGCCCTACCAGCGGCGTCTTCAAGGCTCCGGCGAGGGTGAGATCGTCGGCCGGCAGCAGCCCTGCCCGCCCGACGGAGACGAGGTCGTTCACCGCGATATGGGCCGTGATGTCGAGACGGTCCTGGCCCGCCACGGGCACGCCGCACACTTTCAGGGCGCGGATCACTTCCTCGAATGCGGCGGAGCGCTTGCGCACGAGGATGAGCACATCGCCTGCACGCCAGACGCGGCCGCCCTCGTCGCCGACGGTGGTCCACGCCTTGACCGCCCGCGCCACACGCCGCGCCGTGACGATGGACGGCGCATTGGCCTCTGGTGCGTCCACGGGCGCCGCCCAGGCATCGGGCTCCTCCTCGGCGGCGGGAACCTCCACGGGCCAGATCTCGACGACGCCGGGCGCATCCCGGCGCGCCGTCTCGTGCGTGGTGCCGATGGCGGCATCGTCGAAGGACAGGCCCTGAAAATGCTCGGGCGCGGCGAAGGTGGCGTCCACCGCGCGCAGGATGCCCTTGGTGGAGCGGAAAGACAGGTTCAGCGTCACGTCCTCGAACGGCATCCCGGCCTGTTCGGACGCCGTCCGCCATTCGCGGTGCACGGTGGCGAATTCTCGCGGCTCAGCGCCCTGGAAACTGTAGATCGACTGTTTCGGATCGCCCACCGCAAAGCGCGTGCGCAGGATGTCGCGAGCGCCCTCGCCGCTGGCGAAATCGGCGGTGATGCGGCGCAGGATGTCCCATTGGCGCGGGTTGGTGTCCTGCGCCTCGTCCACGAGGACATGATCGATGCCGCGGTCGAGCTTGTACAGGACCCAGGCCGCATCTACCCGCGAGAGCAGTTCGAGAGCCTTGTGGATCAGATCGTCGAAATCGAGGGCGCCGAGCCGCGTCTTCTGGCGCTCCACCCGGCGGTGGATATCGGCTGCGATGACGAACAGGGCCTGCGTCCGCTCCAGCGCCCGCGCGGCACGGAGGGTATCGAAGAGCGGGTCGAGTCTGTCGCGTTCGGCAAGAAGCGCCTCCTTCACCTCGGAGGGGACATCCTTGGTGCCGAGGCTGCGATCGGCCTTCGGCGTCCCCTTCTCGGTGAAGAAGACCGAACGGTAGAGATCGAGCTTGTCGGAAGGGTCGGTCGCGGCTTCGGCGGCGGCAAGCCTGTCGGCGAGAGCCTCATCCGTGGATTTTCCCGTGCGCAGGCGCTGCGCAAGCTCGCTCCAACCATGAAGGCCGCCTGTGAGGAGGCGTTCCACGATCGCGCCTGCCGTATCGGCGGAGCGAAGACCGAGGGCTTCGGACAAAGCGGCGATGGGTGCGGCGAGGCCTTCGGAATCATCGAACAGGGAACGAGACCGCATCGCCGCGCGCAGAACCGATCGAAGGGTGTCGCCGGTGGCCTCAGGACCGACACGGTCCCAGGCTGCCCTGAGTTCCGGATTTCTCCCCATCATCGCCTGTGCGAGGACTCGGTCGGTCTCGGCCGCGAACATGTCGGAGGCCTGGTTCTCGTCGAGCACCTGAAAGCGGGCGGGCACATTGGCCTCGAACGGGAACATATGCAGCAGCCGCTCGCACAGGGCGTGCAGGGTCTCGATCTTGAGGCCGCCCGGCGTCTCGACGGCGCGGGCGAACAGGCGCCGCGCTACCTTCAGCATGCGGCGCGCGGGCGCTTCGCCAGTCAACTCGGTGAGTTCCGCGGTCAGCGCGGCATCGTCGAGGGTGACCCAGCGACCGAGGGTGCGGAACACCCGGATCGACATGTTGGCCGCCGCCGCCTTCGTGAAGGTGAGGCACAGGATGCGCGCCGGCGGCGCGCCGTTGAGGAGGAGGCGCACCACCCGGTCGGTCAGGACCTTGGTCTTTCCCGCCCCCGCATTGGCGGAGACCCAGGCCGAGGCCAGGGGATCGGCGGCGCGGCGCTGGCTCGCCTTGGTGAGATCGTCGACGACGAAGGGCAACCTGTCGGTCTCCGGTCTTGGCAACTCGTTCTCCATAGCCGGGCTCGGTCGCCTTTCTCCATAGACATGGATGATCCGGGTGCAGAAGCCCCCTATGTTCCGGCCGACCATTCAGCCGAAAGAGCCTCTCCATGCACAGTCACAGCGTCGAGACCTGGCAGCACCGCCACGATTTCCTCGGGCGCTCGCATGAGCGCAACGAGCGCCGGACCGTCCTCGTCGTCGGCCTCACCCTCGCGATGATGGTGGCGGAGATCGTCGGCGGGACGGTCTTCGGCTCGATGGCCCTCACCGCCGATGGCTGGCACATGTCGACCCATGCGGCGGCCCTCGGCATCGCGGCCCTGGCCTATCGATTCGCCCGCCTCCATGCCGATGATCCGCGTTTCGCCTTCGGTACCGCCAAGCTCGGCGATCTTGCCGCCTTCGCCAGCGCCATCATCCTCGCCATGATCGCCCTCGCCATCGGCTACGAGAGCATCGTGCGCCTCTCGAGCCCGCAGGCCATCGCCTATAGCGAAGCCTTGCCCATCGCCGTGCTGGGCCTCTTCGTGAATCTCGCCAGCGCTTGGCTGCTGCATGGCGACGGACACGACCACGAGCATGGTCACGACCACCATCACCATGAGCACCACAGTCACGACGGGCATGGGCATTCCGATGACGGCGACACCAACCTGCGCGCTGCCTATGTCCATGTACTGGCCGATGCGCTGACCTCGGTGCTGGCCATCGTTGCCCTGCTGGCGGGCCGCTATCTCGGCATCGCCTGGCTCGATCCGGTCATGGGGCTGGTAGGTACGGCGGTGATCGTCGCCTGGTCATGGACCCTGATCCGCTCCGCCGGTGCGACGCTCCTCGACGCAGTGCCCGACCGGGGCCTCGCGCAATCCGTGCGGAAACGCCTGGAGGCGAACGGAGACAGGATCACCGATCTCCATCTCTGGCGCCTCGGCCCCGGCCATACCGGCCTGATCGTCTCGCTGGTGTCGGATGAGCCTCGCGAGCCGGCATCCTATAAGGCCAAGCTCGCCGGCCTCGAAGGGCTCTCCCACATCACGGTGGAGGCCAATCCCTGTCCCGGCCATGGGCGTGAGCGGATTGTAGTCTGATCACCCCTCCCCCTCTCCCGCCAGCGACCATTCGAGCACGCGGGCGAGGTGGTCGTAATCGCCGTACGACTTGGCGTATTTCGGGTAGGGGCGCGAAACGTAGGCCGCCTCCCCTGCCATGAAGCGGGCGACGAGACCGCGGAAGCGCCGCTCGTGTTCCTCGACGATGGCGTCCAAGGTACGCGGGTCGCCGCGTGGCGGCTTGACCGCGAGCGGCTCGAACGGTTTCCGGCCGCCGGTGGCATGGACGTAGAGCAGGTCCGGCGTCTCCTGCATCCGCGCTACCCCCTCGAAGGCGCCGGCCTTCAGCATCGCCGCTTCCAGGGTGAGTTGGGGCGAGAAGCCGGCGAAGACCTCCTTGTTGCTGGGTGGCTGGCCGGTCTTGTAATCGACGATGCAGGCGGTCCCGTCGCGGCGCTGCTCGATGCGGTCGGCGCGCCCGCGCAGGGTGAAGGTCTCCTTGCCCATGGGCAGCACCCAGCGTCCGGACATCTCGGCACGCACTCGAGCGAGCGCGGGACGGCGCTCGGCCTCCCAGTCGAGGAACTCGGCGGCGAGGCGCTCGTAGCGCGGCCACCATTCGGCATAGAGTTCAGGGAAATCCCGCGCGATCTCAGCGAATTCGTCCTCCGCCAGCGCGCGCAAGCGCTCCGCTGCGTCGTCGGGCAGGATGTCGGGATAGGTTTGCGCGAAATCGCCGAGCACCGCGTGGATCAGCGTCCCGCGCTCGCTGGCGCCGGGGCGGCCGGCCACGGGCTCCAGCGGATCGAGCCCGAGAACGTGGCGGGCGAAGATGATGTAGGGGTCACGCACGAGGGTCTCGACCTCGGTGACGCTCAAGATCCGCGGGAACAGGGCTGGATCGGGCTTCGGCTTCGGCTGAGTCAGGCGCGGTGGCGCGGGCTCCGTCCCGCGGTCCAGGGCGGCTGCGTAATGCAGGAATCGCCGGCCGTTCTCGCGGGCACGGTCCCAGCAGGCCTCGCCGGCAAAGGCTTGCAATCGTTGGAGGAAGCGCGACGGCACCGTCGGCGCCCCCTCGCGCTTGGCCGAGCGTGTAATGACGGCGTCGTGGCACCCGAGTGCCTGGACGAAATCATGCGCGGTCTGGCCGATTCGCCGCTCCGGCGGATTGAGGCCGATCCGCTCGCGCATGGGCCGATTGAGAAAGGCGTCGGTGACCGTCTTCATCGGCCAGACACCCTCGTCGAGACCGCCGAGCACGATACGGTCGGCAGCGAGCAGACGGGCTTCGAGGAGGCCCAGGATCCGCAAGCGTGGATGGGGCCGGTCGCCGCCGCAGGCCACGATCCGCTCCCGGGCGAGCGCCGTGAAGAAGGCCGGGTAGTCGAGGGGCATTCCGGGCAACAGGCCCGGCTCCGAAGTCGCGAGATCGTCGAACAAGGTGTCGAGGACGCAGAGTGAATTGTCCTCCACCGGTTCGTCGCCCTCGGCCGGCGCGATCAGTCGTTCGAAGACCGCGGCATGGCTGCGCCCCAGGGCCACGAGGCAACCCCTGCCCTCCGGGTCGGCGCGAAGGAAGCCGTCGAAGGCCTGTTCCAGATTGTCGACGACCCGAGCCGCGAGATCCCAATCCACGTCGGTGAGACGCCTCTGCGCGCGAGGAATTCGCCCTTTCGCGACCCGCCGGTCGGCAAGAACCCGGCGCAGCCCCTCGAAGCCGGGAGCGGGCGCGGGCCCGCGCAGGGCTCCGATTTCGAGAGCCGTCGCACCGCGACGAACCTCGTCACGCCTCATGGACAGGCGGACCAGCGGATGAGCGAGAAGAGAGATCACCCGATGCGGCTGCAGGTCCGCCGCCATCTCCGCCGCCATTCGCGCCAAGCGCCCCGCCGGACTGACGGAAAGCGCCTCACCGGCGGAATCCTCCGCGACGATGCCCCAGCGCGCGAGTTCGGCCGCCACCCGTATGGCGAGGTTGCGGTCGGGCGTGACGAGGGCGGCCGTCGCGCCGGGCACCTCCAGCGTCTCGCGCAGGGCGATGGCGGCAGCCAGAGCTTCCTCGCGCTCGTCGCCGGCCTCGACCACGGCGATCCCCGCCATCCCCGCCTCTGCCATGTCGCGGCGCGAGTCGGACGTCAGTTCGGACCAGGCGTCGGTCGTCTCGGCCGGGCGCAGGGCTTGCGAAAGAAGCGCGGCCCGCGCCCGGCCCTGATCCGCCGGCTGGCCCAGGGTCGTGATCGCAGCGCGCTTGAGATCGAGGCAGCCGGGGCCGAGAAGTCGGTGCAGGATGGCCTGCGGATGGCCGTGAGCGACCTCTCGCGCGTTCCCCTCCCCCGTCTCGATGGCGTCCCAGCCAGCCTCGTCGAGGTCGAGATCGAGGCCGGGCAGCACCACCGCTCCCCTCGGCAGGCTCGCGATGGCGGCGATCAGCTTGGCGGTCGCCGGGACCGATCCGGTCGACCCGGCGATGATGAACGGATCTACCGGCTTGTCGCGCCGCAGCCGCGTCGCCTCGGCCAGGATCAGGGTGCGCGAGCGCGCCACCGGATCGCTCAGACCGCGATCGTGCAGGATCTTCGGCCAGTTCTCGGCGGCGATGCGCACGAAATCGAGGGTCAGGCCGAAGTAGCGGGAATACTCCGCCTCCACCGCCCCGGCGATCTCGGTCCAGGCCACGCCCTCCACCGTGAGGGAATCCATCAGCTTCTCGAGATCGGCGGCGAGATAGACCGCATCCGCCGGCGAGGAGGGCACGACGAAGGGGACGTCGTCGCCCATGGGGAGGAGCTTGCGGTCGACCGTCTCGGCCCAGGCCTGCACGAGGCGGGCGAAGATCAGCCTGCGTTCCAGGGGCGGCATCGCCGGCGCGAGCAGGTCGGGACCGTTCTCGATCAAGGGGTTGGCGGCGACGTCGAGCTCTGCCTCGTCGGCCTCGCCCAGCGGGATCAGCCGCGGCAGGAGCGCGCTGCCGATCCGTTCGGCCAGGATCGCGGACAAGGCCCGCGCCGCGCGCCGTGTCGGTAGGTAGAGGGTGACGGAGGCCAGCGCGAAGGGATCGCTGGCGACATCCCCCACCAGCCGGCCCGAGATCAGCGCGTCGGCCAGCGTCGGCAGGAACGACGCGGCCGGAGGAATGGTGAAGACGTGGGATGCGGTCATGCCGTCATGTCGATCTTCGCGTGTCACTGCACCTGTGCGCTGGCCTTCACCCGCGCCTCGGCCGCCTCGATCGCTTCCGGCGTACCGACATGGAGCCATTGCCCGTCGAGGCGCAGGCCGAACAGGCGCTCACGCTCAATGGCGCGGTCGAACAGCAGGTTCAGCGAGAACGAACCGTCCGGCGTGTCGGCGAAGAGTTCCGGCTTGAGGATGGCGACGCCGGCATAGATGAACGGCGCGACCTCGCGCTCGCCCCGTCTCTGGAGGGCGCCCCCGGCATTCATGACGAAATCGCCCTTGCCTTCGTAGCCGAGGCTCGTGGCGGCAGGAGCGACGAGAAGCAGGATGTCCATCCGCTCGGGCTCCCAGGTCTCGATCAGACGACCGAGATTGGGCCGCGGTCCTTCGAGCCAGAACGAATCCGAGTTGAGCACGACGAACGGGTCCGGACCGAGGAGCGGCAGGGCCTTCTTCACGCCACCACCGGTCTCGAGGAGGGCGTCGCGCTCGTCCGAGATGCGGATCGTGGGTGCGGTCCTGCGGCGGCCGAGATGGCCTTCGAGCAGGTCGGCGAGGTAGTGGACGTTGACGACCGCCCGCGCGATGCCGGCCTCCGCCGCCCTGTCGAGGGCATGGTCGAGAAGGGCGCGGCCGGCCACCTCTACCAGCGGCTTTGGCACGGTCGCCGTGATCGGCCGCATGCGTTTGCCGAGGCCCGCGGCGAGGACGAAGGCCTGGTCGATGGCGGGTACGGGGGTGTCGGACATTCCGTCGGCGTCTCGGGCACGAGGGCTGGAGCATCGGGTGCGGCGGCATCGTGGGGAACTCGCCCCTCGGGTCAAGCCCGAAAGCACGTCCGTTCCATCCCAACCCTGGGATGATCCGTCACCGGCGGCGCCTACGCCTCGGTTTCGTCCGAGGCCGCCTTGGTCACGAGATGCGGAAGATGCTCCTCGTGCCATAGCCGGATTCGGGTGAGCGCCGGATGGGCGAGGTTGCGCGCGAGGTAGCCTTCGATCCGCGGGAGATGCGCCAGATAGGCCGGCTTGCCGTCCCGCTTGTCGAGGCGGGCGAAGATGCCGAGGATCTTGGTGGCGCGCTGCGCCGCCATCACCGCATAGGCCCGCGCGAAGCCCTGCATGTCGAAATCAGGCTCTCGATTCCGGCGCTCGCGCACGTAGAGGCCGAGAAGCCGCAATTCGAAATCGGCCGTGGCATCCACGCGCGCGTCCTGCAGGAGCGACGCGACGTCGTAGGCGGGATGGCCGAGCACCGCATCCTGGAAATCGATGACGCCGATGCGCTCCAGCCCCTCGCGATCGGGCAACCAGATCAGGTTCGGCGAGTGATAATCGCGAAGGGTCCAGGTCGGGCGTTCCGGTTCGACGCCGCGCAGAACGTCGGCCCAGAGCGCCACGAATTCGGCGCGGGCAGGCGCCGGAAGCGAGGTGCCGCGTACCGAGGGACAGTACCAGTCCGGCAGCAATTCGGTCTCGAACAGCTGGGCTTCGAGGTCGTAGGGCGGCAGGACGTGGTCGATCCCGTCGGCCACCGGGAGCACGCCGGGGAGTTCGGTGGCGTGGAGCCTGGCGAGGAGCCGAACGGCTTCGGCATAGCGCTCGGGCCGTGGGCCGTTCGCGTCGACTACCGGCTCCGAGCCGAGGTCCTCGATGATGAGCAGCCCCTCATCGAGGTCCTCGCCATAGATGCGGGGTGCAGAGAAGCCGAGGGCGCGAAGGCCGCGATCGACGCCGACGAAGGCGTGGACGCTCTCGGCCAGCTTGACGATGGCAGAGTAGGGCTTGCCGTTGCGCACCGGCGGCCCGTCGGCCCGGGCAGGCGAGATCATCAGCACCGCTCTGGTTCCGTCCGGCTTCACCAGGCGCTCGTAGGCCCGCGAGGACGCGTCTCCCTGCATGAGGATGCGCGTCGCCTCGTCCCAACCGCTGCGATCGAGCAGGGCCCGCAGCGCGCGGGCCCGCTGCATGCGAGCCCGCATGTCGCCCTGGCCGTCGATCCGCGCGAAACGGGAGCCCTCGCCGAATTCCGGCTTGAGCGACAGGTCGACGGACAGGATCGGTCCGTCGCGCGGCCCGAGGCGTTCGGGCCATTCCACCAGGGTGATCGCGGTCTCGGTCATCTCGTCGAAACCGAGCTCCACCAGTTCGTCCGCGCTGCGCAGGCGGTAGAGATCGGCATGGACGATCTGCCGCCCGTTCTTCGCTTCGTAGGGCTGGATCAGGGTGAAGGTCGGGCTCGGGACTTCGAGGTCCGGCTCGCCCGTGAGTTCGCGGATCAATGCGCGGGCGAGGGTCGTCTTCCCGCCGCCGAGGCCGCCGGACAGGGCGACGATGTCGCCCGGCAGCAGGAACTCGGCGAGAAAACGTCCGAGATCCTCGGTGGCACTCTCGTCGGGAAGGACGAAGGCCCAGGCGGGTCTGCTCTCGCGCTGGGTTTCGCCCGCACCGTCCTCACTCACCGCCACACCCTCCGTCCGAAAAGACCGCCATGCCCGCACGAAGTCGGGCCATGCGCTGGCCGAGCCCGTGAGGGCTCACTCATCTAATGCCGTCATCCTTAACCGAAATGGCCATTCCACCTAAGCGATGCCGAGTTTCTCGGCCAACGACGCGATCTTACCGGGACAGATCCCGTAAGAATCCGGATCTTCGGAGAGTCGGCGAGAGGCCATCGAACGGCCTTCGGCGTCGGAAGGTCGCCCCCGTCGCTCCCGCGCCCCATGCCGGAGGTCGCGGGCCGCCTTATTCCGCGGCCGCGCGCTTCGGCTCCGGGTTGTTCGCTGGAAAGGTGCAAGTGACGCAGGTGCCGCCGCCGGGCTTCGACACGAGTTCGACCCGGCCACCATGGAGTTCGACGAAGGAGCGCACGATCGAGAGGCCGAGGCCGACGCCGCGGTGACGGGTGCCGAGCGTGTGGCTCTCGAACCGGTCGAAGACGCGCGCAGCGACGTCCTCCGGCATCCCGCGTCCCTCGTCGCGCACGGTGAGGGTGAGTTCCGCATCCGTGCGCCGGGCCGTGACGCGAACCGTCTGGCCGGGGGAGGAGAAGCCGACGGCGTTCGAAAGCAGGTTGAACAGGATCTGGCGCACCCGCTTTCCGTCGGCGACGACGCTGCCGATATCGGCGGGCATGTCGAGGTCGAGCCCGATGGCGGATTCCGCCAGTCGATCCTCCAGGCCGCGGGCGGCCGCCTCCACCGTGGCCCGCACGTCGATGACCTCGCGGGCGAGTTCGAGAGAGCCGGCATCGATCGAGGCGAGATCGAGAATGTCGTTGATCATCACCAGCAGCGCCCCCGAGGACCGCATGATGTGATCGGAATACTCGCGCTGGCGCTCGTTGAGCGCTCCCACAGTCTCGTCGCCGAGGAGCTGGGTGAAGCCGATGATGTTGGTGAGCGGCGAGCGCAGCTCGTAGGAGACGTGGTGGACGAAGGTGTCGCGGAGCTGCGAGGCGCGCTCCAGGGCGTCGTTCTTGTCGGTCAGCGCCCGCTCTACGTTCACGCTGGCGGTGACGTCGATGAGAGTGAGCAGCGTCGCCCCCTCGGGCAGCGGCTGGGCCGCGCAATCCAGCACGGTCCCGTCGACGACCTCCAGGCGGCAGGTGAGGCCGGCGCGGCTTTCCAGGCCGGTGATGGCGCCGCGAATATCGAGCCAGGGCTCCTCGTCGGGTGACAGCCTGCGGCAGGCCTCGATCACCGTGTCGACGCGGGGGCGCTCGCTGAGGGTCGCGTCCTCGAGCCGCCAGAGGGTCGCGAAGGCGCGGTTGGCGAAGGTCAGGCGGCCGTCGGCGCCGAACACCGCCACCGGCTCCTTCAACGTGTCGAGGGTTTCGGCCTGAACCCGCATCAGCGCGTTGTAGCGTGACTCGAGCTTCACGTTCTCGGAGACGTCGTCGAACAGATAGGTCAGCCCGCCCTGCGGGTTGGGGTCGGCGACGACGCGCAGCGAGCGTCCGTCCGGCGGATGCCACCAGGTCTCGCTGGCTTCGACGGCCCGGTAGGCAGCGAGCACGTCGGCCTTCCAGGCCTTGAAGTCGGCCTGTTCGGGAAGTTTCCGGGCGGCGCGCAGATGGTCGAGTATCTCGCCGTCCAGGGGGCCGGAATCGAGGAAGGCCTGATCGAGGCTCCACAATTGGCGGTAGGCGGCGTTGTGGAAGATCAGCCGCTGGCGCGCGTCGAACATCGCGACTGCGGTAGGAAGCTGGTCGAGGGTGCGGACATTGGCGTCCATCTGGCGCTGCAGGTCGGCGCGGACGCTCTCCAGTTCGGAGACGTCCACGGCGATGCCGACGCGGCCGGAATCGATCGCGGTCTCGGTGACGTCGAGAATGCGCCGGCCGCCGGCCACCACTGCCGAAAGGCGCTTCGCCGCCCGACCGCCGGACGCGGTCCGATCGCCGTCACCGCGGGCGATGAGATCGCGTGCCTGACGATCGAGGAGCTCGATCCCGTCGGCGACGGCGGTCTCCCGGCTGCCGGCTTCGACGGCGGCGACGTAGGCGGTGTTGACCCAGGCGAGGCTGCCGTCGCGGTTACGCCGCCAGACCGGCTGAGGAATGGCGTCGAGGAGGCTCGACAGGGCCGACAGCCCGCGCTTTGCGTCGTCGAGGGTCAGGCGCAGTTCGGCGAGTTCGCGATGTTCCTCGGTGGTTTCGCGCAGGCGAAGAAGGGCTCGGCCGGCCAGTGCCTGGCCATGGGCATCGACGATCCGTCCGGATTGCGCCCGCACCGTCATGCGAAATCCGGCGCCGCGGTCACGCAGGGCGTCCAAAGCCGCTTCGATGGCGCCCGCATCCGCCGGCAACAGCCAGGTACCGAAAGCGAGAATGAGACCGGCCGAGCCGGGCTTCGTGCGGTTGGCGTCGAAGGCGAGGGCCAGGTCGCCCTCGATCACCGGCTCGCCGCGCCCCGGCCAGGTGACGATGACCTGCCGCTCGGAATTGAGCAGCATCTCGGCCCGGTCCTCGGAACCGCGCAGGGTCTGAAGGTCCGCGATGAGATCGCGCTCGCGGCGCGTCCACCGCCCGCGCTCGCGCAGATGCAGCAGCGACAGGATGGTGGCGAAGACCGTGAGGCCGATGAGGATCGCGAGGCCGGTGGCGTTGTGCATGTGCGGTGGCAGGCCGATCGCCCATGAAGACTGGTCTCCGGCATAGCCGGAGCCGAGCGTCACGGCGGTCGGGAGAAGCGCGTTCGCCCCTTCCGCGGGAGCCGCCATGACATCGCCCGCCATCGTCAGGCTTGCCGCGAGACCGACCGCGACAGAAACGACGGGAACGCCGACACGCCTGCCGAGGCGTGCCGTTTCATCGACCCTCATGACCCGTACCGCCCCCACGAATCGTCGCTGAGGCGCAACTGCGCCCATCCCGCGCTCTACCTCCAGGGGCAGATGCGGGGTTACCTCCACATGAGGAATCAGCCCACACTAGCGCGAGCCGGAATCCTGCCGGAAGAGGGTTAAGCTTAACTTCACCTTCCCGACGATCGGTTGCCCGGGCATCGGCGCAGAAAAGACACACTTGCGCCACCGGCCCGCAGCGCCGCGCTTCCGGAGAGTTCCAGCCGGAAAGCTTCGTCGGAACGAAGAAAGCCCGGCGCGGAGCCGGGCTTTCTGATCACGTGCATGGGCCGGGAGAGGTGGCGACCGCCCGGCTTCGGCTCTCAGTAGCGATAGTGATCGGGCTTGAAGGGACCGTTCTCGGAGACGCCGATATAGGCAGCCTGATCGGGACGGAGCTTCGAGAGCTTCACGCCGATCTTCTCGAGGTGGAGCATGGCGACCTTCTCGTCGAGGGCCTTGGGCAGGGTGTAGACTTGGCGTTCGTACTTGCCCGGGTTGGTCCAGAGCTCGATCTGGGCCAGCGTCTGGTTGGTGAACGAGGCCGACATCACGAAAGACGGGTGGCCGGTGGCGTTGCCGAGGTTCACCAGGCGCCCCTCCGACAGGAGGATGATGCGGTGGCCGTCGGGGAAGGTGATCTCGTCCACCTGCGGCTTGATGTTAGACCACTGCATGTTCTTCAGGCCGGCGACCTGGATCTCGTTGTCGAAGTGGCCGATGTTGCACACGATGGCGCGGTCCTTCATGGCCCGCATGTGATCCAGGGTGATGATGTCCTTGTTGCCCGTCGCAGTGACGAAGATGTCGGCGCGCGGCGCAGCATCTTCCATCGTCACGACCTCGTAACCCTCCATGGCGGCCTGCAGGGCGCAGATCGGATCGACCTCGGAGACGAGCACGCGGCAGCCGGCATGGCGCAGCGACGAGGCCGAGCCCTTGCCGACGTCGCCGAAGCCCGCGACCATGGCGACCTTGCCGGCCATCATCACGTCGGTTCCGCGACGGATGCCGTCAACGAGCGACTCGCGGCAGCCGTAGAGGTTGTCGAACTTCGACTTGGTGACGGCGTCGTTCACGTTGATCGCCGGGAAGAGCAGCTTGCCCTCCTTGGCGAGGTTGTAGAGGCGGTGAACACCGGTGGTGGTCTCTTCCGAGACGCCCTTGATCGAGTCGGCGAGACCCGCGAACCAGCCCTTCGGCTTCTCGGCAAGCTTCTTCTTCAGGAGCGCGAAGAAGATCTCCTCCTCCTCCGACTCCGGCTTGTCGAGGAAGGCGGTGTCGCCGTTCTCGGCGCGCAGGCCCAGGTGCACGAACATGGTGGCGTCGCCGCCATCGTCGAGGATCATGTTCGGCATGCCACCGTCATGCCAGTCGAACAGCTTCGAGGTGTAATCCCAGTACTCCTCCAGGGTCTCGCCCTTGATGGCGAAGACGGGAATGCCGGCGGCGGCGATGGCGGCGGCGGCATGGTCCTGGGTCGAGTAGATGTTGCAGGAGACCCAGCGGATATCGGCGCCGAGCGCCTTCAGGGTCTCGATCAGCACGGCGGTCTGGATCGTCATGTGCAGCGAGCCGGCGATCTTCGCATCCTTCAGGGGCTGCGACGGACCGTACTCTTCGCGCGTGGCCATCAGGCCCGGCATCTCGGTCTCGGCGATGGAGATCTCCTTGCGGCCGTACTCGGCCAGGCCGATGTCCTTGACGATGTAATCCTGCGCCGTTGAATTCTGGGCCATGGTGATGCTGCTCCGTGTCTCGCTTCGTTATGGCGCAGGGCTATAGCAGGCGACGGAAGCCGAAGCAATCAAGACATAAAGATGTCTTTATACGTGTTCCAGACACGGCTTGGTCGGCGCCCGCCGGATCGTAAGACGGAAGGGAAGGAACGATGGGACAGTTCGCCGAGGAGATGCGCGCGCGCTTGCCACAGGAGTTCGTGCTGCCGCCGGAGATCGCGGCCCTGTTCGACTGGGTTGAAGATCGCGGGCTGCTGCATGAGAGCCGACGCGTGCCGGGCGACCGGTTCGGAACGCTCCAGCCCCTGGAGCCACCCTATCGCGGAGCGGTCGTCCTGTTCCGTATCGAGACCGAAGAGGAGGCCCGGTCCTTCGCGGAGGGCTGGTTCGGAACTCCCGACCATGCCGCTCGCCTCGTTCCCTTCGCCAGAACGGGGGCGGACGGCTCCTATGCCGCCTTCTGGCTCGACAACGAGGGCGAACAGCACATCGTCCATCTCGGCTCCGAGGGCGACGGCCTTTGCGTGTTGGGCGAGACGCCGCTCGATTTCCTGCGGCTTCTCGGCATCGGCCACAACGAGCTCGGCACCGGCCTTGCTCAACCCGATGAGGAGCCGGCGGACGAGCCGGACTACGACATGGAAGTCGACAATCCGCCGTTCCGCGAGTGGCTGACGACGACCTACGGTGTGACGATCCCTGCAAAGGTCTCGCAGATCGTCCCGGCTCCGCCGGATAGTTTCGCCGCGCAGAGCGACGATCCGTTCTGGCGATGGGTGCGCCGGTGTCAGGAAGAAAGAGACCGGATCACTTCGTCTCGTCCCTGAGCTCGCGCCGGATGATCTTGCCCGTGGTCGTCATCGGCAGGCTCTCGCGAAACGCGATCTCGCGGGGATATTCATGGGCCGAAAGCCGGGTCCGCACGAAAGCCTGAATTTCCGCCGCCAGTGCATCGCTCGGCATGAAGCCCTCCCGCAGCACCAGGAAGGCCTTCACGATCTCGGTCCTCAGCGGATCGGGCTTGCCCACCGCCGCCGCCAAGGCCACCGCCGGATGGCGCAGGAGACAATCCTCGATCTCGACCGGGCCGATCCGATAGGCGGAGGAGGTGATGAGATCGTCCTCGCGGCCGACGAAATGGACGTAGCCCTCGGCGTCGCGCCTGGCGGTGTCCCCGGTGAGCATCCAGTCGCCGTCGAACTTCGCCTCCGTCGCTTCGGGCTGGTTCCAGTAGCGCAGGAACATCACGGGGTCCGGCCGCGCGACGCAGATCTCGCCGGGCTCGTCCACCGCCGTTTCGCCGCCATCGGGTCGCCGGATCATCACCCGATGGCCGGGCACCGGTCGCCCGGTGGAGCCGGCGCGGGCGATACCCGCAGCCTTGCAGGCGGCGAGAACGAGGTTGCATTCGGTCTGGCCATACGCCTCACCGATGGTGAGACCGAGGGTCCGCTGCGCCCACTCGAAGGTCTCGGGGCCGAGGGCCTCACCGGCGGAGGCGATGTTGCGCAGCCGCGAGAGGTCGAAGCGCCCGCGCGGGTCGGGCACGCCGCGCAGCATCCTGAGGGCGGTGGGCGGCAGGAACGTCGTCGTGATGCCGAGATCGGCGATGAGCGTTAGAGCCGCCTCCGGCTCGAACCGAGCGACGGCCCGCGCCACCACGGGCACGCCGTGGTGAAGGCTCGGCAGCACCGCGTTGAGGAGCCCCCCGGCCCAGGCCCAGTCGGACGGCGTCCACATCCGGTCGCCGGATTTCGGGGGAAAGTCATGCATCATGGCAAAGCCCGGCAGGTGGCCGAGGAGCACGCGATGGGCGTGGAGAGCACCCTTGGCGAGGCCGGTCGTGCCGGAGGTATAGATCATCAAGGCCGGGTCATCGGCCCGGCTGTCGATCGCCCTGAACCCCGGCGAGGCCGATGCGACGAGATCGGCATAGGCGAGCGCCCCGCCGATGGCCCCGTCGAGGCAGATCACGTGGGCCAAAGCCGGCAGGGCGTCGCGCAGGCCCTCGACCTTCGCCAGTCCGGCTGCATCGGTGACGAGGGCACAGGCCGCAGAATCCGACAGGCGGTATTCCAGGGCTTCCGGCCCGAACAGTCCGGCCAGCGGCAGGGCGATGGCGCCGAGCTTGTAGGCGGCGGAATGGGCGATCACGACCGCCGCCGATTGCGGCAGCAGCACGCCGACGCGGTCGCCCGGCTCGATGCCGAGCGAGGCGAAGGCCGTGGCGAGGCGGTCGGATGCGTCCTTCAAATCCCCGAACGTGGTGGTCGTCACCACGCCCGAGGACGAGACCTCGTGGATCGCCGTGCGATCCGGCTCGATCCCCGCCCAGCGGTCGCACACATCGACGCCGATATTGAAGCGATCGGGGATGTCCCAGGTGAACCCCGAGACGAGGGCGTCGTAATCGGAAGCCGGATTCAGCACGGCGAGGACCTCACGCCTCGCGGGGCTTGAAGCCGCCGGCGAACACGAAATCCGTGATCGGACGGCGCCCGGTCGGGCTCTCCTTCGCCTTCTGCTCTTCCGAGAGTTCGGCCGTGTCGATCATGCGGCCGACGCCATAGGCGGCCTCGACCCGATAGGTGTCCGGCACGTTGAGCGCGGTGATCGTACGCTCCCTGTCGAAGCCGGTCATCCCATGGGCGTGCCAGCCCTGGCGAATCGCTTGGAGCTGAAAGTTGGCCGAGGCCGCGCCGGCATCGAGGGAATGGCTCCAGGACGGCTTCAGTTCATCGCCCGCCTTCATCTGTGTGTTGGAGATCAGGATGACGATGGCGCCGGTATCCTTCACCCATTTCTGGTTGCCGGGCACGATGAGGTCGAAGAATGTCTGCCAGTCGGGCGTATCGCGCAGGGCGTAGAGGAAGCGCCAGGGCTGCGAATTGTAGGCCGACGGCGCCCAGCGGGCCGCCTCGAACATCCGCAGCAATTCGGCCTCCGGCACCGCTTCTCCGGTGAAGGCGCGCGGCGAGCGACGCTCGAGGAAGAGCGGGTCGATGTCGTGGTCGGGCTGGCGAGGCGGCAAGGCAATCTCCGAAGCATGACGAACCTGCGCGACGCGAGACGAGCCGCAGGGCACCGAAAGGGAGATGCACGAGGTTGGCCACAAAGCGCAAATGCGTCTTGCGCGACCGAATTCATCGGGCCGCCGCTCTCACGAGAGGACGACGAGAAAGATCGATAAAATTTTACCGGTCGTCTTCAAGGTACCGAAGCATTGATCGATGTCATAATGCAATTGCGCACTTTTCTCAAAGCAACGACGCGACTGAACGACGTTTCCAAGGTTGGTAGCGACGTTGTTGAGAGTTGGTGCGAAGATGAGCTCGGCGCGGATGACGCTGGCCGACGGGCGGATCGAGTGACGGAAAGATCACCATATCGACTGAGAGCGGCCATGCCTCTGGTGCCCGAGTTTTCGGACGCCGGGAGAGACATGCGCATGCTCGGGGTCATCGATCGCCAGCTGCGTTCGAGGAGTTACAAGCTCGCTTTCGAAGCGGAACTCGAGGATCGGTTCGAGGCCGATACGCGCGTCAAGCGCATTCGCGACATCCGCCGCACGATCATCCTCGGCATGGTGGTCTTCCATATCTACAATCTGACGGGCTTCGTCACGACGCCGGATCTGGCATTGCTCAACGTCGGACTGCGCATCTTCGGGATGACCCCGATTGCCCTGCTCATCATCTGGGCGGTGGGGCGTGTCGGCGGACCGGTCCGCGAGGCGATCGGTGGGATCGGCATGCTCGCCGCCACCGGCATCCCCATCCTGATCTTCTGGCTGGGATCGGGCCCGCTCATCTCCCTGACCACGGCGACGATCTGGCTCAGTGTGCTCTTCGCCAACATCACGCTGCCGCTTCGGTTCTTCTGGGCCTGCCTGGTGTCGGGCATCACGGCCGTGGCGGTCATGGCGGGGCTCTACGTCAAGCCCGAGATCGCGGCCTCGGTGGGCGGCGTCCTCGGCCTCGACATGGTGACGGGCATTCTCTTCAGCCTCGTCGCCACTTACAGGATCGAATCGGCCAACCGTCGGGACTACCTCGTCAACCTGCGTGAGACCCTGCGCGCCCAGCGGCTGGCGGCGGACAACACCACCCTGGCCCACCTTTCCACCACCGATCCGCTCACCGGCATCGCCAATCGGCGGGCCTTCTCGCGCGAACTCGAGGAGTTCTGGGAGGCCGGCCTGTCCGGCCGGCATTTCGCCGTGATGCTGATCGACGTCGATCACTTCAAACCGTTCAACGATCATTACGGCCACGGGGCGGGAGACACCTGTCTGCGCGAGGTGTCCGGCATCCTGGCGAAGACGGGCGCGGGGTCTGGTGCGTTCGTGTGCCGTTACGGCGGCGAGGAATTCGCTGTCCTCACCCATGCGAGGGATCCCGACGAGGCCTACGCGATGGCGGAGCGGTTTCGCCGCAGCGTCATGGAAAGAGGTCTGTTCCATGGAAACCGGGGTGACGGCATCGACTTCGTCAGCGTCAGCATCGGCGTGGCGACGAGCTTCAGCACGGCGACCACGGCGGCGGGCCTGGTCGAGGCAGCCGACATGGCGCTCTACGAGGCGAAAGGCGACGGTCGAAATCGAACCTGTCGCAGCGACAGGATCGGCAGCGGTGAGTCGGGCTTCCTCGACCGGGCGACGATCACCCATTGGAGCGTCGCCGAAAAGCGGCCGATAGCGCGGGCGAGTTGACCGAGCCGCTTACGGCCGAAGCTCGAGGCTATACGGCGATGAAGGCGTAGCCGTCCCCACGCCGCTCGATCCTGCCGCGACCGAAGAGGTGCATTCCGGCGACGACGAGTCCTTCGACGACCGCTCTGTCGAGCAAGAGCCGACGCGTCGCCTCCGCCTGGGCCCTGTCGAGGTCCCAGATCACACCCCAATCCGGATGCGGCATCTGCAGGATGCGGGAATGGATGACGTCGCCCCAGATCAGCAGGCGTTCGCCACCATCTTCGAAGAGCAGACCGGCATGGCCCGGCGTATGGCCGGGCAAGGGGACAGAGGTGACACCCGGCATCAAGGGCGCATCGCTAGCGATGCGCCGCACACGGCCGGCATAGGCGGCGAGGACCGCCAGGGCGGTCTGGAAGAACACGCCCATATCCGCCGGCGCCCGAGCGAGCGAGGCCGGATCGCTCCAATACGCGGCCTCGGCTTCCTGAACCACGATCTCGGCATTGGGAAATCGGGCAGTGCCGTCCGGCAGGAGCAGCCCACCGGCATGATCGGCGTGGAGATGAGTGAGCCAGACGGTATCAATGCGGGATGGATCGATGCCGCGCGCGGCGAGAGAAGCGGGCATCCTCCCGAGATCGGGCCCGAACACGGTACCGCATCCGGCATCCACCAAGCATAGCCGCGTTCCGCGACGGATCAGGAACGCGTTGACCGGCTCCGAGGAAGGGCCGTCAGGCGGCAATCCGGCGGCGATCAGCAAGTCTCGCCCAGCCTCGCTGGCAGCAGCCGGGATCATGCTCGGCTGGAGCGGAAAAAGACCATCGCCGAGAGGGTCGATCTCGAACGTCCCCACTCGATAGACCGTCGTGGATGAGTTCGCCGCAGCGGTTCCCCGCCAGACCAGTGGCAACAGCGCCGCAGCGCCGAGGAGCGTGCGCCGATCGAGGGAGGGCAGCGGAATCGAGGAAAGCATGAGGATGGATCCTGCGATCGGTGCCGTGACCGATCCTGACTGCAGCATCGTGCCGATCCGCGCCCATCGCGAGGGAAGCCGTCCCGATGGAGGACGGGAATTCTTCCCGATCGGCTCCGTCACGGCTTGCCCCGACACCCGCTCTCGATGCCAGATGCTGCGAGGCGCCGCGACGCCCGTTCTCGCGGTCGGGATGTGCCGGGTCATGAGGTCCACGCCATGAGCCTGCTGTCCCGTCTCCTTCTGCGGTTCCTGATGGTGTCGGCCCTCTGTCTCACCGCGTCGGCGGTCCTGATCGTTCGCGAGACTCAGAGCGGCCTGAGCGAAGAGGCAGCGACCTCAGCCACGCGGGTCGCGGCGCAGTTGGCCCGTCAGCCGGGACTGGGGAGCGCGGATGGGGGGCAGAGACTACCCGCTCCGGACTGGCAGGCGGTGCCGACGGTCCTGACCATCGTGTCGGGCATCTGCGTCGAGATCACGATCCAGGCCGAAGCGCCTCAGCGCCTGTGCAACGGCTGGGATGGCGTTGGCGATCCGGCCCCGGCCTGGTTCCAGGCTCTGTCCGACCTGACCTTCGACCCGTCGGCGCCGACCCTGCGCAGCATCGATTATCGCGGGCGCGCTATCGGGACCGTCGGCGCGTTCGCCGAGCGTGTCGCCGCCTCGACCCGAGCCTGGCGGCAGGTGCGGCTCACCCTCGGGATAGCGACAGTCATGGCGCTGGCGATGGCGCTCCTCACGGCGCTGGCGGCGCGCCCCCTCCTCCTGCCGGTCGGCGCCATCGTCGCCGCTCTCCAAGGGCTCGAACGGGGAGACGAGGTGGGCAGATTGGCGCGGTTCGGCATTCGCGAGTTCGACAGGATCGCCAGCGCCTTCGATGCCATGACCATCCGGCTGCGGGAAAGCCGGAACGAGGCCGCCACCCTGACCCTCAGGCTGTTCCAGGCTCAGGAGGACGAGCGACGGAACCTCGCGCGGGACCTGCACGACGAGTTCGGGCAATGCCTGACCGCTGCGGCATCGCTGGCGGAGGCGATCGAGATGGGGGCCGGCGAGGACCGTCCGGACCTCGCCGGGGATGCGCGGGCAATCGGCAGGATCACCGACAGGATGATGGCGACGTTGAAGATCGCGCTCGCACGTCTGCAGCCGCCCGACCTCGACGAGGCCGGTTTCGAAGGCAGCCTGCGGAGCCTGGTGGCGGACTGGAACCTGCATCGCCGACATGCGGCTCGGTTCCGCATCGACGTGGCAGGAGACTTTGCGGGAATGCCCGCACACGCCGCCCTCGGGCTCTACCGCGTCGCCCAGGAATTGCTCACCAATGCCGTCCGGCACGGCCGACCGAGCCGCGTCGTCCTGCGGGTCTCACGGGAGGAAACCCGGCATCGTCCGGTGACCCTCATCGTGGACGACGATGGCGGCGGAGATCCTTCCACCATCGATACCCGGACGGGGCGCGGCCTCCTGTTCATCCGCGAGCGTATCGCGGCGCTGGGAGGGACCCTGTCGATCGGCCCTTCGATCGGCGGAATCCGCGCCTGCGCCGTCGTTCCCACGGGAGCCTGAGCAGAATGGCGGGATCATCGATCGGAGCCGAGGTGACGATCCTGCTGGTGGACGATCACCCGGTGGTGCGGGAAGGCTATGGCCGCCTGCTCGAGCGCAAGGCCGGTTACAGGGTGGTCGCCGAAGCTGGCGATGCCGACGAAGCCTACCGGCTCTATCAGCGGCATGCTCCGACCCTCGCGATCATTGATCTCGCCTTGCCCGGCGCCAGCGGGATCGCTGCCGCGCGCCATATCCGCCAATGGGATCGCCATGCCCGTATCCTCATCGTGACCATGCGTCAGGGTACGGTCATGGCGGTCAAGGCCTTCGAGGCCGGGGTCGCCGGATACGTCTCGAAGAGCGCTCCGCCGCGGGAATTCCTGGCTGCGGTGGAGACCGTGCTGCGCGGCGGGCGGGCGATGAGCGAGGATATCCGTGCCGGCCTCGCGGAAGAGCGACTGCAGAATGCATCGCCCCTCGACGAACTCGGTCCGCGCGAGACGGAAATCCTGCGGATGATGGCGCTCGGTGCATCGGCCGCATCCATCGCGGACAGCCTGTGCCTGAGCCGCAAGACGATCCAGAACAACCTCTCGCTGATCAAGGCGAAGCTCGGCGCGGAGACGGACGCGCACATGGTCTGGATCGCCGCACGCACCGGCCTCGTCCAGCGGGAGGACGCGGCCGGCGCGGGGTGGGATTGAGCTACTCGACGACCTTTGCGGTGGGACGATCGTCGCCGCGGGAGGTCTCGTCGTGCCAAGCGCCCTTGCCGTCCTGGTAGCGGATGCCCTCGGTCGAGCCCGGCACCTGCTGCTCGGCGGCTGCGGCCTGGGCGGCCTCCAGGGCCTCGTCGTGGCTGGGGAAGGTCTCTGAGAAGACGTCGCCGACTTTGTAGGCGAAGCCGCCATCGTGTTCGACGATGCGATAGGTGATCTCGGACATGGTGGTTCCTCCTCGTAACGCCGGCTTCGGGGCGCCAGGGTCGTTGGCAAGGCGAACGGAGCGGGCACGCCCGAGGTTCCGTCGCATTCCTAGTGGCGAGTGGGAGGAGCCTGTTCCATCGCGGCCACGGCGGCCTCGCAGCCGGCGATCAACGATCCGCGGATATCGGTAGGGTCGTAGCCCGCGCCATCGGGGAAGGCCATGATCCGGGCGGTCTCGTCGCCCTCCCGCCGGATGTGGCTGATCCAGCCTTCGGCCACACGTTCGAAGCGAACCTCGAAGCGCACGCCGCCATGCTCGAATTCGTGAGGCTCCATCTGTCTCTTCCCTGCAGCGCATCGGATACCGGCCCATCGTTCAGGCCTCGCCGGATGTGGGAAGCCGCGCTATGGCGTCAACGACCAATGGGAACATGGACAATCCGGCGATGCGCCTTCTTTCAGCCGCCTGCTTCTGCGCGATTCTCGGCTGCTCGCCGGCCTGGGCTCAGTCGGGCGGAAGCTTGTTCGGGAGCGCGGAGCACGTCCCGGCCAATCCCTTCGCCTCGAATTATCCATCGGCGCCTCCGCCACGCATCGGTCCCGGCTACGAGCGTGTCCCGCATGGGAAGGCCCGGCGCCGCACAATGCCCTCGCGACAGGTCGAAGGACTTCGCCCACCGCGCGACATCCCGCAGTGATCGTCGATGGAGACCGGGTTTCTCGGCTGGATCACCGCAGGCGGCGGCGTCCATCTCATCCTGCTGGCGGCCAGCCTCGTGATCGGCCTGATCGCGGTGACGCGCCCCTGACGGCTCAGCTCTGGCTCAACTCGCCCGCGATGGCGGTGACGATGCGCGGATCGTTGGGTTCCACGGAAGAGGGATAGGCGCCGACGAGCCCCCCATCGCGGCCGATGAGATATTTATGGAAGTTCCAGTTCGGGGTCGAACCGGGCTTCTCGGCAGCGGCCCAGCGATAGAACGGATGCGCCTGCGGCCCGCGGACGTGTGTCTTCGCCGTCACCGGGAAGGTGACGCCGTGGTTCTTCCGGGCCGCCTCGGCGATGGCGACACCGTCGAGCGGCTCCTGGTTGCCGAAATCCGGCGACGGCACGGCGATCACCGTCAGGCCGCGCCCACCGAAGCGGGTCCACAAACCCTGAAGTCCGACGAACTGCCCGGCATAACCACAGGCCGTGGCGGTATTGACGACGAGGATCGGCTTGTCCGCGTAATCCTTGAGGGCGATCAGTCCCCCTTCCGGCTTCTCGAAGGTGAAGGTCCCCGCCCCTCCGTCGGACGTCGCGGCGCGTGCGCCTCCCGCGATGACGGAGCCGAGGAGGATCAGGGCTTGGCGGCGGAGTAGGGTCATCGGCGGTCTCTCCCTTGCGCAGCGAAGACGGGGATCGGCCCACCCTCGGCATCACCGAAACTAGTCCGACGAACAGTCCTGTCCACCATGGGCCGATGCGGCAGTGGAACCTTTCGCAAGGGCTCAGCTTGAGCGAGGACCGAGTTCGGCCATCGAACCCAGAGCGGAAAGACACGTCTCCATGCGCACCCTGTTGCTTGCAGCGACCTTTGCAACGCCTCTCCTCCTGGCGGGAGCGACGATCGCCAGCGCTCAGACGGCCGATCCGCAGAATGCCGGCACCGCGCCGGTGCAGTCGGCCCCCGCTACGCTCAACAATGATCTGCGTCCCACCTTCGTCGCCCAGGCCCCCACGGATCGCGTCACCTCCAAGCTGATCGGACTGACGATCCAGAACGGCGCCAACGAGACCATCGGCGAGATCGGTGACATCGTCCTCGACGAGAGCAGCACCATCAAGGCCTGGGTGGTCGGTGTCGGCGGCTTCCTCGGCATCGGCACGAAATACGTGGCGATCGATCCCAGCGCCCTGAAGCTCACCCGCGTCGACGACAAGACGCTGAAGGCGACGATCGACACCAACAAGGACCAACTTCGCGCCGCGCCGGAATACGTCTATCTCGGCCAGGCCAAGCCGAATTCCGGGGATGCAAAATCGGCCGAACCCAAGGCGGTCGATACCAAACCTGCAGAGACGAAGACGGCTCCCTGACGCTCAGCGAAGCGACCGGATATCGTTCGCTTCGCCGTTTCGAAACGGAATAGGGCGGTCGGGGCA
>NZ_BPQT01000044.1 GCF_022179405.1 Methylobacterium marchantiae
TAAGTTCAGAACGCTCAGTCTCCACCGTTGGTTGTCCACATTGATGCCGGAGGCTCGTCTTGACGAGCCTCCGGCATCATCGTTTCTAAACCATGGGTTGTATGCCGCGAGGCTGTTTCATGGATTCGATACCGCCAGCACGTTTCGTCAGCGCACTTTCTCGACGCCGCGTCATCGGGGGATCCCTGCTACTACTGACGGCATCATTGCCAGCGAACAGCTTTCCCGCCAAAAATTTTCCGTCTCAAAAGCGCGCGTCGCTTCTGACATTTCGAGAAGAAGTCCTCTCTATTCTGCGCGTTGATTATCCCGCCGTGACGGTCACGGTGGACGATGATGATCTGGAGCAGATCATCATCGGCCGCTTCACGCTGTTCCTCGGCAACATTCGCCAAAAAGTCACCGACTTGATCGGCGCAGAGCGTAGGGCCGTCATCGTCAACTACCTCCATCCGCTCGCTACCGCGAAGCCTCTTCCTGCGACGCCGGCGCCGGCAGAGACCTTCCCCAAGGCTTCGGTCCGCCTGCGCATCCAGCTTGTTCCCATCGAGTACCGCGAGCAGGTGCCGACCCTGACCTGCCGCCGCTTCTCCGAGCGTCTCCTCGTTGCCTACGCCCTCGATGAGGAGAAGCGTTACCAGCTCGTGACCCATTCAATCTTCGAGGGATGGGGCGTCGATCAGGCAACCGTCGAGCGGGTCGCCAGACGCAACCTCGAACTCGCCTCGGGCGACATCCAGGTCCACGTCTCGGCGACCGGAAAATCCGGCTATTTCGCGACTCTCGCCAACGAGAGCGGCTATGCCGCGGCCTGTTTGCTCCTGCCCATGGTGATGGACCAGATCCAGGAGGGCCTCGGAACGCAGAGTATCGTCGCCGCAGTCCCCACACGGGATGTTCTTATCGCGTGGTCATCGAACAGTGAGGGTAAAGACCGACTCGCTTCCATCGTGACGATGTACATGCGCAAGGGTCCATACGGCCGAAGCGATGAGCTCTTCTCCTACTCGAAGGACGGTATCCGCCCTCTGAACAGCCACGAGCTCACTGAGCACGGCCGATAGGAAACATCGAATTTCGCTGTCTCGATCTCAGAATCCCTTGCGCCCGGCTCGGCTATGAGGCATGGAACGTGCCGCGTAGGAGTGTAGCTCAACTGGTCAGAGCGCCGGTCTCCAAAACCGGAGGTTGCGGGTTCGAGTCCCTCCACTCCTGCCATTTGCTTCATGCGCAACGACGGATTGATCCTCTCGCGGGAACATCGGTCTGAAGCTTGTCTCTCGCTTTCAGCCGGCTGGCGTACGATGGTCGACAAGACCGGGGAGTTGCGCTAGAGCGTTCGCAATCCGAGATCAGCGAATGTGTTCGGTGCGGGGTTCGACCAGAACCTCCGCATCGGTCCGCTTTCCGGTCTGCACCAATTTTCCTGTTGTTGGCATCAATGGCATCGAACGAAGCAACGAAGAAGGTGGATCCGACGCGTACTCCGCAGCGCGGTTCCGCCACGCCGACGCCGACGCGGGTGACCCCGCCCGCTCGGCCGGCACCCAAGCGCGTCGGCCCATTCGAATTCCTTGCCCAGGTCCGCGATGAGGGCCGCAAGGTCACGTGGCCGACCCGCAAAGAGACCACTGTGACGACCATCATGGTGTTCATTATGGTCGTGGCGGCGAGCATTTTCTTCACTCTCGTCGACCAAGCTCTGCGTTACGTCGTGACCTTGATCCTCGGGGTCGGCGCCTAGAATAATTGAGTCTTCCTGGGCGCGTCGTCGCGACCGGGCAGGCCGACGTCAGGATTTGGTGAGAATCGTGTCGAAACGCTGGTACATCGTCCACGCCTACTCGAACTTCGAGAACAAGGTCGCCCAGTCCATCAAGGATCAGGCGGCGCAGCGCGGGCTGATGGAACTGTTCGACGAAGTAATGGTCCCCACGGAGAAGGTCGTCGAGGTTCGCCGAGGCCGCAAGGTTGATGCAGAACGCAAGTTCTTTCCAGGCTACGTCCTGGTAAAGTGCGATCTCACTGATGAGGTCTACCACCTCATCAAGAACACCCCGAAGGTCACTGGATTCCTTGGCGCTGACAAGTCGAAGCCGGTTCCAATCCCTGACTCGGAAGCCGAGCGAATCAAGGGTCAGGTCGCGGAGGGCGTAGACCGTCCCAAGCCTTCGATCTCTTTCGAGATCGGAGAGACCGTCCGCGTCGCCGATGGCCCCTTCGCTTCCTTCAACGGCACCGTCGAGGAAATCGACGAGAGCCGTTCGCGCCTCAAGGTCGCCGTCTCAATCTTCGGCCGCGCTACTCCAGTGGAACTCGAATACGCTCAGGTCGAAAAAGCCTGATCGTCAGGCGAATGGTGAATGGAGGATGTAGGCAGCCCCTACTCGCTACTCGCCATTCGTCATAATCCGCGGGAGGTCCGCCCGGTTTGCCGCCGGGATCCACGGGCCGCACCGCGACCTGCAACCGCTCGATCCGACCGTGCTCGAGGCAGCCGGGCGGCGGGCTACATTTGGGAGCAGTCCCTATGGCAAAGAAGATCACGGGCTACGTGAAGCTTCAGGTTCCGGCCGGCGCCGCGAACCCGTCGCCGCCCATCGGCCCCGCGCTCGGTCAGCGTGGTCTCAACATCATGGAATTCTGCAAGGCCTTCAATGCGAAGACCTCACAGATCGAGAAGGGCACCCCGATCCCGGTCGTCATCACGGCGTACCAGGACCGCTCCTTCACCTTCGAGATGAAGCAGCCGCCGGTCACCTTCTTCCTGAAGAAGGCCGCCGGCCTGAAAATCGGCAAGAAGCCGGCTTCCGGCTCCAAGACTCCGGGCAAGGGCCCGACGGTGGGCAAGGTCACCGAGGCTCAGCTTCGCGAAATCGCCGAGAAGAAGATGCCCGACCTGAACTGCGACTCGGTTGACGCCGCCGTCGCCATGATCCGTGGCTCCGCGCGAGCCATGGGCCTCGACGTCGTCGCTTAAGGGGGAGGGCACAATGGCACATGAAGGCAAGCGCATCCGCGCCGCCCGCGAGGGCATCGACGCTCTCAAGCTCTATCCGATCGCCGAGGCGATCGCCCTGGTGAAGCAGAAGGCCAGCGCCAAGTTCGACGAGACCGTGGAAATCTCGATGAACCTCGGCGTCGACCCGCGCCATGCCGATCAAATGGTCCGCGGCGTCTGTAACCTGCCGAACGGCTCCGGCCGCACCGTGCGGGTGGCAGTGTTCGCCCGCGGCGCCAAAGCCGACGAGGCCAAGGCCGCGGGTGCCGACATCGTCGGAGCCGAGGACCTGCTCGAGATCGTCCAGAGCGGCAAGATCGAGTTCGATCGCTGCATCGCGACCCCGGACCTGATGCCGCTGGTCGGCCGTCTCGGCAAGGTGCTCGGCCCGCGCGGACTGATGCCGAACCCGAAAGTTGGCACCGTCACCATGGACGTGAAGTCCGCGGTCGCCGGCGCCAAGGGAGGCTCGGTGGAGTTCCGGGTCGAAAAGGCCGGCATCGTCCATGCCGGCATCGGCAAAGTCTCCTTCGACGAGACCAAACTCGTCGAGAACATCAAGGCTTTCGCCGATGCGGTGGCCAAGGCCAAGCCCACTGGCGCAAAGGGCACATACATCCAACGTATCGCCGTGACATCGTCGATGGGTCCGGGTGTGAAGGTCGAGCCGGCCAGCGTGCTGACCGCCTGATCGGCGGCCTTTTCGAGGACGAACATGAGAAAACGCCCGGCCCTGCGGCCGGGCGTTTTCGTTCGTCTACGGTAGGAGCCGGAAGCGGCGGCCCGCAGTCAACGTCGCGGTGAGGCCGCCAAACATTGCAAAGCCGAAGACCCGACCCGATGCGGCACCGACCAGCGCCCGGCCGCCCGGCCAGCCTGCCGTCACGATGATCTCGCCCGAGAATTCGTCCGGCGAGCGGATGGCGAGGATCGTCCCGTCCCGCTCCCTGCGCGCCACGGCGAGGACGTCGGAGAGCCGTGCTCGGTACAGGATCGAGGCGGCCTTCGTACCGGATTGCGAGGCCGTTTATACCGGATCGCGGGGGAGTTGGTACCGGATTGCGAGGCCGCTCGTACCGGATTGCGGGTCTCCAACCGGTGCTTCTCGCGCCTCCCATTCCTGCGGCCGCCGTCGAGCAGCTTCACCAGACACCGGCCAGTGCGGCGAATTTCTCGGGTCCGGCGACGTCGCGGCTCACGGTCTCCACGAGTTCGGTGTGCCAGGCCACGTTCTCCGCACCGGCCACATGGCCCGCTCGTAGAGGCCCGGCGACGCTGACCTCGACGAGCCTCGGATTCGGAGCGGCGAGGTCAGCGTCGCGCCATTCGATGAAAACCGGGGGCTCGTTCGATCCCGACTCTGTTCGGCGGCGGGAATCGCTACATGCCCGAGCGTCGCCAAGGCCAGAGCGATGCGGACGGCAAGAAGGGTTCTGAAGGACACGGTTGCGCTCCGGCGAGGAATGCTCGTCTCGCTGCGGGCGGGAGCGTGCGATCACAGGCCTTTCCACGAGATCGCATCGTCGATCGCAAGCCGCGCACAAAAACTTGATCAAACGATCTTTTTATTTAATCGACCGAGGATAATTCCAATTCATTTCGATTTATTGGTTGTGTTATAGACTATTATCTTCGGAAATCGCATAAATACGCGAGGATCATCTTCGGACCCGGATCGTCCGTGACCTGCATCATGGGCGCCCGGTTCGGCGAGCCGGCGAAACGCGCAAAAACGACGCGTCGAAACCGTCGCGAGGGAGCGCACATTTCGCGCGAGCTGTGCTAGATACCTCGACCATGCGATGCACACTCCCGGTCTCATCCCGCCGACGCATCCTCTGCGTCTTTCCCGCGTACACGCCGTCCTTCGGGACATTCGCCCATGCCTACCCGTTAATGGGCGGCGTGAAGGCTTTCATGCCTCCGCAAGGCCTGCTCCTCATCGCGGCCTACATGCCGGAGGAATGGGAGTATCGGTTCGTCGACGAGAACATCAAACGGGCCGGGCCGGAGGATTTCGCCTGGGCCGATGCGGTGTTCGTATCGGGCATGCACATCCAGGCACCCCAGATCCGGGACATCTACGCCCGGGCGCACGCGGCCGGTAAGGTGACCGCGCTCGGTGGGCCGTCCGTTTCCGGGTCGCCCGAGCAATATCCGGAATTCGACTATCTCCATATCGGCGAGATCGGCGATGCCACCGACGAGCTCGTGGCGATCCTCGACCGCGACGTGTCGATCCCGGCGGGTCAGGTCCGGCTTGAGACCAAGGAGCGCCTGCCGCTCTCCGACTTTCCGGCGCCCGCCTACGAGGCGGCCCCCCTCAAGCGTTACCTCATCGGCTCGCTTCAGTTCTCCTCCGGCTGCCCGTATCGCTGCGAGTTCTGCGACATCCCGCAGCTCTATGGTCGCCAGCCGCGCCTGAAGTCGCCCGAGCAGATGCTCGGCGAGCTCGACGCGATCATCTCCCAGCCCGGCCATCCGGCGGTGGTCTACTTCGTCGACGACAACTTCATCGGCAACCGCAAGGCCACGAAGGACATGCTGCCCCACCTCGTGGAGTGGCAGAAGAAGAATCATTACCCGCTTCAGTTCGCCTGCGAGGCGACGCTGAACATGGCCAAGCAGCCCGACATCCTCGAGCTCATGCGCCAGGCGAACTTCATGACCGTCTTCGTCGGTATCGAGACGCCGGAAGAGGATGCTCTCGCGGGCATCGACAAGAAGCACAATGCCGCCGTGCCCATGTACGAGGCCATCGAGACGCTCAACAGCTACGGGCTCGAAGTCACCTCGGGCATCATCCTCGGCCTCGACACCGAGACGGACGGTTCGGAGCAGAAGCTCATCGACTTCGTCGACAAGTCGGCGGTGCCGGTGCTGACCATGAACCTGCTCCAGGCCCTGCCCAAGACCCCGCTCTGGGATCGGCTGACCCGCGAAGGACGGCTCACGCACGACGCGTCGCTGGAATCCAACGTCCTGTTCAAGCGCCCTCACGACGACGTGGTGGCGAGCTGGCGCCGGGCGATCGCCCATGCCTACGAGCCGGAGAACCTGTTCGCGCGCTTCCGCTATCAGGTGGAACGAACCTACCCGCACCGGATCAAGACGCCGACCAGGGGCAAGCTCACGCGAACGAACTTGCGTCGCGGTCTCGTGCTCGGATTCAACATCGCCCTGCGCGTGGGCATCATGTCGGATTATCGTGGCGTGTTCTGGCGCGCGGCGGGCCATGCCCTCAAGCGCGGACAGATCGAGGCGGTGTTCAACATGGGCTTCGTGGCCCATCACCTGATCCGCTTCACCCGCGAGGCCCTACGCGGCGAGCACAACGCATCGTTCTACGCCGCCAAGGCCGACCAGAAGCGCGACGAGGCACGGACGCCGTGGTGGCAGGCAGCGCGCAAGTTCCTGCCGACCTAGTGGTCGAAATCCGGATTCCTCCGCACTTTCGGTGCTGACGGAGTCGGATCGGGCTTTTGGACGTCGATCCTCACGAGATCGAGGAGGCGTCGGTCTGCAGGGGTCCGATCGCCGCGTCGTCAGAACACGGCGTGGTCTCCGCGCTCGGCGACCGCCTCGCCTCGGACCAGGCGCGCGTAATAGTCGAACAGTGTTTCCGACCCCGTAGAAGGGGTCGCACCCGCATCGTATCGCCCTGTCGCCGGGTCCAGGACGAGCATGGACTCGGTGGCGTAGTAGCGCCCGATGCGCGCGAGCTCGGCCTTGGCCGCCAGTGCCGGCACCAGCCGTCCGAGCGTTGCCAGCACGGCGATGATCACGTCCAGCATCACCACAGGTACATGGGTGAATCGCGGTTCTTGCCCGAGCAGGGCGAAGAGCCGCTCGCCCTGTGCCTTCGGCGTGACCGCTTCGCCCGGTCCGCCGATCGGGAGCACGCGATTGCGCCGGTCTGCGTTGTCGATGCATTCGGCGAGGTAGCTGCCCAGGTCGTCGTCGCTGATCGGCTTGCAGGCGGTCAGCATGCCGTTGCCGAAAACCAGGAATGGCCTGCCGCGTTTTACGCGGTCGATCTGCCCCGAGAGCGATTTGAAGAAGGCCGTCGGCCGTACGATCGTGTAGTCGAGCCCCGATGCGGTCAGCACCTCCTCGTAAGCCAGCTTGGCATGCTGGAAGGCGAGGATCGGCTTCTGGACGCAGATCGCCGAGAGATGGATGACATGCGTCACGCCGGCGGCCCCGCTCGCGTGCAACGCGTTCACATGCGCCTGATAGTCGATCGCCCAGGCGTCGAGGGGCAATCCGGTGCGCGAGGCGAGGCAGGAGACCAGGACGTCGAACGGCTCGCCGCGGAAGCCGTCGTGCACCAGCGATGATGGATCCGTCACGTCGGAGAACCGTGCGGTCGCACCCGAGGGCGGGCGGTCCCGATCTGCCGGCCCTGAAGGATCGCGGATTTCGGCGCTACGCCTGACGAGGCAGACGACCTCATGACCGCGTGACACCAGGGCCCGCACCGTCGCACGACCGATGGTGCCGGTCCCGCCGAGCACGAGAACGCGTCGCGGCCGCACATCGCTCGGTCGATCCGCGCTCACTGTCGCTTCATCCGGACGCTCAGACATCCGTGACAGACAGCGGTCGTTCGGAGTGCTGCGTCAACCAACCTGGAGCGGGCGCCAACATCGAAACTCTGGTTTGATACGGGTACCGACTGAGGTCGACGTGTCGGACTGGCCTGCTGACGGTTCGGTGGACACCATCCTAAGCCTGTTGGCTCGGCTTTCGAACTCGACCGCCCGTGATCGAGGCCGCCCCGCAAGCGGCTCGGGGTTGGAGCGGAAGACGATCACGTCAACCCGAATCGCGTGCCTGCGACGGAATTATCCGCTCGGGGCACTTGGCAGGGCGTTTGCTAGGGCCTATAGACCCCGCTCAACGTTTTTCACACTTTGAAAGGATTCGACCGATCGGTCGATATCCGACATGCGAATTCGTCTGGGCAACCAGGCGATAATGGCCGGAAGGCTTTGAGGGGCGAGAAGCCTCTTTGAGCCTCGTCCGGCCATGTCCTGTCCGAGACTGCAGGCGCCGGGCGACCGGCTTAATCCCCCAGCCTGCACAGACGGGGAAGACCGAATTCAAGACCCTTTCGGCCACGCGATTCGCGGGGCAGTGAGGTATCGGTTTGAACCATCTCGCCCGTGCCGTCCACCGTTCCGGAGGATGTCAGGGGACAGGGCCGTGAAGCGTCGTCCAGGACGTTCCGGCTTCTCGCTGAGCCGAGTTCCGTTCCGGGCGGCATGTGCAACCGGCGGACCCTCCCCTGAGAGGGCCCCGCCAACCGGAGAGAGCCCCAGTGGACAGGACAGCAAAAGCTGATCTCGTCTCGACGCTCAACGGCGTGTTCGCGAACACGTCCGTCGTCGTCGTGGCCCACTACAAAGGCCTCACGGTCGCCGAGATGCAGAAGCTGCGCGCGCAGATGAAGCTGGCCGGTGCCACCGTGAAGGTCACCAAGAACCGCATCGCCAACATCGCTCTCGATGGCACGGACGTCGCCTCCATCAAGCCCCTCCTGAAGGGTCCGACCCTGCTCGCCTATTCGAGCGATCCGGTCGCGGCTGCGAAGGTTGCGGTGGACTTCGCCAAGGGTAACGACAAGCTCGTGATCCTCGGCGGCGCCATGGGAACGACTGCCCTGAACCCGGACGGTGTGAAGGCGCTCGCGTCGCTTCCGTCCCTCGACGAACTGCGCGCCAAGATCGTGGGCCTCATCCAGGCTCCCGCGACCAAGATCGCCCAGGTCGTCAACGCTCCGGCTGCCAAGCTGGCTCGCGTGTTCGGGGCCTATGCCACCAAGGACGAGGCTCAGAGCGAAGCGGCCTGAGGCCGCATCGCTCTTCTCAAACCATCCGTTCAAATCGATTTCTAAAGGAACACCAACATGGCTGATCTTGCCAAGCTCGTCGACGACCTGTCCTCGCTGACCGTTCTCGAAGCCGCCGACCTCGCCAAGCTCCTCGAAGAGAAGTGGGGCGTCTCCGCCGCCGCTGCCGTCGCCGTCGCCGGCCCTGCCGCTGGTCCGGCTGCCGTCGTCGAGGAGCAGACCGAGTTCACGGTTCTCCTCACCGCCGCCGGCGACAAGAAGATCGAGGTCATCAAGGAGGTCCGCGCGATCACCGGCCTCGGCCTCAAGGAAGCCAAGGACCTCGTCGAGGGCGCTCCGAAGGCCGTCAAGGAGTCCGTCAACAAGGAAGAGGCCGAGAAGCTCAAGGCCCAGCTCGAAAAGGCCGGCGCCAAGGTCGAGCTCAAGTAAGTTGCCGATGGGCCGAAACGGGCCCGTCACTTCCGGCCGGTCCCTCCGGGGCTGGCCGGCACCGATGCCCGCGGGTCTCCGACCCGCGGGCTAAGGTCGCTTCAGGCGACCGAGCGGTCCTGGAACGGACCGGCGGCATTCATTTCGGGTGGGCCTGATCCGGCGGGACAGGTCCATCGCCTGGTCGCGGGAGGCATAAAGCCTTCCCCGGGCACCCGGTACGCGGGACGTAGGAGCGAGGTCACCCATGGCCAACACGCTGGTCGGTCGCAAGCGCATTCGCAAATTCTTCGGCAAGATCAAGGAAGTCGCCGAGATGCCGAACCTCATCGAGGTTCAGAAGGCATCCTACGACCAGTTCCTGATGATGGACGAGCCGGAAGGCGGACGGGGCGACGAAGGCCTGCAGACCGTGTTCAAGTCGGTCTTCCCGATCTCCGACTTCTCGGCGACCGCGCTCCTCGAATTCGTGAAATACACGTTCGAGCAGCCGAAATACGACGTCGACGAGTGTCGCCAGCGCGGCATCACCTTCGCGGCTCCCCTCAAGGTGACGCTGCGCCTCATCGTGTTCGATGTGGACCCCGATACCGGCGCGAAGTCGGTCAAGGACATCAAGGAGCAGGACGTCTACATGGGCGACATGCCCCTGATGACGGAGAACGGCACCTTCATCGTCAACGGCACCGAGCGCGTCATCGTCTCGCAGATGCACCGGTCGCCGGGCGTGTTCTTCGACCACGACAAGGGCAAGACCCACTCGTCGGGCAAGCTGCTCTTCGCCGCGCGCATCATCCCCTATCGCGGCTCGTGGCTCGACGTCGAGTTCGACGCCAAGGACATCGTGCATGTCCGTATCGACCGGAAGCGCAAGCTTCCGGCGACGTCGCTGCTGTTCGCCCTCGGTCTCGACGGCGAGGAAATCCTCTCGACCTTCTACAACCGCGTCATCTACGACCGCGACGGCGCCGAATGGCGCGTGCCGTTCGATGCCGACCGTCTGAAGGGCTTCAAGGCCTCCGTCGACCTGGTCGACGCCGATTCCGGCGAGGTCGTGCTCGAAGCCGGCAAGAAGCTCAACGCCCGCAACGCGCGCCAGATCAGCGAGCGCGGCGTGCAGTTCCTCAAGGCCACCGACGAGGATCTGATCGGCCAGTACATCGCCGAGGATCTGGTCAACCCGAAGACCGGCGAGATCTGGGCCGAGGCCGGAGACGAGATTTCCGACAAGCTCCTCAAGAGCCTCGAGGAAGTCGGCGTGTCCGAGCTCCCCGTCCTCGACATCGATCACGTCAATGTCGGTCCCTACATCCGCAACACTCTCGCCGTGGACAAGAACTCGTCCCGCGAGGGCGCGCTGTTCGACATCTACCGCGTCATGCGCCCCGGCGAGCCGCCGACCCTCGACACCGCGGAAGCGATGTTCCACTCGCTGTTCTTCGATTCCGAGCGCTACGACCTCTCGGCCGTCGGCCGCGTGAAGATGAACATGCGCCTCGACCTCGACGCCGAGGACACCGTGCGGACCCTGCGCCGCGAGGACATGCTCGCCGTGGTGAAGGCGCTCGTGGACCTGCGCGACGGCAAGGGCGAGATCGACGACATCGATCACCTCGGCAACCGTCGCGTGCGCTCTGTGGGCGAACTGATGGAGAACCAGTACCGTCTGGGCCTCCTGCGGATGGAGCGCGCCATCAAGGAGCGCATGTCCTCCGTGGATATCGACACCGTGATGCCGCAGGACCTGATCAACGCGAAGCCCGCCGCGGCCGCGGTGCGCGAGTTCTTCGGCTCGTCGCAGCTGTCGCAGTTCATGGACCAGACCAACCCGCTCTCGGAAGTGACGCACAAGCGCCGCCTCTCGGCCCTCGGCCCGGGCGGTCTCACCCGTGAGCGCGCCGGCTTCGAGGTGCGCGACGTGCACCCGACCCATTACGGCCGCATCTGCCCGATCGAGACGCCGGAAGGCCCGAATATCGGACTGATCAACTCGCTCGCCACCTTCGCGCGGGTGAACAAGTACGGCTTCATCGAGACCCCGTTCCGTCGCGTGAAGGACGGGATCGTCACGAAGGAGGTCTCCTACCTCTCGGCCATGGAAGAGGCGAAGTACTACGTCGCCCAGGCCAACGCCCAGATGGACGAGAGCTTCAAGCTCACGGAAGACCTCGTCGTCTGCCGTCGCGCCGGCGACGTCATCGTCGTGCCGCCGGACCGCGTCGACCTCATGGACGTGTCGCCGAAGCAGCTCGTCTCCGTCGCCGCGGCGCTGATCCCGTTCCTCGAGAACGACGACGCCAACCGCGCGCTGATGGGCTCGAACATGCAGCGCCAGGCGGTGCCGCTGGTCCGTGCCGACGCGCCCTTCGTCGGCACCGGCATGGAAGCCGTGGTGGCCCGCGATTCCGGCGCCGCCATCGCGGCCCGCCGCACCGGCATCGTCGATCAGGTGGACGCCACCCGTATCGTCATCCGCGCCACGGAAGAGGCCGACGCCAACAAGCCCGGCGTCGACATCTACCGCCTGCAGAAGTTCCAGCGCTCCAACCAGTCGACCTGCATCACGCAGAAGCCGCTGGTCCGCGTGGGCGAGCAGGTGAAGAAGGGCGAGATCATCGCCGATGGTCCGTCGACGGAGTTCGGCGAGCTGGCGCTCGGCCGGAACGTGCTCGTCGCGTTCATGCCGTGGAACGGCTACAACTTCGAGGACTCGATCCTGCTCTCCGAGCGGATCGTGAAGGATGACGTGTTCACCTCGATCCATATCGAGGAGTTCGAGGTGATGGCCCGAGACACCAAGCTCGGTCCTGAGGAAATCACCCGCGACATCCCCAACGTCTCGGAAGAGGCGCTGAAGAACCTCGACGAGGCCGGCATCGTCTATATCGGTGCCGAGGTCCATGCGGGCGACATCCTCTGCGGCAAGATCACCCCGAAGGGCGAGAGCCCGATGACGCCGGAGGAGAAGCTCCTCCGCGCCATCTTCGGCGAGAAGGCCTCGGACGTCCGCGACACCTCGCTCCGGGTCCCGCCCGGGGTCACCGGTACCATCGTGGAAGTGCGCGTCTTCAACCGCCACGGCGTCGACAAGGACGAGCGCGCCCAGGCGATCGAGCGCGAGGAGATCGAGCGCCTCGCGAAGGATCGCGACGACGAGCAGGCGATCCTCGACCGCAACACCTATGCCCGCCTCGCCGGCGTCCTGATCGGCCAGTCGCCGATCGCCGGCCCGAAGGGCTTCAAGAAGGAGACCACGCTCAGCCGTGAGCTCCTGAACGAGTACCCGCGCTCGCAATGGTGGCAGTTCGCCGTCATCGACGACCGTCTCATGACCGAGATGGAAGCGATGCAGAAGCAGTACGACGAGTCGAAAAAGCGCCTCGAGCAGCGTTTCCTCGACAAGGTCGAGAAGCTGCAGCGCGGCGACGAATTGCCCCCGGGCGTGATGAAGATGGTCAAGGTCTTCGTCGCGGTGAAGCGCAAGATCCAGCCTGGCGACAAGATGGCCGGACGCCACGGCAACAAGGGTGTCGTCTCTCGGATCGTGCCGATCGAGGACATGCCGTTCCTCGAGGACGGGACGCATGCCGACATCGTGCTCAACCCTCTCGGCGTGCCCTCGCGCATGAATGTCGGCCAGATCCTGGAGACCCATCTGGGCTGGGCGGCGGCCGGTCTCGGCCGCAAGGTCGGGCTCGCGGTGGACGCCTATCTCCGCAGCAACGACATCGCGCCCCTCAAGGCGGAGATGGAGGCGATCTACTCGCCGTCGGAGCTCGAAGGCCTGTCCGACGAGGACATGGCGGAGGCCGCCAACAACGTACGCCGCGGCGTGCCGATGGCGACCCCGGTGTTCAACGGCGCCAAGGAAGCCGATATCGAGACGATGCTGGAGATGGCCGGGCTCGACCGCTCGGCGCAGTCGACGCTCTATGACGGACGTACGGGCGAGCCCTTCGACCGCAAGGTGACGATGGGCTACATCTACATGCTGAAGCTCCACCACCTCGTGGACGACAAGATCCACGCCCGGTCGATCGGCCCTTATTCGCTCGTTACCCAGCAGCCGCTGGGCGGAAAGGCGCAGTTCGGCGGTCAGCGCTTCGGCGAGATGGAGGTCTGGGCGCTGGAGGCCTATGGCGCGGCCTACACGCTGCAGGAAATGCTCACGGTGAAGTCGGACGATGTCGCCGGCCGCACCAAGGTCTACGAGGCCATCGTCCGCGGCGACGATACCTTCGAGGCAGGCATCCCCGAGAGCTTCAACGTGCTCGTGAAGGAAATGCGCTCGCTCGGCCTCAACGTGGAACTCACCTCCTCGAAGAAGCTCGCGAACGACCAGCTCGACCCGCCAGCCGAGGCGGCCGAGTAAGACGACGACACGCTCCCGCGCCGGCTGAGGACGAGCCGGCGCGGTTCGAGCGGGGAGGGGAAGCGCCTCTCGACGGACGAAGGCCAGCGGCGACCCGGCCGGTCGCAGCGCCTCATCGATTTCAGCACGTGGTCGGCCCCTCGGCGGAGGGTGCAGCCCGTCAGCTCAGGAGCGGATCATGAACCAAGAGGTCATGAATCTTTTCAATCAGCAGGCTCAGCCCCAGAGCTTCGACCAGATCAAGATTTCGATCTCATCGCCCGAAAAGATCCTCTCGTGGTCCTTCGGCGAGATCAAGAAGCCCGAGACGATCAACTACCGGACGTTCAAGCCCGAGCGCGACGGCTTGTTCTGCGCGCGTATCTTCGGACCGATCAAGGACTACGAGTGCTTGTGCGGCAAGTACAAGCGCATGAAGTACAAGGGCGTCATCTGTGAGAAGTGCGGCGTCGAGGTCACCCTCGCGCGCGTCCGGCGCGATCGCATGGGCCATATCGAGCTCGCGGCGCCCGTCGCCCATATCTGGTTCCTGAAGTCGCTGCCGAGCCGCATCGGCCTGCTTCTCGACATGGCGCTCAAGGATCTCGAGCGCATCCTCTACTTCGAATCCTACTGCGTCATCGAGCCGGGCCTCACCCCCCTGAAGGAGCGTCAGCTCCTGTCGGAGGAAGAGTACCTGCGCGCGCAGGAGGAGTACGGCGAGGATTCGTTCACGGCGATGATCGGCGCCGAGGCCATCCGGCGCATTCTGCAGGAGCTCGACCTCGACGGGATCGCGAACTCGCTCCGCGAGGAAATCGCCACGACGACCTCCGAGCTGAAGCCCAAGAAGCTGCTCAAGCGCCTGAAGATCATCGAGGCCTTCCAGATGTCGGGCAACAAGCCCGAATGGATGATCCTCACCGTGGTTCCGGTGATCCCGCCGGACCTGCGCCCGCTCGTCCCCCTGGACGGCGGTCGCTTCGCCACGTCCGATCTGAACGACCTCTACCGCCGCGTCATCAACCGCAACAACCGCCTGAAGCGGCTGATCGAGCTGCGCGCGCCCGACATCATCATCCGCAACGAGAAGCGCATGCTTCAGGAGGCGGTGGACGCGCTGTTCGACAACGGCCGCCGCGGCCGCGTCATCACGGGCGCCAACAAGCGTCCGCTGAAGTCGCTCGCCGACATGCTGAAGGGCAAGCAGGGCCGCTTCCGCCAGAACCTGCTCGGCAAGCGCGTCGACTATTCCGGCCGCTCGGTCATCGTGGTGGGTCCGGAGCTGAAGCTGCATCAGTGCGGCCTGCCCAAGAAGATGGCCCTGGAGCTGTTCAAGCCGTTCATCTACGCGCGCCTCGACGCCAAGGGTTTCTCGGCCACCGTCAAGCAGGCGAAGAAGCTCGTCGAGAAGGAGAAGCCCGAAGTCTGGGATATCCTCGACGAGGTGATCCGCGAGCATCCGGTGATGCTCAACCGCGCACCGACGCTGCACCGCCTCGGCATCCAGGCCTTCGAGCCGAAGCTGATCGAGGGTAAGGCGATCCAGCTGCACCCGCTGGTCTGCGCCGCGTTCAACGCCGATTTCGACGGCGACCAGATGGCCGTGCACGTCCCCCTGAGCCTCGAGGCTCAGCTGGAGGCGCGCGTCCTGATGATGTCGACCAACAACATCCTGCACCCGGCCAACGGCCAGCCGATCATCGTGCCGTCGCAGGATATCGTGCTCGGTCTCTACTACCTGTCGATCGTCGCCGAGGGCGCCATCGGCGCCTTCGACCCGACTAACAAGAAGAACCCGATGCAGGGCGTCTTCGGTACCATCGGCGAGTTGGAGCACGCTCTGGCGGCCAAGACCGTCAAGCTGCACTCGAAGATCCGCTGGCGGTGGAACGGCATCGGCCCCGATGGCGAGCCGCTGACCCAGACCTACGACACGACGCCCGGCCGCGTGATCCTGTCCACGGCCCTGCCGCTTCACAAGAAGGTCCCCTACGACGTCGTCAACAAGCTGATGACGAAGAAGGAGATCTCCGCGATGATCGACACCGTCTACCGCCACTGCGGTCAGAAGGAGTCGGTGATCTTCTGTGACCGGATCATGGCGCTCGGCTTCAACCACGCGTTCAAGGCGGGCATTTCGTTCGGCAAGGACGACATGGTCGTGCCGGACAACAAGTGGCCGATCGTGGACGACACCCGCGCCCTGGTGAAGGACTACGAGCAGCAGTACAACGACGGCCTGATCACCCAGGGCGAGAAGTACAACAAGGTGGTGGATGCCTGGGCCAAGTGCTCGGACAAGCTCGCCGCCGAGATGATGCTGCGCATCTCCACCGTGCAGAAGGACGAGAACGGCGCCGACAAGCAGATCAACTCGATCTACATGATGAGCCATTCCGGCGCCCGTGGTTCGCCAGCGCAGATGAAGCAGCTCGCCGCGATGCGCGGACTCATGGCCAAGCCCTCGGGCGAGATCATCGAGACCCCGATCATCTCGAACTTCAAGGAAGGCCTGGACGTTCTCGAGTACTTCAACTCTACACACGGAGCTCGTAAGGGCCTCGCCGACACTGCCTTGAAGACGGCGAATTCCGGCTACCTGACCCGCCGTCTCGTCGACGTGGCGCAGGATGCCGTCATCCGCGAAGTCGATTGCGGCACCACCAACGGCATCAAGATGCGCGCCATCGTCGATGCCGGCCAGGTCGTGGCCCCGCTCTCGATCCGCATCCTCGGCCGCGCTACGGCCGAAGATCTCGTGGCTCAGGACGGCACGGTCATCGTCAAGACCAACGAGACGATCGAGGAGAAGCACCTGCCCGCCATCCAGGCGGCCGGCATCCAGGAGGTCAAGATCCGCTCGGTGCTCGTCTGCGCCACCAAGAGCGGCGTCTGCGCCACCTGCTACGGGCGCGATCTCGCCCGCGGCACGCCCGTCAACATGGGCGAGGCCGTCGGCGTCATCGCGGCGCAGTCCATCGGCGAGCCCGGCACCCAGCTCACCATGCGCACCTTCCACATCGGCGGTGCGGCACAGATCGCGGATTCGTCCTTCATCGAATCGAGTTTCGAGGGCACGATCAAGATCCGCAACCGGGCCCTCGCCCGCAACACCGACGGCGATCTCATCGCCACGGGCCGCAACGTGGCCGTGGTGATCGTGGGAACCGACGGTGCCGAGCGTGCTGTCCACCGTCTGCAATACGGCGCGCGACTGCGGGTCGACGAAGGTGACAAGGTCAAGCGCGGCCAGCGTATCGCCGAATGGGACCCCTACACCCGTCCGATCATCACCGAGACCGACGGCATCGTGGCCTACGAGGACCTGATCGACGGCCAGTCGATCACGGAGACCACCGACGAGTCGACCGGCATCGCCAAGCGCGTCGTCATCGACTGGCGCGGCACGGCCCGCACCGCCGATCTCAAGCCGGCGATGCTGGTGCTCGACAAGGACGGCAAGCCGATGAAGCTGCCGCGCGGCTCCGACGCGCGCTACTTCCTGCCGGTCGATGCCATCATCGGCTACGATCCGGGCGGCACGGTGAAGGCCGGCGACATCCTCGCCCGCGTCTCCACCGACTCGGCCAAGACCCGCGACATCACCGGCGGTCTGCCGCGTGTCGCGGAGCTGTTCGAGGCGCGTCGTCCGAAGGATGCGGCCATCATCGCGGAGAAGTCGGGCACGATCCAGTTCGGGCGCGACTACAAGAACAAGCGTCGCCTGACGCTGACCCCGCATGACGGCTCGGACGCGGTCGAGTACCTGATCCCGAAGGGCAAGCACATCCACCTCCAGGACGGGGACGTGGTCGAGCTCGGCGACTACATCGTCGACGGCAACCCGGCGCCGCACGACATCCTGGCGATCAAGGGCGTGGAGGAGCTCGCTGCCTACCTCGTCAACGAGATCCAGGAGGTCTACCGGCTCCAGGGTGTGTCCATCAACGACAAGCACATCGAGGTGATCGTCCGGCAGATGCTGCAGAAGGTGGAGATCACCGACGGGGGCGATTCGGAGATCCTGACAGGCGATCAGATCGACCGGACGGAGCTCGCGGACATCAACGAGAAGCTGCTCGCGGAAGGCAAGAAGCCGGTGGTCGGCGTGCCGGTGCTGCTCGGCATCACCAAGGCGTCGCTGCAGACGAAGTCGTTCATCTCGGCGGCCTCGTTCCAGGAGACCACCCGCGTCCTCACCGAGGCGGCGGTCAACGGGAAGATCGACTACCTCGAAGGCCTCAAGGAGAACGTCATCGTCGGCTCCCTCATCCCGGCCGGTACCGGCTCCATGGCCGCAGACATCCGCGCCGTGGCACGCCGCCGCGACGCCATGATCCTGCAGCAGAAAGCGGCCGAGAGCGGTGCGCAGCCGCTGAGCGAGCTTCCGCCGGCAGCCGAGTAGGCTTCCTGCTACATACCGAACGATACCAAAGGGGCGGCCAGCGATGGCCGCCCTTTTTTCGTCTTCCGTCCTTCACAGCGTTCGATCGCCTCGCGATGACGGGGCCTCAATGCTTCACCTTGCATTGTCGATTCTCGGCTGCCACGTGGATTCTCGGCTTCGGCCGGGCGCCGTTACGAGAGGTACCGGCTCGCCACCGGCCGCCTCGGACCCAATCGGGTCACGGACGGCGCGATAATCAGGCGTTAACCCGCGATCCGGCGCAAGTTTATCGCTCGCGAGGATTGACGTTCCGGCTCTCCGCGCATAGAAGCACGCCACTCCGGCACAACAGCAGGGCATAGCGAGTCGGGCCTCACGGGCTCAACGATACTCGCCTTTCCAGCTCCGGTACTCACATCGACTGGCATTCTTGTCAGATCAGTAGGTACGAGCGCGCCGAAGGGCGTGATCCTCTGCCGAACGCGCGCCACGGGTCCTCACCGATCCATGGCGCATATTCGTTTTGCGGATCTTCTCCCGGAGATCCGTGGCAGCCCGGAGACGGACTGTTTCGTGAAGTCGAACATGGGGCCGCGTCTCAGCGGTCCGGATGAAGAGGGCAGAGTATGCCGACGATCAACCAGCTGATCGCGCAGCCGCGTAAGGCGCAGAAGAGCCGCAACAAGGTGCCGGCGCTCGACGCCTGCCCGCAGAAGCGTGGCGTTTGCACCCGCGTCTACACGACGACTCCGAAGAAGCCGAACTCGGCACTTCGTAAGGTCGCCAAGGTCCGTCTCACCAACGGCTTCGAAGTGATCGGTTACATCCCGGGTGAAGGCCACAACCTTCAGGAACACTCCGTGGTGATGATCCGCGGCGGCCGTGTGAAGGATCTTCCGGGCGTTCGCTACCACATCCTGCGCGGCGTGCTCGACACGCAGGGCGTCAAGGGCCGCAAGCAGCGTCGTTCGAAGTACGGCGCCAAGCGCCCGAAGTAAGACTGATATTCGCGCACCCCGCAAGGATGTCGCCGGCCTCCATGAGGCTCAAGGCGGCCTGCGTGGGGTGGTTTCAAGAAGTGACGACCCAATACGGAGCGCGCGATGTCCCGCCGCCATTCTGCCGAAAAGCGTGAGATCATCCCCGACGCCAAGTACGGCGACATCGTCCTGACCAAGTTCATGAATTCGATCATGTACGAGGGCAAGAAGTCGATCGCCGAGAGCATCGTCTACGGCGCTTTCGACATCGTCGAGAACCGCGCTCGTGCGAACCCCATCGAGGTGTTCCGCGCCGCTCTTGAGAACGTCGCTCCGGCGATCGAGGTCCGGTCCCGCCGCGTCGGTGGTGCCACGTATCAGGTCCCCGTCGAGGTGCGTACCGAGCGTCGCCAGGCACTGGCCATCCGTTGGCTAATCCAGGCCGCCCGCGGCCGCAACGACCGGACCATGATCGAACGCCTTTCGGCCGAGCTCCTCGACGCTGCCAACAACCGTGGCAACGCAGTCAAGAAGCGGGAAGACACCCACCGGATGGCGGAAGCCAACCGCGCCTTCTCGCACTACCGCTGGTAAGCGGCCCCGGACCCTTTCAGGAGCAATCCGATGCCACGCACGCATGCGATCGAGGACTACCGCAATTTCGGCATCATGGCTCACATTGATGCCGGCAAGACCACGACCACTGAGCGGATCCTCTACTACACCGGCAAATCCCATAAGATCGGCGAAGTCCATGACGGCGCCGCGACGATGGATTGGATGACGCAGGAGCAGGAGCGTGGCATCACGATCACCTCCGCCGCGACCACCTGCTTCTGGCGCGACAAGCGCCTGAACATCATCGACACCCCCGGCCACGTGGACTTCACGATCGAGGTGGAGCGCTCGCTCCGCGTGCTCGACGGTGCCGTCTGCGTGCTCGACGGCAACCAGGGCGTCGAGCCCCAGACCGAGACCGTCTGGCGTCAGGCCGACAAGTACGACGTGCCGCGCGTCGTGTTCGTCAACAAGATGGACAAGATCGGTGCCGATTTCTTCAAGTGCGTGGCCGACATCATTGACCGTGTTGCCGGCAAGCCGGTCTGCCTCCAGCTGCCGATCGGCGCCGAGACGACCTTCAAGGGCGTCATCGACCTCATCAAGATGAAGGCCATCGTCTGGACGTCCGAGAAGCTCGGCGCCGATTTCTCGGAGACCGAGATCCCGGCCGACCTCGCCGACCAGGCTGCGGAATACCGCATCAAGCTCGTCGAAGCCTGCGTCGAGATGGATGACGATGCCATGTCGGCCTATCTCGACGGTGTCGAGCCGGATGCCGAGACGATGCATCGCCTCGTCCGCACCGCCGTCCAGCGCCGCGCCTTCCACCCGGTGCTCTGCGGCTCGGCCTTCAAGAACAAGGGCGTGCAGCCCCTGCTCGACGCGGTCGTCGATTACCTGCCCTCTCCCGCCGATCGCGGCGAGATCAAGGGTCTCGACTTCAAGACCGAGGAAGAGACCGTCCGTCATCCGTCGGACAGCGATCCGTTCTCCATGCTCGCCTTCAAGATCATGGACGACCCGCATGTCGGTACGATCACGTTCTGCCGCGTCTATTCCGGCAAGATCGAGTCGGGCGCCAACGTCATCAACTCGTCGCGCGACAAGAAAGAGCGTGTCGGCCGCATGCTGCTCATGCACGCCAACAACCGCGAGGACGTGAAGGAAGCTTTCACGGGTGACATCGTCGCCTTGGCCGGCCTCAAGGAGACCCGCACGGGCGATACCCTGTGCGATCCGAAGGACGCCGTCATCCTCGAGAAGATGGAGTTCCCGGAGCCCGTCATCGAGATCGCCGTCGAGCCGAAGTCGAAGGCCGATCAGGAGAAGCTCGGCATCGCCCTTGCCAAGCTCGCTGCGGAAGATCCGTCCTTCCGCGTCTCCACGGATCAGGAATCCGGCCAGACCATCCTTCGCGGGATGGGCGAACTCCATCTCGACATCAAGGTCGACATCCTGCGCCGCACCTACATGGTCGACGCGAATATTGGCCAGCCGCAGGTGGCGTATCGTGAGAAGCTCACGAAGCGCACCGAGATCGACTACACCCACAAGAAGCAGACCGGCGGTACCGGTCAGTTCGCACGGGTGAAGTTCGTCGTGGAGCCCAACGAGCCAGGCAAGGGCTTCGAGTTCTCCTCGAAGATCATCGGCGGCACGGTGCCGAAGGAGTACATCCCGGGCGTCGAGAAGGGCCTCAATTCGGTCCTCGGCGCCGGTATCCTGGCGGGCTTCCCGGTGGTCGACATCAAGGTCGAGCTCATCGACGGCGCCTACCACGACGTCGACTCGTCGGCTCTCGCCTTCGAGATCGCCTCTCGCGCCGCTCTCCGCGAAGCCCTTCAGAAGGGTGGGTCGGTGCTGCTCGAGCCGGTGATGAAGGTCGAGGTCGTGTCGCCGGAGGAATATACCGGATCGGTGATCGGCGACCTCAACTCCCGCCGCGGCCAGATCCAGGGCCAGGACATGCGTGGCAACGCGAACGTCATCAACGCGATGGTGCCGCTCGCCAACATGTTCGGCTACGTGAACCAGCTGCGCTCCTTCTCTCAGGGTCGCGCGAACTTCACGATGCAGTTCGACCATTACGAAGAGGTGCCGCGCGGCGAGGCCGAAAAGGTCGTCGCGAAGTACGCTTAAGGCTTCCCGCCTTTTCCGGACCGCAGCAGCATCACCTGAAACACGAAGATTACGGAGGCTAAGATGGCCAAAGAGAAATTCGC
>NZ_BPQT01000045.1 GCF_022179405.1 Methylobacterium marchantiae
TCCTCAAATGCGATTCCTCTGCATGCGCTTGTGGCGCCCATACCTGCCGTCAACTCTCTCGGTTGGAGCGAGATCACACCAATGCTGCTGAGCGCGCAACTGAAGCTATGGTTGGCGTTACAGTATGTTAATAAAATTGATAGCTACCTCAAATATACCTCGAGGTGGTCGCTCCGATGTTCATCAAGTCGCTGTCTGTGCAAACAAAGCTTATAGCTAGCTTCGGACTGGTTTTTCTACTTGCGGTTGCGCTTGGCGGATCGTCATTGTTTTTTCTTCGCGCCGTGAACGATGTTGCGCGGGAAATGCGGGACGATCATCTGCCGAACACCGAGATGCTTGGCAAGATTCAGGTTCTCGTCCTGCGACAGCGGGTCAACGGCGGGCGCTTGATCACCGCGGACACACCTGACCTGCGCGCCAGCGTCGCCGCCACGCTCAAGTCGCGCGCCGATCAGATGCGCGACGTCCAAGCAGCCTACATACCTCGTCTCGACACGGCCGAGGAGAAGGCGCTGTACAAGGCGTTCGAGACCCAGTGGGCCGCCTACTCGGCATTGCAGGACGGAATCGCTGCAGAAGCCCAGGCCGGAAACCTTGCCCAGGCCCAGCGCACCTACAACACCACCATGTCAATGGAGATCAGTGCGGTCTTGGCCGAGCTTCAGAAGCTCGTCGACTACGAGGCGCGTGTCGCCCGCGAGAGCGGTGCTCATGCACAGGCAACCTATGACGGCGCAGTGATCTCCACCATCGTGCTCGTCGCTATCGCCGCACTGTTGGCCGCGGGTGCCGCCATCCTGCTCGCCCTTAGCGTGAGCCGACCCTTGCGCCGTATGGCCTCGGCGATGGGTCTTCTCGCTCAGGGGGATACCGACATCGAAGTGCCAGGCGTCGATCGTGCGGACGAGGTCGGAGCGATGGCAAAATCCGTCATCGTGTTCAAGAATAACATCGTTCGCACCCGCATCCTGGAGGCGGAGACCGAGGTTGCGCGCGCCGGCGCCGAAGCCCAGCGCAGGGCGGTGATGATCGACATGGCAAATCAGTTCGAGGCCGCGGTCGGTGGCATCGTTACCCAGGTCAGCGCCGCTGCCACCGAGTTGCAGGCGACCGCGGGCAGCATGAGCGCTACGGCAACGATGACCGCCCAAAGCTCGACCAATGCCGCGACCGCGGCGGATACGGCCTCGTCCAACGTCACGACTGTGGCCTCGGCGGCCGAAGAACTCGGCTCGTCGGTTCAGGAGATCGGTCGCCAGATGCAGGGTTCGGCCAGCCTGTCGCAGCGCGCTGTCGGCGAAGCGGCCGAGACGGCGAACCTCGTCCGCGACCTCAGCGAATCCACGACCCGCATCGGCGATGTGGTGTCGCTGATCTCGACCATCGCCGGCCAGACCAACTTGCTCGCCCTCAACGCGACCATCGAGGCGGCCCGCGCAGGTGAGGCTGGGAGAGGGTTCGCCGTGGTCGCCTCCGAGGTGAAGGCTCTGGCGAGCCAGACCGCCAAGGCCACCGAGGAGATCACAGGCCAGATCGCGAGGATCCAGGCCTCCACAGACTTGGCAGTCACCGCCATCGCCGGAATCACCCAGCGCATCCGCGAGATCGACGACGTCTCGGCGTCTATCGCTGCCGCGGTAGAAGAGCAGGGCGCGGCGACCCAGGAGATCGTCCGTAACGTCAGCGAAGCCTCCGCCGGAACCAACGAAGTCACCCACAACGTGAACGCCGTGGCTGCCGCTGCCGAGAAGACGGGCGCCGCCTCTGCCCAGGTCTTTGCCTCTGCCTCTGAATTGTCTCAGCAATTCAACACCCTAGACATAGCGATGTCGCGGTTCATCGCGACGATCCGGGCCGCATGACAGCGGGTGCCTGATCCGTCACAAGCTCTTCCGACATGCTGTTTCTGATAAGACGAGCTTATCGGAATCGGCAGGTGCCATGGCGCGGCCTTCCTCGCCCGCCGGCCGGGAGTGGGAACGATGCGCTTCGTCGGATGCCTTATGGCAGGGCTGCTTGGCCTCGCTCCCGCCTTCGCCGCCGAGGCGCCCGCCTTCGCCGCCGAGGCGCCCGCCTTCGCCGCCGAGGCGCCCGCCTTCCTGCTGGTGGGGCTTGACGGAAAAACCTTCTTCCTGCCCGATGGCGGCACGAACGGTTCCAACGGTCACGATGCGGTGGCTGTAATCGACGTCAGCGACGAGGCCCGTCCCCGACTCGCCCATGTTCTCCCCCTCGATAACTCCGTCTACGGACCGCCTACCAATCTTCAGATCACCCCGGACGGGCGGCTCGGCCTAGCGGCAAGCTCCGTGCTGATGCGGCAGGACAGCGAGGCTTGGTATGCGCAGGCCGACGACCGCCTCCATGTAATCGATCTTCTCGCCGATCCCCCTCGGCTCGTGGAGACGATCCGCGTCGGACGCCAGCCATCGGGCCTCGCCATCGCTCGGACGGGCGATTTCGCCCTCGTCGCCAACCGTGAAGGCCGCAGCGTAACCGTCCTCTCCATTGCCGGGACGAGCGTGCGTGTCGTCATGACGGTGGATGTGGGTGACGAGGCGGCGGCGGTAGCGATCGCTCCGGATGGACGACGTGCCTTCGTCGCCAAGAACAAGGCAGCGAAGGTCGGCGTTCTCACCCTCGACGGTACCCGCGCGACCTACGATGCTGCCCTCGATCTTCCCGTCGGCCCTGGCATCTACGGTCTGGAGTTCACCCCGGATGGACGTCTCGCTCTCGCCGCCAATACTGGACCCGAGCCGAGCGACGGTCACGCCGATAGCATCAGCGTGATCCGGGCCGACGTGGCGCGGCCGGTTGTGATCGACCATCTCGGCATCGGCGATACGCCGGAGACCCTCGCGATGTCGCCCGATGGCCGGCATGCAGCGGTGGCCGTGGTCCGGGGATCGAGTGCTCCGACGACGGGCCCCGGCTTTACACCGACCGGGACGCTCGCCCTGCTCACCATTGATGCGTCGGGCATGGTCCGGCAGACGGGTGAGGCCGAGGCGGGGGATGTGACGCAAGGCGTCGCGTTCAGTCCATCGGGTGCGTATGTCTATGTCGGCAACTACGTCGACAGGAACATCGGCGTCTATCGGATCGAAGGGGATGCGGTTCGCGACACGGGGTTCAGGCTCGGCCTGCCCGGACAACCTGCTTCGATGCGGGGCCGGGCAGAACGGTAACGCTATCACCCGCGCCGCTTGTCAGTGGGGGCATTGCTCGCGAAGGTGTGCGTCGGTCCGAAACAATCCCATTGCTGATTGTTTTTATTTGGAAACATCATTCGTCCAACACGGGTTCGACGTATCGAAGTCATGAGAAATGAAATCTCAATACTGTTTTTCGAAGACTGCCTGCGAGGCGAAAAGCTGAAGTATCGTCGACCATCGTGTGAGTGCGTGGCGTCTTGGTAAAGGCAATATCGGTCTTGCCACAGTGCTCTGTTGGTCGTGCCTTGCCGGAATTGATGAGGCGTTGGCCGCGGTGACGGGTACGGGGGTGGTCCAGAGACGACGGTGACTGCACCGCAGACATCATCGACCGGTGAGACCCTTCCTCTCGGAGCGGCTGATGCGCTGGTTGTCGACCCTGATGAGCGGACCGAGCGCCTACAGCGCATAGATCGTATATTGAATGGGATCTGTCGGGCGTGCTGACGCACTTGCCGGGGGAGAGATTGGGGCCGGCGGTGGCGAAGACCAAGGCATCGAAAAAATTGCGACCAACTCGGGTTCAGGCGATTTGGCTGAGGGATGCGATGACCTCCACTGGAGCCAAGTCGGCATACTCATCCGGTAGGTCTGAGCGATTCACCCATACCGAATCGAAACCGAACGACGTCGCACCGGCGATGTCCCAGCGGTTCGAGGAGAAGAATACGACCTCCGAAGCGATAGCTCTGAAATGGCGAAGGACGATCTCGTAGGCGGCTGGAGCAGTCTTGAAGATTCCGGCCGGATCGACCGAGAGGATGGCGTCAAGGCCCTCCGCGAGGCCCGCCGCCGACACGGACGCCGCCAACATCGAGGCGTCACCGTTGGAAAGGATCGCCGTCCTGACTCCACGCCGGCGCAGAGTGTGCAGTGTGTCTGTCGCATCCGGATAGGCGTCGAGGCTGCGATAGGCGTCGAGCAGGGCTGCGCGCAGGGCACGGTCGATGTCGGGATAGCGTTCGAGAGCGTAGTCCAGTGCGTGCTCGGTCAGCAACCAGAAGCTGGCGTAGCGTCCCATCAATCCCGTCACCCAGGAATATTCGAGCTGCTTCGTTCGCCATAAGCCGGAGAAAGCGTCTGCATCACCGCCTATGTCCCGGGCGTAGCGGACCACGGCGGAGTTCACGTCGAGGAGGGTGCCGTAGGCATCGAAGACCGCCAAGGTCTTGCCGGTAAGGAAGCTCTTGCCGGCAAACAATGCGCCATCGGTCATGGTGGATCAGGCTCTGCGCAGACGCAGGCCGAACGCCCGCAGGGTCCCTAGTAACAGTGTGGCGTAGACCAGCGTTCCGGCGAGGCCGAGGAGAGCCAGAACTATGATCTCGCGGAAATGCGGTAGGGCTGGGATCCATCTCTCCAGCAGCGGCAGTCCGTAAACCGCCGTGGCGGCAAGCGCGGTGCAGGCGATGACGACCCCGGCGATGGTGGCACCCAAGCCTCGGCTCGGGGCCGTCCAACCCTTTCGCCACGCCAGTCCGAAGAGGAGGGTGAGGTTCAGCCACTGACTGATGGCTGTGGCGAGAGCCAAGCCCGTTACGCCGTAGGGTCCGGTGAGGACGATCTTCAGTGCGACGTTGAGGGCGATGGAGGCCAGCGATGCAATGAGCGGCGTCATCGTGTCCTGGCGGGAATAAAAGCTCGCCACAGCGCTTCGCACCAGCACCACGGCGGGGAGAGCGAGGCCATAGGCTGCGAGCACCGAGGCGGCGCGGTCGGCATCCTCGGCGGTGAAGGCGCCGCGCTGGAACAGGGCCGTCATCATCAGGCCGGGTAGCGTGAGGAAAGCGATGGTGAAGGGGGCCGACAGCGCGAGCGAGAAGCCGGCGGCGCGGTTCTGGGCCGTATGCGCGCCGGCAACGTCGCCCTTGGCGATCCGGCGGCTCATTTCAGGTAGCAGCACGGTGCCAGCGGCGATGGCTATGACGCCGAAGGGCAGTTGATAGAGCCGGTCTGCGTAATAGAGTGCTGAGACTGCACCGATGGGCAGGAAGCTCGCGATGATGGTGTCGGCGAAAGTGGCGATCTGGAAACCGGCCGCGCCGATCACCGCCGGGCCGAGCACCTTGAAGAACCGCATCATGGTTGGATCGCGCAGGGTCGGCGCGCTCAGGCCTGGGGCGAATCCCGCTCGTCGGCAGGCGAGCCAAACCAAGCCGAACTGCAGTACGCCGGAGACCGATACGCCCCAGGCGGCGGCGTAGGCGGCGTTGGGAAAAAACCCGGCCAGAGCTAGGGCCGCCAGCATCGAGAGGTTGAGGAGAACCGGTGCACCCGCCGCCACGGCGAAGCGTCGATGGGCGCTGAGGATGCCCGACAGCAGCGTCACCAGGGTCATGAATAGAAGATAGGGGAAGGTGATACGCGTCAGTGCGATGGCGAGGCCGAAGCGCTCGGGATCCTCCGAGAAGCCCGGCGCCAGGGTGCGTACGACCCACGGCATCGCCGGCAGAGCGATGGCCAGGAGCACGATCTGTGTCAGCAGCATCAGAGTGAAGATGCGAGTGGCGAAACGTCGGGCCCCGCCGTCTTCGGCCGTCTCGGACAGGCCGGCATAGGCAGGGACGAAGGCTGTGTTGAACGCGCCCTCGCCGAAGATCGCACGGAAGTGGTTGGGCAACCGGAAGGCGACGACGAAGGCGTCCGCGACCGGCCCGGCTCCGAGCACCGCGGCCATCACCACATCGCGGACAAATCCTGTGACGCGTGAAACCAGCGTCCAGCCGCCAACGGAGAGGATGCTGCGGATCATGAGGGACGAGCGCTTTCGGTCTATGGAGCGAGGGGGTCGTCGGCCCAATATCTAGCCCAACCGCAACCTCATTCCGAGACGATCGCGTGGCCGGTTTCGAATGGGCGCTCAAGTCCGCGCCGAGCGGCCTGAAGGGCGCCCTCGAAGCTGCTATGCGGCACCTCAGCATGAGGGTCGTGGCGGGGAGCGACGAGAGGATAGGATGTCACACACGGGCAACGTCCTATCGAACGAGGCGTAGATCTAGAATTCCAAATGCGCGCAGTACATCGACTGAAGCGAAGATGACCCCGGCTTCAATGGTGCCGGCATTGGCAGATCGGGCGCATTCAAGAGCGCGCTTTCCCTGCCATCTCAAGAGAGTCGACACGATAACGCCGCGGATCCGAAGATCCGCGGCGCGACGACCGCAGCGAAGCTTACTTCGAGGCTTCGCCGTAAAGCTTCTCGACGTACTCCCAGTTCACCAGGTTCTCAATGAAAGCCTTGATGTAGTCGGGACGGCGATTGCGGTAATCGATGTAGTAGGAGTGCTCCCAAACATCGACGCCAAGAATCGGCTTAGCCCCATGCACCAAAGGATTTTCGCCGTTGGGGGTCTTGAGGATGGCGAGTTTGCCGTCCTTGACGGCGAGCCAGGCCCAGCCCGAACCGAACTGGCTAACACCAGCCTGAATGAAGTCCGCCTTGAACTTGTCGAAGCCACCGAGATCCTCGTCGATCTTTGCGGCCAGCGAAGCAGGAGCCGAGCCACCACCGTTGGGCTTCATCCAGTTCCAGAAGTGAAGGTGGTTGAAGTGCTGGCCAGCATTGTTGAACAACGGCTGATTGTTGCCATAGGACGCCGTGACGATCTCCTCGACGGTCTTGCCTTCGAGACCTGTGCCTTCGAGCAGCTTGTTGCCCGTGTCGACATAGGCCTTGTGGTGCTTGTCGTGGTGGAACTCGAGGGTCTCCTTCGACATGTAGGGGCCGAGCGCATCGTAGGCGTAAGGCAGTTCGGGCAGGGTGAAGGTCATCGGCAGGTCTCCCGGGTCTGGTGGCGCAAGGTGGTGAGGCTCGCTCGAAGGGATGCGAGGGTCGCGCCGTCTACTTGGCCAACGCGCTCGTACCTAAGTCGGTCCCCGGCCAAGGGCAACGGGCGTCGGAGATCGAACGTCGGACGCACTTTCCCAGCGGATAGATTTTGCAAAACCCAGGCCGGGCCTTACTGTGTGCACCGCACTTCCAGGTGCAGGCGTCATCAGAGAGTTCCATGATCCTCGCGCTGTTCGCGCTCGCCATCGTCATGATCGTCGGCGGCATTGCTTCCGTCGTCCAGGGCTTCCCCTATGTCAGGCTGGAAAGCGGATGGACAATGACCATCGCTGGCGCCGCCACGGCCTCGTCCGGCGCCATCCTCCTCGGTCTTGCCGTCGTGGCCACCTACCTCAAGCGCCTTGAGCGAGTGTTGATGGAGCAGGGAAACGGGCGCGGTGCAGATGCGCCTAGCATGTCACCGGAGGAGACGAACCGGATCGAGCCTCCAGGGCTAGTGATTGAAACTTCCGAGGAGGAGTCGGCAGCGCCCGGAAAGCAACGTCCGAGCATCGTCGGATTGACTGAACCGAGACCAGCCTCACATCCGCAATCTGCCGTCGATACTATGTCCCTCACACCATTGGGCAGTGACCCGGCTTCTCCGTTGCTGTCCGATCTCCTGCCTGAACCGCCTCCTCCTGCCATCAAGGAAACGCGGCAAAGCCCGATTTCTTCGGCCTTACCGGAACCCGGCACCGTGCCGCCGCGCCGGATCAAGCCGAACAAACCGCCGAGGCCGGTCAGGCCGACACCGATGGTCGACACGGTTATCCCGGCACCGGAAGCCAACGTCGGGATATCCACGGTCACGGAAACGACCACCGCCCCTCCGGTTTTGCCGCCGTCGGGCCCGCAGAGGGTCGAGCCGGAGGAGCCTCTGGGCCTGCGACCTTCGCTGACAGACGTGCCGGACCGTGCGCCGAGTTCGGCCGAGCCGCTCGAACCCCGCGAGCCCGAGACTCCTGAGCTGACCGCCAAGGGGAGCCTCCAAGTGGTGGGAACCTACGCGTCCGGCGGCAACACCTATGTCATGTACTCGAACGGATCCATCGAAGCTGATACGCCGCGCGGCCAGTTCACCTTTGATTCTCTGGACGAGCTTAAGGCTTTCGTAGAAGCTGGCGGCGAGGAAGGCGGCGCCCGCGGGGCCGCCTGACGAGGGCGGAAACGCCCGGTCAGGACAATGGGTTTAGACCCTCGGTGCGGGCGGGCAGCGGCGCCGTCATCGTCATGCGGAATCCTTCGGTCGGATAGCTCGCCGCAATCTCGGCACGGACCTGCGCGGTGAGCACGCGCTGCAGCAGGCGTGAGCCGAAACCCTGACGGGTGGGCGGTCGCACGGGCGGCCCATCAAATTCTGACCAATCGAGGTGCAGCATCATTCCTGTCGAATCTTCGGAAAGTCTCCAGGAGATCGCGACCCGGCCTTCCTGCGTCGAGAGAGCGCCGTGCTTCGCTGCGTTGGTGGTCAGTTCGTGGATGGCCATGCCGATAGGGACCGCGATCTCGGAGGCGAGATCCACTGGTGGCCCGTCGAGAGTGACTCGCCCTGTGCCGGGCACATCCTGCCCAGCGTCGCCATACGGGCGGAGTTCGTTCTCGATCAGCTTCCTCAGAGAGGCGGTCTGCCAGGTATCCTCGGTGAGAACCGAATGCGTATGGGCGAGCGACATGATCCGTCCGACGAAGGCCTCGTAGAAGCTTTCGATGCTGGAAGCCGTGCGTGCAGTGGAGCCTACGATAGCCTGGACCGTAGCCAGAGTGTTCTTCACCCGGTGATGCAATTCGCGGATCAACAGCGCCTGGCGCTCCTCGGCGACCCTGCGTTCGGTCACATCGGCGACCACGCCGATAAGGCGCCTGGGAAGGCGACCGCGTGCATCGCTTTCGAAGCGGCCGGCCATGTCGATGATCCGCCATCCGCCATCCTGGGCACGGCGGATGCGGCCGCTAGCCTGGAGGGTGGAGTCTTCCCGCAGAGCCGTCGAAATCGCCGAGCGAAACGCCGCGCGATCATCTGGATGGAGGACGGTGCTCAGGAACTCGCGCTTGCCGAGTGCGCCTTCCTCGGGCGCGCGACCGAAGATCGCGAACATGCGTTCGTTTTCCCAAACGGCCTGATCGTCAAGCATATGCCATTCGAAGATACCGAGTTCGGCCAGCGACGTGGCGATGCGCAGTCTCTCCTCGCTCTCGCGTTGGGCATCGCGCGCCTCCACGCGCTTGGTTACGTCCTGCAAGACACCAACAACGATGGCGGGTCGAGCGCCTATGGCACCGATGGCCTGCCCTCTTGCGCTGATCCGGATCTCGATGCCGTCGCTCGCGCGGCGCAGACGTGCCTCGATAGCGAAGGGGGCATCTTCTATGATCGCCGCGCGGACCGTATCCTTCATCCTCGCTGCCTCGGACTCGTCCATCAGATCCTGGACTTGCGCCCATGTCAGCGACATGCCGGGAGATGAGCCTAGGATATGCGCTGCCCGCCGCGATAATCTCAGGAAACCGTCTGCGAGATCGAGCCGCCACTCGCCGAGGCCGGCCGCGGTGAGGGCCGCACGGTTTTCCTCAGAGCGGACGATCTCGTCAGCATCGACCCGCTCAACAACGAATGTGCGGCATGCATCGGGCCGGGACGTCGGCGATGTCCTGACGCGGACGTCGATGAGGCTGCCGTCCTTCGTAGTCCAGCGCCGGATTCCGGCGAAAAGCAAAGCGGGATCGTCCCCGAGCAATGCCGCTGAACTGCCGGTCAGGCCGCCGCGGGGATGCCCGAGAAGGTCGCAAAGGGCCCTATTGGCGTCGAGAATATGCCCCGAGACAGCGTCGAGAATGAGAAGTCCAACGCCGGCCTCATCGAAACCGCGCCGATAGAGGTCAGTTGGGGGGTATGAATCCCCAAGAAGAGGCGATCCTCGGTCCGTTCCGCTGCCCACTCCGCAACCTCGCTCGGCAATGCCCCTACGTTGCGGGAGGCATCATCGCTTGCTCCGGTGGACCCGGATGTTCATTCCATCATCATCTGAGGTCGCAACATCGTGCAGTGCAAGAGCTTGCGACGAAAAAGCTGTGCCGCAGAACACCGGACGTCGGCCGGTAAAGTTTCTTCGGGAGAACCATGGGCGGCACGGTATCGACGGTTTCGCCAGCAAGATCAGCCGGCCCGGCGGAACTCCAAGTAGGTAGGAGCTCGGCCTGCTGCGATTGCCTTTGCTTCGTAACGGGTGCCTGGCCATCCCAAGAAGGCCTGATTCCAGTCTACCGCTAATGCTGCGGTCCACGTAAGGGCTTCGCAACGTGCCGCTCGAACCAGGGTCCAGCCGGCGTAATCGTCGATGTCGCTGGCAAAGCGGAACACGCCGCCGGGTTTCAGTACACGAGCAATCTCAGCGAGCGTCTCATCCGAGACGAATCTGCGCTTGCGCTGTCGACGCTTCGGCCAAGGATCGGGATAGAGCAGATATACCCGCGTCAGGCTCGCATCGGGAATCGCGGCGAGAAGTACGGTGGCATCCTCGTCCCAGATCCGGACATTTCGCAACTCGGCATCATCTACGGCGCGGAGAATCTTAGCGACGCCGTTGACGAAGGGCTCAGCACCGATAATCCCGACATTCGGATTCTGCGTAGCTTGCGCCGCGAGATGCTCGCCGCCGCCGAAGCCGATCTCGAGCCAGACCTCGTCTGTCTGATGCGGAAACAGCGATGGAGGATCGATATACTCGCCGGCGACTGGCAGCGAAACGCGCAGGTGCGGTAACAGTTCGGCGAGTCGGTGTTCCTGGCCGGCCCGCAACCGTTTACCTTTGCGCCGTCCATAGAAGGCGCGATCTATGCCCTCCACTACCGCCCCGCCATCATAGGGCGGGAGATCGTCCCGCCCGGCTTCCACGGGTCAGGACAGTGCCGATTTGAGCTTGTCGGCGAGGTCGATGCGCTCCCACGAGAAGCCGCCATCATCCTCAGGCTTCCGACCGAAATGACCGTAGGCGGAGGTTCGGGCGTAGATCGGCTTGTTCAGGCCGAGCGCTAATCGAATGCCGCGGGGCGAGAGATCAAGGGCATCCATCAGGACGGTTTCGAGCTTGGCCTCATCCACGTTTCCGGTGCCGTGCAGGTCCACGTAGATCGAGAGCGGCTTCGCCACGCCTATGGCGTAGGCCAATTGGATCGTCGCACGAGTCGCCAGGCCCGCGGCGACGACGTTCTTGGCGAGATATCGGGCGGCATAGGCGGCCGAGCGATCGACTTTGGTCGGATCCTTGCCCGAGAATGCGCCGCCGCCATGGGGAGCCGCACCACCATAAGTATCGACGATGATCTTGCGGCCGGTTAGGCCGGCATCACCATCGGGACCGCCGATGACGAACTTGCCGGTGGGGTTGACGTGCCAGACGGTTTCCTCGCCAACCCAACCTTGCGGCAAGGCCGCGAGGATGTAGGGCTCTACGATGGCGCGCACGTCAGCCGAGTCGAGAGCCTCGTCTATATGCTGCGTGGAAAGTACGATCTGAGTGACGCCGACGGGGCGGCCGTTCTCGTAGCGCACCGTCACCTGACTCTTAGCGTCAGGCCCGAGCTTGGCGGCGTCACCCTGCTTCGCTTTGCGGGCGTCGGCGAGGTCCTTGAGAATCTTGTGCGCATAAAAGATTGGCGCCGGCATCAGCTCGGGCGTCTCGTCTGAGGCGTAACCGAACATGATGCCCTGGTCGCCGGCACCCTCATCCTTGTTACCGGACGAGTCGACGCCTTGCGCGATGTCGGCTGACTGAGCGTGAAGATGGATTGCGATGTCGTTGTTCTTCCAATGGAAGCCCGACTGCTCGTAGCCAATATCCTTCACGGCCTCGCGGGTGAGGTTTTCCAGATGCTCGAAGGTGACTGAATCCGGTCCGCGTACCTCGCCTGCGATGACGATGCGATTGGTGGTGGCGAGCGTCTCGACTCCAAGCCGCGCTTCAGGCTCCGCCGCGATGTAAGCGTCGACGATGGTGTCCGAGATACGGTCGCAGACCTTGTCCGGATGGCCTTCGGAGACCGACTCGCTGGTGAAGAGATAGTTCGAACGCGGCATCTAGGGCACCCCCGGTTTCGGGTTCGCCTCGACAGCGTTCGACCCGGTCTTCGGAACGCAGCGTTTCTCGCACCCTGGCCTGAGACGGTCAAGATGACAAATCGAACGTATCCGCTAGAAAGAACGAAACATACGATACGTCAACCGCTCAGCTTCTCATCCAAGGCCTGTACTGCAGCGGCGAATTCGCGACGGCCCTTTTCCGAGAAGTTTTCCGTCACATGCTTGGCGACGACATCGACGAGACCGATCCAGGAATTCTGCGATCTGCTCTGCTCGGCGAAGGCCTGTTGAGGCGGTTCACTGAAACCCTGCAAGGGAATGTCGTCGCTCCGATTCATACCGTCGAAGAAATAGTCGATCGGCATGCCCGTCATACGACTGAGGATTTCGAGATGGATCGCGCTGATGCGGTTGATGCCTTTCTCGTATTTCTGCAATTGCGCCGCCGACATGCCGAAACTCTGGGCCACGCGCTTTTGGGTCAGGGACGATTTTTTCCGCTGCTCGGCGATGCGCCTGCCGACATGGACATCGCGCGCATCTGTTTTCTGCCCAGCCATGTACGATCCCGTGCAGTCTCTAGAGCGTCGTCGCAAACGTTGCCATTTGGCAGGGCGGCAATGCTCCCATTTCTTCGGTCGCTGTTTCTTTCACGTTCGCCTAATCAACCCAACCCAAAAAAACTGCGCGTCCGTCATATTCGGTACAAAGTCCGGCGTGGCCGGTTAACGGTTCGTTGAGAAGCGCTGGTCGATTCCTCGACGGGTCCAACTGTTGAGTCGAAATTCCGACACGGGATCAATAACCTACGCACGGCCTCATGGAAATACGGGACGGTTTACCAACTTGCCATTGCCCGTCGGACGACAATGCCGCGATGTCGCTGGAGACCCGGTCCGAGCTTGCCGCAGCAGGAGCTTGATTGCGCAACTGCCGCGCAGCCGACCACAGTGAGCCCAGCGGCTCGACGAAGCGGGTCACCCGCTCGCGCAGATCCAAGGAGTAGCATGCGCCCATGATCCAACTAAGCGCAGAAGGGAATTCAGCGATCGCAACCAGACACAACACACGAGTCCAATTTTATGGACAAGGCTCTGATCTCTGTTCCGGAGCCTGCCGGCGGCACGGAGCATCATTGAGGCCTGGCGGGCAGAGAACGCAACCTGCCAACCTTACACGAGCTTGGGCGGGCTCATCCCGAACGCCTCTGCAATCCAGTCCCGACGGGACCACACCAGAGCGGACTGTGGTTATGAACGGGGGAAAACAAGAGGCCAGGTCAAAGAGCATCAAGTCTTCCGGGATGGCCCGACGGAGGCAGTACGTGCCGAGCCTGTCACGAATGAGGTGCGACATCAAAGCCACCGCGATCGTATCGCCCGATTGTATGACCGGCCGCGCATACGGCATTGATCGCGGAGGAATTTCGGCCCGGACAAGGGCTTGAAGTATGGTGGCGTCCCCGGCAGGTCTCGAACCTGCGACCCCAGGTTTCATCCCACTTCGGCTTCCGCCGCCGCTCCGTAGAGGAGCGTTCGTGGTCTGGACTATCCCTTCGCCGTGGATCCACCGGGAATGACCCGTCGCGATCTTTAGGCGCCGCCCGTCTAGTCTCTACACCTTCCCCAGAGAGGCCGGGGCTTGGCTCGGGATCGGCTGGGCCAGCATGCCTGCGGGCCTTGAGCGTTCCCCGAATTTGAGCGGATCCGCCGCGCAGTTTCCCACCGCGACGCCCAATTGAAGTTTAGGAAACCTGTGCTCTGTCCAGCTGAGCTACGGAGACTCACCGAGGGCTCACCTAGCATCAACGGGCAGATAGGCCAACTGGTGCGATCGGGTCTTTCTCGCTCCTGAACGCTCTTCGATGACGTGGATGCCGGTGCACGATGTCATGTCGGGTGCAGCTACGAGAACGTGGCGCTGTTCCTGACGTGAAATGAGCAGGAACGGCGCCAGTGGCCGGATTGGCTGTCCAGCTTCAGCCGATCTTTCGCCGCAGCCATCGGCGCGCATTCTGAGCGCGAGTGTACCATTCTGGATGATTGCGCAACCAGAGCTTGGCCGCTTCCGCTCCGTGCAAAGACTGCTTGACGAGGTACCCGCGCAGGGTCGCCACCTCCGCAAGTTCGCTCAAGTCACGAGTCTGGACGCCGAAATCGGACTTGTAGGGCATCACGCCGACAGTGAAGTCGAAATAATTCAAGCCTTCTGCGCGAGCCCAGCGCAGGGTTTCGGCGACGATATGCAGGCCGGGTGAGGTGTTGCGCCAAGCCTCACCCGCCATCGTCAGCAGGATACCGTGGAAGGTGCCGGCATGGACCAATCCGAAAGCGGCGGCGATCCATTCCCCGTTCACGGCCAATCCGAACAGGCGGACCGGGCCGCCGATCAGACCCTGATGGGCGGCCTCGCGATAGAACGCCTCGACATCGGGGCGAGAGAGAAGATTGAATCGTCCGATCTCGGCGAAGCGTGTACGGCGCTGATCGACCAGGGCATCGAAGATGCAGTCGATCTCACCGGCGTGTCTTGCTTCGACGAAGGTCACCTCACCGATCCGCTCCAGCCTGCGGCGCAGCTTGGCCATGTCTTTAAGGGTGCTGGGTCGGCACAGGCGCGATAGTAGCGTCTCTGCGTCGCCGTCGATGTCGACGCCGGACGCCTGCATGTCCATCCGGCGGCATCCAGGCAGGGTAGCGATCGGATTGGGGCGACCGTGGACGTCGTCCGGGATGCGGCTGATCTGGATCAGGTCCGCTCGCGGCAGGACCTTTCGTATTGCGGTCCAGGCCAAGACCATGTCATCGGCGGTCAGATCGATGCCGGGCGCCAGGATCGGAGCCGCGTAGTCGCAGACGCCCAGATCGAGCCAAGTGATCACCCGGTAGCCGCGGTGTCGGAGACGCGCCAGTGGCACCAGCATGACCGGGCGCCCCGAGGCGTCGGCCAACTCCACGATTACCGGCTCGGCCTTGGAGGCCGCGCTCAGGCGTTCGACGATGGCCGTCACCCAGTCGAGCCGCTGGTAGGCGGTGGCAGTCCCGTCGGATTCGAGCCGGATCCAGAGGCGGGACACTGTCGCCAAGTCTGTGTGGAGCCGGGCACTGTAGCCGCCGGCCATGGCCGCCCGCGTCGGCAGGGCGGAAGTCGCTGTCACGCTCATGGCCGGGTCATTCCTGGTATCGCAGCGCAGCGATGACGGATCGCGCAAGCCGCAAAAGTGTCGAAAAAATCGTCGTAGGCGAGGAGATGGGAAAGGTCGCTCATCGGCTCATGCCAACCTCGACGTCACGCGGGTGGTCAATCGGCATCAAGGGTCGGAAGGATCGCCAGGGTTTGAGCATCCAGAGGCAGCCTACAAGGACGACGACCTCCGAGATCAGGACGCCGAACAACGACCAAGCGGGCTGCGCAATCAAGAGCAGTCCGACCACCGTCACCGCGCCGACTCCAACGCTCACACCGGCAAGGATCGCAAGGGGCCTGAACTCCTGCATCGTTTCCATCAGCACGCGCATCGGTGCGTGGATCAGCGAGACCGTGACGATGGCCCAAGCCGCCACGGCGATGAGCATCATTGGAGCGCCGACGAACTGGCCGGCGAAGAGCCGGTGTTCGATGAGTTCGAGGGTCGAAAGGATGATGGCGCCGTAGGCGATGCAACCGAGGCCCAGAAGGCCAGAGCAGATGAGGGCGAAGCGGCGGGCGAGCCGGAAATTGCCGCGGGCGAGATGTCCGGCCACCTCCGGCTGGACCATGTTGATCAGGGCCGAGGCCGAAAGCCGCAGGGGTGAGAACAGCACGAAGGTAGCAGCCATCGGGGCATAGGCGGCGGGACCGGCGATTGCGGCCACAAGAAGACTCTGGCCTTGGCCCTGAACATTCGCGGTTGTGACGTTGATCAGCGACCATGACAGCGTCGGGATCAGCGCTCCGTAGCGACGGCGTACCGACCGGCCGAGACTGAGGCGGACGGGTTCCCTCAGGAGCGCCAGCGATGCGACGATGCCGAGCCCATTGGCGAAGGCCAGGCAGAACAGTGTCTCGTCGAGGCTCGGCGCCCCCTGAAAATGGATCATCCCTAAGGTAAGGGCGGTGCCGGACAAGGCGAACACTATGTCTCCAAGCCCGGAGATCGCAGGCCGATGCTTGGCGAAGAGCGCGAGGCGCAGGTAGCTGCGCAGCGACCACAAGCCCACGAAGAGGCTGCCGGCCACGGCGTTAATGTCCGACGTGGCCATGAGCGTGCCGCAGACTCCGGCTGCGATCGCCGCCGAGAGGACAACGGCCACCGAGCCGAAAGTCACGTCGAATCCGCGCGCGGCGCGTCGCCCAGCATGAGCTGGAATGGTGATAGTCGCGGGTACGCCGGCCAGCGAACGGATATAGGTCAGTGCCAATCCACCGACGAGAAAGAGAATGGCGAACCGTCCGTAATCGTGCGGGCTCAGGCTACGCGCGAGGACGATGTTGATTCCGAAGTGGAAGGCGCTCTGAGTGATCTCGCCTCCCAACATGAGGACGAAGCGTCGTGCGAGGCGGCTGAGGCCGTTCATGACGATCAACCCAGCGCTACGGTTTTTGCGGCAATTGTGATCGGACGACCACCGATGCGGGTACGGATCATGGTGATCAACCCTTCCGCGGCGGCGGCCTCACCGAACAGCGCTGCATAGCGGGCGCGGGCGGCAGTCGGGAAGCCACGCCAAGATGTCGGATCGGTGACGATCCGTTCCAGCGTCGAGGCGAGGCTGCGCGGGTCATCGGGCGCGACGACCCAACCGCTCGTTCCTTCTTCGACCACTTCCGTCAGCCCGCCGATGCGGGACACGATAGGGGGACGACCATAGGCCATCGCCTCGATTGCGACCCGGCCGAGGGATTCTGGGAGGCGCGAAGGCACCGTCACTACATCCGCCCACCTATACAGATCGGAAGGATCGTCGACGAAGGGCGAGAGGCAGATTACGGATCCCAGACCTGCATCCGTAATCTGGCGGTCGAGCGCCGCCTCGCGCGCGGTATCCTCGAACGCGCTTCCGACGATGCGCACGTCGAGCCGCGCTCGCACCTCCGGTGGCAGGGACCGGATCGCCTCGACCAGGATCTCCTGGCCCTTGATGCGACTGATGCGGCCCAGCATCAGCAGGCGCAGCGGGCGCGTGGCGTCATAGGTGGAAGGCGGCGGCACGTCAGGTCCCGCGATCCCATTATAGACCACTCGCATGGCTACCTTGGAGGTCAGCGAGAACGCCTTGGCGGTGGCCCGCGAATTGAAGACGATATCCGCCCCGCTCCAGCCGATCAGTCCTCGAAGCAGCTTGAGGGTGGCACCCTGCGGAATCTCGTGGACATGTACGATGGCGCGGCCGGGACACAGCCGAGAAGCGAGGAGATAGTCCGCCACGACGGACGTGTTGATGTAGACGAGGTTGCTCGCGCGCAGCCGTCGCCAGGCCCGCATCATCGCCAGCGGTAACGTCAGAAATCCAAGGGTCGCGAGACGCGGCAGATCGCGGCGTCGCAGAATCCAGAGCGGCTCGAAGATGATCCGGGATGCCACCGGTTCGACGGCGGCCACGATCGGACCGCCGCGCGGCAGCACGACGTCGATGACGGCATCCGGATAGGCGGCGCGAATGATACGCACGCTCTCAACGAAGCTGCGATCAGATCCGTAGAGTTCGTATCCCTGATGGACGCATGTGATGTGCATGCCGACTCAACCTCAATCTCGATCCCAACTGCCCCAAGATGACATGCCGGCCTGTTTGCAATCGTTACCGAGCAAGAACTTCACCGGGTGTAATCATTGCTGATGGTTGCCTGAAGGTGTTTCTGGTGTCCCATCACGGGACACTTTGAGGGCGAAAGGAGACTCTGGTGTCATTGCACAAGCCCTCGCTGCTTATCCTGGGAACGCGTGGCATCCCGGCATCCCACGGCGGGTTCGAAACCTTTGCAGAGAAGCTCGCCCTCTTTCTCGTGAAGCGCGGCTGGCACGTTGCGGTCTATTGCCAGGACGAGGTCGAGTCGGTCACGGAGCGCTTCCGCACCACGACCTGGAAAGGCGTGGAACTGATCCACGTCGCCGTATCGTCCACCGGACCGAGGGCGACACTCGATTTCGACTGGCATTGCGTGCGGGATGCCGCCAAACGGCACGGCGTCAGCCTCGTCCTTGGATACAATGGCGCTATTTTCCTGCCGTACCTGCGCCTAGCCGGTTCCAAGATCATCACGAACATGGACGGCATCGAATGGAAGCGCCCGAAATGGTCGATGGCAGTGCGGGCTTGGTTCTGGACCAACGAGTGGATCGCCGCATGGGCCTCCCATCGCCTTGTGGCCGACCATCCCGCCATCGCCGATCATGTCGCCACTCGGCGCCCGAGATCTGCCATAGCCACCATCGCCTATGGCGGGGATCCGATCCCTGCTGCCCCGACGGCACCCATTGAGGCTCTCGGTTTGAAGCCGGGCCGGTACATGACCTCGATCGCGCGCATCGAACCCGATAACAACATCCTCACGATGGTCGAGGCATTCTCGCGCAAGCTGAGAGGCGTGCGGCTCGTTGTCCTGGGCACGCTCTCGGAGAACAATCCCTATCATCGTGCGGTGAGGGAGGCGGCCAGCGATGAGGTTCTATTCCCAGGCGCTATCTATGATTCAGAGACGATCAGATCGCTACGCTTCCATGCCCGTGCCTATCTTCATGGGCATACCGTCGGCGGCACCAACCCGTCCCTCGTAGAAGCGTTATGGGCGGGGAATGCAGTGATTGCTCACGACAACGCGTTCAATCGTGGAACGGCGGGTGACGAGCAATTCTATTTTAGCGATCCCGATGCCTGCGAGCGACACATCGAAGCCTTGGTCGCAAACGATCTCGTAGTGAAGAAAGCCGGCCTCGCTTCCCTCGACCGTGCATCGGAGCGGTTCGAATGGTCGACTATCCTGAAGCAGTACGAGGCGGAAGCACGGACGCTGGGAGGCTTCACGATTCCCGTCGGTCGTGAAATGAAACAACCCGTCAACACCTCGGCGAACATCTCGATGGCAATCGGAGGACGGAGCCAGGACCGCGCATCGTGACGCGACCGCCGACACGAAGGGCCGTCCTCGCCGCTGCATCACTGGTGACGGGCATCGTACCGGCTAGTGCGGAAGCCGTGCCCCTGCGTCTTTCTCGTGGCGTCAATACTTGGCCATGGTTCTCGCTGACGCGCGAGTTTCCGGCGCCGCGAACGGATTACGGAGCGCCGCCGTTTCAGGACGGCCGGCCTGTGCCGACGGGCCGAGACCTGGCTCGGCTGCGACAAGCCGGGTTCGATTTTCTCCGGATTCCCGTCGATCCTGGCCCGTTCGTCGCTGCCCTAGCGGTAGAGCGGGCGCGCCTCATGCAAAATCTTAAGGCTGCTTTGGAGGCGGCGTTGCGCGCCGACCTTTCCGTAGTGGTCAACGTGCAGGCCAATGGCGCGACTCATCACTGGAACCCCCAGAATTTCTATGGCGATCCGGGCGCGCCGCTATTTCCCGCCTATCGTGGGTTCGTCTCCGATCTCGCGCGCATGCTGGAGAGCATCGCTCCGGATCGATTGGCCCTAGAGCCGGTCAACGAGCCGCCGCAGGGATGCGGCTCGCAATCATGGCTGACCATCCAGGACGATCTCCTCACGGAGGCCCGGCGCGTTGCGCCACGGCTGACCCTCGTTGCCTGCGGCGCCTGCGGCGGCATGATCACAGGGCTCACCGCCCTCGATCCTACCTCACTTTCCCGCTTCGCGCCGCTTCTCTTCACCTTCCATTATTACGAGCCCTACCTGTTTAGCCATCAGGGGGCCCCTTGGATGCGGGAACCGGTCTATCGTGCCCTCAATGCAGTTCCCTGGCCGGCCTACGTCGGCAAGCTGGAGACGACCCTCGCCGCCGTTCGGAAAAGGATGGCCAGCGATGCCACCCTGTCGGCAGAAGCGAAGCGCGAGGCCTATGCGGTGACGGAAGCCAAGCTCGCCGAGTATTTCGCGGCGCAGCCCGACAAGCGCTACCTCGCACGGCATCTCGCGATGGTGGGCGAATGGGGGCGCCGGTACGGCATATCCCCGCGGCAAATTCTGCTCGGAGAGTTTGGTGCCCTGCGCAGCGACGCACGCTACGTGGCTTCTCATGCCGAGGACAGGGTCCGCTACGTCCAAGACGTGCGAGAAGCAGCGGAGGCGGAGGGCTTCCCCTGGGCGTTCTGGAATCTGTTCGACGGGATGGGGATGATGGACGATGCCACCCGGCGCTTCGACCGGGCGATCGTCACGGCCCTGGGGTTGCGCGCACGCGCGGACGATCCCTGACCTTGTGGAACAATCCGAGGAGCAGGATGGCGAACTTGGCCAACAGTGTGGTCTTGGCTCCGAGACCCTCGAAGGTGTTCACCAGAATAACGAAGGCGAGGACCGGAAGAAACGTCCCGCTGCGGCATTGGCGAACCAACTCGATCATGTAGAGCGTCACGGCGACGGTCAGCAGAACCGTCATGATCACGCCCTGATAGACCAGGGTCCGGACGATCGGGTTCTCGATGCCCCATTCGAGCCCGCTCACGCGCCGCAGAGAGTCGACGAGGGTCATATCCGGGCCGACCAGCAATTCGCGGAACGGGATGCTGGCGATAAGGTCGAGCATCTCCACGCGTGCATTGGCGCTGCCGCCGTCGGCAATGAACCGACTGAGCAGTGCGTCGAAGAATCCTCCGACGGCCAGAGCACCGATGGCAAGTGGCGCGAGCGTAAACAGGAATATCCCCACCGCCGCCGCCAGAAGCGGGATGCGGCCTGCGCTCAAGACCTTGTGCAAGGCGAAGAGACCGTAGGCACCGCCGAAGATCAGCGTCACCACGGTGGCGGAACGTCCACCGAAGGTCACGAGGGCGGCAAGCTGCAGGCCGATCATTGCAAGGCGGAGCGGCACCGTCATGCGCCCACCGCCGCCGATGAGGGCGAGCACGTAGCAGGCTGTGAGAGTGGCATTGCCGAGGGGATGACCCTGGAGGGCGGCCGAGCGCGTATCCGTGGCGAAGACCTGTCCGTCGAGCCGATAAGGAAAGAACAGAGTCTTGGTCGCGAATTCGGTCAGGCCGAGCAACGCGTTGATGAGCATCACCGCGTGTACGGTCAGCTCGAGGCGTCTCCAGGTCAGAGCGTCGCGGTCGGCGAGCAGGACGACGAAGAGGCCGGGCAGCAAGAAAGTGTCCAGCGCCCCAGCCATTCCCGGTCCGCTGCGCATTACGATGTGCAGGAACAATCCGATACTGCACGCGGCGAGCAGCGCCCCTGCAGGCCGCACCTGCACTGCATAGACGAGGTAGCCCGCCGGATTGCCGGACCTCAAAGCCGCCCAGCAGAATAGGACGATGACGAGATAGGTCGAAGGATGGATCTTCTGTGGCGCGGCGCCGGTGAGCCCGTCGTAATTGATGCCGACGTTCCAGAGCATACCGCCAGAAACGCCGAGAATCAGCACCGTCAGGAAGATAAGGCCGAGCGGCATCGGGCTTCGAGACGCGGCTCTTGCCGGGCCGCCTGCAGCTGACGGATGGATCGCGAGCCTCATGGTCCGCCCGTCATGCCGCCGCCGCATGGCGATCGACGAAGAGACTGCCGGACACTGGACGACCCAGCACCTCCGAAATGTCGAGAAGATCGAGGAGATCGCGCTGCCGCGTGGCGCCGTTCTTTGCCACGATCAACAGCCGATCGCTGGCGGAGGCGAGTGGTCCGATCCGCAGATTGCCGGTGAGTACTCCGCCATCCACCAGAATCAGATCGAAGCTCGACTTGGCGGCGGCGAGGAACTGTTCGATGTTGCGGCGGCTCAGCGCCTCGCGCGACGCCTTGGCGGTATCGCCGATGCCGATCCGGGCTGCGCCGCTTTCGGAATCGGCCTTCGCCGCAGTTGCCATTCCGGCCTCTCCGCTCAGCACCTCGATCAGGCCTGGCCCGGTCGTTCCCGCCTGTGGCGCCGCATCGAGGTCGGCCTCGACAAAGAGCACGCGCTCGCCGCGCGCCGTTGCCACCGCGGCGAGGAGGTGTATCGCTGAACGTCGGTCCGCACTGTCCGAAGCCGCTGAGGTCACGAGGACGCTCAATGCCTGCCCAGGCGGTTGGATCTGCCCGCGGACGCTGGACAGTCGGTCTAGAGTGAGACTCGCAGCGACGCTGGCCGGGCGTTCGCTCCCTGCCTTGAACTCCGGATAGGTGGCGACGACGGACGTATGCGAGAGCCGCTCCATCTGACGTCGAGACAGGACGGTCGGGTCGAGATACTCGCGGACGAAGGCCAACCCAGCTCCGAGGCCGAGGCCGCTGATGAGGCCGCCGACGAAGAGCAGGAGGCGTAGCGGCCAGCTCCGCTCGGTGGGCGGCCGGGCCCAGCTAATGACGCGGGCATTGGTGGTGTCGATGCCGGTCTGTTCCTGAATCTCGCGGGAACGGCTGAGGAAATTGCCGTAGACGGCACGGCTTGTATCCACCTCACGCTCGAGTTCGCGCAGACGCACGGAGGCCTCACCCGTGACGATAGTGCCTCGCTTCAACTCATCAAGGCTCGCCGTCAACGCCTTCTCGTTGGCAGCCGCACGCTGGTAATCGGTTTCTGCCGAGCGGGAGATGCGGTTCAGTTCTACCTCGGTGAGGCGCTTGACGTCCTGCATCTGGGTCCGAACCGCCTCGATATAGGGATGACGGTTGCCGAGTTGCGTGCGGAGGTCCGCTTCCTTGCTCGCGAGTTCCGCATATTGGCTGCGCAGCCGCTCGATCACAGCGGACTGGATCGCTTCCGGCGCCGAGTCCGGTCCGAACGCGGTTCCGCGCGCGTCCTTGATCTGCTGAAGTTTGGTGCGAGCCTCCGCGGTGCGGGCGCGTGCAGCCACGATCCGGTTGTTGCTCTCCGCCAATTGCTGATCGCTGATCAAGCGACCGCTCGCCGAGATCAATCCGTTCTCGGCCTTGAACGTCTCGACCTTGTTCTCGGCGACGTTGACGCGCTTGCGTAGATCGTCGAGGCGTGAGCCCAACTCGGCCGAGGCGCGCGCGGCCGCATCGGCACGCGCGGCAGTCTGGTCTTTGAGATAGGCGCTGGCGATGGCGTTGACGATCCGGGCGGCTTTATCAGGGTTGTTCGCGGTGATGACGACGTCCACCACGAAGACCTTGTCGGCACGCTTCACCGCGAGTTTGCGCCGAAGGGCACGGACGGCCCGAGCTTCAGCCGCCGCATTGCTGCTTGAAGCCGCACCGTCGCCCTGAATGGTGCGCAGGGTCCAGCTGAGGAAGCCGTTACCGAGGCCGCCAAAATCCGGGTCGTCGAGCAATCCGGCATCGTGGGCGGCGCGGGTCAGGACGGAATCGGATTCGATGACGCGAGCCTGACTCTCGACCTGGATCACGCCACCATCAGGCGCCATGGCAACCGGATTGACGTCGTTCGTGACGATCTGCCTGTCGCGTGGATCGATGAGGATCTGGGCGGTAGCCGCATAGAGCGGAGGCGCCAGGAAACCGTAAGCCACCGCGATGAAGGTGAGCAGGGCCGCAGTTCCGAGCACCCACGCGCGGCGCACATAGAGAATGCGCCAGAGATCGCCGATTTCTGCGCTCTTGTCGGGTTCGGAGGAAGTCGTCCGGTCGATGCCGGGTCGACCGATCCAATCCGCCGCCGCGATGTGTCTGTCGATCTGTGCCATCGGATGCTCGGGCCGTGGCCGGGATACGGCCCGTCCTTCAATCATAGGCATGATCCGAATTCACTGACGATTCACCAACATCCGGACACTTCCCCGGTCCCGATACCCGTCAGGTGGATCATGGTTAATCCATCGTAAAGGACGGGTAGAGCAGGGGCTTAAGGCCGGATTGCGGTGAAGGGTTTCTCAATCGAGATGCGGTAACCACAGGAGATGAAGGAGACGTCCCGTCGCTGGACCTATCCCAATCTGCCGATGGCGTTCGACCTCGGCGTTCGATTGTTCGGGGACCGACTACGATGCGGCTGCGATTGAGGCTGGACGGACGTGCCCTCCGCCGCTGGCATATCTGCCTCTTGGAACGGATCACGGCGCTTCCAGGACTCGAGGTGGAGGTCGATCGTTCGCCGGGCCCAGGAGGCCTGCCGGACAAGGCTGCGTTGCTGTTCCGCCTCGAAGCTCTTCTCAAACGCCTGTCCCTCGACGGGCTCTCCTCGCCTGCGCCGGCGAGCACGCTCGCCGGCTATCCAGAATCGTCCGCGGCGGCGTCCTGCATCCTCGATTTGTGCGGCGATGCATCCGGCGGCCCGAAACTGCCGATCTGGCGCTTGAGCTTCGACGGCATCGCTGGCGAGGGTGCTCTCCTCGCATCGCTTCTCGCCGGCCGATCACCCGTGGCGGCTCTTTCCACGAATGGCAGGATCATCGCCTCCGGACGCTTCGGTGCTGAGGACCGCGGTACCATGCTCACCGCCTTCGAAGATGGGCTGATCCGCAGCATAACACTCATCGTCGGCGCCCTGTCCGGCGCGCGTCCGCTTCTCCAGCAAAGCGCCTCGGTATCGCCCGATGCCCCTGTCCTGACTGTGAGGACGATCGGCGCCCGGACCGCTAAGATGGCAGCTCGGCTCATCATCCGGCGCCTCTACTACCTGTGCTATCGCGCTCCGCATTGGCGCGTTGGTTGGCGCCGGTTGACTGGTCCTGACCTCGTCGACTTGCGGACGCATCCATCATCAGGCTGGAAAGATCTGCCTGATGATGGGCGCCGCTTCTATGCCGACCCGTTCGGCATCGAACATGAAGGGCGCACTGTGCTCTTCGTCGAGGATTTTCCGCATGCGACAGGCAAGGCGCTGATCTCGGCGGTGACCTTCGATATGAATGGCCCAATCGGAACGCCGGTCCCGGTCCTCGAGGAGCCGCATCATCTCTCCTATCCGTTCGTGTTCGAGCGTGAGGGATCGTTCTGGATGATCCCGGAGAGCTGTGCCAACGACACCGTCGATCTCTATCGGGCCACCGCCTTTCCAGGCGGCTGGGTCAAGGAAGCGACGCTGCTGCGAGGTGTGACCGCGAGCGATTCGACCCTGCTGGAACGGGACGGCCGCTGGTGGATGTTCGCCACTGTGCGGGACCAGCCGGCCGATGTCGGAGGCGGCCCGATTCTCGGCTCCTATCACGACAGCCTGCACCTCTGGTCGGCGTCGGATTTCCGTGGTCCTTGGACGCCGCATGCGGGCAATCCGGTCCTCATCGATATCGCTTCGGCAAGGCCGGCCGGGCGCATCGTGGAACGGGACGGGGTCCTGATCCGTCCGGTCCAGGATTGCCGACTGGGCTACGGGGAAGCGCTGGCGCTCGCCCGGATCGACCGCCTCGACGACGAAGGCTACGCCCAGACCGTCGAGACCATCCTACGGTCGGGCCCGCTCTTTCCTGGCACCCGTCTCCACACCCTCAACCGCGCCTCGGCATTCGAGTTCATCGACGGCTCCGCTCGCTCTCCCCGCTGGCGGAGGAGACGATAACCCTCATCAGACGGTCTTGGTCGGCCCAATAACCGGCCGGCGCGGCTTGGAGAGGGTCGACCGCAGGACGTGAAGGGCGTGGAGGCCATAGCGGCCGACGCGGTTTCGCAGGCGTCGCGCGATCCAGGTGGCACCGCTTCCGATCGTGATCTCGCGGGCGTAGAGGCTCGCTCGCAGACATTGTTCGTCGGAGCCGTGCTTGACCGGATCGGCGTAGAACTGCGCGATCTTGTCCTTGCCCATTCCGGGGGTCGCAAACCAGCGCGGCAGGTGTTCCGAGCAGAGGCGGTCGACGTCGGTGAGCACCTTGCCGATCCCGGTGCCTGGAATCGGGCACGGCGTCAGAAAGGCGTCGCCGAGGAGGATGATCCCATCGCGCTCCGGCTCGGCCGCCTGGATGACGTCGATGGGCCGCATTTCCACCGGCCCCGCGACGGCGAGATCGGGGCAGAGCCGGGCTAGTCCGGGCATGGCTTGGCGCATGAGCGCCTCGGGCGACTTTCGGAACTCCTTCACCCATGGATCAGTGAGTTTCCGGTACACGAAGAGATTGGCCCGCATCGTCGCCCCGATTGGGAATAGCGTAACATAGGCAACGGCGCTGCCCTTACCCTCACCGTAATAGGTCAGGGATTCGAAGCCGAAGGACGAAGGCGGGGCGGCCATATCGAAACCGAAGGACAGCGAGTGCTTTTCGCTCACCATGGTCCTGCCAATTCCGACCTTGCGGCGCAGGACATCGCCGAGACCCGTGGCCAGCAGGACCAAGCGCGCCGTCCGCACGCTGCCGTCGGCGAGGGTGACCGTCTGACGCTCGGGCCCGGTCTCGATCTCCGCCACGCGGCCGACCACTAGGGGCGAGGAGGCGGGCAGCGCCTTGCGCAGGTCGTTGATCAGGGCGGTGTAATGGACGCCATACTCCCGCACTCGATGGCGCGAGAAGAGATGCCCGAACCGAGAGACGCAGACTTCGTCCACGGGCGTCGTCACGGCACGGGCAAGCTCGCCGAAGCCGAGCTTCTCGAAAAGGTCCATCTGCGGCACGCCGAGCTTCTCCGCCCGGAAATCGGGCGGGTAGACCGCATGGGTGTCGATGATCGCCGTGTTGTAACCTGCCTTGGCCAGCGCGATGGTGGCGGTGGTCCCTGCGAGACCGGCACCGATGACGATAACGTCGTGATGGATCTCAGACATACGGACTTTCCCCCGACCATGCCATTATGGAACGCCAGCCCCTCGTCGTCTCCTCATGGTACGGAGCCGGTGCGGATTTGGAGCGGGTCGATCGTCCGTTGCAGGTGACATGCCGTCTTTCTGTCCCGTTCAAGGAGCATGTCGGGCTTAAGAATTCAGTGTCTTCAGGCCGGCAATTCGAGCCGTGCGCGTAGCCCATGCAGGGTTCCGCGGTCGAGATGGAGGGAGCCGCCGTAGAGTTCGGCGAGCTCCGTGGTGATCGACAGGCCGAAACCATGACCCGGTACGGTCTCATCGAGTCTTCGTCCGCGTCCGAGGACCCGAGCCGCCGCATCCTCGTCGAGGCCCGGCCCGTCATCCTCCACCGTGATCGTGACGCCCTGTCCAGAGAAGGCGGCAGCGATCCAAACCTGCGCCCGGCACCAACGGCAGGCATTGTCGATGAGGTTGCCGAGCATCTCGTCGACATCCTGCCCGTCGCAGGCGACGGCGATGCCGTCCGAAACCTCCACCGTAAAGGCAATACCCTTGTCCGCGTAGAGCCGGGCGAAGGTGGTACGAAGGCCGGCGGCCGACACTGCAAGGTCCGTCCGTTCGCGGGTCGCGCCGCCGAGGGCCGCGGTGCGGGCGCGGCGCAGATGATGACGGATCTGCGCATCCATGCCCGATACCAGGGCTGAGAGCCGGCCGTCGGGATCTTTTCCCGCGTCACCGAGCGCCATGGTCAGTGTGGCGAGGGGCGTCTTCAGACCATGGGCGAGATTGGCCACATGGGTCCGCGCCCGTTCCAGATTCACCGCGTTCTGGCTCAGCAACGCGTTCACCTCGCGGACCAGAGGCCTGATCTCCGCCGGCTGCTTCTCTGGTACCTGTGCGCGTTTTCCTGCACGAATCTCGCCGAGGTCCCGCCGCAGACGTTCCAGTGGCCTCAGGCCGAGGCGTACCTGCGCCACGAGCCCGACGACGAGGCATAGCCCGAGTATACTCAGGATCAGTGCGAGGGTCAGACCCGCTTCCCGAACTGGACCACTCAGGGCAGCCATCGGTGCCGAGGCGACGATCGTCGCATTGCCGGCACCGGCTTCGTCCGGCAGGGTGAGGATGCGCAGGATCACCGTATTTCCCCAGGGATCGACGCCGTCCGCCGGCTGGGGATGGTCGGGATGCGGGGTCCTGCTGTCCTGTCGGTGTTCCGCTGGAGCGGGCAGGTCGTGCCCCTCCAGCGAACTGGAGCGGAGGGTCGCATCACCCTGCCTGATTTGCCAGGACCAGCCGGACCGCTCGCGGTCGAAGGGCGGCCCGTCGAGGTTTCGCCGGAGGGCGAGCCGGCCGTCCCGTCCGCGTTCCAGGCTGGAGGCGATGGCGACGATCTGGCTATCGAGGCGGCTGTCAAGCTGGCCGCGGACGAAGCGGTGCAGGATGAAGCCGATGGCGATGCCCGCCACGACCAGGGCGATCGTCACGAGGACGAGGGCGGCGACGATCAGGCGCCGCTGCAGCGAGCCGGAATGCGGTCGTGCCGGGCCATGCAGAGGTTTCGGTCGAGGAGACGACGCCTTCACGATGCCTCTCCCGGCAGAAGCTGATAGCCAATGCCGCGCACGCTCTCGATCCTGGCCGGCACGATCTTGCGGCGGAGTCGCGTGATGATGACCTCGACCGAGTTCGAATCGACCTCGGCATCGCCTTCATAGACTCGCTCGATCAGCTGGCCGCGGGGCACGATGCCGTCCTTGCGCAAGATCAGGCACGAGAGCACCCGCCATTCGAGGCCAGTGAGCTTCAGCGGTAGCCCGTCCCGCTCGAACGTCCCGAGCCCGGCATCGTAGGCGAGGGGCCCGCAAGCGATGCGGTTGGCGCCGTGAGCCGAGGCTCGTCGCACCAGCGCGCGCAGGCGGATGACGAGTTCCTCCACCCGGAACGGTTTGACGAGATAGTCGTCCGCGCCCGCCTTGAAGCCAGCGACCTTGTCGCTCCATCCATCCCGTGCAGTGAGGATCAGCACCGGCAGGGTCCGGCCGGCGGCGCGCCAAGCCTGGAGAACGGAGACGCCGTCGCGCTCGGGCAGCCCGAGGTCGAGCACGACCGCGTCGTAGGTCTCGGTCTCGCCGAGATGCTGGCCATCCTCCCCATTGATCGCATGGTCGAGAGCGAAGTTCTCGGCCCGCAGGGCCTTGGCGATCTCGGCAGCGAGCGCTGCATCGTCCTCGATCAGTAGAAGCTTCATCAGGGGCGATCCTTGAGCGCCGATAGGCGGCGTGAGCGAGTTAAAGGCGCTACGCACCGGGCTTTAACCGGAGCTGAACCGCACGGTTCAGACCGGGTTGGAGGCGTGACCCTAAAACGGCGTCAACCCGAAAGGGGACCTGTTTCAAGGACATCGACACCATGACGACCGAGAAGACGATCGACGGAACCGCCACCGAGATGTCGCGCCCCACCTCCGCTGCGCTGCGCCGTTCACGCCGCGGCTGGATCGTCGGCGCCATCGCCGCGCCCCTGGCCTTCGGGGCCGTCGGCCTCTCGCTAGCGCAGAATTCGGGCATGACGCTCACACCCGTCGCTCCGACATCCATCGCTCAGCTCACTCCCTCTGCCGCCATCGCAGCCAAGGGCGAGGTCGCCGAGATCTTCGGCAACAAGTTCATCGTTCAGGACGGTTCTGGCCGCGCTCTGGTCGAGACCGGCAAACGGGGCGAGGACGGCGGCCTCGTCAGTAAGGGCGAGGCGGTAACGGTGCAGGGTCGCTTTGAGAACGGATTTCTCCACGCCATCCTCCTTACCCGGGCCGATGGAAAGACCGTGGTCCTTGGCCCGGCACGCGGACCGAAGCCGGGAGGCATTGACTGGGCGAAGGACAGGGTCGGCCTCGGCCCCACCATCGATGCTCCTGCACTGACCGCGAAGGTCGAGGCAGCCGGCTATTCCGATGTCCGGGTCATCGGCCGTGGACCGCGCCATCTCGAAGTGGCGGCCAAGGGTCAAGACGGGCGCGAGCGGCAGCTTCACGTCGGGTTCGACGGCGACATCCGCGAGAAGCGAACTTTCTGATCATGGAGGTTTCCTCCTCCGGACCACCGGGGGAGGGCTTCCGGCCTGCTCCATCATCGGGATCAACGACAATGCCAACGACAGTTTCCGCTACCGGCACCGTCTGGGCCGTGTTCGGCCATCGCCTTGCGCTGGATTGCGCCACCACGAAGATCCTTGCGGATCTCGGTCCGAAAGCGACGACCGGAGCTCTGCCAACTGTCGGAGACATCGTCACCGTCGACGGCGAGCGCAAACCCTGCGAGATCAAGGTGTCTCGCCTCATCCTCGCCGACGGCACGGTCCGCACCATCGTGCGGCCAGACCAGGGACATGGCCCGGCCGATACGGATGCGGCCCTACGCCTCGTTCGGGATGCGGGCTACCGTGTGGAGGGTTTGCCAATACGCAAGCCCAAGCATTTCCAGATCCGCGGTATCCGGGATGGCGCGGCCTTCGAAGTCCATGTGCATGACGATGGCTGCATCCGGAGGGAGAAGCGGCTTACGGCTTAGAAATTCAAAATTCCGTATCAGGAATACACGTCTCTGTTTATCTGGCCGCGCCAGTGCTTCGCGGCTCACGCAGAATTTAATCCCCACCGAGGAACCTTCATTTCGGGCCGGGGTTTGCCGCTCCGATCGATGCGAAGCCCTGGCTTTCCCTGCCGGTAACGCGCGCCGATCGGTCCCATTCATGACAAGCTCCGAAGGATCGATCGGATGACCAGCGTCACCGTTGCCGGCCAGGATCAGGTTCGCGCCCCATCGCAACGAACGCTGCGCGGGCTCGACGCTCTCAATTTCTTCCTTGCTGACGTCCGCGATGGTTTGGGACCCTACCTCGCCATCTATCTCATTGCTGTGCGCGGGCCCGACCAGGGTTGGAACGAGGCCACGACCGGCATGATCATGACCATCGCCGGCATTGCAGGCCTGATCGCTCAAACGCCCGCCGGGGCCCTCATCGACCGGACAGACCATAAGCGTGCCATCGTCATTGCAGGCGCCCTCGCGGTCACGGCGAGCTGTCTACTCTTGCCCTTCGTCACGAATTTCTACCTGGTTGCCGCGACCCAATCGGTCGCCGGCATTGCCGGTGCGGTCTTCCCACCGGCGCTCGCCGCCATCACGCTGGGCGTCGTCGGGCCGAAGATGTTCTCGAAGCGCATCGGCCGCAACGAAGGCTTCAACCACGCGGGCAACGCGGTCTCGGCGGCCATCGCCGGGTCGACCGCTTATTTCTTCGGACCCGTCGTGGTGTTCTGGCTGATGGCTATTCTGGCGGTCCTGAGCGTCGGAGCCATGCTTATGGTACCGGCCAAGGACATCGACGACGATCTCGCAAGGGGCCTCGACGAGAAGGCTGGGCAGGAGGGCGAGGAGCCCTCCGGAGTCACTGCCCTGTTGCAGAACCGTACCCTGATGCTGTTCGCTCTTCTCGCCGCGATCTTTCACCTTTCGAACGCCGCGATGCTGACGTCGGTGGGCCAGTTGCTGACCAAGCTCGCCGGCAAAGAAAGCGCGACCTCGCTCATCTCGGTCTGCATAGTCGCGGCGCAGTTCGTGATGGTGCCGGTGGCGGTCTTCGTCGGAGCCAGGGCCGATGCGATCGGGCGCAAGCCGATCTTCCTCGTGGCCTTCGGGGTCCTCGCGATCCGAGGCGTGCTCTACACCTTTTCGGATAACCCTTTCTACCTCGTCGCCGTGCAACTCCTCGATGGGATCGGAGCCGGCATCTACGGCGCGCTGTTCCCCATCGTCGTCGCCGATCTGACCCGCGGCACCGGGCGATTCAACGTTTCGCAGGGTGCGGTCGCCACGACCCAGGGGCTCGGAGCTTCGTTCTCGGCGACCCTGGCTGGCCTGATCATCGTCTCGGCCGGTTACTCGACGGCGTTCCTCGTCCTCGCCGGCATCGCCGCCGTGGGATTCGTTCTCTACCTCGTGGCCATGCCGGAAACCTACGGCTTCGAACCGCCGACCCCGGCGTCGAAGCCACCGCACGCTGGTGGGTCCGAACCGGTGGTCGCCGCCGCCTGAAGCCGTCGCTGCCGCAGGTCACAGCGCTTTCTGAGAAATCCGGGGCCATCTGAACCACCGCTGGCAGGATGCCGGGCGACGCTGGAGATATGCCATGACCGTCGAGGGGAGTTCCGCCATGAGCGGCCAGGACGACATTCTCGCCTTCGCCCATATCGGCGACCTTCATCTCACCGAAGGGCATCTCGAGAATGCCTGCGACTTTCGCGCCATCGTCTCGCAACTCTGCGAGGTCGAAGGCCTCGATTTCGTGTATCTGCCCGGCGACAATGCCGATAACGGGCTGCCCGAGCAATATGCCCTCGTGCGCGACGGCCTCGCGGGATTGCCGTTTCCCGTCCACGTGATCACCGGCGATCACGACATGGAGCGCGGCAGCCTAGACGCCTTCTATTCCAGCCTCGGTGGGCGGCGACTTCCCTACGCGGTCGACATATCCGGTATCCGCTGCCTCTTCCTCGACATGTGTGGGCCCGGTGCTGGCGGCCTGGATTTCCGTCTCGGAGATGCGCAACTCGCCTGGCTGGAGGGAGAGATCCAGGTGGCCGAGAGCGACGGCCTCGATTGCGCCCTGTTCATGCACAGCTACCCCGCCGACCTGAAGGGCGACGGCGAGGCCTCTCGGGTCGGCCATCTCGTCTCTCAATCGCGCGTGCGCCTCGTGGAGATGGGGCACACCCATTACAACGAGCTGGCCAATGACGGCCGTACCATCTTCGCCGCCACTCGCTCTACCGGACAGATCGAGGAAGGGCCCGTCGGCTATGCCATCGCCGCCATCGATCGCGGCGTGGTGAGCTGGCGCTTCAAGGAAATGGCTCAGCCCTGGCCCTTCGTCCTCGTCACCGCACCCGCCGACCGGCGTCTCGCCCATGACGATGCGCATACGGTGCGCGATATGGTCGAAGTGCGCGCCATCGTTCTCGGGGCCGCGCCGGTCAAGTCCTGCGAGGCGAGCGTCGACGGTGGACCTTGGCACCCGATGAGCCGGGCTGATGGAGACAGGCGCTACCGCGCATTCATCCCTTGGAACACAGCCTCCACCCGCCTCACCGTCCGGGCTTCCGACGCGGCGGGAGGCATTGGGCAGGACGTCGTAGAGCCCGCCACGGACCCATCACAGCGGCCGGTATCCAAAGGCATCGGCAGCGATGCGGATGCCATCGGCGCCTGGCCTGAGAAGGGACTTCTCGGGACACAGCTCGGCCCCAACCGCCATGGCCGAAGCTGGTAGCCGTCTCGCTGCCGCCCCGCCCCAGACAGGAATCCACCCGCCCATGTTCGCACTCGCCATGACGCCGCAACTCGCGACGTGGATCATCGCCGGATTGGCCACGATCGGGGTGATCACGAGGCCATTCTCCTGGCCGGAGGCGATCTGGGCGGTGCTCGGTGCCGGTGCCCTTCTCGCCCTCGGCCTCATCACGCCGGAAGCCGCCTGGGACGGCGTGCGCAAGGGAACGGACGTCTACCTCTTCCTCATCGGCATGATGTTGCTGGCCGAGATCGCCAGGAAGGAGGGCCTCTTCGATTGGCTTGCCGGCATCGCCGTGCGTCAGGCGAAGGGGTCCGCGACGCGGTTGTTCCTGCTGGTCTACATCGTCGGCACCCTGGTCACGGTCTTCCTCTCCAACGATGCCTGCGCGGTGGTTCTGACGCCGGCGGTCTATGCCGCGGCCAAGGCGGCCGAGGCGGAGCCGCTGCCCTACCTTTTCATCTGTGCCTTCATCGCCAATGCGGCGAGCTTCGTGCTGCCGATCTCCAACCCGGCCAACCTCGTCGTCTACGCTGCGCACATGCCGCCCCTGACGGAATGGCTCGCGCGGTTCGCGCTGCCCTCGGTCCTGGCGATCGTCACGACCTATATCGTCCTGCGCCTAACTCAGAATTCCGTCCTGCGGCAGCAATTGCTGGCGAGGGATGTCGAGGCAACGCCGCTCTCGGGCACCGGAAAGGTCGCTGGTCTCGGCATTGTCGCCACCGCCGGGGCGCTCATCGCGGCCTCGGCCTATGACCTCGAACTCGGCCTGCCGACTTTCATCGCCGGACTCGCGACCACGCTTCTCGTCCTCGCGATCAAGCGCGGCGGGGCGATGGAGGTGGTCAAGGACGTATCCTGGGGCGTACTGCCACTGGTGGCAGGCCTGTTCGTGTTGGTCGAGGCTCTGGAGAAAACCGGCGTCCTAACCCTGATCGCCGACCACCTGAAGCAGGCGGCGCAGGCCTCACCCCAGGCCGCGGCCTGGGGTGGCGGCACTTTGGTGGCCATCCTGTCCAACCTCGTGAACAACCTGCCGGCCGGCCTGATCGCGGGTGCCGCCGTGCAGCAGGCCGACGTCTCCGAGAAGGTCGCCGGCGCCATCCTCATCGGCATCGATCTTGGCCCCAACTTGTCCGTGACCGGCTCGCTGGCGACGATCCTCTGGCTCACCGCCATCCGTCGCGAAGGCGAGGATGTGAGTTTCTGGCGGTTCCTCAAGCTCGGCCTGCTGGTGATGCCGCCGGCCCTGATCCTCGCCCTGGCCGGCCTGCTCCTTCTGCCCTGATCCCCTTCCATCCTGAATCCCACCGCCATTCCGAGGACGACCCGACATGAACGCGGCCTTGCTCTATCCCTTCATCCTGGTCGCCGGCGCGCTCCAGGCGGCGGGCAATTCCATGAACGCGCGCCTGCGCGTGGCCCTCGTCAATCCGTGGCTGGCGGCCTCCGTCTCGTTCTCGCTCATCGTCTTCGTCTTCGTGACGCTGTTCCTGGTGATGCCGACGCCGCTGCCGACCCTCGAACAGCTCGGCGGCATGACATGGTGGGCGCCCCTCGGCGGCCTCGCCGGTGCGGTAGCGGTGTTCGGGGGCCTCGCCTTCGTCGACAAGGTCGGTGCCGGCCCCTTCAACGGCCTGCTCATCACCGCCAACATCCTGACCTCGCTCGCCATCGATCATTTCGGCTGGCTCGGCATGCAGGCGAACCCGCAAGGCCTCCTGCATCTCCTCGGCGGCGGCCTGATGGTGGCCGGCATCGTCCTCATCGCCCGCTTCTGACCTCGGCCGGCAACGCATCGACGGGAGATCCCAAATTCATGGCCGGCCCTCTGTTCTATCCCTTCATCCTCGTCGCCGGCGCGCTTCAGGCTTTCGGCGTCACCATGAACGCGGCCCTTCGCGGTGCCCTGGTCAATCCCTGGCTCGCGGCGGCGGTCTCGTTCCTGCCCATCGTCTTCGTCTTCGTGGCGATGCTCGCGATCCGGCCCGTGCCGCTGCCGACCCGAGACGATCTCGCCGGGATGCCGTGGAGGGCGCCGCTGGGCGGAATCGCGGGGGCTGTGGCGGTGTTCGGCGGCCTGCTCTTCGTCGACAAGGTCGGCGCCGGCGCGTTCAACGGGATGCTCATCACCGCCAACCTCCTGACCTCGCTGGCCATCGACCATTTCGGCTGGCTCGGCATGCCCGAGCACCGCGCGGGCAAGGAGCGACTCGCCGGAGCCGTGCTGATGGTGGCTGGAATCGTCCTCATCGCGGCGTTTTGACGGGGAAATCCACCACGATTCTCCGGCAACATCGCTGCGAGTCCTTGGCGGGGTTCGCTTTTTGATCTTCGGACGTGCTATGCCCCGACGATCCCGCCCGAAGCCGGTCCCGTGCGAAGGGTGTGTGGATCACCCTCCACTTGCCGCCGATCGCGGGTTCGCATGCCCGCCGGCATCCATCTCGATCGTCGACATCACGCGCCGCGCGAGCGGGCACGAGCGGATTTTCCGCCTTTGCCGTTCAGCCAGGGCCGGACGACACGATCGATGAGAGGGGAGCGAGGCGGAGGGTAGTGAGGAAGGACGACGATGAGCGACGAAACCGACGCCAGGACCAGATCCGAGGAGCGCGCAGAGCGCGCCGAGCGGATGGCCAAGGAAGGCGCGCAGGCGATGGCGGAGCATCTCCAGGCCGTGAAGGCCATCGATGAGCGTACCGTCAAGTTGCGCGCCCTTCGGCTGGCCAAGGAAGCCGCCGATGCGGAGGCGAAGGCCGCCGCCCCTGCGCCGGCACCCAAGCGCAAGCGCTCCGCGAGCTGATCCGGGACATTCGAGCCATGGCATTCGATCGGACCCGTCGCGCCAGCGACCCCCGCCAGGCGGCGGAAGCCGCCTTCAAGGCCGCCACCACCAAGGCGCCCGAAGCGTCCAAGCCCGACGCTCCGAGGACCGCGGAACGCGCGCCCTCCGCGCCGCTTGCCCCGCCCGGCGCCCGCGAAATGGTATCCCTGCGCATCGACCGCGCCGTGCTGGAGCATTTTCAGAAGGACGGCCCCGGCTGGCAGGACCGCATCAACGCCGCGCTGAAGGGCGTCGCGGGGATCTGACGGACGCCTCTCTCAGCTGAGAACCTCCCGAGCCGCCGCCCGCCGTGGGATGAGGCGTGCCAGCAAACTGCGAAGACGGGGCTCGGCGCCGAGCGTTACCGTCAAAGCCAGGATCAGCACGCCCAGAATGGCAATGAGCAGGGCCTGATAGGGAGAATATCCGATTGCGACGCAGGCCATCAGGATCACCGCGCCGCACACGTTGTGCACGAGATAGAGGGGATAGGTTGCCAGTCCCGCCGTTCGAACCGCGGTTACCCATCGCGGTCCCAGGGCGTCCGCAAGCCTATCGTTGAAAAGCACAGACACCACCAGCAGGGTGACCGATCCGACGAAGAGAGCCAGTGCGGGGCCGGCCCCCCCGGAAATACCCATCACACGCATGAAATGATCGTTGTGGCCGATGATCTCGAGAACCGCTCCGGCTGACAAAATCGCCACCATGACAAGACGGACCCGTGTCGCTCTGACGGTCAGCGTCAACCAGAGATAAGTTCCGAGCGCGAACAGGCAGCCGTCATTCACCAGTGCGAGCTGAATCGCCCTCTTCTCCGTGAGTGCGGCGAGCGAAGGAAGAAACCAAGCCGCGATCTGGAAGGCGGTGCTCGTAAGACCGATGGCGCCAACGATCTGCGGCATGAAGCGCCAGACGCGACACGCCAGAAGACCGAAGACGACGGCATAGAAGGCGATCTCGATTCCGAGGGTCCAGTAGACGCCATCGATCCAGGGGCCGCCCGGCCAGAACATCACGGCCTTCGCGTAGAGCGGCAGGAGTTCGATCAACGGCTTCGATCCGCCGACCCACGATGCAACAAGCGTGAGGCTGGCGCAGATCCAGGCGGCTGGGACGAGCCTGAGGAAACGGCTGCGGGCGAAGCCGTGGGATGTCGCCTCACTCGCCGAATAGGCGATGACGAACCCGGACACGACGAAGAAGATCTCGACCCCGATCCAGCCATTGCGAGCGATCGGGAGCAACTCGTTAAAGTCCAGGGGCACTATGGAAGAGGAGAGCACGCCCGGTACGAGCCAAAGCCACGCTCCCAGATGGAACAGCAACACGAAGGCCGCAGCCGAGAAGCGGATGAGATCGATGCCGATGAGGTGTCTGGGGGGCATTTGCCTACATTCCTAAGCAAATCTTAAGACCGCTCGAGTTGGCGCAGCGCATCCTCGCCTTGTATAAAGCAAATACGCCCGCAGATCTAAACCGTGTGTTACATTTCCTCTCCCTCTTATGAAGAAGGGCGTTGTCTGCTCATGTTCGTGGCTTGCCGGAATATTACTCAGAGAAACTCTCACACCCTCCGGCATGCCGAGGCGCCTGCCCGATAAAAAACGGTGCGGCTCTCCCACGGACCGGATCAGCATGTTTTCCTATTAATGTTGACAAAAAACCTATTTTAGGGTAGTCCTTCTGAAGGATTGGAAAACAATTAAATTTCCGATCTGAAGTAAGGGGATATCTATGCCTAAAATCGAAATCGGAAGCGATGTGGTTATTTATTCGAATGCTGCAGGAAGCGACACATTTCAAGCGGCTATAAACCAAGCGGCAGCGGTGCAAAAACCATTATACGTCGCTGCAGGCAGCTACAGTGTTGCAAACTTAAGAATTAGCGATAAGTTAAAAATATTTGCCACAAAAGGGTCCGTGACAATTTCTTCTGCGGATACAAACAGTTTCTTCCTTACGGTCCAATCTGGAATGTCTGGAGTGCGGATTTCAGACGTTACTATTGAAGGAATCATTTTTGATGGTGAAAACAAGCCTTTTGCAAGTGCTGTTACGCGGCCCGGCCTACTACGTTGCGTTAACGTTGATCGATTAACAATTCGGGACTGCTTTATCAGTCGCTCAGATCGATCTGGTATAGATCTTATTCAGTCGGCTGGAATAATTGATAGTAACGAATTTTATGACTGCAGAACAGCAATTTATTCGAATAAGTCGTCTGGCTTGATCGTATCACAAAATTATATTCGCGATAGCAAAGATAATGGTATTATGGTCTGGCGATCAGAGCAGGCATCTGATGGAACAATTATTCAAGGAAATAGAATTTATGGCATTCAAAATAATACGGGAGGATCGGGAGAATTTGGCAATGCTATTTTCGTTTATCAGAGCAACAATGTAACTTCGTCAAACAACAATATTATTGGATGCAACTATTCAGCGTTGCGATACAGCCAAAGTTCTAATGCCATTATTTCGAACAATCAAATCAGTTCGACAAGGGAAACGGCTATTTTCGTTGAAGCCCCAGACGATAGCGCTGCGCCTTATGAGGGAGTTGTAGTCGTAGGCAATGCGATTTTCGATGCAGGCGAGGGTATCAAGGTCGTTAACGCGAATCTTGGAAGCCGTCGCTCAACGATCTCGAATAACGTACTAAAAAATATTTCACAAAAGACATTTGATCAATGGGCTTCGCCCTCGCGAGACCCAGCGACTCGGTATGCCATTACAACGGGTGGAAATGGTATAACTGCAAGTAGTGACGCCGTTATTTCTGGTAATCTTGCAGAAAGCTGCGGATTTTCGGGAATTGCTTTGACTGTTTCAGGTTCTTACAACTCAGAAACTGGAACGGTTCGAGATCAGAATGCAGTTGCAGCTTCGGTTGTCGGCAATATCATCAAAAACTGTCCCGTGGGCATTGGTTATTCAGATGACGATCTGCGCGGATTTGCAAACGTGAGTGAAAATATCATTATTGGCGCAAGTAATGCGTCAATCACTAAGGTAGATGTTACCAACGCACCAAATGTTCCTAACAACCCCAACAACGGTTTCGGACCATTGGTTCGTCGGCCTGGTGCTCCCGATGTGGGTGGGAATTCTGATCCTGTTACGACGCGGTTCTCGTTCTTCAGAAACAAGATCGTACCAAAAACGGTTTAATTTTCTTGGGGGAGTGGGTGGTCCTGCCTACTCCCCCACCCCGAACAGCTTCTCCAGAAAATTTCGGTCGTCCTGGCTCGGACCCTGACCCGGACCGCGGGCGCGCTGGTTGGCGGCGACGCGGGGCGGCGGCGCGGCGGACTGGGTTTCGCCGAGCAGCGCCCCGATCAGGCCTCCCGGCGTGGTGCCGGTGGTGGCGGGAACGTCGGCCGGGCCGCGGTTGCGCCAATGGTTGGAGCCCGGCAGCATGCTCGGCGTCTGGCCCTTGAGGGCCACGGTCATGTAGGCCTTCCAGATCTCGCCGGGCAGATTGCCGCCCGAGACCTTCTTGGTGGATTCTCCGTCGTCGTTGCCGAGCCAGACCCCGGTCACCAGGGTCGACGAGTAGCCGATGAACCAGGCATCGCGGAAATCCTGGCTGGTGCCGGTCTTGCCGGCGAGGTCCCAGCCCGGAACTTCGGCCTTCCGGGCGGTGCCGGAGACGAAGGTCTCGTGCATCATCGCGTTCATCATCGAGTCGGTCTCGACGCTCATCACCCGGCCGAGATTGGTGTCCTTGCGCTGGTAGAGCACCTTGCCGGACGCGCCCTTCACGTTGGCGATGACGTAGGGGATCACCCCCGTGCCGCCATTGGCGAAGGCGGCGTAGGCGCCCACCATCTCCAGCGGCGTCACCTCGGAGGTGCCGAGCGCCAACGAGCCGTTGGCCTGGAGCGGCGAGGAGATGCCGAGGCGCTGGGCCGCCTGCACCACGGCCTTGGGGCCGACCTCCTGGCCGAGGCGCACCGCCACGGTGTTGAGGGAGAGCGCCAGGGCCTCGCGCAGGGTCACCGGACCACGATAGTCCCGAGAATAGTTCTCGGGGTTCCAGCCCTTGATGCTGATCGGCGCGTCGTCGCGCACGGTGTCCGGGGTCAGCCCGCGCTCCACGGCGGCGAGGTAGACGAAGGGCTTGAACGAGGAGCCGGGCTGGCGCTTGGCGGTGGTGGCCCGGTTGAACTGGCTCTGGGCGTAGTCGCGCCCGCCGATGAGGGCGCGGATCGCCCCGTCCGGCTTCATCGAGACCACGGCGCCCTGGGCCACGTTGTAGCGCACGCCCTTCTGGTTCAACTCGTCGACGAGGGCCTTCTCGGCCGCGCCCTGGAGGCGGGTGTCGACCGTGGTGGTGACGACGATGTCGGTGTCGAATTTCGGCAGGAAATCGTCGAGCACGTCCATGACGAGGTCGGCGACGTAGCTCGCCGAGCCGCCGCCGCGGCTGCTCGCCGGCCGGGCGGGGGTGGCGAGCGCCAGCTTCACGTCGGCGGGCTTGGCGAAGCCCAGCTCCTCCATGGCGGCCAGAACCTGCGCCGCGCGCGCCTGGGCGGCGGGCAAATTGCGGTTGGGCGCGAGCCGCGAGGGCGCCTGGACGAGGCCGCCGAGCATGGCGGCCTCCGCCAGCGTCACCGCCTTGGCGGGCTTGCCGAAATAGCGCTGGGCGGCCGCTTCGACGCCGTAGGCGCCGGCGCCGAAATAGACCCGGTTCAGGTAGAGTTCGAGGATCTCGTCCTTGGTGTAGCGGTGCTCCAGCCACAGGGCGAGGATCGCCTCCTGGATCTTTCGCGAGGCAGAGCGTTCGGGCGTCAGGAACAGGTTCTTGGCGAGTTGCTGCGTCAGGGTCGAGCCGCCCTGCGAGACGCCGCGCCGGGTGATGTTCTGGCCGATGGCGCGGGCGATGCCGACGGGATCGACGCCGAAATGGCTGTAGAACCGCCGGTCCTCGATCGCCACGAAGGCGCGCGGCAGGTAGGGCGGCAATTCGGTGATGCCGACCACCCGGCCGCCGGTCTCGCCGCGATTGGCGAGGAGCGAGCCGTCGCTGGCGAGGATCGCGATGTTGGGCGGGCGCTTGGGCACCGCGAGCTGGTCGATCGGCGGCAGTTGCGAGGCGTGATAGGCGACGAGCCCCGCGATGGCGATGACGCCCCACAAGCCGAGGACGAGGGTACCGTAGACGAGGCCGCCGAAGAACGAGCGCCGGCGCGCCTTGCGGGCGGGCGCCTTTACCCGTGAAGGGGCGCGCCGCGGCGCGTCGCCCTGGCCGTTGCTGCTGGTCGTGCGCTTGCCCACACCGCCTCCGGCGCGATCGTCGCCGCTGAGCCGCAGGTTGAGATCGCCACGCCCTCCGATGCGCCCTTCGGGCACGTCGAAATTCGGCTCCTCCCGCCCGCCACCCTTGCGTCCGTTCGCCATGCGTTCCGTCTGAACCCGTAAGCCCTCGCGATTCGAGAGGCTCCGGTTCCGCACGGTAAATACGGCGGGTTTAAGGGTTCTTAACCCGGATCATTTTAAGGTTTTGATACGATGGGGGAATTTCGGGTCGGCGATCGGATGCCCTCAGATGCCGCCAAAAATTCGATTGTCGAACTTTCTGTAGATACCACGACACCTATTGCGATTGCATTTGTTATTTATAAATATTATGCAGAAAAATCTTATACAATCAAAATATCGTTAAAAGAAAGATTTTTGAGGTTATTATCTATTACTAGAAAATTTATAGCTGCAAGCTTTCCATTTCCGTCTGCATCATAAGACAAGACACCGGTTTTGTGATTGTACAGAATTCGATCGGTCTCATCAAGCTTGCCTGGAAATAATTCAATATTCTTAAAAGCATCTTCACTTAGAATGCCAGCGGGTAATGTTTTAAAAATGGTATTTGACAAATTGATTTTGTCAGATTTTTTAGTAAAGTCTGTAATATGGTCGATGTTGCTTGCGCCCAGCGCAGTGGTGAAAGCAAAAATGTCACGGCCAAGGTCACCTGTCAGCACATCGGAACCGGCTCCGCCATTGAGATAGTCTGCACCATTGGAACCCGAAATCGTGTCGTTGACCGATCCGCCAGTGACGACCATGGCTGTAAAACTGTTATTGGAACTGAGACCGGAAGCCTGAAAACCGTCGAAGTAGATATGATTGGAACTGATATCCGCAGCGGTCGTCAAAGCCGACAGGTCGGCTTCGAGCTTCTGCACGCGATATACCTCCACCGTGCCCCGCGAGGCCGCGTCAACGACGAGTTTGTTGTTGCCGGCTCCGCCGTCGAGGAACGACTGAGAAGATTGGCTCGCATCCCCCGCCGTGAAGGTGTTGGACAGACTAAAGCCGCGGAGGTCGATCGTATCCTTGCCGGAGCCCAGCGTTACAAAGAAATGTTCGAAGCCCTGGATCGCGGTGTTTGGCGCCAGCGTCACCGTCGCCGTTGCCTGATCGATTGGTCGAAAAGTGACCGCCGTCTTGATACTGCTCAGGTTGAGTTCGAGTGTATCGTTTCCGGTGCCGCCGATCATCGTGGCGCCGACAGCGCCAACGACATAGTCATCACCGGATCCACCGTCGAGCGTGTCACCCTCGCTGCCTGTCAGCCGGTCGTTGCCGCCTCGCCCGCGAAGCGTATCAATGCCCACTCCTCCAGAGATTATGTCGTTGGCCGATCCGCCAGTGACGACCATGGCTGTAAAACTGTTATGGTAGTTGGGGCCGGAAGCCCGAAAACCGTCGAAATGGACGTAATCGGAGCTGATATCGGCAGCGGTCGTCAAAGCCGACAGGTCGGCTTCGAGCGTCTGCACCCTAGCTAACTCCACCGTGCCCCGCGAGGCCGCGTCAACGACGAGTTTGTTGTTGCCGGCTCCGCCGTCGAGGAACGACTGAGAAGATTGGCTCGCATCCCCCGCCGTGAAGGTGTTGGACAGGCTAAAGCCGCGGAGGTCGATCGTATCCTTGCCGGAACCCAGCGTTACAAAGAAATGTTCGAAGCCCTGGATCGTGGTGTTTGGTGCCAGTGTCACCGTCGCCGTTGCCTGATCGATTGGTCGAAAAGTGACCGCCGTCTTGATACTGCTCAGGTTGAGTTCGAGTGTATCGTTTCCGGTGCCGCCGATCATCGTGGTGCCGACAGCGCCAACGACATAGTCATCACCGGATCCACCATCGAGTGTGTCACCCTCGCTGCCTGTCAGCCGGTCGTTGCCACTGTCTCCATAAAGAAGGTCCCGGCCTTCCCATCCAGTGAATGTATCGTTGCCGCGGCCACCGTGCGCCACTCCGCCGTTTCGAAAACCCTCGGCGCCTGCTCTACCCCCGTACGGCTGGAAGGTGTCGTTTGCTGCAGAGCCAATATAGTTATAATCCTGAGCAAATAATATTTTGAGCAAGTCTCCGGAAGGACTTGGGGCTTCGACCGGTCTCGGATCGTGCGATGTTTCGCTGTGAATAGCACCGAAGAAACGGACTGCATCGTAACGTAATTTTAGTTCTGGAGAAGCATACAAATCTTTTGTCGCGTAATTCCAAGACTGATCGAGAGTCCAATGGAATCCACTTTTAATTCCTTCTTTATTGTATTCGTAAATTTTTTTGATGACAGTTTTACTTGAAAAATTGCCATCTGCAAACGCTTCGACAGAACCCTTTGACCACCATTTTTCAGAATTATACTTTGAGCCTAGCGTATAATCAAATATTCCAGCGTAATAAGTTTCACCGTTGGCATCAACATCTGTAGCAATAATTTTGACGGTCATTTTTTCCACCAAAATGGGTGCCGCAATAATTTCTCCATATAGTACAGGATTCATTAATTGTGGTTGCAATTTGGCAACACAATGCTCAAAGTGGAAGGTCAAAGACTAAATTCTATGTTTAGCATTATGCATCGGATCGCGATATTAGAATATTAGTGAAATTAGATTGCTAAAATAAATATTCGATATATCGTAATAAACATAGAAAGATAAATTTTATATTGAATTATGATAAATTATAGACGTTCATCTTTACATTGATCGTCATACCAAATTTTTATATCTATGCCGAAAACTTCGGATATCAGCTTTGAATTTCAGCGAGGTTATTCGGGCCAAGCCCATGCGGCTTCGGTCAAACGGGTTTTTGCTCGCCCTTCACGTGGTAAGATGCGGCGCCGGCGGAGGACTGGTGATAGGGCCGTCTTTGCTGTCGACGCCTCGGAGCCTGTTCGAGTTGTTTTTCCAAGGCATGACCTCATTCTGAGGTGGTCTGATGGGATGATCGACTCTTGCATGAGAACCTGCGGATGAATTCGATCAAACAGGCTCCGACGCGGCGAGCTTTTGGACTTGAAAGGTAACTGGATGCAGCCGGTTGAAGAAGAGACCGCGACCGTCGAGGCGGCCGATCCTCACCGGACGCCACAGGTCAAACATGCTCTCCGGTTGGCCCGGAAACTTGCCGCTGCAGGTCGGTGGCGCAAACTGTTGCTGACGCTGCCGGACATCGAGGCAGGCGGCGATCATCCCGACCTGTTGATCGAACGCGTTCGCGCCGCGATCGAGCTCGGCGATAAAAGCCAGATCGCGATTTTCACGAACGCGTCCTTATCGATCGAAAATCCGAAGATCCGTATCAAGTTCGCCTCTTTATTGGCGAGCGGCAACGAACCTCTTCATGCATGGACGTTATTGGAATCGGTATCCGCGGTCGATATCGATGGCAGGTTTTTAAAAGTCGCGCGACGGATCGTGAATTCGACGGAAGACGAGGCGCTCCATAAAGCCGTGTACGGTGTCATCGGCTCCGATATCAGGGTCGTGGCAGGCGCTCCCACGCCAGTCGAGCATCGCTTCCCCGGCGACGTCGGTCCGCCGGGTCCCTCGACGGGAAACTTGAACATCGTGCGCTTGCCGGGTGTTTCAGCGGGCATCGAGAAGAAAGTTCACGCTTTATGGGCGACTTTCGACGAAACGCTTTTGGGCGACCCTATCCCTTATATCCGAGAATATAACGACGTCTTTGTCAACAAATTCGGGCAAATCTGGTCGCCGGCAGGATACTTTGTCAGTTCTGCAGATCGGCCCATGCCGAAGCCGATCAGTTCCGACGACGTCCCGCATGTAAAATCGGCATTCAGCTGTGTTCGTGGAAGCAAGGGCTATTTCACGTGGCTGATCAATTATATCCCGGCCTTGAGCTGGTGCCTCAGTCCAGAAACTCCAAAATGCACCATTCTGATGCGGAAGGAACTCCACGATCTTACCGCCAGCACCCTGGCTCCCTTGGGGATTGGCGAGGATGAGATCGTCGCAATGACCGGAACGGTATTCTGCGAGCGGCTCTATGTCGGAACGCCCGCCATGTCGGCGCTCGGGCGGACGAACGCCTACGCGGATTCCTATGGTAGACTGAAGCACTGTGCGGCGCTCCAGAATCGTGGGGATACGCCCAAGCGCCTCTATATTTCGAGACGCGACTCCCTTCGGCGTTCCATGACGAACGAAGCCGAGTTCGAGGCCAGGATCGCGGAACGCGGGTTCACGCCTGTGGTGCTGAGCCAATTGGGATTGCTCGAGAAGATCAATCTGTTCCAGAACGCAGAGGTCGTGATCGGGGCTCACGGTGCCGGTTTATCGCATCTCGTCTTTGCGAAACCCGGACTCCGTGTCGTGGAAATGATGCCCGCGACAATGAACCAGTTCCTTCATATGAACGCGCGCGTGTGCTTCTCATCGCTGTCGCGCGTGTATGGGCATCGTCACACCGTGGTGCTGCATCCCATGAACCCTGCGACATCCGCATGGTCCTCCGATGCGGATAGGATCGCCGATTTGGTGTGAGCCGGTCGCGCGTCACATCCTGACTACGCTTTACTTGGCCGCCGTCTCCGCAGCGAGACAATCGACCCGGCACCCGACGCCGGTCGCTCGCTTCGCCCCTCCTTCGACGCCGCTTCGAAGACCGTGATCCGACCATCGGCGCTCGATCCCTGACGGGCGTGGGCGCATTCGACCGGGGGGCCTAACCCGCCGCGCTGAAAGGCACGGCATGGCGCGATCCCGGCCGGCTCACGGACCGCGACCCGGCCAGCAGGAACCGCCACGGAATCTCCGCGCCCTTGGTGATCCCGATGCGGCGGTCCGCCAGGATCGCCGGTACGCTCGTTCGGGGCGTGACGGCGAAGGGGGGCTGGTCGAGGGGTAGACCATCGTGGAGCACGGTGACGGCGAGCGCCTGGCACAGCCGGCCCGGCCCGGCGCAGAGGAGGCGGGGCGCGTCGAGGCCGCGGCGGTCGCGCATGGCGTCGATCCCGATCTCCGGTTCGATCGCCCGGATCAGGACCGCGCTGCCCGGCTCGCAGACCACGTTCAGGCACCAGTGGATGCCGTAGGAGCGATAGACATAGGCATGGCCCGCCGGCCCGAACATGCTGGCATTGCGCCGCGTCGGGCCGCCGAAACTATGGGAGGCCGGGTCGGTCCGATCATAGGCCTCGGTCTCGACGATCATGCCGCCGATGCCGGAGACCAGCAGGCGGCAGCCGATCAGGTCGGCGGCGACGATCGATGCCGGCCGCGCATAGAATTCCGCATCGAGGGTCACTGATCGAGGGTCACTGGCCGCCGGGACCGCCCTCGAGCGTCCGAGCGATGCCCGCCGGGCCGAGCTTCAGCGCCACCCGGATCGCCCGCTCGACATAGGCCTGAGGCGTCAGCCCCGCGAGCTTGGCCGCCCGCGACACGTCGAGGCCGAGCCCGAGATCGATGGCCACCTGCGTCGTGCGCGGAGACGGAGCGACGGGCGCCGCCACCGCGTCCGGCGTCGGCACGACGGCCGGGACGGCGGGAGCCTGGACCGGCTCCTGCTTCGGTGCCAGGCCGAGCGCTTCGCGTCGTCCCTGTGCGGCCAGCCGGTCGGCGCGCTCGTTGCCGACATTGCCGGTATGGCCCCGCACCCAGGTCCATTTCACGTCGCGGGCGGCGTTGAGGGCGTCGAGTTCCTGCATCAGCTCGACGTTCTTCACCGGCCCGGTGCTGGTGCGCCAGCCCTTGGCCTTCCAGCCGCGCATCCATTCGGTCACCGACTTGATGACGTACTGGCTGTCGCAGCGCATCTCGATGGCGGAGCCGGCGGGGAAGTGGGACAGGGCCTTGATCGCGGCGGTCAGTTCCATGCGGTTGTTGGTGGTGGCGCGGTCTCCGCCGCAGAGCTCGACCTTGCCCTCCGGTCCCTCGATCACCACGCCCCAGCCGCCCGGGCCGGGATTGGGATCGCAGCCGCCATCGGCATAGACGACGGCTCGGGCGAGGGCGGGCTTCGTGGTCGTCATGACGCTGGTCTCGTGTGCAGGGCAGCGGGGCCCCTAGCACGAGCCGCACGGTCAGGGCGATCGCAGCGGCGCATCGGCGGGCCGGATTTCGTACTGGATCGGCTTGAAGGCATTGTTGTTCGATTGCAGGGCCGAACAGGCGGTGAGCCCGACGATGAGATCGATCTCGGCCTCGAAGGTCACGTGGTCGCCGGCCCGGCTCAGGGGCGGCTCGACCTTCAGTTCCCCGGTCTCGCCATTCACCACGACGTTCATGAACACGTTGAAGGCGACCGGGATGCGGTCCGGCCCGATGCCATAGGGCGCGAGGGCCGCCGCGAGGTTGCCGAAGCAGCCCCTGTGCGGATGCGCGTCGCCGTAGATGATCCGGAACGTGTCGGCGGAGCAGGGCGTGAGGAGGAAATCGTGCCGGCCCACCGTGTCCTCGACGATGCGCAGGAGGATGTTGGAGCGATTGGAATAGATCGGGTCGCCCGTCGTCAGGTAGATGCGGCTGGCGTAATCGAGGGTCCGGCCGGACGAGATCACTTCGTCGCGGTCCGCCCGCGAGAAGGCGAGGAGATCGGCCACCTGCTCGCCCTTCGGGTCGATGACCGTGAGGCGATCGCCCTTGGCGAGCTCGAAGGCGACGCCGCTGCGGGGCGCGATCTCGTGGCGTCGGATCGGGGGCAGGGCGGTCTCAGGCTGCATCGCGGCCATCCTCCCTGACGCGATCGTTCGCGCTCGTCGCCCGCCCCCGGAACGGACAGACCCAGTCGCCGCCGACGGCGCGACCGCTGTACTGGCGAGCCTCCGACGCATCGCCGTGCCGGGCCAGCATGGGGTTGATCGAGCCGGCCAGCGCCTCGTCGCGGGCGAGGATCGCCGAGCGCAGCCCCTCGTAGCGGCCTTCCTCGCGCAGCTGCTCGAACTGGGCGCGCAGGTTGAAGACGAGGACGGGATGCGAGAAGCGCCGGGCCGGCCGGCTCGCGCCGGGATGCATTCCTACCATGAAGAACGCCTCGCCGCCGAAGGAGAGGGCGAAATGCGGGTCGTTCGGGTCCGCCTGCACCCGCTTGTCGTAACGCTGGCCGAGGAAGGCGTCCTTGTCCGACAGGGACTGCACCCGGTCCCACAGGTGCCGCTCGAACCGCTCCTCGGACAGGAGGGACGCCTTCTCGAACACGACGGCGAAGCTCTGGAACAGCTTCGGATTCGCCCGGTAACGGCAGATGAAGGCGAGGAGCGCCGGATAGATCCGCGTATCGTCCCAGCCCGAGGCGACGTCGCGCGCGACCAGGACCTTCAGCTGCCCCTTGGCGAGGGCCGATTTCGCGCCGACGCAGGGGAAAGGTTGGTCCTTGATGAAGGCGTGGAACTCCTGCGCGAGCGGATGGGCGGCATCGTCGGTGGGAAACAGCATGGGGCTCCGGAATATCGTCGGTCGGGTGCGGAGCGGCGCCAGGAGGCGGCCACCCCGCGAGGGACATGGCCAACCGATCGCTGCCGGGGATGTTCCGCGCCGCGCAGGGACAGGACGTCGCTATCCACAGGATTGCCCGAGATCAGCCAAGACGAGGGCGGATTCGCCACGGGCCTTCGCCGAGATGAATTGGTCTTGTTTCGTACATTCCGCCGGTAGTGTCGGGCTGCTTTGCTGAAACATCTTGGGTTCGACTTGCAGCGGGTTCGCCAAGACTCTGCGGCGGCGGTTCGCGAATGCCGTGAACGAGAGCAGCACCGGATGGTGCGGAATGGCCTGGCCGATCTCTGTGGCTTCGCGCGTCTTCTACGCCGCCGTGCCGCAATCGGTCTGGACGAGCCGCCTCCTCTCGGGCGCGAGGTCGTCGCCGGTGGCGACGCCGGGAAGCCGGGACGGTCTAGGCGAGCCCTCTGTCGCTTTCCGTCCGGAATGCGCGGCTTCTCCTACGGATGCGTATTTCCTGAAAGCCGAGACCGGCCGCGACGGCAGGGCCGGCCTCCCGTTCCCTGCAGGCCGATGGTGCGCGGCCTCGACCGGCCGAGGCAAGGGCAGGCGCTTGCTTCGCCGAGGCCCGTGACTTAAAAAAATCAAGTAAAGGCAAATCCCGGAATTTGGAATAGACCATTCGATCGGCTCGGGGGAGGGTTTTCGGTGGGATATGATGTGTCTTCGCTGCCGGTCGCGATCGCAGGCGTACAGGTGAGGATCATCGATCTTTTCAAGGGCCGCGCCTCTCTCGGCTATGTGGTGCTTTCCGCGACTGCGATATTTTTATTCGACACATGGAGCCCGCTGCATTTCGCCGTCGCTGTGCTCTATAGCGTCGTCATCGTTCTCGCGACGCTGTGGTTCAAGCGACTCGGCACTGTCAGGACCGCGGCGCTCTGCGCGTCGCTGACCTGCCTGAGCTTCGTCATCACGCATGGCTCGGATCTGGACGGCAGCGCCCTGGCCCGTACGCTGATCAGCCTCGCCGCCATCGCCATCACCACGAAACTGGCCGTGTTGAACATCGCGACCCGTGAACGGCTGATCGCGCTGGGGAAGGAAAAGGACAATCTCGCCCGGTTCTTCTCGCCGGCCATCGTCGAGCAGATCGCGAAGAACGACATCGCGTTTTCGACGACACGGTACGAGCCTGCCGCAGTCCTCTTCGTCGACATGATCGGGTTCACGAAGTTCTGCAGCGTTCTCCGGCCGCAGGACGTGATCGCCATGCTGCGCGAATTGCTCTGCATGTTGAGTGACAGCGTCTTCGATCACCACGGCACCGTCGACAAGTTCACGGGCGACGGTCTGATCGCCGTCTTCGGCACTCCCGTCTCCAGCCCGTTGAATGCGACGAATGCCGTTCGGTGTGCACTGACGATGCAGGAGAGGCTTCAAGCGTGGAACGAGACACGTGCGGCGATGGGGCAGGACGCCGTCGCCGTCGCCGTCGGCATTCATTACGGCGATGTCGTGCTCGGCGATGTCGGATGTGAAAGCCGGCTCGAACTGACGGTTCTGGGCGATACCGTCAATGTCGCGAGCCGCGTCGAGAACCATTGCCGGGCCGCGAATGCCTCGATCCTGATCACGGACGCCGTGGTCGAACGAATGGAGCGCGAGGGAAGCGACAGGACGGTGAGACGGTTCACCGACCGGGGTCTTCACACGATCCGCGGGCATTCGGATGCCATACGGCTCTTTGCGATCCCGAGGGATGCGGAACCCGCCATTCCTTGAGCTTGAGGCAAGTCACGGCTTGTACCAAGTGTCAGTGACACCGACCCATAGGTCGTGGTCACCGAAGCCCGGCGGACGACCGCCGCCGCGCGGTCGCGCGGGTAAGCCTTGATGGGTCATACTCATCGAGGCTTGGTATTGGCGATGTCCCGAGTGGCTCGTCGGCCGATGCAGCACGATTCCCGATGTTGCCCCGCCGCATTTGACCGATGATCCACAATCCCTGCGGGCAGGAAGCGCCGGATGTGATCCGTCAGATATAGGCCGAAGCCAGCGCGGGTGAGTGCGACAGGACATGGGCCAGGATTTCCAGCGATTGCGCGATCTCCGCGCGGCTGGCGAGGCCGCCGAGGCAGATTCGCACGGCTTCCGGTGCTTCTCCTGCCGCGAGGAAGGCGTCGCTCGCCACCGCGCCGATCCCCGCCGCGCGGGCTTGGCTGGCGAAGGCCGAGCGGGTCCAGCCCTGGGGCAGTGATAGCCAGAGATGGAAGCCGGCCGGGTCGGCGGTCACGCCCTTCTGCCCCAGAAGTTCGGCGGCGATGGCCTGTCGCGCCCGCGATTCCGAACGGACGAAGGCGACGATCGCTTCGGCGGTGCCGTCGCCGATCCAGCGCGTGGCGAGCGCCGTGGTGATCGGCGAGGCCATCACCGTTGAGGCGCGCAGGGCCGCCGTCAGCTGGAGCGCCGCCCGCGCGCTGGGCGCCAGCATGTAGGCGAGCCGCAGGCCCGCGCCGAGGCATTTGGCCAGACCCGCGACGTGATAGGTGATCTCCGGCGCTAGCTGGTAGAACGGCACCGGTGGCGTCACCGGCACGAAACCGTAGGCATCGTCCTCGATGATCGCCACGTTGTAGCGCCGCGCCACCGTGACGATGGCCGCGCGGCGCGCCGCCGAGATGGTGACCGTGGTCGGGTTCTGCAGGGTCGGGTTGAGATAGAGCGCCTTCGGAGCGTGCCGGGTGCAGATCGCCGCAAAGCCGGCGGCGTCGATCCCTTCCGCATCCATGGGCAACCCGACGAGGCGCAGGCCGAGATGAGCCGCGAGGGCCCGCGCGCCGGGATAGGTCAGCGCCTCGCAGCAGATCGTGTCGCCGGGCTGCGCCACCAGGCTCATGACGGCGCCGAGGGCGGCATGGGCGCCGGGGCAGATCAGCAGGCGGTCGCGCGATGCTTCGAGGCCGCGGCGGCGAAGCCATTCGATCGCCGCCTCCTTGTCCTCGTGCGTCCCGCCGAAGCCCTGGTAGCGCAGCAGGTTCGGCAGATCCTCCGAGACTGCCGCGAGGCCGGCCTGCATCCGTCCGAGCAGGACGGGATCGTCGGGTTCCGGCGGCAGGTTCATGGTGAAATCGACGGGGCCGTGACGGCGCGGCGCCATGGTCCTCGGATGGGGCGTGGGCGTCGCAGGCCCTGCCACGAAGGTGCCCTGGCCGACCCGCGCCTCCACCAGGCCGCGGCGCTGCGCCTCCACGTAGCCGCGCGCCACCGTGGTGAAGTTGAGGTCCAGCCGCTCGGCGAGGACGCGCTGGGGCGGCAGGCGCTCGGCGACGGAGAGTCGCCCGGTGCGGATATCGTCGGCGATGGCCTCGGCGAGGGCGAGGTAATGCGGCTTGCCCCAGCGCCCGAGATCCGGTGTCCACCCGTCCGGCAGAGGAGATGGGAGCGTCGACGACGCGGCGCGAGAGCCGAGCTTCCTCGATCGTTGTCCGGTGATCATCGCAGACCCAGTCAATTGCCAATCCATCTCGAATTGTATGGATAGCAATCGTCGTGCCGGTGATCGTCGCCCGAGGATGCCGGGAAATTTCCGGTCAATACAGTCAAATAAGTTGCCAGTATAACGGTGCATATGTCGAGCATCTATGCATCGCATGCTCGGTTTTTAGGCGTGATGGCGGGTGGGCGGGAAGGCATACCACGACGCGGATTGACCGCAGGATTGTATGTATTCACCAGCGTGAAATTGGCTGCATCGCAATAGCGTCGAAGCTGGCACGCGGATTGCCATTTCCCGATCGGCCGTCGCCGGCAATGATCGCGGCGGACATCGAGATATCAGGGAGTGTTTCCGATGCCAGCCGTCAGTGCCGAGCACCATAAGAAGGGCGATTACTTCGTCGATTACGAAGAGAAGGTCTTCGAGGACGTGAAGGCCGAGCCGGGCCAGAAGGCGCTCGTCACCTTCCACACCGTGGCCTTCGAGGGCTCGATCGGTTTCGTGAACCTGCTCCAGGCGACGCGCCTGCTGCGCAAGGGCTTCGAGACCTCAGTGCTGCTCTACGGGCCGGGTGTGACGCTCGGCGTCCAGCGCGGCTTCCCGACGCTGGGCGACGAGGCCTTTCCCGGCCACATGAACATGAACAACCAGATCGTGAAGTTCCTCTCCGAGGGCGGCAAGGTCTATGCCTGCCGGTTCGCGCTCCAGGCCCTCTACGGCCATGGCGAGCCCTCGCTGATCGAGGGCATCCGCCCCATCGCCCCCACCGACGTCCTCGATCTCGTCCTCCTGCACAAGCGCGACAACGCCGTGGTGATCGACACCTGGACGGTGTGAGGCGCGAGGCTTCCGCTGAGCGTCCCTTCCCCGGACGGGTGGAGCGCAGCGGAACCCGATCCGGGGGCCAGCAAGGCGAGCCGCGTAGCGTCGGGATCGGCGCCCGATTGAGGCGGCGACGCCGACGCGTCTCGTTCTGCCGGCTGGATCCCGGATCACCCTCCGCTGACGCTGCGGGCGTCCGGGAAAGGGCCTGTGCGAGACGAGACCGGTGCCGTCGTGGCACCCAGCGAACAGGGAACGGACCCATGTCCGAGTCACGCTTGTCCGAGTCACGCATCGTGCGCGCCGCCGCCGTTCAGATTTCACCCGATCTGGAGCGGCCGGGCGGGACGCTGGAAAGAGTGCTCGCCGCGACCGACGAAGCGGCGGGCAAGGGCGCACGGTTCATCGTGTTCCCCGAGACCTTCGTGCCGTATTACCCGTACTTCTCCTTCATCGCCCCGCCCGCGGCGCAGGGGCCGGAGCATCTGCGACTCTACGAGGGCGCGGTGACGGTGCCGGGGCCGGTGACGCAGGCGGTCTCGGCCGCCGCGCGCCAGCACGACGCGGTGATCGTGCTCGGCATCAACGAGCGCGACCACGGCTCGCTCTACAACGCGCAGCTGATCTTCGACGCGGACGGGACGCTCCTGCTCAAGCGCCGCAAGATCACGCCGACCTATCACGAGCGCATGATCTGGGGGCAGGGCGACGGCGCCGGGCTCAAGGTGGTGGAGACCGCCGTCGGCCGGGTCGGGGCGCTGGCCTGCTGGGAGCATTACAACCCGCTCGCCCGCTACGCCCTGATGGCGCAGCACGAGGAGATCCACGCGGCCCAGTTCCCCGGCTCGATGGTCGGCCAGATCTTCGCCGACCAGATGGAAGTCACGATCCGGCATCACGCGCTGGAGGCCGCCTGTTTCGTGGTCAACGCCACCGGCTGGCTCACCGAGGCGCAGATCGCCACGATCTCCCCCGACGAGCGGATGCGCGGCGCGCTGCGCGGCGGCAATTGCACCGCCATCGTCTCGCCGGAAGGCAAGCACCTCGTCCCGCCGATGACCGAAGGCGAGGGCATCATCGTCGCCGACATGGACATGGCCCTCGTCACCAAGCGCAAGCGGATGATGGATTCCGTCGGCCATTACGCCCGTCCCGAACTCCTCAGCCTCAATCACGACGCGCGTCCCGCCCGCACCGTGGTCACCACGCACGCATCGGACACCCCGCATCCCCGGAGCACCGACCATGAGCGACTCTCCGCTGCTGACCTCCCCGGCCGCCTCGCTGCCGGTGCCGTCCCCGGTCTACCAGGGGATGCCGACCGAGCACCTGATCAACGCGCTCCAATCCTACGGAGTCAGGCTGGCTGACACCCGCGCCGGGGTCGCCAGCCGCCGGGGCGGGGCCGGCCCGTCCGACCACAAGGCGATGACCATCGCCGGCCGCACGGTCATGGTGCCGGTCCATACCGCGAGCGCCTTCGACTCGCCCTATCTCGTGCGCCGACCGGATGCCGACGGGTCGAGCCTGATCGAGCACGAGGGCACGGTGATCGGCCGGGTGACGTTTCCGGGCAAGCCACGCTTCTACGGGCTGCAGACCCTCGACGGGGTGCCCTATTCGAAGATCGCCGTGCTGCACGGCCGCGACGTGCTCGCCACCACGGTGCTCCAGACCTGCATCCGCTACCAGAGCCGCACCAGGACCTGCCGGTTCTGCTCCATCGGGCAGTCCCTCGCGGCGGGACGCACCGTCGCCCACAAGACGCCGCAGCAACTGGCCGAGGTGGCGCGCGCCGCCGTCCTCCTCGACGGCGTCAAGCATATGGTGATGACCACGGGCACGCCCAACGCCACCGACCGGGGGGCGGCCGTGCTCTGCGAGAGCGCCTTCGCGGTGAAGGCGGCCGTGGACCTGCCGATCCAGGCCCAGTGCGAACCGCCGGACGACGACCGCTGGTTCGCCCGGCTGAAAGCCTCGGGCGTCGACGCACTGGGCATGCATCTCGAGGCGGTGACCCCGGAGGTGCGCGCCGCAATCATGCCCGGCAAAGCGAGCGTGCCGCTGGAGCGCTACTATGACGCCTTCGCGGCCGCCGTGCCTGTCTTCGGCAAGGGCCAGGTCTCGACCTACATCCTCGCCGGCCTCGGCGACACGGCGGGGGCCATCCTGACGATGGCCGAGCGCCTCATCGCCATGGGCGTCTATCCCTTCGTGGTGCCGTTCGTGCCGATCTCCGGCACGCCGCTGGAGGACCATCCCGCCCCCTCGCCGGATTTCATGCATTCCGTGCTGGCACCGCTCGCGGCGATGCTGGCGGGGGCGGGGCTGCGTTCCACCGACATCAAGGCCGGATGCGGCCGCTGCGGCGCCTGCTCGGCGCTCTCCACCTACGAGCGCTGAGGCGACGCGATGTTCGAGCCCGTCCCCGCCTATCGATCGAGCCATTTCCGCATCAAGTTCGCCACCGCGTCCTGGGAGCGGGCCGGGACCGCAGCCCTGCGCCGGCAGGTGTTCTGCGCCGAACAGGCGATCTTCGAGGGCGACGACCGTGATCCGATCGACGCGGCGGCGATCCCGATCTGCGCCCTGTCGACGCTGGGCGGCGCACCGGATGCCGTGGTCGGCACCGTGCGCATCCACGAGAGTGCCGATCAGCCCGGCGAATGGTGGGGCTCGCGCCTCGCGGTGGCCCGCGACTACCGCCGGGTCGGGGCTTTGGGCGCCGGCCTGATCCACGTGGCGGTGGCCTCGGCCCATGCGCGGGGCTGCACCCGATTCCTCGCCCATGTGCAGAGCGCCAATGCGGCCCTGTTCCAATCGCTGCACTGGACCAGCCTCGCCGAGATCGACCTGCACGGCCGTCCCCATCACCTGATGCAGGCCGATCTCGCGCATTACCCGCCCCTGGCCGATCCCGAGCGCGGCCTCGTCACCCTCCTGCGGCGGGCGGCCTGACCATGACCCTGCTGCCCTCCCTCGCCGAGATGGCGCATGGCATCCGCAACGGGCGCGGCCTCGCCCACAAGCGCGACATCGACGCGGTGATCGGCCGGCTCGGCCTCGGCGGGCGCGCGGACGCCGTTCCGCTCGGCGACGATTGCGCCGCCATCCCCGACGGCGACGGCTACCTTCTCTTCGCCATCGAAGGGTTCATGGACGGATTCGTCGCCGCCGATCCGTATTTCGCCGGCTTCTGCGGGGTGATGGTCAATGTCAGCGACATCGCCGCCATGGGCGGACGGTCGATCGCGGTGGTCGACGCCCTGTGGAGCCGGGACCAGTCCCATGCCGATCCGGTCCTGACCGGCCTGAGAGCCGGGGCCGAGACCTTCGGCGTGCCGGTGGTCGGGGGACATACCAATACCCGCAGCGAGGGCGAGCATCTGGCCGTCGCCATCCTCGGCCGGGCGAAACGCCTGCTCACCAGCTTCGACGCGATGCCGGGCGACAGCCTCGTGGCGGCGATCGACCTGCGCGGGCGCTTCCGCGATCCGCACCCCTATTGGGACGCCGCCACGGGCGCTCCGGCGGCGCGCCTGCGTGGCGACATCGCGATTCTCGCCGGCATCGCCGAGGACGGTCTCGCCAAGGCCGCCAAGGACATCAGCATGGCCGGCCTCGTCGGCACCGCCCTGATGCTGCTCGAATGCTCCCGCGTCGGCGCGGCGATCCGGCTCGACCGGATTCCGCGCCCCGAGGGGATCGAGGTCGCCCGCTGGCTCACCGCCTTCCCGAGCTTCGGCTACCTCCTCAGCGTCTCTCCAGAGCATGTCCAGCCGGTCTTGCGGCGCTTCACGGATCGCGGAATCGCCGCTGCCGTCATCGGCGGCATCGATGCGAGCCGCGTCGCCACTCTGTCCGACGGGTCGGAGGAGGCCGTGATCTGGGACTTCGCCGCGAGCCCCCTCATCGGCTGCGGGCAAGGGGAATGACGGACATGGCCGGGTCTCTCCGCATCGCGATCCTCGCGCATTCCACCAATCCGCGCGGCGGCGTGGTCCATGCCCTGGCCTTGGGCGAGGCGCTCGCCGCCCTCGGCCACAGGGCCGTGATCCATGCGCCGGACCCTTCGGGAACCGGCTTCTTCCGCAAGGCATCCTGCCCGGTGATCTCGGTGGCCGCGCGACCGGTCTCCGGGTCGACGGTGGACCTTGTCCGCACCCGGATCGAGGATTACCTGCGCCATTTCGCGTCGCCGGCGGCCTGCGATTACGACGTCTTCCATGCCCAGGACGCGATCAGCGGCAACGCCCTCGCCACCCTGACGCGCCGACGCCTGATCCCCGGCTTCGTGCGCACGGTCCATCATGTCGACCTCTTCTCCGATCCGCAGCTCGCCTATTGGCACGATAGGGCGATCTTCGATGCCACCGCGCTCCTCTGCGTCAGCAGCCTGTGGCAGGGCGCCCTCACACGGGATTACGGGCTCGCCGCCCTCAATGTCGGCAACGGCGTCGATACCGGCGCCTTCGGCCCCGAGCCGGGAGAGGGGGACGCCGCCCTGCGGAGCGAGTGGGGCGTCGGCCAGGGCCCGATTTTCCTCAGCATCGGGGGGTTCGAAGAGCGCAAGAACAGCCTCGCCATCATCGAGGCCTTCGCCCGGCTGAGGGACGAGTGGCCGGAGGCGCAGCTCCTCGTCGTCGGCGGCGCCTCGCTCCTCGACCATTCCGGCTATCAGGCCCGCTGCCGGGCGGCCCTCGAGCGGAACGGCCTCGGCCTTGGACCCGGCCGTCCGGTGGTGCAGACGGGGCCGGTGCCTCAGGCCGCGATGCCCGCCCTCTACCGCCTCGCCGACGCCCTGGTCTTCCCCTCCCTCAAGGAGGGGTTCGGCCTCTGCGTGCTGGAGGCGATGGCGAGCGGCACGCCGACCATCGTCTCCGACCGGGCGCCCTTCACCGAATATCTCACCGCCGCGGACACGGTGTTCGTCGATCCGGAGGAGGCGGGATCGATCCTCCACGGGATGCGCGCGGCCCTCCGGCCCTCCACCCGAGGCCGGCTGGCCAAGGCGGGGATCGGCGTCGCCGAGGCGCATTCCTGGCGGGCCTGCGCCGAGAAGCACCGGCCGGCCTACGCGACCCTCGCGGCCCGCAAGCAGGAGATGTCGGATGCCTGAGATGCGCTTCCACGTGCGCTGGCCCGATGGTCTGCGCGAGGCCTGCTACTCGCCCTCCCTCGTCGTCAAGGAGCATCTCGCCATCGGCGAGACCTATGAAGTCGCCGAGTTCGCCGCCCGCAGCCGGACGGCCCTGACCATCGCCAGCGAGCGCGTGGAGGCCCGATACGGCTTCCCCTGCAGCCTCGCCCTGGGACAGCTCGCCCGGATCGAGGCGCGCGCGACGGCGCTCGCCGCCACGCCCGACGCCCGCGTCACGGTGGAAGCCTTCGAGGAGTAGCGGCCCCGATTTCTTTGCCGGGTCACGCTGTGGCCCGAGCCCGGAGGACATCCCGCATGGACCAGAACCCGACGCATCCCGCGCACCATTCGGTCATCGTCGTCGGCGGCGGGCAGGCCGGCCTCTCGATGAGCTACCAGCTCCGCCTACGCGGCATCGACCACATCCTGTTCGAGAAGGACAGCATCGCCCATGCCTGGAAGACCCAGCGCTGGGACAGCTTCTGCCTGGTGACGCCGAACTGGCAGTGCCAATTGCCGGGCTTTCCCTATCCGGGAGGGGAGCCGCACGGTTTCATGCCGAAGGACGAGATCGTCGGCTACATCGAGGCCTATGCGAGGGCGATCGCGGCGCCCGTGGTCGAGGGCGTGGCGGTGACCGCGATCCGGCGTCGGCCCGGCGGCGGATTCATCGTCGCCACGAGCCGTGGCGAGCACACCGCCGATCAGGTGGTGATGGCGATCAGCGGCTATCACGTGCCCTCGATCCCGGCCTTCGCCGCGCGCCTGCCGGGCGACATCAGGCAGATCCATTCCTCCGCCTACCGCAATTCTGGCGGGATGCCTGAGGGCGCGGTGCTGGTGGTGGGCTCTGGCCAGTCCGGCTGCCAGATCGCCGAGGATCTCCACCTGTCGGGCCGCAAGGTCCATCTCGTGGTCGGCTCGGCCCCACGCTGCCCGCGCGTCTATCGCGGCCGCGATGCCGTCGACTGGCTCGCCGAGATGGGTCAGTACGACCTCGCCGTGGAGGACCATCCGCTCAAGGAGGACGTCCGGCGCAAGGCCAACCACTACCTCACCGGACGCGACGGCGGGCGCGACATCGACCTGCGCCGCTTCGCCCTGGAAGGCATGAGCCTGCACGGGCGCCTCGATTCCATCGACGGGCCGGCTTTGCGCTTCGCCGACGATCTGGCGAAGAACCTCGACAATGCGGACGCGGTCTATACCGGCATCCAGGGCGCCATCGACAGGCACATCGCCGCCAAGGGCATCGCAGCCCCCGGACAGGCGCACTATACGCCGCTCTGGGCGCCGGGTCCGCACGAGCCGAGCCTCGACGCCAGGGCGGCCGGCATCGGCAGCGTGATCTGGGCCACGGGCTTTCGCGCCGATTACGGCTTCGTCCACGCCCCCGCCTTCGACGGGCGCGTCCTGCCGATCCACAGACGCGGGGTGACGGCGGTGGAGGGCCTCTACTTCGTCGGCCTGCCCTGGCTGCACACCTGGGGCTCGGGACGCTTCTCGGGCATCGCCCGCGACACGGAATATCTGGCCGAGCGCGTGGCGGAGGTCCGATCGAAGCGCCTTGCCGAGGAGGCGTTGGCGCTGGCGAGTTGAGGACGGATCTGTCACCGGCGTCTCCCAACGACGAAGGCCCGAAGCCACAGAATGGTTCGGGCCTTCGATCTATCGGGTCTGGGACGTCCGCCGCGTGATCAGTCGATGATCTTGTCGATGGTGATCGGCAGGTCGCGGATGCGCTTGCCGGTGGCGTGGAACACCGCGTTGGCGATGGCCGCAGCCGTGCCGACGATGCCGATCTCGCCGAGGCCCTTCACACCCATCGGGTTGGCCTTGTCGTCCTCCTCCACGAAGATCACGTCGATGTCGTGGATGTCGGCATTCACCGGCACGTGATACTCGCCGAAATTGTGGTTCATGAACCGGCCGACCGTGTGGTCGAGCATCGATTCCTCCTCCAGCGCCGAGCCGATCCCCATGACCACGCCGCCGAGGATCTGGCTGCGCGCGGTCTTGAGGTTGATGATCTTGCCCGCTGCGATGGCCGAAACGATCCTGGTGAGCCGGACCTGACCGAGTTCCTCGTCGATCTTCACTTCCGCGAAGACGGCCGAGTGGGTGTAGGAGGCGAACTCCTTCATGTGGCCGGCATCCGGCCCGGCCGACTCGGTCGCCTCGACCTTGTCGACGCCGCCCGCTTTCATGGCGTCCACGAGCGAGACGCTGCGGGACGGGTCGCCCGCCACCTCGATCCGCCCGCCGGTGAAGACGACGCGCTCTAGATCGACATTGGCGAGGGGGGAATCGTCCATGGCGCGGGCCATGGCGAAGACATCCGCGGCGATCTTGCGGCAGGCCTTCATCACCGCCGTGCCGGACGACGCCGCCGTCCAGGAACCACCGGCCACGGGGGCTTCGGCGAGCTGGGTATCGCCGAGCTTCGTCGTCACGTCCTCCATCGGAAGGCCGAGGGCATCGGCCGCGATCTGGGTCAGGATCGTGTAGGTGCCGGTGCCGATATCGCCGGTGGAATTGCCGACGACGAGCTTGCCGTCCGAGGTCAGGGTCGCCTGCGCCGCCGATTTCTGCATCAGCGCTTCCCACACGCCGGTGGCCATGCCCCAGCCGACGAGCTCCTTGCCGTCGCGCATGGAGCGGGGCTCCGGGTTGCGCTCCGACCAGCCGAAGCGCTCCGCGCCCTGCTCGTAGCAGGAGCGCAGGGCCTTCGAGCCGAAGGGCTTGTCCTCGGTCGGGTCCCTGTCGGTGTAGTTCTTGAGACGCACCGCTATCGGGTCCTGGCCGGTGGCGTAGGCCAGTTCGTCCATGGCGATCTCGAGGGCGAACACCCCCGTCACCGCCCCCGGTGCCCGCATGTCGGCGGGGGTGTAGGTGTCGATCTGCGTCAGCTTGTAGTCGAGGGAGACGTTCTCGCAGCCGCCGTAGAGGATGGCCGACCAGTTGACCACGACCTCCTGGTAATCCTCGAACCGCGAGGTGCCCGACAGGGCATCGTGCTTGATCGACTGGAGCTTGCCGCCTTCGTCCGCACCAAGGGAGATCGTCTGGCGCACGTCGGGACGATAGCCGAAGGTGAACATCTGGTCGCGGGTCAGGACCACGCGGACCGAGCGCTCGAGTTCACGTGCCGCCATGACCGCGAGGAAGAGCTGGTATTGCGGCCGGAGACCGAGGCCGAAGCCGCCGCCGAGATACGGATTGAGGACCCGCACCTTGTCCTTGTCCATGCCGAACACGCCGGCGATGTAGCCCTGGCTGTTCGAGACGCCCTGGATCTTGTCGTAGACGGTGATCGCGCCGTCGCCGTCCCACACCACCGTGGAGGCATGCGGCTCCATCGGGTTATGGTGCTCCACGGCGAGGGTGTAGTCGCTGCGCAGCTGGATCGGAGCCGCGGCGAAGGCGCCGTCGGCATCGCCCCAGGGCGCGGGCGGCGGCTTGATGCCGGCTCGCTTCTTCGGCGGCTCGTAGCCGAACGCGCGCTGGCGCTCCACGTCGGTGAGCGGCTCCTCGGCGTCGTAGGCGACCTTCACCAGGGACGCCGCATAGCGGGCGGTACCGAAATCCTCGGCGACGACCAGGGCGACCGGCTGGCCGCTGTAGAGGATCCTGTCGTCGTAGAGGGCGCGGAACGGCGAGCCGGGAGGCGCCACCGCGTCCTGGTAATTGTAGTCGAGCCAGGCCGTGCGCGGACGGTTCTCGTGGGTGAAGACCTTGAGGACGCCGGGCACGGCTTCCGCCGCTGCCGTGTCGATGGCGGTGATGCGGCCCTTGGCGATGCCGCCGGAGACGACATAGCCGTGGGCGAGGTCGATGGCGGTGAACTCGCCGGCGTATTTCGCCTGGCCGGTCACCTTGGCGGGGCCGTCGACGCGGCTCTGTGCGGTGCCGACGAAGCTGTCCGTGCCGGTGGAGGAGATGCTGTTGGCCATGTCTGGACGGGTCCTCAGGCGATGCGCTTGTCGGATTGCGACTGGGGCGTGCCGGCGGCGGCCTGGGTCAGGCCGCGGATGATGGCGCGCCGGGCGAGTTCGACCTTGAAGCCGTTCTCGGATTGCGGCTGGGCTTCACGGACGACGATGTCGGCGGCAGCCTCGAAAGTTTCGCGCGTGGCCGGCTTGCCATTCAGGAACGACTCCGCCTGCGGGTTGCGCCAGGGCTTGTGGGCGACGCCGCCGAGAGCGAAGCGGGCGTCGGTGATCGTCTCGCCGTCCAGCGTCATCACGGCGGCCACCGAGACCAGGGCGAAGGCGTAGGAGAGCCGATCGCGCAGCTTCAGGTAGGTGTGGTGGCCGGTGAAATCCTCGCCGGGCAGATCGACCGACAGGACGATCTCGTCGGCGGCGAGGTTGGTGTCCCGCTGCGGCTCGTCGCCGGGCAGACGATGGAACTCGGCGAAGGGAATGGTCCGCTCGCCGCCCGGCCCGGTGACCCGGATCTTGGCGTCGAGGGCCGCCAGCGCCACGCACATGTCGGAGGGGTGCGTGGCGATGCACTTGTCGCTGGTGCCGAAGATGGCGTGGATGCGGTTGACGCCGCCGATCGCTTGGCAGCCCGTGCCGGGCTCACGCTTGTTGCACGGCATCGCCTCGTCGTAGAAATAGTAGCAGCGGGTGCGCTGAAGCAGGTTGCCGCCGGTGGTGGCGGCGTTGCGCAGCTGGCCCGAGGCGCCGGCCAGGATCGCGCTCGACAGGAGCGGGTAGCGGCTCTTGATCCGCTCGTCATAGGCTACCGTCGCATTGGTCACGAGGGCGCCGATGCTGAGGCCGCCGTCGCGCTCCTCGATCGCTTCGAGGGGCAGGCGGGTGATGTCGACGAGGCGCTCGGGCCGCTCGACATTGTACTTCATGAGGTCGACGAGGTTGGTGCCGCCGGCGATGAAGCGGGCATTGGCGGCCGAGCCGATGGCTCTCACCGCCTCCTCCACCGTGGTCGGGCGGACGTAATCGAAGCGGTTCATCGGGCGGCTCCCGCGTGCATGACGTCTTCGATGGCATCGACGATGTTGGTGTAGGCGCCGCAGCGGCAGATGTTGCCGCTCATGGCCTCGCGGATCTCCTCGCGCGAGGTGGCATGACCTTCCGAGATCATGCCCGCCGCCGAGCAGAGCTGGCCGGGGGTGCAGTATCCGCACTGGAAGGCATCGCGCTCGACGAAGGCGGCCTGGAGCGGGTGCATGGCACCGTCCTTCGCCAATCCCTCGACGGTGACGATGTCGGCGCCGTCCTTCATCACGGCCAGCGCGAGGCAGGAATTGATGCGCTTGCCGTCCACCAGCACCGTGCAGGCGCCGCACTGGCCGTGGTCGCAGCCCTTCTTGGTGCCGGTGAGGTCTAGATCCTCGCGCAGCAGGTCGAGGAGGGTGGTCCAGGGCGCGACCGGAAGTTCGCGGACTTCGCCGTTGATGGTCAGGCTGATGCCGATGGTGGCTGGCGCGCCGGGCGATCCGCTGTCGATGAGCATGGGCGTGTCCTGAACGGTCAGGGGCCGGGCGAGCCGACCGGGTTTCGAGAATGGCTGCGGCCCGAGGGGAAAGAACGTCCACGCCCCGCGCCGGTCACTCGATAACCATTCCAAATTGCGCGTGTTCCCGGGACGGTGATTTCCCACCTCCCGGCACGAGCCGGGATCGGGCGGCACGCTCGAATGGGCGGCCCATCATCACCAAAGGAGAACACCTGTCTTGCCGACCCACGCCGTCGTTCCGGGTCCGCGTAGCGGAGCCCGGAATCCAGAGCCGCGACGCAGGTTCGATACGGCACGGGAGGCGTTTCTGGATTCCGGGCTCGCCTTCGGCGCCCCGGAATGACGGCGTGATGTTCGCGGTTTCGTTCCGAGCAGCATCGAACCGCATCCCAAGCCCCAGACACCTTCCCCAGTCCGCAGTTTGCGCCCGCTCATCCCCTCGGCTAACCCTTCGGCCATCCCCGCTCGCCACGAAGGACCTGCGATGGCCGCCCTCGACCCGGTTCTCAACGATATCGACCGCGACCTCGACAATTCCCTGGAGCGGCTGTTCGACTTCCTGCGAATCCCATCGATCTCCACCGATCCGGCCTATGCCGGCCATTGCCGCGAGGCGGCGCAGTGGCTCGAAGGCAATCTCGCGGCGCTCGGCTTCGAGACCGCCATCCACGAGACCTCGCTGCATCCGGTGGTGCTGGCGCATGCGCCCAAGCCCGGCACGCCGCACGTGCTGTTCTACGGCCATTACGACGTGCAGCCGGTGGACCCGCTGAACCTGTGGGAGACGCCGCCCTTCGAGCCGCGCATCTCCCTCAATGCGAAGGGCGAGAAGCAGATCGTCGCCCGCGGCGCCTCCGACGACAAGGGTCAGGTGATGACCTTCGTCGAGGCCTGCCGCGCCTTCATCGCGATGGAAGGGGAATTGCCCTGCGGCGTCACCCTGCTGATCGAGGGCGCCGAGGAGAACGGCTCGCAAGGGTTGCCCGAATGGGTCGCGGCCAACCGCGAAAAACTCGCCGCCGACATCGTCCTCGTCTGCGACACCAGCATGTGGAACGGCAGCACGCCGGCCATCACCACCTCCCTGCGCGGGCTCGCCTATTTCGAGGTGAAGGTCACCTGCGCCGACCGCGACCTGCATTCGGGCTTCTTCGGCGGGGCGGCGCGCAACCCGATCCACGTCCTGTCCAAGATCATCGCCGACCTGCACGATGCCGACGGCAAGGTCGCCCTGCCGGGCTTCTACGAGGGCGTGCGCGAGCGGCCGGCCGACATCCTCGACCAGTGGCGCGGGCTCGATTTCACGGCGGAGACGTTCCTCGGCCCCATCGGCCTGAAGGAGCCGGCCGGCGAGCGCGGGCGGATGCTGATCGAACTGGTGCAGTCGCGTCCGGCCTGCGACGTCAACGGCATCATCGGCGGCTATACCGGCGAGGGCACCAAGACCGTCATCGCGGGACAGGCCAGCGCCAAGGTCTCGTTCCGTCTGGTGGACGACCAGGACCCGGCCGTGCTGGCCAGGACGTTCGAGGCCTTCGTGCGCGAGCGCATCCCCTCCGACTGCTCCGTGGAGGTGATCTGCTACAAGGGCAGCCGCGCCATCAGCCTGCCCTTCGACATGCCCGAACTCGAGACCGCCCGCACGGCGCTCGCCGAGGAATGGGGCGTTCCCGCCGTCACCATCGGCGCCGGCGGCTCGATCCCCATCGTCGGCGATTTCAAGCGGCTCCTCGATCGCAACACGCTGCTCATCGGCTTCGGCCTCGACGACGACCGCATCCATTCCCCCAACGAGAAGTACGATCTCAGGAGCTTCCACAAGGGCACCCGCTCCTGGGCGCGCATCCTGGCGGCCTTCGGGGCGAAGGGCGCGTAGGGAGGCGCCGTCGCGCGCCTCAGATTCCCGACCCCGGCTTCGGCGTCGATCGGGACGCGGCATCGATCGGTGATGAGCGGCGTTCACGCTGGTTGCGCGGACGCCGCAGCACCGTCACAACGGTATCGTGCAGCTCAGCCGTGCCGACCTCGCCGATCTCGGATATTTTCTCGCGATCGCGAAGCATCGCAGCTTCCGGCGTGCCGGCCTCGACCTCGGCATCAGCGCCTCGGCGCTGAGCCATGCCCTGAAGGGGCTGGAGACGCGGCTCGGCGTCCGCCTCGTCAATCGCACGAACAGGAGCGTCACGCTCACCGCCGCCGGCGAGGAGCTCTTCGCGTCCATCGACGCGCCGTTCGCGGCGATCGGCCTCGCGGTCGAGGCCCTGAACCGCCATCGCGGCGAGCCGGCGGGCCGGGTCCGCCTCAACGTGTCGGAGCATGCGAGCGTGCTCCTGCTCGCCCCGATCCTCCCGACCTTCCTCGAGCGCTATCCGGACGTCGCGATCGACATCCGCGTGTCGAACCACTTGCTGGACGTGGTCGAGGCGGGCGCCGATGCGGGCATCCGCTACGGCGACACGGTGCCGGAGGACATGATCGCCCAGCGCCTGTCCGCCGACATCCGCTGGGTGGTGGTGGGCGCGCCCGGCTATCTGAAGCGCTTCGGCATGCCGACGCATCCCCGCGACCTCCTCGCCCATCGCTGCCTGCGCATCCGGCTCGGCAACGACCACATCTACCATTGGGAATTCGAGAAGGACGGAGAGCCCCTGGCGCTCGACGTGCCCGGGGCGTTGACGCTCGACAGTACCGAGCTCGCGGTCACCCTCGCCACGGAGGGGGTGGGGCTCGCCTACCTCCCGGAACCCTGCGTGGCGGGGCCGGTCCGCAGGGGCGATCTGCGCCTCGTCCTCGAGGATTGGTCGCCCTCCGGCGCGGGCTTCTCCCTGTATTATCCGGGTCGCCGCCAACTCCCGACCGGCCTTCGGCTGTTGATCGCGCTCATCCGCGAGATGCGCCCGCTCGGCCTTTAGCCGGCGCCGTGAGGGTCGGAACGATGAGCTGCGCTCATCGTTCCGGTGAGGCGGCCGCGGGTCGCGCAACCTCCCGAAGCCTCCTACGTCCGGACCGACGATCACGGCCGCTTCCCCGACATCGAAGGATCCTTCGATCTCCGTCGGTGCGAGGCCGGCTCCCATCCGATTCCAGAGAGGTCATTCCATGTCCCGACCCGACCGCTTCACCGGCAAGGCCGCCTTCGTCACCGGAGCCGCCAGCGGCATCGGGCGCGCCACCGCCGTCGCCTTCGCCCGCGAAGGCGCCCGCGTCGCCATCCTCGACCTGAGCGTGGACGCGCTGCGGCCGACCACCGATGCGATCCGGGCTTTGGGCGGCGAGGTGCTGGTCCTCGCCTGCGACGTCTCGGTGCCGGAGCAGGTCGAAGCGGCGGTCGCGTCCACCGTCGCGGCGTTCGGCCGGCTCGACATGGCGTTCAACAATGCCGGCGTCGAGAACAAGGCGGCGCCCCTCGCCGAGATCGGGCTCGACGAATGGGACCGTATCCTCGACATCAACCTGCGCGGGACCTTCCTGTGCATGAAGCACGAGATCGCGCAGATGCTGCGCCAGGGCGGGGGCGTCGTGGTGAACACCTCCTCGGGCGCTGGCATCCGGGGAGTGGCCGGCGGCGCGAGCTATGCCGCCTCGAAGCACGCCATCATCGGCCTCACCAAATCCGCCGCCCTCGATTACGCGACCTCGAACATCCGGGTGAACGCCGTCCTGCCCGGCAATATCGAGACGCCGATGATGGACCGCTTCACGGGAGGCGACATCCAGAAGGCCATCGACCTGGAGCCGGTCGGTCGGCTGGGCAGGCCGGAGGAGATCGCGGAAGCCGTTCTGTGGATGAGTTCCGATCTCGGTGCGTTCGTGACCGGCGCGGCGATCTCGGTCGATGGCGGCTGGTCGCTCTGAGCAGGTTTCGCAAAAGTGGTCACCGGTTTTGCGTCGGTGACCTGCGACACATCAAGGAGCTAAACAGGCACGCGTTGGCACGCCAGCGCGTGCCTGTTTAGGCGCCGATCTTCCACCGGAAGCGATGACGGACGGGCAATCCCGCTCGGACGCCGGCCCCTCGGATCACGCGCTCATCTTCGTGGCGATCCAGTCCCACAGCGCGCGGATTTCGCCGGCGGCCTGTCCCAGGGGCGCGTATTCGGTGACGCCGAGGCCCGCCGCGACCGCGTCCTGATGGTCGACGCGCTGGACGATGCCCGGTTCGGCCAGCACGCCGAGGGCGCGGAGCTGGGCTGCGTAGGCCTCCGTCCGCGCGGAGGGCGGGGGCGGGCACTGATTGAGGACGAGGGCCAGCCGGCTTCGCATGCCGAGGCCGACGAGGGTCTGCAGGGTCGGCCGGGCGGCCACGAGATCGAGCCGGGACGGTCTCACCGGCACCAGGACGAGGTCGGCGGCGCTCAGGGCCGGGGTCGCGCCGGTGGCGGTGCCGGCGGTATCGACGAGGGCGATCGTCGCCCCGCTCTCGGAGGCGCCGTCGAGGATTTCGGGCAATTGCCCGATTTCCCAGGCCTGGATGCGGTCGACGACGATCCCGTTCTTCCGGCGCAGGGCACCCCAGCCCGCGAGGGAGCCCTGTGGATCGAGGTCGAAGGCGACGACGCTTTCGCCGGTTTCCGCCGCCGCGACCGCGAGCGAGGCCGCCAGCGTCGTCTTGCCGGTGCCGCCCTTCTGCACAGCCACGGCGACGACGCGTATCCGCCGGCCAGGGGCGGATCTGCTGGCGGTCACGCCGGACCGCCGGGCGATCTCGAGTGGCGAGCAGGCTTCATGCGGGGCGTCTCCATCGCTCTCACGGGCC